>JBBQUU010000038.1:0-45393 GCA_038212175.1 Opitutales bacterium | reverse complement strand
TGCGCCGCGCGAAGGGTGGGAATGGCCGCGCCGCAACCCAGGCCGACCAGATCCTGGAGATAAGCGTTGGGCCGCAGGCCAAGTTGTTCGGCCACGTAGCTGCTCACGCCGGGGCAAAGGTAGCCCGTGCAGGTGCAGACGAGCAGCGCGTCCAGTTCGTCGGGTTTCACGCCGGCCTGCGCGAGGGCGTCGGTCAGGGCGCGGCCGGCGAGGGCGGGCGCCTCCCGGCGGAAGGCCTCGTTGAGTTCGTCGGGCGACATCCCAAAGACGCGGTCGATGTCGGGCAGGGCGAAGTGGCGGGTCGCGATGCCGCTGTCACCGCGCAGCACCGTGCGCAGGATCAGTTGTGAACGTCGACTGAGGTGCTGCTTCGCATAAGCCGATTTCGACGCGATGTCCCAGCACTGCTGCTGGGTAAAGGTGGCGTCGGGCACGGCGGTGGCGAGGGCGTGGAGGTACATGCGGGGTTAGTATCCGGCCTTTGAACCGGGTGCCATGATGGAGACGTTTTGCCGGGCATCCGTCCGCAAGGAGCGTGTTACCGGTGTGGGTGAGAGTTCAATGGAGCGCATGGTAGAGCGATCTCATGGGCAACAGACCGACACGGCCGGCCGCTGCGAGCCAGCGTTGGGCCGTGGGGCGCACCAGCAAGGGGTGCAGCGCCCGGGCCGAAGCGAGGCGGACGCGAAATCGGCTCCTGAGGCGGCGGTCGATGCGGCGTACGGCGGCGTCCCACGCCAGTTCGCCGCGGGACCACGCAGTTAGCGGCCCAAGCGCGACTGCGGCGCTTTGAAAGGCCATCGCCATCCCGTTTCCGGTGAACGGCGGGATCATCGCGAAGGCGTCCCCCAGCACGAGACGACCCGGTGTCGGCACGGGAAGCGCGAAGCCCAGGCCGGCAACGGCGCAGCGGGAATCCGCCTGCACCTCGGAGGCGTCGAGCCGGTCGGCGAGAGCGCGAAGCCCGGTGGCTCGCAGGTACGTGGTCAACGCGTCCGCCCTGGTCACGGCAAGGTTGTCCCGTTGTACGAATAATCCCGATACGTTGACCGTGCCGTCCTCCAGTTCGCACAGGCCGACGTAGGCGCGTTCGCCCAGGTGAAGTTCCAGTCCGGCGACCAGCGGGAGGTGGCGGGCGTGCACCTTGAGGCCGAGCCAGGCTGAACGCACGCGGCGGCGTCCGTGGGCAAACACGCACCCCTCGGGCGCCGGCGCGAGCCCGAGGCGCGAACGTGTCCGCAGGTCGCCCCCGGTGGCGAGGAAGGCCTCGGCGAGGCGCTGGTCCAGCTTATGCCTGCTCAGGGCAAGGGCGGGTGAGGGGAGCGGTTGACGGTGGGCGTGCTGGTCGCCGCGAAACCAGGCCACCTCTCGGTGCGGGCGGGCGTCGGCGAGGAAGGGGTCGAGTCCGAGGGACTCGCGGGTTGCAGCATCGAGGCCGGCGATGAACTCGCCACAGACGCGGTGCCGCGGGTAGTCGCCCGCCTCATGCAAGCAGGTCGGTATGCCCTTCCGGCGGAGGGCGAGTCCCAGCGACAAGCCGGCGAGCCCGCCGCCGACGATCGTGATCGGCTTTGGCGCGGTCATGGTGAAGGGCGCCGCCGCGCGATCAGCCGGTAGGCGCCGAAGACTGTGGTGTGGATCTCCCATTGCCAGCGTTCGGAGGAGAGCCCGAGCCGGGTGGGCAGTTCGTTGTCGAGAAAGCCGGCTTCGATGCTGACATGACCGTCGTGGCGGCTGACGTGGTTGGCGCGGATGAGCGGGACCACGGCGGCGAGAAGGTGTTGCGAGCATCGCCGCCGCACGGGTTCGCAGAAGATGAGGAGGCGGGCGTGGGCGTCGAGGCGCGCGCCGAGGGCGAGCAGCGTCGTGTCCGGAAACTGGTGCAGGATCATGTTGCCGATCACGACCGGGTGGCGGTCCCACTGATCGAAGGTTTCGAGATCCGTTTGATGCCATGTGCGGTCGGTCGGCCAGCCAAGGGGAGCCGGCCAGCGGTCGAGCGCATCTGGCCGCACGCCATGACGAGCAAGGGCATTCGCCAGTTCGCCAAGCCCGGCCCCGAGCTCGAGCACCGCTTCGTCAGGCGCCACGAGAGGCGGGAGTGTCCGCACGAACCAGCGCGTGTTGCCCATGAGGGCGTTGATCCACCGCAGATCGCGCCGGTTGTGCAGGGCGTCCGGGTGGTCGGGTGGAAGCGAATCGAGAAGTTCGGGTACGAGTCTGCGTTCCACGGGATAACGGTAGGGGCGCGCCGGAAACGGTCAATGACGGCACGGCGAAAGAATTGAACCGTAATGGAGAACGCGCGCGAGGAAGAGCCCGAGGGTCAGCCTGGCGGGCGTGAGCGTTTGGGCCCGAGCGGCGAACCGGCGGTGTCGGTGATGATGCGGGCGCCGCGTCGGTAGGTGAAGTACGAATACATCCAGGAGAGAAGGACCGAGAACTTGTTGCGCAGGCCGACGAGGAAGAGCAGGTGAACCACCAGCCACGCCATCCACGCGGACCAGCCGCTGAAATGGAGGCGGCCGATCTGCGCCACCGCCTTCGATCGGCCGATCGTGGCCATGCTGCCTTGATCGCGGTAGGCGAAGGCGGACCGTGGCGGCGGCGCATAGGGGGCCGCACGCAGCTCGGCGGCGAGCAGCTCCGCGATGTGCGTTCCCATTTGGACTCCGGCTTGGGCGACACCAGGGACATCCGCACCATTGCGGTCGATGAGCGCCACCAGATCTCCGGCGGCGAAGACCCCCGGATGGCCCGGGAGGCTGAGGTCGGGCTGCACCTGGATGCGACCGGACCGGTCGACCGGCACGCCGAGGCTCGCGGTCACGGGCGAGGCGGAGATGCCGGCGGCCCAGATGATGTTCCCGGCGCGGATGGTTTCGCCTTCGAGGACCACCTCGTTGGCGTGGATGTTCTTCACGCGTGTTCCCGTCCTCACGTCGACCCCAAGCGCTTCGAGCTGCCGGCGGGCGTGAGCCGAGAGGTCGGGGGTGAAGGCCTTCAACAACCGGTCGCCGCCTTCGAAGAGAATGACCCGGGCGCGGGTCGGATCGATGTTGTCGAAATCCCGGTACAGGACGTTGTGAGCGAGTTCGGCGAAGGTGCCCGCAAGTTCCACGCCGGTGGGACCGCCTCCGACCACAACCGTGGTCATCAATTCCTGCCGCCGCGTTTCGTCCGTCTCGGTCTCCGCGCGCTCGTAGGCGAGGAGAATGTCGCGACGGATGCGGACGGCGTCGTCGATCGATTTGAGTCCCGGGGCGAAGGCCTCCCACTCCGGATGGCCGAAGTAACTGGTGCGTCCGCCGAGCGCGAGCACGAGAAAGTCGTAAGTAAGCTCGCCGTGATCGAGGGTAACCCGCCGGCCGGCGAGGTCGATGCCGCAGACTTCAGCGAGGAGAACAGTGAGGTCGGTCTTCTCGCGCAGAATGGCCCGGATAGGCTGGGCAATGTCGGGAACGGCGAGTCCCGCGGCGGCGACTTGATAGAGCAGCGGTTGGAAGAGATGGTGGTTCTGCCGGTCGACGAGCGTGATCCGGGCGAGTCCCGGCGGCAGGCGTCGGCAGAAGGACAGGCCGGCAAACCCCGCGCCGAGGACGACGACGTGAGGAAGAGGGCTGGCGAGGGAGGAGGACATGAGTTACCTGACAACTTTGGCTCGGTTCAGTTCGTAGAGTTCCAAATTAGGGCCTGGGGCCACGTGCGACGATGCGACCACGTGGTCAGCTGGGAGTCGGGACCAAGGCGGTAGTAAGCGTCGTTGATCGGCGCGCGGGCCGGCGGGGCGGGGCGTTCGGGGTTGCCTGCGGACGCGGAGGGGGAGGCGGGTGTCTGCGCGGTGACATTGACGGAAAGCGCCAGCCGCGCGGAAGGCGGGATCGATGGGCTGGGCGCGCGTCCCGGCTTCGTTCATGGGGTGCGCAGACAGTATCGTCCGGTTTTCTTCCCCCCGACCTTTTCGACGAGTCCCGCTTCGAGCAAAGGCCTGAGCAAATCCATCGCGCCTTGTTTGGAGACGTCGAGGGCGCTCCAGATTTCGCTTGGCGCCATGGTGCCGTGATCGCGAAGCAGTCCGAGGAGGCGCTCTTGTTTGGGGCGCAGTACGAGCTTCTCGGGCGATTTCACGTTGTAGGTCTGGATGCGCAGCCAGACGTGTTCGAGCGTCTGGCGCAAACCCTCGGTGCAGTATTCCAGCCAGCTCGTGAGGTCTTCGCCGGCGTGACGAACGGCTTCCAGCGCAGCGTAGTAGCGTGGGCGATCCTCCCAGTAATACTCATCCACCGAGAAAATGTGATGGGTATCGAAGCCGCGCCGATACAGTTCCCAGAGCGCGAGGGCGCGACCGGTGCGGCCATTACCGTCGGCGAAGGGATGAATCGCCTCGAAGCGGTAGTGCAGAATGGCCGAGCTCAAAACGGGCGAGAGCGCGGTGGAGCGTTTATTCCACCAGTCGAGCAGCTCGAACATCAGGCCTGACACGTCATCCGGCGCGGGCGGCAGGTAGCGACCGACGCGTACGGCGATGGTGCGATAGCGACCGGCTTCGCCCTGATCCATGACTTCGCCCGCGAGGATGCGATGGAGTGCGAAAAGATCGTCGTGCCGGATGGTATTCTTGGCGGCGTTTTTTTCGACGTGGTGGAGCCCGGCGAAGTAGTTGACGACCTCGCGCCGCGAGCGGGTGTCGGAGGCGACAGGCTCGCGACCTTCTTCGATCGCACGGACTTGTTCGAGCGTCAGCGGATTGCCCTCGATGGCCGTGGACGCGTGGACGTTTCGGGTGCGGGCGTCCTTTTGAAGCGCGGGAATCCACGACAACTCGACGGCTGCGCCCAATATCCGTTCGCGCAGCGCCGCCACGGTTTCCGCCTGGGACAACAGGCCGGGGGTGATGGAGAACTGGGGTTCGTAGTTCACGCGAATGAGTCAAGTATGAGTCAAGTGGTGAGTCAAGTGACCGTTGAGCCGGGCGGGATGTGCAAAGAAAGGGCGGTTTTCTTACCACGCCCGGGATGACGGGGATATTTTTGAGCTATTTCTCGACACGCTGGACGGACCTGTCGACGCGCGTACATCTCCGTTGGCACGAGAATCGACTTAAAGCTGGCCGGAGAAGTGGTGGAGGAGGGAGGTTTTCAGCTCGTCGAGTGCGGCGAGTTTTCGCGCGCCGCAAGCGTCGGCCGCCTATTTGGCGGGGTGAGCCGCTCCGAGTGAAAAATCGGTATTCCTACCCGCGCGATATGGGCCGCCACATCCGGATCGGTGGCCCCGTCATGGTGGATCAGACTAAAACTATAGGGCAGGAGCAAATCATCCAGTGCATCGAAAATCTGGCCTACGATGCGCCAGTCGAGCGCCCGGCCGGTGAGGGCGAGATCAATATCCGAGCCGGGTTTGTGGGTTCCTTTGGCGCGGGAGCCAAAGAGCACCGCACTTTCCACGGTCGGAAAGCGGGCCAGAACGGCGGTGATCTGGACCAAGGCTGATTCGGGGATGTCGTGGCGCGCGGTCATGACACCTGGGTCTCCAGTTCTTTGAATCGGGTCAGGAGGGTTCTGAACTGCGGGACGAAGTCGGCGAGGATTGCGGCAGAGATTTCGCGTGCGGTCTTTTCGTTATAGGTATGGCTGCTGCGATTGCGGGCGGCGATCATGTCCATCCAGGTTTGGCCTTCGGTGAGCAGGCCGTTTTTGAAGGCTTCGCGTGAGGCGTTTCTAGAGCCGATGATGCCCACGAGGCCCTGTGCTTCGAGATAGTCTTTGAGAACGTTCCAAGCCAATTCGTGCGTGAATTCAAAAGCTTGGATGAGTCCTTGCTGCTCAAGGCTGGAGAGGGGACGAGTGGCGGCTAATTCGGCGGCATCCGACAGACTGGCAAACGCCAAGCCGAAGCTGTGGAAACGTTGGCGCCAGCGGATGTCGGGATTTTTGGCCATGCAGGGACGTTAGCGTGTTGGCGTAAACATGAACAGCCGCGAATCGGTCGCTGCGGCGCGTGCCGTCCGACTTCGAAGCGGGCAGAGGGACCAGCCCGCCCACCTTGGGAAGAAGCGTGGTGGCTCGAGAGGGCTCAGTGGAAGAGTCAGGACGGACACGGACACGAAAAAGCGCCGGCCTTGGGGGGGCCGGCGCTGGGTGAAGGGAGAAAGAGAAAGATTAAGATTTGAGAGAAAGAGGACGGAGGGTTACCGATACTCCTCACCCGTATTCGCATTCACGATCTTGAAGTTCTCCAAGTGGTAATTGAGGTCGGCGCGGAAGGCCAGTTTGACCCCGTAGGTCTTCTCCATGCGCACCAGCAGGTCGGCGTCCTCACTGCGGAGGCGTTCGAGGATGCTCGGGTGAACCATCACGCGCAGCGAGTAATCCTTGCCATCGTTGCGCACGATGAGGCGGCGGACGACGGAACTGAGCTTGCGCTGCAACTCGACCGACATGGTCGTGGCCGACTTCACGATGCCGCGGCCGCGGCAGTAGGGGCAGTCGGTGTAGAGGTTGGACGACAGCGACTCCTGCTGGCGCTGACGGGTCATCTGCATGATGCCGAGCTGCGAGATCGGCAGGATGTGCGTCTTCGCTTTGTCGTCGGACATCAGCTCGACCATCTTCTCGTACACCGCATTGCGATGACGGCGCTCCTTCATGTCGATGAAGTCCATGATGATCAGGCCGCCGAGGTTGCGCAGCTTGATCTGTCGGGCCATCTCCACGGCGGACTCGAGGTTCACGGCGTAGATGACGTTCTTCTCGTCTCCGCCCCGGTTGCGATGAGAGCCGGTGTTGACGTCGATGGCGATGAGGGCCTCCGTCTCGTCGATGATGATTTCCCCGCCGGAGGGCAGGGCGACCTTGCGCTGGAAGGTCTGCTCAATCTGACGCTCGATGTTGAAGCGTTCGAAGATCGGGATGCTGTCCTTGTAGAGGGCGATCTTGGACTTCGAGCGCTGCGAAATCTGGCCGACGGCCTGGAGGCAGCGTTCGTGATCGTCCTTGTTGTCGATGAGCACGCGGTCGACCTCCTCGGTGAGGAAATCGCGCACGGTGCGCTCGACGATGTCGGGCTCCTGATAAAGGCAGGACGGCGAGCGGTCGTTCTGGATCTTTTGCTGAATGCCGGACCAGGTGCGGAGGAGGATGTGCAGGTCGCGGACGAAGTAGCGGGCCTTCTTGCCTTCGCCGGCGGTGCGGACGATCACGCCCATGCCCTCGGGGATGGTGAGCTCGTTGACGAGCTGGCGGAGGCGCTGGCGCTCCTTGTTGTCCTCGATCTTGCGCGAGATGCCGCACTGGTCGGAGAACGGCATGAGCACGAGGTAGCGGCCCGGGAGGGATAGGTTGGTCGTGGTGCGAGGGCCCTTCGTGCCGATGGGGCCCTTCGTGACTTGAATGACGATCTCGCTGCCCGGCGGGTACATGCCGGGGATGTCCTTGACCGTGGGCTCGGCGGTGCGCGGCGCGGCGTTCTTCTTACGGTTGACGCGCACGACTTCGACGGAGGAGTCGGCGGCGGCCGGGAGCATGTCCCAGTAGTGCAGGAAGGCGTTTTTGGAATAACCGATGTCGACGAACGCGGCCTTCAGGCCCGGGTCGAGGTTCTTGATCTTGCCCTTGTAGATGCCGCCCACCATCCGGTTGTCGGAATCGCGCTCGATCTCGAACTTCTCGAGCGTGCCGTCGACAAGCAAAGCCACGCGCTTTTCGAGCGGCTCGGAGTTGATGATGAGCTCGCGGAAGGACGTTTTCTCCTTCTTGAACACCGCGAGGATTTTCTGAAGCAGGGGCCGCTGCTTGGATCGTTCCTGGGCGCCGGCTTTCAGTTCGGCGCGATCGACGTTTTCGGTTTCTTGCACCGGAGGAGGCTGGGCGAGCTCCTCGTCATAATTGCGGGCTTCGTCCGGCGGGCTGGAATCGCGGGACGCGGGTTGCGACTGATCGCTCATGGTGGGTGTTGTCCTGGGTTGGGACGGGGCCCCCGCGTGTGGCGGTCGCGGCGCAGGAAATTCCGGCAGGGCAATCGTAGTCGCGGATCGGCTTCAGTTTCACGTGAAGTCCTTTCTGAAGCGATAGACGCTCTGAACCAGTCCTTGCAGCAAGCAGCAACTGAGCACGAAGGAACCACCGTAGCTGATAAAGGGAAGCGGTATGCCCGTGATGGGCACGAGCCCGATGGTCATGGCGATGTTCACGAACACATGCACCGCGAACAGCGCCGTCACGCCAATGGCGAGGAGGGTGCCGAAGCGATCCCGGGCGAGGCCCGCGATGCGTACGCCGTTGAACAACACTATCCCAAACAGGCCGAGAACCGTGAGGCTTCCCAGAAATCCTTTTTCCTCGGCGATGACCGAGAAAATAAAATCATTGTGCGCCACGCCCGACGGCAGGTAGCCGAGCTGCGCCTGCGTGCCCTGCGTCCACCCTTTGCCGGTGAAGCCGCCGCTGCCCACCGAAATGAGCGATTGATTGAGGTTCCACGCGTCTTTGGTTCCCGACGGATCGATCACGTCCGGTGCCGCAAAGGTCAGAATGCGATTTCGCTGGTAATCCTTCAGCGGAACCCACGAGTGAACCTCGAACTTTCCCTTGTCGCGCATGAAGTCCAATTTGTTGGCCTCCATGAACCTGACGTAATTATGGCTATCCAGGCCCACAATGCCGACGACGGCCAGAAACGCTCCCAAGACGCCGATGAAGAAACGGGTCGAAAGTTGGGAGACGTAGAGCATCGAAAACAGCATCGGGGGCAACACGATCGCCGACTTGAGATCGGGTTGAAGGAGGATAAGGAACATTGGCAATCCTACGGCAAGCGCCAACTTGCCCAGCACGCCGAGGGACTGTTGCAAGGTTCCAATCTTGTCGCGAATCAGGAGTGTCGCGGCGATCAAGAGCACGGCGGCCTTGGCGGGTTCGGACGGCTGGAAGGAGAAGAATCCGAGGTCCAGCCAGCGCTGGGCTCCGCCGCGCTCGTCGCCGATGCCGGGAATCAGCACGAGGATGAGGGTGATTATCACCGCGAGGTAGAACCAGTGCACCACGCTGATCCAGAAGCGGTAATCGATCAGGGAGACTCCAATGTAGATTCCGGCCCCCGCGACCATGAAGACAATTTGCTTTAGCCAATCCGAGGACTGGTTGGAGAACTGCGCACTGTAGATGAACGCCAGTCCGATCGAACTCAGACCGAGTATCGCCAGCGGCGTGGCCCAATCCCAGCGCTCGCGCGTCGTCACTTTGAAGACGCCGAGAAGTTCGAAGGGTGCGCGCAGGTTCATGCCGCCTCAACGATTGGCGGGTTCAGGGGTCTCCTGCCAAGGAGGAACCGTCTGCGAACGGCCGGAAGGCTCAATTTCCTGCGCGATCGCCTTCTTTGCAAGCGGGGTGCCGGCGGCGAGACCGAGGAGGCTCCAGAACACCACCGCGCCCATCGGCCCCTCAAGCACCACGCCGAACATGGCGCTGACCATGACAACCCAGGCGGCGCACCAGAGACTCAATCCCGGCGCGGCGTCGGCTGCGTCTGTCTGAAGCGAGCGAATGCCGGACAGCGTGCGCCGGCCCATGGCCCAGATCAGGCCGGCGAACAGCAGGCACCCGAGCAGACCGAGGCGTCCCAGAATGGTGAATACGATACTATGGGGACTGCGTACGTTGAAGTCGTCGCCCACACCCTGGTAGATGCTGGCGAAATCGCGCCCGAGGTCGAAACCGAAGCCCATGCCGAAGACCGGGTTGTCGCCCATCACGCGTTCGAGGATCGTGCGCCACCACACGAGGCGGAAGCGATTGTTGTCCCCCGAGTCGGCGCTCTCGATGTTCTGGTAGGCCCGTCGGCCGTCGAAATCGGTGATCGAGATCGTGTGTTCGACGAAGCCGTAGAGCCGCGTTTGGTTGAGCGGGGTGTCGGTCACGAAGGCGGCGCCGAGCGCGAGCACGACCGCGGCCGGGCCGGCCACGAGCGCGAGCTTGAAAACACGAAAGCGGCGCGCGAGCAGGAGCCAGAGGGACGCGACGACAAGCCCAAGCACGGCCGCCCGGGACAAGAGCGCGAGTCCGGCAAGCAGCGAGGCCCCGGCTGCAACCCACCGCCAGAGGAGGAGGCGCGTTTGCGCGCGCGCGGGCTCGAGCAAGATGAACACACCGGCGAGGGCGAAGGTCGCGGCGAGGTCGTCCTTGATGAAGATGATGGGGATCCCGCCGAGCGTGAGTGTGCCAATAAAGAAGTCCGTGAATGCGTGGAAGGCGACGATGACCGCGGGCAGCAGAGCCGCGGCGGTGGTGAGCGTTCCGCGGAGCCAGCGGCGATCCTTGTCCTGGCGAACGAGATCTTGGGCGATGAAGAAGAACCCGATGTAGTAGATCGTCGCGAAGTCCCGCACCGCGACAAACCCATGGAGGGGAAAGTCGACGACCATGCGGCCGGCGCTCACCAGAATGATCAGCAACGCGAAGAGATTGAGCGCGTCATACTTGAACGGCAGCTCGCGCCGCATGGCGCTCCGGACCAGCAGCAGGATGCCGCAGGCGGCCAGTCCGATTTCCCCGAACAACAGGATGGGGAGGCCCGGGATCGGGGCGATCTGCGCGAAGCCGCGGTTTCCAAGCATGTAGCCGAGAACAAGAAAACCGAGCAGAAGCGTATCCGGCCGGGCGATGCCGGACCAGGTGATGAGCAGGCAGCCGCACAGCAGCGCCACGGCGATGGCGGGCGCGAGATTTCCTCCGGCGAGCTCGGTGCCCATTCCTACGGCCAGCACGCTTGCCGCGGCGGCGATCAGGCCATTGCGCCAGCGAGGATCCATCGGGCGCATCAAGGCCCGGTCACGGTGTTTTGCAACCTGTCAGTTCACGTGTCACCGCCCACGCTCTGACAGCGCGGCGCGGCAGGCGGATTCAACCCGGTCGACGTCCCAATACTGCAGGCACGCGAGCGGGGCGCTCAGGTTGGCGCAGTGTTGGATGCCGACATCGGGAACTTCGCACGGCAGGCACCGCAGGTCAGGGTGGCGCAGGACCGTCCAGCGTTCCGGGTGCCAGTAGGGGTCCCAGCCGCGATTCGAGGGACCCGAGACAATGACGCCGCGCCGCCCGAGGGCGTTCGCCACGTGCATCGGACCGGAATTGTTGCCCACGTAGAGATCGCAGGAGGCGAGCATCGAAGCCAGGGCCGCGACGTCGGGAGGCTCTGCCAGCACCCATCTGGGATCGGGCGGAAGGCCCCGATTCTCGGGGGTGTTGATCCAGACCACCTCGTGCTCCGCAGCCAGACGCCGGCCGAGCTCCGCGAAACGTTCGAGCGGCCAGCGGCGGAGAGCGCTCTTCGAGCCGCCGTGGAGCACCACGCGCTTGCGCGTGCCGTGGCGCGGGAGTGGAGAGACCAGATGGCGGAGATCCGGCGCGGGGGCCGAAGCCGGCCAGCGGTCTCCCCGGCCAAACGCGGTTGCGAGGGCCCGGCCCATTTCCCAATTCCAGCGGACGATATTCCAGTCGGGCGGCGGCGGGATCACATGGGTGACCGACCCGTGAACCCGGATGTAGCGCATGTTGGCTCCGATGCGCACGGAACCTCCGACCCAGGTGGCAAGCAAGTGCGGGAAATTCGCCTGATCGTAGCTGATCAGGCATCCGTCGGCGCGAAAGGCGCGCAGTCGAAGCCACCAACGCAACGCGGCCCAGGGCCGCCGCCACGTGCGGTTGAAAAGATCGCGGGCACAAGGCGCGAAAATATCGGTGGCGCCGCGCGGTCCTTGATAGAGCGCGGCCTCGGCCGGGGAGGTCACCACCAACACGTCCGCCTCGGGAAAACATCCGCGCAGCGCCTCGACCACCGGCAGGAAGACAATGTTGTCGCCGAGGTGGTTGACCTTGAAGATCAGGAAGCGTGTGGGGCGCGTCGTCATCGTGCGGGAAGGAGGAGCCGCCGGCTCTGCACCACGAGCAGCGGCAGCAAGACAAGGCCAAGCGCGGCCGCCCCCAGGGCGAGCGCCCCGCCCGGGCTGGAGGCGAGAGCGCCCGCGATCAGCGCGAGCGCAGCCAGCGGATAACCCACGGCCGTGGAGCGCGCGAGGAGCTTCGCCTGGCCAAAGCCGATCAGCAGGGAGGTCAGCGGCTGGATCGCGACGAGGGCTCCGAACCATCCGAACGCCGCCCACGCCAAAGCCGGCGGGAGGCCGTCGAACGTGCGCCGGGTCCACCAGGCGACCAAAGGGTCGATCACGCTGGTGACGACCGCCATGGCGACCACGAGGCCAAGCGAGATTCCGAGCGTCTGGCGGAATTTGGCGCCCACCCAGGCAAGGTCTCCGCGCAAATGGGCTTCCGTGTAGGCGGGCCACAGGGCGGCGAGCATCAGGCCCTGGACCTGGCCGAAGGGCGAAAGGATGCGCTGGACAAGATTGTAGCCGGTGACCGCGACCGGTCCCGCGGCGACGGAGAGGGCGGCCGCGGGCATGCCGTTGATCAAGGCCTCGCCGAATTGCGGCACGGCGAAGAGCAGACAATTGCGGCGCAATTCCCGCCGCTCCGCGCAGGGCAACGACGGCCACGGTCGCAGCGGCCAACCCAGGAGGCGGAGCGCGTGAATCGCCATGGCGGCATTCTGGAGAATGGCGATGACGGCCGCGCCGGCGACCAGGATTGGAAAGGACCACGCCGCGCCGGCTGCGAAGACGACCCAGGCGAGTGTTGCCGCACCGCCGACTGCTCCCCACAGGGCTTGGATCCATTGCCGTTGCGCTGCGCCCGCCACGCGAGGAGCCATGTTGAGCGGGAGGGCGAGGGCCGTCAGGACGAGCAGTGCGCCGGCCGCGACCCGCGCCTCGCTGGCCTCCGCAAGGCCGCACCACTCCGGCCAGTTCGCGAACGCGACGAAGGGGCCGCCGGCTGCGAGCAGGACGCAGGCGATTCCTGCCAGTGCCACGGTCCCGTGCCGCGCGACGGCTCGGGCCACGTCGGGGTGGTCGCGCGCGATCGCATCCGCCATCGCGCGCTGCGTCGCGAGTCCGATGCCGAAATCGCAGATGTGAATGGCGCTCGCCACCGCCAGCAACAGCATCCAGCTGCCGTAACGTTCGCCGCCGAGGTACGGCAGGGCAACCGCGACCTGCGCCAGAGCCATCGCGATCGTCAGCCCGCGCGCCCCGAGCAGGGCCGCGACGTTGCGCCGGAGTCGGGTCGAGCGGGAGGAAGAGAGGCGCGGGCCGGCGCGGAGCGGTTCCATGTAGGGCGTGCGTGGGATGATTTACGGCCGTGCGACCGATGACAACATCGGCGGTCAGGCAGGTCGTACGCCGGCGAGGATGCGCGTCTTAAGCGCGCCCGACACGGGCACGGTTACAACGGCTGGCTTCCTTGCAGTCGGGTCAGCCAAGCGTCGATGCGGCTCTCGACGTCGGACGCGGGCAGTCGGGTCAGGCAAAAGGGTTCGGCAAGACGGCACGCATCGAAGCAGGGCTTGTGGGGGCAGGGCGCACCGTCGATCCATCCGGCTTGCGGATGGCGCGGAGCGAAATTTTCCGGCAATTGCGGTCCGAACACCGTGAAGGTCGGCACGCCCAGCAAGACGGCGACGTGGCCCGGTCCCGAGTCGTTGCCGATGAAGGCGTCGGCCTCGGCGAGGTGAGCGATCAGCAGGTCGAGATCGCCTTCTGTTCCATCGAGCAGCCGGACTTGGAAGCCGCGATCGCGCAGACGCAGGGCGACGTCGTGGAATCGCTCGCCGGGCCACTGCCGCACCGCGCGAGCCGCCCCGGTGTGCACGATGATCCGGCGCACGGCACCGGGTGTCCGCGCCACGGGCGGGTCGGGCGTCCAGCCGAGTACGTTCGCGAGGGCGTTCCAATGGTCCGCGCGATGGGGATGGACGGGGCGGGCGACGGACTGCGTGAGCAGCAGCCCGGATCCGGACCGGGCATAACCGAGCCGCCGCCGCGCGCCTGCGACCGCCAGCAACGCGTGATCGCGAGGGTCAGGACGGGCCGATACGCCCAGATCGAAGGCGCGATCGCGCAACGCTCCTCGGAGGACCCCCAGCTCCCGCCACGGCCAGCGATGAAGGCGGTATTTGCCGGAGAACCGGGTCCACGGGGCGTCGAACGGCAGCAAAGCCACGTCCGGAGCGAAGCGTCGCAGGAGAGCGTCGGCGTGGGGTTTGGCGACGAGCGTGACCTCGGCATGGCGGGTGGCGCAGCGGAGAAAAGGAACCGCGAGGGCGAGGTCGCCGAGGCCCCAGAGTTCGGTGACGAGGAGAGACGGACGCGACTCTGGGGTTGGTTTTGCCAAGCGGGCACAGTTAAGATTTCGCTCTGACCCATGACAAGCCCGCCGCACGATGCGTCCGTCCATTCGCAGCCCTGGCCCTCGCGCCGACTTGCGCTGCTGGGCTGCGCGGCGGCGGGGTTTGTGGTGTTTCAGTTCTTTGGCAACGGAGGCCGCGGCTATATTGATACGGCGTCCTTGTTCTGGTGGTGGGGCTTCCAGTGGTTCAATCCTGGCTCGGAAACGGAGCATGGACCCCTGATTCTCGGGCTGGCGGGGTGGCTGTTTTGGCGGAATCTTCGTTCGCCGAAGTTTTCCTTTCCTGCCGAAGGGCGCGGCCGCGACGGGGTCCCTTTCGTGGCGATGGGTGGAGCGTTGCTGCTGCATGCGCTCGGCTACGCGGTGGAGCAGGCGCGCTTCTCGATCGTCGCGCTGCTTGTATTCACGTGGGGACTACTCCGGCTCGCCGGCGGGCGGCGGTGGGGATGGGCGGCGGTGTTTCCGGTGGCGTTTCTGCTCTTCGCGATTCCGCTCAATGCGCTCGATTCGGTGGGGTTTCACCTGCGTCTCTGGGTCATTGACGCCACGCACGCGCTGGCGGGGCTCGCCGGGATCGACGTGATTCGCAACGGCACCCAGCTGTTTTCGCCCGACGGGTCCTATCAATACGATGTGGCGGCGGCGTGTTCCGGCGTGCGTTCGCTGATGGCGCTGATGGCGCTGAGCCTGCTGATTGCATATCTCAATCTGCGTTCGAACCTGCGCCGTGCGGCCATCTTTCTGCTCTGTTTTCCCCTCACTTATCTCGGTAACATCGTGCGCATTGGTGCGATCGTCGTTGCGGGCGAGACCTTGGGGCAGAACGCCGGGTTGTGGGTGCACGACTGGGCGGGCTTTCTGGTCTTTGGCGTCGTGCTGGGCGGCGTGCTCGCCGCAGTGGCACTGTGGACCCGGTGGCGACCCGAGCCCGCCGCCGAAGGCCCGTCGGCGATCACCGACGCCTCGGCCCATGCTCCCCCGATGCGGACGGGCGTGCTTGCGGTCGGGGTGCTCGCGGTGGCGGTGGCGGTGGCGGGATTCACCGTGGCGATGGATCGCCGGCCGGCGACCGGCGGTGCGGGCATTGTGCTCGCGGATGACGGGCTCGCGCCGGCGGACCTGCCGGCCTTCATCGGGGTGGAGTGGATCGGCCAGCGCGCAGAGGTCACGCCGATCGAGCGCGAGGTGCTCCCCTCGGACACCGGGTTTGCACGGCGCAACTATGTATCCACGCGGAACCGACAAGATCAGGTCTTCCTCTCGATCGTGTTGAGCGGGCGTGATCGCACGTCGATCCACCGGCCGGAGCTGTGCCTCGTCGGCCAGGGCTGGTCCATCGAGGGGAGGACCACGCACACCTTCACGCATCCCGCCGGTGGGACGGTGCCGGCGACCGTGCTGCGCATCGTCCGTGAGACGGTGGACGCGCGCGGCGAACGCCGGCGCATTCCGGCCGCCTTTGCGTATTGGTTTGTGGGGGAGGGTGCGATCGAGCCGACCCATGCGGGACGCCTTTGGCGCACGGCGCTCAATCGCCTGCGCGGCCGGAATGACCGCTGGGCTTACGTGGTGGCCCAGACTCTCTCGTTTGACGGGGAGGCAGAGGCGCTGGCCCGGTTGCAGGTGGTGCTCAATGGCTCGCTGTCGTCGTTTCTTCCGGCGGGTGAGTGAATGGCGATAAGGCCGGTGGGACGGGCTTTGCCGGGGATTGATCAAACAAGAGTTGAAATCGGCGGCTCGGGGGCCAACGGTTTCGGAACTTGAAATCAGTAAGCGCCGCCGACTTCGCGTTCCTGATTGCCGAGAGCGACCGCGTTTACTGGTCGTTCGCGGTCGCGTTGTTATTGGGCTTTGGCGCCGGGTTTCTGGTGGTCTGGATCTTCACCCGGCACACGCGTCGGGTGGCCGGCGAGCAGGCGGCGCAATACATCGAAGTGGCGAAACGCGAGGCCGCAGTCGCCGCGCAGGAGACCAAGCAGAAGGCCGAGGAAGAAATCGCGCAGCGCCGCGCGGAGCTCAACCGCGAGTTCGACCGTCGCGAGATCGAAAGCGACGTGAAGCTGCGCGAGATTCGCGCGCATGAGGAGTCGCTGGCCCTGCTGGATTACCAACTGGAGCAGAAGAGCGAACGTCTGGTTCGGGAAAACTCCGCGGTAAAGCAGGCGCGCGACGCGATCCGCGCGTTGTCAAAATCGCTGCGCAAGCGCCTCGAAGGCGTCTCGCAGATGGATGCGGAGGAAATTCGCATGGCGTTGCGCGAGGAGGTGCAGATGGAATGTGCCGATGAGCTGCGCGTGTTGCGCCGCGAGATTCTTGATCGCTCGGAGAAGGACCTGCAGAACGAAGCCAAGCGCATCCTCATCACCGCCATGCAGCGCATGGCGAGCAAGCCGAACAACGACATCACGGCGACGATCGTGCAGCTGCCGAGCGAGGAGATGAAGGGTCGCATCATCGGACGTGAAGGTCGCAACATCAAGGCGTTCGAGGCGGCCACCGGCGTGACTCTGCTGATCGATGAGTCGCCGCAGATGGTGCTCATCTCCTCGTTTGATCCCGTGCGCCGCGAAGTGGCGCGGCTGGCGCTCGAAGCGTTGGTGAAGGATGGCCGGATTCATCCCGCGACGATCGAGGAGTTTGTCGGTCGTTGCCGCGAGGACATCGAACTCACGGTGCAACAGTCGGGAGAGGACGCGGTACAGCGGCTTGGCATCAACGGCCTGCACCCTGAGATCATCCGCCTGCTCGGGCGCCTCAAGTATCGCTTTTCTTATACGCAGAACGTGCTCGATCACTCCGTCGAGGTGGGCTTCCTCTGCTCCATGCTGGCGAGCGAGCTCGGACTCGATCCGAACATTGCGAAGCGCGCGGGCCTGCTTCACGACATCGGCAAGGCCATCGAGGGCGAGTACGAGGGCAGTCACGCAATCATGGGCGGCGATTTCGTCAAACGTCACGGTGAGACGCCGATCGTGATCAACGCGGTCGCGGCCCACCACGAGGAGATCAAACCCGAAACGGTGTACGCCGGTCTGGTGATTCTTGCGGATACCGTCTCGGCGGTGCGCCCGGGTGCGCGAGCCGAGTCGATGACGAGTTACATCCAGCGGCTCGACCGCCTCGAGAAACTCGCCTTGTCGGTCGAAGGGGTTCAGCAGGCCTACGCCATCCAGGCCGGCCGCGAAGTCCGCGTCGTGGTCAATCCGCACACGATCACAGACGAGCAGGCCAGGGACTTGGTGAAACTCCTCCGCCGCCGGGTCGAAGAGGAATTGCAGTACCCCAGTACGATCAAAATCACCGTGATCCGCGAATCGCGTTTCACGGAGACGGCGACGTAGGGCCGCGTGCCGCGCGGGGGCATTTGTTCCAAGTGCGAAGGAGCGGGCGTGGCGTAGGAATGCCGGCACGGCGTACGAACCGGCGACAAGGGTGCCTCGTTTCCTTGGGCTGCGTTTTCAGGCCTGACAAACGTACGCGAATCGCCGTTAGATTTGAGGCATGGCGAAACCGCTTGTTGGCATCATCATGGGAAGCACGTCGGATTGGGAGACGATGCAGCACGCGGCGCTCACCCTGGAAGCGCTGGGGGTCTCCTTTGAGAAGCATGTTGTGAGCGCCCACCGGACGCCGAAGCGCATGGTCGAGTACGCCGAGACCGCCGAGAAGCGTGGTCTTCGCCTGATCATCGCCGGCGCGGGCGGGGCGGCTCACCTGCCGGGCATGACCGCCGCCCTGACGGCGCTGCCCGTTCTCGGCGTGCCGGTTGAGTCGCACACCCTTAAGGGCGTGGACTCGCTCTACTCCATCGTGCAGATGCCCGCGGGTGTGCCGGTGGCGACGTTCGCGATCGGTCGTGCCGGTGCGATCAATGCCGCGCTTTTCGCCGCCGCGATGGTTGCAGGGCAACACAAGAAGATCAAAAAAGCCCTCGACGGCTTCCGCTCGGCGCAAACGGCCAAAGTCTTGGCGGCAAGTCTGCCGTAGGCGGGACCAGGAGTTTCACGAAGCTCCTGGCCGGCAGGCCAAGGAGGGGAGGGGCCTGTTTCGTTCTCGTTCTCATAATCGTAATCGTTTTCGGGTCTGAATTTGTGGGGCTTGGCTGCGGTAGCGCGCTGGGCGGGTCGTGTGTCGCGTCGGCGGCCGCATGGTCGTTGGTTTCGGAGGAGAACGAGAAAGATTACGATTAAGAGAACGAATTGGGGCAGCTACCATGGTGGGCAGAGGCAATCCCCGGGGTTGACCATCCCCCCCGTGCCCTCTGTGCTCCCACGTTTCCATCCGCACCATGATTCTGCCCGGACAAACCCTCGGTGTACTCGGTGGCGGCCAGTTGGGCCGCATGTTCGCCCATGCCGCGGAGCGGCTGGGTTATCGCGTGCACATCTTTGAGCCTGCGCAGGACTCCCCCGCGGGCGAGGTGGCGGCCAGGGAGTTCAACGCTCCGTACTCTGACGTGGAGACGCTCTCGGCCTTTGCGCGTAGTTGCGCGGCGGTGACGTACGAGTTCGAGAACGTGCCGGTCGAGCCGCTTTGGAAGATCGAGAAGCTCACGCGCCTGCTTCCGCACTGGAGCGTGCTCGAAGCCTGCCAGAACCGGCTCCGCGAGAAGCATTGGTTGCGCAAGAACAGCTTTCCCCACGTACCCTTCCTCGAAGTGGAGGCCGGCGACGACCTCGCCGCAGCGATCCGCCGCATCGGTCTGCCCTGCGTGGTGAAGACCGCCGATTTTGGCTATGACGGAAAGGGCCAGCTCAAGGTGACGAACGACGAGGGCATCGCCCGCGCGTCCGAGGCCTTTGCCCGCCAGCGCTCTGTGGTCGAGAAGTTCATCGATTTCAAGTGCGAGCTCTCCGTGATCGTCGCCCGCCGCGAGGATGGAGCCATGAAGACATTTCCCGTGGCTGAGAACATCCACACCAAGCACATCCTCGATTTCTCCATCGTGCCTGCGCGTGTGAACGCCGCGACGCTCGCCGAGGCCGAGCTGCTGAGCCGGGCCATCGCGGAAAGGATCGGCTTGGTCGGCCTGCTCGCGATCGAACTCTTCCTCACCGACCGAGGGGAGATCCTCGTCAACGAACTCGCCCCGCGGCCCCACAATTCCGGACACTGGACGCTCGACGCCTGCGCGACGTCGCAGTTCGAGCAACACGTGCGCGCCCTCTGTGGCCTGCCCTTGGGCGACACTTCGGTCGTGAAACCGGTGGTGATGGTCAACCTCCTCGGCGACGCCTGGCGGCCGACGGCCGCGGGAGCCGTGACGGAGCCCGATTGGTCGGCGCTCCTGTCCGAGCCCAACGTAAAGCTTCACCTCTACGGCAAACGCGAGCCCCGCATCGGTCGCAAGATGGGTCATTTCACCGTCACCGGCGAAACCGCCGAAGCCGCGCTCGAGGCTGCGCGCGTGTTGAAGACGAGACTGTGATCGTACTCGCCGGTTCGCAATGAGGACGCGGGCTGTGTCTGACTCCATCCCGAGTCGGGCGTAGTTCGCCTCAGCGCGGCAGGGGTGAGGCGAAACGCCGGGTCGGCTCGTCGGAATCGTCGGGCGCAGAAGGAGGCGCTTCGTCGGGGTCCTTTTCGACCGACAGGACCGGATCCACAACGGTAGCTGCGCGCCGACGTTGCACGGCGCCATGAGCCTTCGCGTCGAGCCAGCGGATCAGGCCGATTGGCCGGGGGCTGCGAAACTCGGTGGGCAACCATTCGGCTCCGTCGGCATAGACGGTCTTGGGAATCACGCAGGTGCCAAAGGTCCAGTCTGGCAGCGGCAGACCAAAAAACCCGGAAATCGATTCGTTGCAGTCGATCACCGCGTGATGACGCAGGTGGAAGGCATAGGCGGGACGCCAGAACCAACCCCAGCGGCGGTGTTCGATCAACGGCTCCCATGTCTCGATCGGCCAGTGATTGATGGCGTGGAGGACTTCGTAAAGGGTGAGTGACACGGCCAGGGCGGCGAACCCGCCCAAGAACCACGGAATAAACGGGAAGAGCCACTGGAGCAGGGCGAGGAGCGGGGTCAGAGCCGCTGCGAAGATCGCCAGCGAATACCAAGGGAAAAAGGAGGCTTCACCCTGCTCAGGCTCGACGATGGGAAATTTGTTTTCGACGTAAAGAATCCCGCGTCCGCTGGCCGTCTGCTTTCGACCGATGCGGGTCAAGGCGTGGTGCAGGGTGTGCTGGCGATAAAGGCGGCGCAAGAATGGCACGGCCGACGTGTGAAGGACGTAGCGATGGAAAAAGAACTCCATGTAGCAGTTCACGAGGCTGATCGCCAGAAACGCGACGACCCCCGCCCACAAGGGGGCGAGAAACTGGGCATCCCAGACGCCGGGTGCGACCCACCACAGTAGTCCGCACAGTCCGGCCAAGGTCGCGACCACGGTGAAGGCGAACAACGGCAGGGAGAAGTGTTCGTGTTTCGGTTTAGACGCAGTTCGTGGAGTGGCCATGGGCGCTTTCAGTAACGGGCGAGAGACGAGGAATAGCAAACCTTGTCGGTGGGCGACCTTCGTTCCGGAGTAACTTTTCGATGCAAGCGGTTAGCTAAATTTAACATGGGAGCAAACCGTTGCGCCTAAGGGAAATCGCCTCGGGCAGACGGGTTTGCCGATGTACTCGGCTTAAGGAATATGCCCCTTGCCTTAGCAACCGTTCAACCGCTGCGTTGCCGTGGTTCATTAGGACGATGCGGGAATCGTGCCGGTGTATTCCGGCAGCAGTCGCGTGAAGTCTCCGATCGCCAGCGCCGTATCGAACGCCGTGTCGTCAGGGTGCGCCGTGAGTTGAGAGAAGGGTACAATGAAGGCTCGGCTGGTCCTCAGGGTCGCGACCCTCGGACTCAGACGGACCAACGCACCCAGGTGGTTTAGGTCGACGAGAACGGCGTCGACCCGGCCTATTGTCTGATCCCCACTGCGGATTTCCGCATTCTGGATACCCGTCGCGAGCCTCCACTGATCGAGATTGTTTTCACTTGAGGGTTTATCTTCGGCTCCTCGGGCGGTGCGATCGACTCCGGGGGCAGTGCTCATGAAGGCGAGGTAATGGCGATCAAGTTCCTGGCGTCGCGCGGTGTCCGCCAAGACTTCAAGAGGGTCGCCGGTAAACGTGGGCGCGTGCTCCCATGCCTGTGCTTCAACGGGAATCATGGGCTGACCGTCGCTCGTCAGCGGGGCGGGTCCCGTGAGGATCGCCGCGGGGACCAGGCGGCGGGTCTGGCCAAGGCCCAGAAAACCGCCGGAAGCGACGACCGCATACGTGACTTTTCCTTCCCCCGTGTCGATCACAAGATCGCGCAGCACCCCGAGTTCTGCCCGGCCGTGTCCGAGGACCTTGCGGCCAATGATTTCGTCAGCCCGCAGCCCGGCGGGAAGCGCATCGGCCACCACCGGAGAATCCGGCCAGATCGTCTCAAGGACGGCTGGTCTTGGAGTCAAGGGCACAGCGGGTAGAGCTTGGGCCGGCTCAGGAACAATGGATTCGTACTGGGTGGATCCGGTCTCGGGCTGGGCGGCAAGCGGCCCGCCCCCTCCCAAGAGAGGGCCGAGGATGCAGGCGAGCGCGATACGAGGGAAACGATAAGTCATCATGGTCAGTTCTACTTTTGTTAAGGTCCCGGCTCTCGCAGCCGGGGTGACCAACTTAAGTCCAACCGTGCCCTCACGCTATCCGGTAATTCCCGGTGTGCACCGTGGGCGGCAACCCTGAACGGCAATGCTACCCGTTTGTTTCCGAGGTAAACGGAACGGGGTCGGGCGGCAGGAATCGACTGAAGTGGGGCGCGTCCGTTTGCGATAGGTTCGAACCATCGACGCCCGCTGCTGTCGGCTGGCAGGTGCCTTCTTGATGCGGTCCGCATTTTTTCGGCGCGCCCATGTTGTATGTCCAACTCACGCCCCAGTCTGCTCGGTGTGTTCCTCGTCATCGCCTTGGTCGTTATCACGATCGCGGCGTTGCGGATCACCACGGTGGTTTCGCTGCCATTGGTGCTCGGGCTGTTCGTGCTCATCCTGGCCTGGCCGCTTCAGCGATGGCAGGAGAAGCACCGCGTTCCGCGCCCCCTGGCTTATATACTGACCCTGTTGTCCGTCGTGCTCGTCGCGGCCGTTTTTTTGGGGCTGCTTTATCTGGCGGGTCGAGCGATCGAGGCCAAGGTGCCGGAATACGCGGACCGGGCTTCCAGGCTGGTGGAAAAAGCCATCGAGTGGTTCGATCCGGCGGAGGGCGAAGGAGAGGAAACCTCCAAGGCGTCGGCCTTGGATGAGCATCTGGGGCGGCTCTTGAGTGTCCTTCAATCCGTGGTCAAGGGTGTCTATGGGTTTCTGGGCTTCGTGGCGTTGACGCTGACGTTCCTGGTGCTGGGCTTGATCGAAGTGTACGGATTTTGCGAAAAACTGAAGATCAGTCTCCGCCCCGAGACGAGCCGGCGGATTCTGGAGGCGGGCGCAGAGATGGCGTCGATGTTTCAACGCTACATGGTGGCGCGCACGGTGGTGAGCGCCACCACGGGCGTGCTGGTCGGCCTGTTCACCTGGGCGATCGGCCTCGACATGCCGTTCGTGTGGGGTGTCACGTCATTCCTTCTCAACTACATTCCCATGTTGGGATCGATTGTGGCCGTGATCCCTCCGACCCTCGTGGCCTTCCTCCACCCGGAACTCTGGGTGGGCTTCGCGGCCCTCGGTGGTTTGGCGGCGATACAGTTGCTGATCGGCAACTACCTCGACCCGCAGATCGAGGGCCGGATCCTGTCGCTGTCGCCTTTCGTCCTGTTTTTCTCCATCATTTTTTGGGGGTGGGTGTGGAGCATTCCTGGAGCGCTGATGGGCATCCCGCTCACCGTCGGCTTGGTGATTTTCTGCCGAAAATTCGAATCTACGCGGTGGTTTGCGGGGTTGCTGGAGAAGAATGCGGAAGCCCGATGACGTTCGACAAGCCGTGACCTCGAAAGCGAAGCGGCCCGTTGCGACCCCCGCAATTTCTGATCGCGGCGCGGGCGAATGCGGGCTAGTCCGATACATCGAGCACCTTCATGTCTCGCCTTTCCTTTCTGACCCTCATTGGTGCCCTCAGTGTAACGGCGGCCGCGCAACCCGCGTCGCGCCCCAACGTCCTCTTCATCGCCATCGACGATCTGCGGAACGATCTCGGGGCCCTTGGTGTGGCGCACGCGCGCACCCCCAACCTCGATGCGTTTGCGGCGACCGCGCGCATCTTCTCACACCACTATGTGCAGGTGCCGACGTGCGGTGCGTCCCGCGCTGCCTTGCTGCGCGGACGCTACCCGACCGAACCCGCGCATCTGGCCAACGGTGCCATCGCCAACACTCATCTTTCCTGGGGCGAGGCGAATCTTCCGGCGTGGTTCAAGAAGCACGGCTATCGGACGCTCGCGCTCGGAAAAATCACTCATCACCCGGGTGGACGCACGGGAGCCAACTGGGCCGGGGGACCCGAGGAGTTGCCCGCCTCGTGGGATCGTTCGTGGATCCCGGACACGCCCTGGCCGCACGCGGAGGGCATCATGCATGGATATGCGAATGGCCGGCCGCGCACGCGGGGGCAGAGCCCGGCGTTGGAAGCGTTCGACGGCCCCGATTCCGCCTATCCGGATGCATGGGTGGCCGACGAGGCAGTGAAGACCCTGCGCGATCTGGCGGACTCCGGGCAGCCTTGGTTCCTGGCGGTGGGCTTGTTCAAACCCCATCTGCCGTTCGCGGCGCCCCGCCGATATTTCGATCAACACGATCCTGAACGCATCCCCGCTCCGGCCGTCACCGCGCGGCCCGCGGGGGTGTCGGGCTGGCACGCGAGTGGCGAATTCAATAATTACTCGCACGACGGACGCGACGCGAACGTCGATGAAGCCTATGCCCGGGCCCTGCGCCATGCCTACGCGGCTTCGACGACCTACGTCGACGCCCAGGCCGGCCGGGTATTGGACGCCTTGCGTGAACTCAACCTCGCCGGGAACACGGTGGTCGTCGTGTGGGGCGACCACGGTCTTCTTCTAGGTGAACATGCCATTTGGGGAAAACACAGCCTCTACGAAAACGCGCTGCGGTCGCCTCTCCTCGTTCGTGCGCCCGGCATGGCCGAGCCCGGGCAGACGAGTCGGGTGATCGTCGAGACGGTCGACCTTTTCCCGACCCTCACGGACCTGTGCGGCCTTCCCGCGCCGGCTGGTTTGGACGGGCGCAGCCTCGGGCCTCAATTGAAAAGTCCCGCGGCGCCATCGGGCAAACCCGCCGTGGCGTTCTGGACTCGCGGACAACGCACCGTGCGCACGGATCGCTGGCGTTTGATTGCGCATCCTGCCTCGCCCGCGACCGGCGGCGTGCCCGCGTACGAGTTGTTCGACTTCGCCCTCGCCCCGGCCGAGTCGGTGAATCTGGCGGAGACGTTTCCCCGCGTTGTCGCCGAACTCGTCCGGGCCTTGCCGACCGCTGTCGAGTGACGCGGGGGTGCCACAGGCCAGCGCCGCTTCGTGAACAAGGCCAAATGCGTGATGACGAAGGGGTGTGGGAGGAATCGATAACCCCTGCCCGAAAACGTCTCCGCCCCGAATTATTTACATGAGTTTGCCGGGTCGATTAATGTAGCCACGGATGTCCCCATCCGTGCCGGGAATCAGCCTGCGCCCGCCCCCAACCACGCCCATGGGGACATGGGGGGGCTACACCGGACGGGTTTGGATGCCGGACCGACTTAGGCAAGGCCTCCGGCGGCGGCTAAAAGTGTCACCGCTCCATCAATCACTACCCGCTACCCGCTACCCGCTACTCTCTCTGCCTCTCTCCGCGGCCTCCGCGTGCTCCTGTTAAGGGTCTTCGTGGATAGGCGTTGGGCACAGGCGCTGCGCTTGCGTTTCAATTGGCCTTCCGGCATGGATCGGGGGGTAAGAAGTGTTCAACTCCCCGCCAACGCATCGCTCCTCCCCTTCCTAGCCCCGTTTCGAAACCCCATGAAAGCGTGTTCCTCCTTCCTTCTTTTTCTCAGTCTGGTCTTCACCTGTCTTGCCCAATCTGACGTCGCTGACGCCGCACTCGCGGCGGAACAGTCCCGGCGCGCCGCTCTGCTTGCCGGCGACGTCGCTGCGCTGGATGCGGTGCTGGCCGACGATCTCCGTTACATTCATAGTAACGGAAAACTTGAAACCAAGGCTCAGGTGATGGAGCTCTTCGCGTCCAAGCAGGTGGCCTATCGGCGCTACGAGTTGGCAAATCTGGAGGCCCGGCGGGTTACATCCGACGTCGTGGTCGTCACTGGCTCGATCGATCAGGACAAATTGAGCGGCGGCAAATGGACTGAGCTCAAGCTGCTGTTTCAGGCCGTCTGGCGCCGCGATGCGGAGGGGTGGAGACAGGTGGCGTTGCAGACCGTGCGCCCCCCGGAACCTGGCCGGTAGTCCCGCCGCGCCTACGGTGCGGACGCCGCCCGGCCGATCCATGTCGGCTGGCGGGTCGGGCCGAAGGCCACGTTCGCCTCGCTGGCGACCGTCACCTCGTCGCCGTGGAAGGTCAGACGATGGGTCAGGGCAAAGGGCGTTTCGTACGCGCTGATTTTTATCACCAGGGTGTCGTCGTTCTCCCAGGCGAAGGCGCCCGCGACGGGTTCGTCGGGCAGGGCGGCAAGGGCGCCCGCATTGATCGGGCCGCGTCCGTAGTTCCAATCCGAATACCCGAGGGGGTAACGATGAACCCGCCCTTTCACGCGCAGCGCCAGCTCAAGGCTCGTGCCGGCGTCGGCGGATGTGATCGTGAGCGATTCGATGCCGCTGTCGTTGGCCGGCGCGGCGTAGGTGCGGTCGAGCACGCGGGGGAGGAGGGTGGACGTGCCGGCGCCGGCCGGGCGCCGCAAGGCCAGCCGGGCGAGGGCCTCGCGCAACGATGTCTGGGCACGGACGTCGGGCTCCAATGTCGCCTCTTTGGCGAGAGGGAGAAGGTGCTCCCAGAGCAGGTCGAGGATCGCCGGCATGTTGCGGGTGCCGCTGGTGATGGCCACGACCATGGACTGATCCGGCAGCACGAGGCAGTACTGGCCAAAGGCGCCGTCGCCGCGGTAACTGTCGTGACGACTGCGCCAAAATTGAAAACCGTAGCCCTGATCCCAGTCGCTCATCGGATTGCTGCCGTTCGACATCTGCCGGGACGTGGCGAGATCGACCCATGCGGCGGGCAGCAGTTGCCGGCCGTTCCATACGCCCTTCTGGAGGTAGAGTTGTCCAAACGCCGCGATGTCCTCGGTGCGAACGCGCAAACCGTAACCGCCGAGGCTGATTCCCTCGATGTTCGGGTCCCAGACGGGCTGCTCAATGCCGAGCGGCACGAACAGCCGGGGGCGCAGGTAAGTGAGCACGGTCTGTCCTGTCACCTGTTGCACGAGGGCCGAGAGCATGAAGGTCGCGGGCGTGTTGTAGAGGAAGTGCGTGCCCGGTTTGTGAGGTACGGGGTGCGCAAGGAAGGACTTCGCCGTCATCTCTTCAACCGAACGCGGGGGCTCGGTCTGGTGGCCTGACGACATGGTCAGCAGGTCGCGCACGCGCATGGCGCGCAGCCGGGCGCCTGGTTCCGGCGGCGCGTCGTCCGGGAAGAACGGCAGCACGGGATCGAAGAGCCCGAGCTTGCCTTCTGCGATGGCAAATCCAACCGCCGTCGACGTGAAGCTCTTGCTCAACGAATAGAGCACATGGTTGTGCTCAGCCGCATAGGGCGACCACCAGCCCTCGACGACGACGTGGCCGTTTCGCACGATCATCAGGCTGTGCATTTCGTCCACCCGCTCATCGAGCCGTTGCACGAGGGCCTGCAGACCCGCCGACGAGAGCCCCTGCGTTTCCGGTGTGCTGCGGGGCAGGGCCGCGGTTGCCCGCAGTCCGAGGCAGAGGGACAAAAGGAGGAGAACCAGACTGAGGTGGGGGACGACGTTCATGGCGCGGTCGAAAGCATGGCCGATGTTCGCCGGGTCGTCACCATCAGAAGTGTCGTTGTGGCTTTGGACCAGCGCGTCTTCACGAAGACATTCAACCGGAGCACGCGGAGACCGCAGGGAGAGGCCGTGCCCGGACGTGGATGGTCGATGGTGGATTGTGGTGAATCGGTGTCACTCTTGCCGCCGGTTTGGCTGCCGGACGGCCTCGCGCATACCCTTCCTGCACCGCACCCGGCGACAGGAGCGTCGCCGCTCCTTGAAAGCGACCCGGCGAACCTGCTCACCCACGCGATGGCGGGGTGACTCGACTTCGCATTCTCTGCGACCTCCGCACGCTCCTGCGACAGACCTCAGTCCAACGTCTGCCGGTAGCGTTTGAGTGCGATGGTCATCACCACGGCGACGAAGGCGAGCAGGGGCCACACGTGCGGCATGATTTCGACCACTCCGTTTCCCTTAAGCAGCACGCCGCGAACGATGCGGAGGAAATGCGTCAGCGGCAGCACCGAGCCCAGGTTCTGGGCCCACTCCGGCATGCCGCGAAAGGGAAACATGAATCCGGACAGCAGGAGCGACGGCAGGAAGAAGAAGAACGCCATCTGCACGGCCTGCAGCTGGTTCTTTGCGACCGTCGAGAAGGTGATGCCCATCGCGAGGTTTGCCGCGATGAAGAGCGATGTGACTGCGGCCAGCAGCGGCAGACTGCCGACCATGGGCACGGAGAACAGGAAACGCGCGGCGAGCAAAATCAGGCCGACCTGCACGTAACCGACGAGAATGTACGGCACGATCTTTCCCGTCATGACCTCGATGGGTCGGACCGGTGTGGCCAGCAGATTCTC
Organism: Opitutales bacterium; assembly: GCA_038212175.1. Classification (GTDB taxonomy): domain Bacteria; phylum Verrucomicrobiota; class Verrucomicrobiia; order Opitutales; family Opitutaceae; genus CAMAXB01. The sequence continues at coordinate 17,315 of JBBQUU010000038.1, read as the reverse complement.
CATCGTGCCGCGTTCACGCTCCCGCGTGATCGCGAGTGACGTGATGATCACCATCGTCATGGTCAGGACCACCCCCATCAGGCCCGGGACGACGTTGTATTGGGTGATGCCCTCGGGGTTGTAGTGCCGATGGACGACAAAATCCACCGCCGGCACGCCGCCGCGGCGGTGCGCCGGGAGGTCGCGGTCCACCACGGTGGCCATCAGTTGGTTCACCGCCCCGATCGCGCTGCCGGTGGCCGCCGGATCCGTGGCATCCGCCTCCAGCAGCACCTGCGGGCGTTCGCCGCGCAGCAGGCCGCGGGAAAAATCGGCCGGAATGTTCAGGACGAATTGAACCTCGCCGGTTTCGAGCAGGCGCGCGGCTTCGGCGTCGGTGGCGACATCGCGCACCACGCGGAAGTAGCCGCTGAGCTCCAGCGACCGCACCAGGGCGCGCGCATAGGGTCCGCCGTCGGCGTCGCGCACCACCGTGGGCAGATTGCGCGGGTCGGAATTGATTGCGAAGCCGAAGAGCATCAGTTGGGCGAGCGGGATCCCGATCATCATCGCGAACGTCGTGCGGTCGCGCCGCATCTGGATGAACTCCTTGAGCACCATGGCCCAGAAGCGTCGGAATGAGAACGCGTTCATCGGAAGTTGTCCTCCGCGCCGTCCATCAGGCTGATGAAGACGTGTTCCAGGCCGGCGTCGATCTGCGTCCACCGATGGCCCGCTGATCGCTCAGGGGCGATGGCGGCTGCGAGTTTTGCCTCATCGCGTCCGCTCACGTGCAGCGTGGTGCCGAAGGCCACCACCTGGTCGATTCCTTCGCGGCCGCGCAGCCGCGTGGCGAGCGCGGCGAGATCGGGGCCCGCCACGGCCCAGGCGGTAAGGGCGGCCGTGGCGACGACCTCGTCCACCGTGCCTCGCGCCAGCAGGCGTCCGTAGGCGAGGTAGGCGAGCCGGTGGCAACGCTCGGCTTCGTCCATGTAATGCGTGGTGATCAACACCGTGAGTCCCTGCGCGGCGAGCTGCTGCAGCTCCTCCCAGAATTCGCGCCGTGCCTTGGGGTCGACGCCGGCGGTCGGTTCGTCGAGCAGGAGCAACTGCGGCTGGTGAATCAGGCAGGCCGCGAGGGCGAGGCGTTGTTTCCATCCGCCGGAGAGTTCCCCGGCGAGCTGGTGGCTGCGCTGCCGCAGGCCGAGTTGTTCGAGGCTGCGCTCGACGGCGGCCTTGCGGTCGGGCACGCCGTACACGCGCGCCACGAAATCGAGATTCTCGCGAAGGCTGAGGTCCTCGTAAAAGCTGAACCGCTGCGTCATGTAGCCCACGTGGCGTTTGATCTCCGCCTGCCGGGTGCGCACGTCGTAACCGAGGCAGGTGCCTTCGCCGGCGTCGGGTGTCAGCAGTCCGCAGAGCATGCGGATGAACGTCGTCTTTCCACTGCCGTTGGGCCCGAGGAAACCGTAGATCTCGCCGCGCTTTACCTGAAGGTCCACGGCGTTCACGACGGTGCGGTCACCAAACCGCTTGGTGATGCCCGTGACGTCGATGACAAGCGCCGCGTCGTTCATCGGGACGTTCACGGAACCGCCACGACATCGACCGGCTGTCCCGGGTGAAGGCCGCGGGCAACGTCAGGGGCAAAGGAGGCCTCGACGAGGAAGACGAGTTTGGCGCGATTCTCGCGGTTGTAGAGGATAGGTGGGGTGAACTCCGGTCGCGGTGAAAGCCGGTCGATGCGCGCCTCCAGCGGGGTGACGAGGCCGGTGTGCGTCACGCGCACGACCTGATCGAGACGCAGGGCGCCGAAGTCGGCCTCGGGCACGAAGAAGCGAACCTTTATGTTTTCGGGGGGCAGCAAGGTCACGACGGGCGCTCCGGCGGCCACGAACTCGCCCGGGCGATGGAGCGTGTCGAAAACGAGGGCGTCAGTCGCTGCGCTGACGGTTTTTTCCGCCACGGCCCAACGGGCCCGCGCCAGGGCGGCCTCGGCGGCGTGAATCTCGGCGCCGGCCGCGGCGAGGGCGTCGGGCCGCGCACCGAGCCGGGCTGTATCCAACTGGGCAGACACTTCGTCGAGCACGCGCCGGTTGCGTTCCTCGTCGAGGCGGGCGCGGTCCAGCGCGTCGGCGGCGATGACCTGCGCCGTGTGAAGTTCGCGGGCGCGGCGAAGTTCGATCGCGGACAACTCCGCGGCCGCGCGCGCCTGGGCAAAGCGAGCCTCCAGTGCGGCGAGTTCGGAGGGGCGCTGTCCCTTGCCGAGATCGGCGAGACGCGCCTGCGCCTGCTCGAGACGGCCGGCCGCCTCGCGTTGGGCGGCGCGCTCGGCTTCGGCTTCGAGGGCAAACAGGGGATCGCCGGCGGTGACGCGCTGGCCTCGCCTCACGGCGAGATGATCGAGCCGGCCGCCCAGCGGCGCGGCGACATGCACGTACTCGCCCTCGAGGTAGCCTTGATAACCGGCGGAGGGTTCCGGCGCGCACGCGGTGACGAGCAGCGCGCCAAGCAGGAAGGCACCAAGGCGGATGGGCTCAGACCGTCGGTGGGAGGTGGGCATGCTTTGCATAATCTTTTCGTCCGGCGGGCGTCAGCAGGCCGCCGAAATAGAGGTCGACTGCGCGGGCCAGCATCTGCCCCCCGGCCATGTGGTGCCGTTCCAAAACGGCGGGTTGGATCAGGCCGCGCATGGCCTGCAGCCAGAATCCGGCGGCGAATTCGGGATCGATCTCCGGCCGGACGCGGCCTTCCTCGATGCCGGAGCGGATCAGGCGGGAGAAGACGTAGGGGATGGTGCGTTGCCGGAGTTCATCGATGCGGGCGTACACGGCCGGCGCATGGCGTTCGAGTTCACGCAAGAGAACCGGGTTCGCCCGGCCGACGTACGAGGCCGCCACGGCGACGACGCGACTGAGTTTCTGGGTGAAGGTGGCGGACGGGTCGTTGAGGGCCTCGTCCATCTCGCGGCGCAGGCGGGCCCCGATGTCGTCAAACAAGGCCAGCAGCAGCGCCTCCTTGCCCTCGAAGTGCACATAAAGCGTCTTCTTGCTCATGCCCAGTTTGTGGCGCCTTTTCCGGGCAATTGACCGTCTCGTGGCCGGGCCAAGGATGACGGGGACTGTCTGGCCCGCTACTTTCGGCGACGTAGATCTGCCGGGAGATTGTTCCCGGCGACGAGCGCCTCCGCGTTGACGGTGACGGAGAGGACGGTGAGTTGCTTGTTCGATTCCCCTTCTTCGTCCAGCGTCGTTTGAAGAAGATTCGCGACTCTGGTTTCCCCGAGGGCCTGCGCGAACGCGCGCGCCGTGCCGTAGCCGGCGATTTCGTAGTGCTCGATGCTTTGGGCTGCGCCGATGAGGGCGGCGTCACGCACGGAGGCCGGGCACTTCGCCTTAATGGCCTCGGCGCCCTCGGTGACGAGCCCGATCATGGCGCGGCAGGGTTTGCCCCGGGCCGGAAGGCCGAGAAGCTTCAGGGACTGGGTGAGCCGGCTCACGTGTCCGCGGGTTTGCTCGACGTGCGCGGTGAGGCTGGCCTTGAGTTTGGAGTTTGAGGCGGACTTCGCCATTTTCGGCAAGGCCTTCAGCAGTTGGTTCTCGGCGTGAAAGAGGTCTTTGAGCTCGTCGATCAGCAGGGCGTGAAACGAGGGAATGGAGGACATGGGTGCGCGGGGGGCAGTTGACGAAGACATAAACGCGGAGTGGCGCTTCAATGGCCAAGCATACACCTTCCGAGCCCGTCGACCATGGGGTGATGACCTATCGGGCGGGGCGCAAAATGGGCGAGCAATGTCGGCTCCGCCACCCGGCGTCACGGCACGCTCAATCCCAGCAGGCGCTGTGCGTTGGTGTGGTGGAATTTTTCGAGCACCTCACGCGGCAGGCTCAAGGCCTGCACTCTGCGACCGTTGTACTCGATCTCTCCGCTGCCGGCGTATTTGAGGAAGAGCGCGCGGACCTTCTCCGGCGGATGGTGTGAGGTTGCGCGGGCGTGCGGACACCTCGATGTGGAAATTGGGATGGAGCTCCAGGCGTTCGGCGATTGCGTCGAGGTCGTGCTCCATGCTTCCGAGATGCGCGCCCAGCACGACGAGGCCGGGGGGGGGCCATTATGCGGTCGCGCGCCGCTATGATGGCTGCTGTTGTTCTGGATGTACCGTCGGAAGCTGTTCTTGAAGATTTGAACCGCCGCACCGCGCACTCGCCTCGGTAGTAGCCAAAGATAGAATACAAGCGAATGCCCCGTCGGTTTTGGCCGGGGTGCCTTGACCGGGGGCGCACAATCCGCCCATCCTCCGGAACGGCCCGCAGTTTTACCGGGTCCAACCCGTCACCATGAATCTTGCCTGCCGCCTTTCGTCCTTCCGTCTCCCGCCCGACCGCAAGGTGTCGCTCGCCCGGCGCGCTGCGTGCGTGTCCCCGCTTTATACGTCCAAAAAGCATTACCGCACCCTGCTCGACGATGGGCGCAAGGAACTGAGCGACCTGCAAAACGTCCTGTACGCGCATGATCGCTACGCGGTCTTGGTGATCTTCCAAGGCATGGACGCGGCCGGCAAGGACGGGGCGATCCGTCACGTGATGTCCGGGGTGAATCCCCAAGGCTGTCAGGTCTTCAGTTTCAAACAGCCCAGCAGCGAGGAGTTGGACCACGACTTCCTGTGGCGGACAAACAAGCGGCTGCCGGAGCGGGGGCGCATCGGAGTTTTCAACCGTTCGTATTACGAGGAGGTGGTCATTGCGAAGGTGCGTCCCGACGTCCTGGCGCGGCAGCGCCTGCCGGCGGAGTGCGTCGATCCGAAAACGATCTGGAAGGAACGCTATCGCGACATCGTGAACCTGGAGGACTACCTGCACCGCAACGGCACCCGCGTGATAAAGTTTTTTCTTCACCTTTCCAAGGAAGAGCAGCGCAAGCGGTTCCTCGCCCGCATCGACGAGCCAGACAAGAATTGGAAGCTGAGTCCCGCCGACATCGAGGTGCGAAAGGAGTGGGATGCGTTCCAAGGCGCCTATGCCGACTGTCTGGGCGCGACGAGCACCGCGAAGGCGCCCTGGTATGTAATCCCCGCGGATGACAAGTGGAACGCCCGGTTGCTCATCTCGCATGCGATCATCGAAACCATGAAGACCTTGAAGATGAGTTATCCCGAGCCGACGGAGGCGCATCGGCGCGAGTTGCAGGCGGTGCGGGGCGCACTCACCGGAAAGGACGGGTCATGACCGCCGAAGCGGACCTCCACCGGGTCGAGAAACCCCATGCCCTCGCGGGTGATGCCGTCCTGGACCGACTCAAGGCCGGCCGGGGCGGACTGGGCAGCGAGGATGCGGCGCAACGCCTGGCCGCCGTCGGCCCGAACCGGCTGCCGGAGGCTCCGAAAGAAAGTTGGTTCAAACGCTTCTTCAAACACTTCAACGACCTGCTCATCTACATCCTCCTGGTGGCGGCGGTGGTGACCGCCGCCCTTGGGCATTGGATCGACACGGGTGTCATCCTCGCCGTCGTGGTTATCAACGCGATCATCGGCTTCATTCAGGAAGGCAAGGCCGAGGAGGCCTTGGAAGGCATCCGGAAAATGCTCTCCCTGCACGCTCACGTCCGGCGCGACGGCGAGTGGGCGGAGGTCGGGGCGGAGACGCTCGTGCCCGGGGACGTCGTGCGTCTGCGGTCCGGCGACCGGGTGCCGGCGGACCTGCGTCTGCTGGAGGCGGTCAACCTGCGCATCGAGGAATCCGCCCTGACGGGCGAGTCGGTGCCGTCGGAGAAGGGGATCGAGCCTGCGGCGGACGACGCCGGCGTCGGCGACCGGCACGGCATGGCGTACTCCGGGACGATGGTCGCGGCCGGCCGCGGTTTGGGCGTGGTCACCGGCACGGGTGTATCCACCGAATTGGGACGCATCAACACGATGATCGCTGAGGTGCAGACCCTGGCGACGCCGCTGACGCGCCAGATGAACCACTTTGGCAAGGTGCTCTCCTTTGCGATTGTCGGTCTGGCCGCCCTGATGATGGCGGTGGGCGGGTGGCTGCACGACTATGCCTTGAGCGAGCTGTTTCTTGCCGCCATCGGGTTCGCGGTCGCCGCGATTCCGGAGGGGCTTCCGGCCATCTTGACCATCACCCTGGCCCTCGGCGTGCAACGCATGGCGCGGCGCAACGCGATCACGCGGCGGCTCACTGCGGTCGAGACGCTTGGTTCGGTCACGGTCATCTGTTCGGACAAAACCGGTACGCTGACGCGCAACGAGATGACCGTCCGTCACGTCATCACCTGCGCGGGGACCTACGACGTTTCGGGTACCGGTTACCGGCCCGAGGGCGCGATCGCCTTCGACAACGCAGAGATTGCGCTCGGGGACCGGGACGATCTGCGTGCGCTCGTGGAGGTCATGGCCGTGTGCAACGACTCGGAAATTTCCGAGGAGGACGGGCAGTGGAAGGTGACGGGCGAGCCGACCGAAGGCGCCCTGTGTACGCTGGCGCGCAAGGCGGGCTTCGACGCCAGGGAGTACGAGCGTATTGCGGTGGTGCCCTTCGAGTCGGAGAACAAGTTCATGGCGACCCTGAACCAGGTCCCCGGCGGCAAGCGCCGGATCCTGCTCAAGGGCGCTCCGGATCGCCTGCTCGAACGGTGCGCGAAACAGCGTCGATCCGACGGCACCTTGGAAGACCTTGAGCGCGACGTTTGGGAAAAACGGATCGATGAACTCGGGGGGCAGGGACTGCGCGTGCTCGCGGCGGCTGCGCGCGACGTGGATGAAGAAAAGGACACGCTGTCGATCGACGATCTCGGTGGTGAGATGGTGTTCCTCGGCCTCTCCGGCATCATCGATCCGCCCCGCCCGGAGGCCATCGCGGCGATCAAGGTCTGCCATCAGGCCGGCATTCGCGTAAAGATGATCACGGGAGACCATGCGGAGACGGCGAAGGCCATCGGGCGCGAGATGGGCATTGGCGACGGAAAGCGCGCGGTCACCGGCGCCGAACTGGAGAAGGCGTCCGATGACGATTTGCGTCGCATCGTGCAGGAGAGCGATATTTTCGCGCGCACCAGTCCGGAGCACAAGTTGCGCCTCGTGCAGGCGCTGCAGGCGAACCGCGAGGTGGTCGCGATGACGGGCGACGGAGTGAACGACGCTCCGGCCCTGAAGCGCGCGGACGTCGGCGTGGCCATGGGCATCAAGGGGACGGAGGCAACCAAGGAGGCCGCCGAAATTGTTCTCGCGGACGACAATTTCTCGTCGATCGAGCGCGCGGTCGAGGAAGGCCGCACGATCTACGACAACCTGCGCAAGGCGATCCTCTTCATTCTTCCGACCAACGGTGCCGAGGCGCTCGTGATCCTTACCGCCGTGGTCTTTGGCTGGGTGCTCCCGCTGACCCCGGCGCAAATCTTGTGGGTCAACATGGTCACGGCCGTGACACTGGCGCTGGCGTTGTCGTTCGAGCCGGCCGAGCCGGGGGTGATGAAACGTCCGCCGCGTTCGCCGGATGCGCCGATCATCGGCGGGATTTTCCTTTGGCGAATCGCCTTTGTGTCCGTGCTTATTGGCGGGGCGACCATCGCGGTCTTCGTGATTGAGCGCCGGCTCGGGATGTCGGTTGAACTCTCGCGCACCATGGCGGTGAACACGCTGGTTTTCGGCGAGATATTTTATCTGTTCAACAGCCGCTTTCTTCGTGAGTCGAGTCTGGTGGGCGGCCGCTTGTTCACCAATCGCGTTGCCTGGCTGGCGGTGGGTGTGTTGATCCCGCTGCAGCTTATGTTCGTCTACGCGCCGTTCATGAATCTATGGTTCGGCTCGGAGGCCTTGGAGGTGCGCCACTGGGTGGTTCCGATCGGCATTGGCTTCGCGGTCTTCCTGATCGTCGAAGCGGAGAAGGCGGTCCTGCGCCGGTTCTTCGGTCGCTGACGTCGGGTGTCAGTATCCAGCGCGGCTCAGGGCAGGGCGGATACGTTCGCGGCGTCGTGCAGCGCTTTCATCTCGGGCTCGGAGAGCGCCCGATTGAACACCGCCAGGCCGCCGAAGCGACCGATGGTCGCCTTGCCTTCCGCAAAAAGCGTACCGATCGCGTAGCGGGCTCCGACGATGAAGTCGGAGCCGCCCATGGGCTTGGAATCGCCATGTTTTACAGGATCGTAGGCGAAGATTCCCCGACCGTGGTAATACGGGTTGAGGCCGCGGCTGCCTCCGCCCGGACCTTCCTGGTTGAAATACGGATCCGTGCGCCGGTGCTTCACCGGGTCGAGTTCGTGACGGTCGAGCACGCCGTCGATGTAAGCGCGCAGCCATTCGCCGTCGTACGTGAACCCCAGCGTAACCCAGTGTTCCTCCGGTACTTCCCGGACGGATACAGCGTAGTCGGCGCACCACGGGAAAAGCGAACCATCGGCCCGTCGGGTCACGCCACCCTCGGACGAAATATGAGGCACCAGTTTCCGCGGGCCCCCGTACGCCGGCATGTTGAGCAGCATCCCGTACTGCCGCGTGCCGCTGTCGTCGCCCCGGCCTTGCCCCTCGCTCCACATCCCGGCGATGGTGCGGCTGACTTCGAGGTCCTGCAACCGCACGACGGCAAACATGCTCACTTGGGCGCGAGGTCCGGAGATGTTCAGGTCGCGGGTCTCCGCGTAAGGGATCTTCAGGAAGTGATGGCCGGCCAGCTCGGCGGAGTAGCCGGAGAAAGGGCCGCCCTCGACCCGGGCGACCGGTCCGCCGACCTCGATCAAGGGGTGGGGATTCGCCGTTCCGGTCGATCGCCGGGGTTGCCCGGCCTCTTCCCCGAAGGTCCAGAACGCAACCAGGCCAGGCATGGTCCTGACCACCTCAGGACGGCCGGCGGGCACGGGTTGGGCTGCGCCCGAAAGAAAGGGCAGCAGGAGCAATCCGAGGAGACGACTGCGAAGGGCCGAGGGGAGTACGCGGTTCACGTTCGGGCGGTTGAACCATAAAACACGGGAGGCCGACATCCTAAAATGGCGCGCCCTCGAAATTTTTCGAGGACGAAGGGGCGAACGAGGTCTGGGCGGGTTCGGGGGTGACCAATATTGGGCCTTCTAATTTTAGAGCTCCATACGCGCCTTTTTCCCATGCGCCTCGACTGGTCGGCGAAACTTTCGCCGGCCGAGCTCGACGGCATTCCGGGCGGGAATGCCGCGCGGTTCCATGGGGTCCGCGCTTGAGGTTGCCGGACCTGGTGGCGGAGAGGGCTATTTTATCCCGATCTGTTCGAGTATCCACGCGTTGATGACGTCGATCTCTTCGGGCACCGTGTTGTGTCCGGTTTCGAGGGCGAGCGTCAGCCGCTTGGGCGAGGCGATGACGTTGTAGGCGGCGTACATGGACGTCGGCGGGCAGACCTCGTCGTTGTAGCCCCAGGCGAGGTGCACGGGAACCTTGAGGCGTCGTGCGAAGTTGACCGCATCGTAGTAACCGGTGACGGCGATCTTCTCCGGCGTCGCGTGCGATGAAGCCGCACCGGTGCGCGCGTCGGGCCGCATCATGTGCGGCCAGCCGCCGGCGCGGCCGTGCAGGTAGCCCGTGACATCACAATAGGCGGGGTAGTAGCCTGCCAGCGCCTTCACCCGCGGATCGAGCGCCGCCGTGATGATCGAGAGTTGCCCGCCCTGGCTGCCGCCGGTGACGAGCAGGTTGCTGCCATCGTACTCGGGCAGCGACACGAGGAAGTCGTTGGCGCGGACGCAGCCCAGATAAACGCGGCGGTAGTAATAGGTGTCGCGATGATCGAGATTGAAGGTCGGATAGCCGTTGACCGCTCCGGAGCCGAGCTGGTCGTAGACCTCCTGCGCGAGGTTGACGGGCACGCCGTGAATGCCGATCTGCAGCGTGATCACGCCGCGGGCGGCGAGGTCTCTCAGACCCGCGTAGGGTCGCACGCCCGCACCGGGCACGTTGAGCACGGCCGGATAACGGCCGGGGGCCTTCGGCACACAAAGGATGCCGTAGATCCGGGACGGCGCGCGCCCTCCGGCGCCGAAGGTCCGCACGCTCACATGGTACACGTTGACCGTGTCCGTGCTGGCGTCGGGCAGGTGCGTTTGACGCGCTTCGAGGGGAATCGTCGCGAGTTCGTCCAGACCGCTCCGCCAGAACGCGTCGAAGTCGGACGGGTTGGTCTGGGTCGGCTGGATCTTCTCCGGGGAAAAGCCGGCCGTGGCCACGGCGCGGTAAGTCTTGCCGGCCACGGTCACGGTGGCGGTGCAGCGAATGAAGCCGGGAGCCGTCATTGTGCCCGCGTCAATGATCAGCCCGCCGGCCGGAAGGATCGCCGTGCGTTCCTCCGTCGGGAGCATTTCCGGACCCACGCGGTACGTCACCGTTGCGCCGGTGAGCGGGTGATTGTCGGCGGTCACGTTGACCAGGAACGTCGCCGGTTCGCCCACGGCATACGTCCAGTCAGGGCGGTCCGGGGCAACGCGCACCTGGATGGCTGCGGCGCGGGCCTGCGCGTGAGCGGGGATCGGCAGGAGTGCGGGTGAATTCGCCGCGACGACAGCGGCGGGAAATGCCATCAGGGCGGCGAGGGCGACGGACACCAGCGGGGTGGGTTTCATGCTCTTTCTTGAAAACAGGCGGCGCCAACAAGGCAATGGACATTCCCGCGGCGGCTGAGGCGCGATCGAACCTGCAAGACATTGTCATGAATCGATGAATACGTCGGGCCTCGCGATCACTCCCCAGCGCCGATGTGTGAGCAAGGTTCGCTGGGTCTCAAGGAGCGGCGACACTCTTGTCGCCGGGATGGGAGCAGGAAGGGCGTGCGCAAGGCCGTCCGGCATCCGAACCGGCGGCAAGAGTGCCGCCGCTCCATCAACCGATTCACTACAATCCACCATCTACCATCCACGCCCGGGCACGGCCTCGCTCTGCGGTCTCCGCGTGCTCCGGTTAAAATGTCTTCGTGAAGTGGTGCTGCGAACCCCCCGCGTCAGTGATTTTTGGCTGTTCGCAGTCCGGTCCGTTCGCTAGCACCTCGCCATGCCCGCCCGCCCCCTGCTCGTCCTTGTGCTGATTCTTTGTCTGCCCTTGCGCGCCGTCTTGGCCGCGGCCGGCACCGACTGGGCCGCCTACCTCGGCGACGCGGGCGGATCGCACTACTCGACGCTCGACCAGATCACGCCCGCGAATGTAGCGGCTCTGCGTCCAGCCTGGACGTTTAACGCCGGCGGCGCGGCGGCCAGCAACCGCTCCCAAATTCAGACCAATCCGCTGATCATCGACGGTGTGCTCTACGGCACCTCGCCGGACCTGCAGCTCTTCGCGCTCGACGCCGCCACCGGGCGCGAGCTTTGGCGGTTCAATCCTGCCGAGGGACCCGGTAACCGGGCGCCCTCGGGGCTCAGCCGCGGCCTGACCTTCTGGCGCGAGGGCTCCGAGCGGCGTCTTCTGTTCTCCGCCGGACGTTTTCTCCACGCGATCGATCCCGCGACCGGGCGGCCCTTCGCTGATTTCGGCACCGACGGGAAGATCGACCTCCTGCGCGGGCTGGTGGCCGATGATGCAACGATCGAGGGGCGCTACCTCGCCGCCAACACTCCTGGCGCCCTGTACCGCGACTTGATCATCATGGGCATGCGGGTCGGCGAGGGCCCGGCGCCGGCGGCGCCCGGCCATATCCGCGCCTACGACGTGCGGACGGGCGAGCGGCGATGGATCTTCCATACGATCCCGCTTCCGGGGGAGTACGGCCACGACACCTGGCCCGAGGAGGCCTGGAAGGACATCGGCGGCGCGAATTGCTGGGCCGGCATGGCGGTCGACGAGCAGCGGGGACTCGTCTTCGTGCCAACCGGATCCGCGGCGTTCGATTTCCACGGCGGTGACCGGCATGGGGACAACCTCTTTTCCAATTGCCTGCTTGCCCTCGACGCGGCGACCGGGGAGCGCCGCTGGCATTTTCAATTCGTGCACCACGATGTGTGGGACCGCGATCCGCCCGCCGCACCCGTGTTGTGCGAAGTGACGCGGGACGGTCGTCGCATCGCCGCCGTCGCGCAGGTGCTGAAGAGCGGCCACGTCTGGGTCTTCGATCGTGAGACGGGCGAGTCGCTCTTTCCTTGGCATGAGATGCCGGTGCCGGCGTCCGATCTCCTCGGTGAGGCCACGTCGCCGACCCAGCCCATGCCGCTCGCGCCGGCACCGTTCGCCCGCCAGTTATTCACGGAAGCGGAAGCCACCGACCGGACCCCGGCGGCCCGGGCGGCGGTCGTGCAGCGCCTGCGCGAGGTGCGTCCGCATCGGCCATGGGATCCGCCCAGCGAGCAGGGAACCATCATCTTCCCCGGATTTGACGGCGGTCCGGAGTGGGGCGGGCCGGCGGTCGATCCGAACGGCGTCCTGTACGTCAACAGCAACGAGATGCCGTGGATTCTTCAGATGGTGCCGACGGCCCACCTCACCGGCGACGCGTCGGGTGCGCGCGCCCTTTACACGCAGCTATGCATGTCGTGCCACGGTGCCGATCGCGAGGGCAACGCCGCCGCCAACATTCCCAAGCTCACGGACCTCAGCCCGCGGCTCTCGGCGGCCGACACCCTCGCCATCATCCGCGGCGGCAAGGGCGTGATGCCTTCGTTCAACTTCATCCCCGACGTCGCCAAGAACGCCCTGGTCGACTACATCCTCCGTCCCGAGTCGGCGGAACCTCCCCGTGCGGTCGAACATGCCGGCGTGATTGAAGCGACCACGGGCAGCCGCCATCCGTATGTGACGACCGGATACAACCGCTTTCTCGACCCCGAGGGTTATCCCGCGGTCAAGCCGCCGTGGGGTACGCTCAACGCGCTTGATCTCAACACCGGCGAGTACCTCTGGCGCCGCCCGCTCGGCGAGTTCCCTGAACTCACCGCCCAAGGCCTTCCTCCCACCGGCACCGAGAACTACGGCGGCCCGGTCGTCACCGCCGGCGGCGTGCTGTTCATAGCAGCGACGAAGGACGAGAAATTCCGCGCCTTCTCGGCGCGCACGGGCGAACTGCTTTGGGAAACCCAACTTCCCGCCGGAGGCTACGCGACGCCGGCGACCTACGCGGTCAACGGTCGCCAGTATGTCGTCATCGCCTGCGGTGGGGGCAAGATGGGCACCAAGTCCGGCGATGCCTACGTGGCCTTCGCGCTGCCGGAGTAACCCGATTTGATCGATCATCCTGTAGCCACGGATGTCCCCATCCGTGCCGGGCATCAGCGTCCGCCCGCGCCCAACCACGCCCATGGGGACCTGGGCGGCTACACCGGACGGGTTTGGATGCCGGACCGACTTGCGCAAGGCCTCCGGAGGCGCCTAAAAGTGCCACTGTCCCGTCGGCTATCCACGTCCGGACACGGGCCTTTCTCTCTGCGGTCTCCGCGTGCTCCTGTTAAATGTCTTCGTGAATAGACGCTGCCCGCTCGCTTGCGATTGCGGTCCGCTCTTGAAAGTAGTCCGGGCGCTGCACATAACCAGCGCGCTTTGCGTCGGATCCGAACCCTCGTTCTCCATGCCCCTGCTCACCCTGGTATCGTTCCTCTTCTTCACCGGTCTGGTCGGTCTGATCACCTGGCGACTCACGCGCCGTGACGATCACCACAGCGGCACCGGCTACTTCCTGGCCGGCCGGAGCCTCACCTTTCCGCTCATCGCAGGTTCATTGTTGCTGACCAACCTTTCCACCGAGCAACTGGTGGGCCTCAATGGCGCCGCCTTCAGCGACGGTTTGAGCGTGATGGCGTGGGAGGTTCTCGCCGTCATCGCGTTGGTGACCATGGCGCTGTTCTTCCTGCCGCGCTTCCTGCGCAGCGGAGTGGCGACGGTCCCGCAGTTTCTCCACCTCCGTTTCGATCACGGCACGCAGGTCATCACCAACCTGATCTTCCTCGTCGCCTACGCCATCATTCTCCTGCCGATCATTCTCTATACCGGCGCGACAGGTCTCGCCGCGATTCTCGATCTGCCGGCGCTCACGGGCATCGAGTCCAGCACGACGTTGCTCTGGCTCACCGTCTGGGTCGTCGGCCTGCTCGGGTCCGTTTACGCGCTCTTCGGTGGTCTTCGCACCGTCGCGGTGTCCGACACCCTCAACGGCATCGGCCTGCTCGCCGGCGGTTTGATGATCAGCTGGTTCGGGCTGCAGGCCGTGAGTGGCGGCGAAGGCATTGGCGAAGGCTGGCGGCAGATGCGTGACGCCAACCCGGCCAATTTCAACTCCATCGCCGGAGAAGGAAAATCGGTGCCCTTCGGCACGCTCTTCACCGGCGTGCTGCTGCTCAATCTTTTCTATTGGTGCACCAACCAGCAGATCATCCAACGCACCTTTGGTGCGAGTTCTCTGGCCGAGGGACAAAAAGGCGTGCTGCTCACCGGCGCGCTCAAGCTGCTTGGACCGCTCTACCTCGTGCTGCCGGGTCTCATCGCGTTTCATCTTTTCGCCGCGCAAGGCGTGCGCCCCGACCACGCTTACGGTCTGCTCGTGCGCGAAGTCCTGCCCGCGCCGCTCGCCGGCTTCTTCGCGGCGGTGATGGTCGGTGCGATTCTGAGTTCGTTCAACTCGGCGCTGAACAGCACCACGACGCTGTTCAGTCTCGGACTGTACCGCGGCGTTCTGAAACGCGAGGCGACGGACGCACAGACCGTCGCCGCCGGCAAGGTCTTTGGCTGGATCATGGCCGTGATCTCGATGACCCTTGCCCCGCTGCTTGTCGGACAGGAGAGCATCTTCAAGTACCTGCAGAAGATGAACGGCATCTACTTCATTCCGATCTTCGCGGTCGTGGTCGTGGGCATGTTGTCGCGGCGGGTGCCGGCGGTCGCGGCGAAGGTGGCGTTGGTCGCGGGCTTCACGCTGATCGCGGGGGGGTATTTCATTCCACCGTTCGATGGCTGGGTCGCGGCCCTGCATGAATTTCATTTTCTCGGCGCGGTGTTCGCCCTTCTCGTGATCACCATGCTGGTGATCGGACAACTGCGGCCGACCCCGAAGGCCTGGGAGCATGTCGACGCAGGGGCGGTGAATCTCACGCCGTGGAAGCATGCCCGCCTCGTTGGCGTCGGGCTGCTCGTGCTCGTCTTCCTGATCTACGCCGCCTTCGCCGATTTCAGCGTGCTGCGCGCCGGGTGATTTTCGGAAACGGGCGGAGGCTGAGCTGGGGCTCGGCGTTCCGACGGAGCGCCGAGCCCCAAGTCGGCTTCCGGAGTGCGCCAAGCATTCGCGCTCGATTCCGAGGTGCATGCGCGCGAAGGTCTGCCGTCGCCACCACCCCATGAAATTGCTCTCCCTCCTCCTGCTCGTGACCTCCCTCGCGCTCCCCGCCCAGACTCCCGCTCCGGTTGTGCTCAAACTTTGGCCTGGCGCGGTGCCGGGCGAGCAGTCGTTCGATGCTTCAAAAGTCGTTCCACCCGCGCCGCGAAACGACGGCATTGAGCGCATCGGGCTGGTCACTGAACCGACGCTCACGGTTTATCCCGCGCCGGCTCCCGGCAACACCCGCACCGCCGTGCTCGTGGCGCCGGGCGGCGGTTACAACATTCTGGCGTGGAACCATGAGGGCACCGAGATCGCGGAGTGGCTCAACTCCCTCGGAGTCAGTGCCGCCGTGTTGAAATACCGCGTGCCGCGCCGCAGTCCCGACATACCCCATGCCGCGCCGTTGCAGGACGCCCAGCGGGCGCTCGCGCTCATGCGCCAGAACGCAGCCGCGTGGGGCTTCGATACCGATCGCGTGGGCATGCTGGGCTTCTCGGCCGGCGGACATCTTACGGTGATGACGGCCGTGACGGCCGGCGAGCGCACCTATCCGGCACAGGACGCGGCGGACGAACAGGTGGCGGCTCCCAATTTCCTGATCCCCATTTACCCGGCCTACCTGGCCGACGAGCGCGTCCCGGGCGAGTTGTATCCGAGCATCAAAGTGACCGCCGCGTTCCCGCCGACGTTTATGGCGGTGACGCACGACGATGTTCTGCGCGGTCTCAACGCCGCCCGGCTCTACATCGCGCTGCGCACAGCCAACGTGTCGGGCGAACTGCACATCTACACCCGTGGCGGCCATGGCTACGGCATTCGCCCCTCCGACAATCCCGTCTCCACGTGGCACCATCGTCTGGCAGACTGGCTGCGCATTGAGGGCTGGCTGTCCCAAGGGGCCGCGAAGTAGTCGCGGACGCCCCGTGCCCGTAAGGACGACGGCGTCCCGGGCGGCAAAAATTTCTTGGTCAGGACAGGTTACTTTGGCGCCCCGCTCGATCCCGAGGAATAAGGGTTTCCTGCCGATTCTCCCCCTGTCGCCATCAACACGACGAATCGCTTTCCCGGAAATTTTCACAGGAGGTCGCAGAGAGCGCAGAGGAATAATATTCAAACCCCATCAGACGCGTACCCGCTGGTGGACGCGCGGGTCCCTCCGCGCGTGGTTCGAAATACCCCGATCATAAAAGCGGTTTAAATTCGACGGCACCCCACGGTCGCCCCTGCATCGTACTTAAAGTGACGCCTCTCTGCGCTCTCTGCGACCTCCTGTGGAATAATGCAGGACTTCGGCTTTGTGTGGCCCCGGCCTGGCTATGGCGCCGACCGCGGATCTGTCATCATCGTTCGCCCTCAGCAAGACGAACCGCTTCCCCTGAAATTCTCACAGGAGGTCGCAGAGAGCGCAGAGGAATAATATTCAAACCCCATCAGACGCGTACCTGCGGAATCCGGATTATTACCTCAGATGGTCCTTCGTGTCTCTTCGTGGTTTAACTGCAGGGTTCCGTAGCGGTGTTCGTCGAGCTCGTGGATGCCCCACCAAACCTTCAACGCAAAGTCGCCAAGGCGCGCAGCCCGGACCGAAGCGTCCCCTCGTCCACACCGTTTGCCAAACCCGGGTGGATGCGCGGGTCCCTCCGCGCATGGTTCGAGATGACCGTCGTGGTGGCGTGGTTCGAGATGGCTCCACCCTATTGTCCCTGCCTTCTCGAACCGACAACGTTTCCGAAAAGCAGGCACTTCCGGAATCCACGCCCGGCCAGAACTTACAACCCAATCCCGCCGAATCAAAGGTGCGCGCTCTTTGGCATTGCGGCCCTCTGCTTGAATCGGTCCGGACTTGAGCTTTTTGCCCATGCTGCACAAAGGGAAAATGCCACACTCATCACGAGTTGCATACCGAACTCTTACCTAAGAACAATGAAACTAACGCCTTATGCAAGAATAGAATTGACAATTATTTTCAGCAACGATTTGATTCTCGGAATGAAAAGCTCAAGTCGCATTCTGACTTCAGCTTTTCGCTCATGCTGTACTTGAGCAAATACCTCAACTCGGCCAATTTTACACCGAACCAGATCATCCAAC
>JBBQUU010000037.1:0-45440 GCA_038212175.1 Opitutales bacterium | reverse complement strand
GCTAAAGCTCATCTCGCAGGTCTAAGTCTCACCGTCCCCGGCCTGATGAGAAGAACCCGATCCACCGCGTATAGGCTGCGCCACGCGGCTTGATGCCGATGAACGTGTACTACGCCTCTTTTCTGCAATCGGAAGCGGACATGGGGCTCGATATTGGAGGTCTCAACACACTTGAGGCAGCGGAGGGTGCGCCATGAAGGCGGCGGCTCGCAAGCAACACGGCATCGTTGCCCTTGGCGGCTGACCTATTAGGAGGCTTATCGCGAGCGGCGGGGCACCGAAGGTCGGGGACGTTTCCGGAAGTGTGTGCTTTTCGGAAACGTTGTCGGGTCGAAGAGCCGCGGATGATAGGTGGCGTTATTTCGAACCACGCGCGGAGGGACCCGCGCATCCACCCGGCTTGGTAGAAGGGAAGCGTTGTCGGTTCGGGAAGCCGTGATGACAGGTGGCGTTATTTCGAACCACGCGCGGAGGGACCCGCGCATCCACCCGGCTTGGCAGAAGGGAAACGTTGTCGGTTCGGGAAGCCGTGGATGACAGGTGGCGTTATTTCGAACCACGCGCGGAGGGACCCGCGCGTCCACCCGGCTTGGCAGAAGGGAAACGTTGTCGGTTCGGGAAGCTGTGGATGACAGGTGGCGTTATTTCGAACCACGCGCGGAGGGACCCGCGCATCCACCCGGCTTGGCAGAAGGTGGGCGGGCGCGTCCCTGCGCCCACACGACCGGGTGCATTCGTTCGCGATGCATTTTCTGAAGGCCTTGGAGGGGCGAGCATGCAGGACCGCGGTCAGCGCCCGCGGCTACAGAGCGGCGGTTACGGACGCCCGGTGAGGGGACCGGGCCTGCAGGGGGCGGCGTACTGTATCCAAGACGGGCCTACGTCCAGCCAGATTCGGGAATTATTTACAGGAGGGAACAGAGGGTGATTCAGTAAACAGCCAACGAGTCCCCAGCCGTTGATCGGATGAAGGTGCCATCTGATGGGGGTTGAGCACTCTTCCTCTGCGCTCTCTGCGACCTTCTGTGAGAATTTTGGGGGAACGGTTCGAGGTGCTGAAGGCGGACGAGGGGCGTGCCTACAAAACCGCGGTCAGCGCCCGCGGCTACAGGGCGGCGGTTCGGACGCCCGGTCAGGGGACCGGGCCTACAAGGGGTGCCTGTTCGGACCGCAGTCGGCGCCGTATCCAAGGCGGACCCAACACAAAAGCCGGTTTCCGGAATTTTATCACAGGAGGTTGCAGAGAGCGCAGAGTAGATTCATTTCAAGCATGGTTAAATACTCCGGGGCAGTTCAGACCATTAAATGTTCGGCATTGGACGTTCGATGTTGGACGTTCTGTGGTTAAAAATGCCGGGTTCAGCGGGAACGCGCCTGATGGGGGTTGAGCACTCTTCCTCTGCGCTCTCTGCGACCTTCTGTGAGAATTTTGGGGGAACGGTTCGAGGTGCTGAAGGCGGACGAGGGGCGTGCCTACAGAACCGCGGTCAGCGCCCGCGGCTACAGTTCTCGGGCACCGGGTCTGCAAAGGGGCACTACTTCACCGACTCGATGTACAGGATGAGCGACTCGATCTGGGCGTCATTCAACACTCCGGCGTAGGTGGGCATGGCGCTTTCGAAACCTTTCACGACTTTGGCGGCGGGTTTGAGGATGGATTCGCGCAGGTAGTCGCGGTCCGCGATGACTTTCGTCTCGTCTGCCAGCGTGCGCGTGCTGCCGGCGAGGCCCTTGAAGGCGGGGCCGAAGCTGCGCACGCCGTCCACCGTGTGACACGCCATGCAGCCGATGAACTCGTAGAGGCGCCGGCCCTCGGCGACGCTGGCGATCAGGGGCTTGTCCGTGTCCGGCACATAGGTCCGGGATACGTCCACGGCGATGCGGCCGAAGCCTTCGGCCTCGCTGCTGAACGTCGCCAGCTCGTAGGGCGTAAGGTAGGCGGCGTTGTCGAAATCGACTCCGTCCGCGGTGCGCAGCGTCCAGCCCACGCGCAGCTGCATCACGCCGGCGCGCATGTCGGGAACAGCGATGAAGACCCGTTTGCGGTCGGGCGAGAGATGGATGCTGCCCATCGGCATGAGTTCCTGTCCGAGGGAGCCGTCGAGCTTGTAGTGGGACGACCCATACTGAGGGGTGCGGCGGTAGTTCCAGCGCTCAATCAGATAGCGTGACGGATCCGTGGCGGAGTCATCCAACGCGGTGGAGAATCGCAGCATCACGCCTTGGTCGGTCGCGAGCACTTCCTCCGGCAGGACCGATGGTTTGCCAGTGTAGCGCACGCGGGCGAGTCCACTCAGGCGACTGGCCGTGGTGCCCCACACCTGAAAACCGGTCACGTAGAGCTGGCCGTCCACCGGGTTGATCGCGCCGTTCATCGTCGGGAACGCGAAGTCCCGGCTCAGGCTCACCACTGCGGCCTGCGGTTTATGGCTGCGCGTATCGAGCAGGACGCGGAAGAGCTCCGGGCGATTGTAACCGATGTGGACCAAGGCGTCGTTGAGCGGCCCCATGCGGGCTCCGTCCAGCCACACTTGCGACATGCCTGACGGATTTACCTGGTGCGGCAGCCAGACCAGCGGGTCGGCGATCGCTGCCGGGTACTGCTCGGCGGCCTGCAGCCTGCTGAGGAAGCCGTAGTATTGTCCGTCGGCCACGATGTGGAGGGGCGTGGCGGGAATGTAGTGGCCCTGCTGATCGCTCGCGGTGACCAGACCGGTCTTGGGGTTGACGCCGACGAAGGCCTGGCGCAACCCGGTGCCGAGGACGGTGCTGCTCTGGCCGTCTGCGGCGACGCGCAGCACGTGGGTGTTGTTGTGGCCGAGGGTCGTGCCGGTCTGTCCGCCTTTCGCGATGACGAACGAGCCGTCGGGGGCGAGCTTCATCGAGTTGGCGAACTCGCGCGTTTCCGCGGTTTGCGCGAAGGCGTTGGAGAAGAGTTCGTGTACGTCGGCCTCGCCGTCGTCGTTGGTGTCGAGCAGCCGCCAGATGCCGTTGCGATCGAAGACAAAGATCTCGTCGTCGCGGAGCGCGAAACTCAGCGGCTCGTTCAAGCCGGACGCAAAGCGGCGCCATGTCAGGTGGTCCAGGTTGCCCTGCGCTCCGTCAATGAGCCAGACGTCGCCGTCAAAGGTCACGACGGCCGCCCGCCCGTTGCTGAAGAATTGCACGTCGGCCAGTCGCACGTTGCGCCGCCAGGGATTGGGCACGGGCAACGCGAGGTCATCGACCACGTAGGCGCTGGTGTCAGGGGCGAGCGTTCCACGCGTTGTGACCGACTGGGGCCACCGGGCGGTGGCGGGGAGGTCGGCGCCCGCAGGAAATCCGGACAGTGCGTCAGGAGCGGAGGGCGGTTGTCGTCCGGCTGTCACGCGAAACACGGTCGGGCTCTCGCCGGGCTCGACGCGGACCAGCCATGCGCGCTCGTCGTCCGCGAGCCGGGCGCGGTCACCTTCGACGCGGAAGTGGAGGCCGGCATTGGGGGCCTTGAGGCCAGCGACGAGCAGCAGCGGGGAGCGGTGGGCGCCGACGCGAAAGGTGCGCACCACGCTCCCGTCGTCGTTGGCGTGGATGATTTCTTCGACGGAAGTTCCTTGAACGGTGGAGGTGAGCACGAGGCCCGCCTGGGTGTGGCGAAGCGAGCTGAACCGGGCGACGGCGTGGGGCAGGGGACCGCGACCGACCTCGGTCGGGGAGGGCGCGAGCGGTCGCGGGTCGGTGAGCAGGACGTGATCGCCGCCCTGCCACCCCGGATAGATGCCATTGGCCAGCCAGACCTGTCCGGCGGGTTCGGGCAGTTGTTCCTGGCCCTCGCGGGTTTTCCAGCCGGCGTCGTGATAGGACCCGGGTGCGAGCGCGACCGGCGTGGTGCCATCGCCTTGCCACACGGCGGCGACACGCAACAGTTCCGTGTCGTACGCCGCCCACGTGCTGCGGCCGAGATTCAGCACGAGGCCGCGGGGCGTCAGGTTATCCGCGGGAGAAGGCCCGCCGGCTTTTCGGGCGTCGACGGTGGAGGAGTAGAACGGAAAGTCCGGTTCAATCCAATCGGCCCACGCGGGCGTTTCGGCGGTGTTCGGGGCTGTGGCGGCGTTCGCCGCGAGCGGCAGCGCAAGACCCACTCCGAGCGCGACCACGGCGCCAAGACGTCCGACGGAGAATGGACGTGATAAGAGGAAGCTGGGGTCGGGCATGAAACAAAGCAGTATCATCGGTCAGAAGAGGGGCGCAAACGGCCGGTGCAAAAGGAGGAAAGCGCCGGACGTGGAACGCCGGAAGGTTGGGGGCGCGGGAACGTCGGAAGCATCGAAGGCTCAAAATGCCGGGCCTGTCGATGTCATCCTCGCCGTCGCTTACAGCATTGACTGAATGGCGATCGGTTTTGTCGCCGGATGCGGACGACGGACGCCTCTTGGGTGCCAAGCGGCTGGGGACAGCCGCCGCTACACCGAACCCGCCGTAGCGGGAGGGATGACCGGCAATTATTGCCGAGGGGGGGCCAGGGATAAGGGTGGGGAGGGGGTGTCGGCGTATTCTTCAGGAGTTTAGAAAAATTTAAGTCGCATTGTAGTAGTCGGTTATGAATCCAGAAGTTTGGTTGGCACCTGCATTGCTAAATCAGGCGCACCAGCATGGCCGAGACCGACCAAGACCAAAAAACCGAGCAGCCGACCGAGAAGAAGAAGGCGGAGGCGACGGAGCGCGGGCAATTCGCGAAGTCGCAGGAGTTGTCGGTCCTGTTTCCCTTGGCGGCGGTGATTGGCGCGCTCGCGCTGACGATGCCGACGGCGGCCATGACGGTGGCGGAGTACTCGATCTCGGTGTTCTCACGGTTTGGAAAGGCGACGGTCAATAATGAGACCATCCCGATCTTGTTGGGCGAATTGATGCTCACGATCGGCCGGGCGGCGGCTCCTGTGATGATCGCCTGCATGATCGCCACGGTGATCGGCGGCGGCATCCAAAGCGGGTTTCGCGTCGCGTCCAAGGCGATCGGGTTCAAGCCCGAGAAGATCAACCCCATCGCCGGGTTTCAGCGCCTGTTCTCCATGCCGGTCCTGATTCGCGGTGGCATCGACGTACTGAAGCTCGTCGCCATCGGCATCGCGCTCTGGCTCGGCACCCGCAACTTGATCGGCGACCCGCTCTTCAGCGCGCCGGTCGAGGTGGTTTATCTGGGACACTTTTTAAAGGAGGCCGTCCTCCTCTTCCTCACCCGCCTGCTGCTCGCGCTCGGGATCGTCGCGGCCATCAGCTACGCCTACGAGAAGCACAAGCATGGCCAGGACCTGATGATGACCCATCAGGAGGTGAAGGACGAACACAAGCAGGCGGAAGGCGACGCCCGGACCAAGGGGGCGATGCGGCGCATGGCCCGCCGGCTCATGCAGAAACAAATGCTTTCGGCGGTGCCCACGGCTGACGTGATCGTGACGAACCCGACGCACTACGCCGTCGCCCTCAAGTACGAGCGAGGCAAGGACCACGCGCCCGTCATCCTCGCGAAGGGTGAGAACCGGTTTGCCCAGCGCATCAAGGCCCTCGCGGCCGAACACGGCGTGCCCACGGTCGAGAACAAGCCGGTCGCCCGTACGCTCTTCGCCCTCGGCAAGGTCGGCGAGGCGATTCCCGCGGAGCTTTATCAGGCCGTCGCCGGCATCCTCGCGGTCGTGTATCGGACCCACCGCTACTATTTTCATCAGCTGCGCACCCGCCGCCTTGGCGCCGTCTCCTAACCGATGAGTGCGAAATCCACCGGCCCCCTGTCGGCCATCCTGCTCCGCGCCGACCTGATTTTCACGCTCGCGCTCTTCGGCACCGTGATGCTGCTGGTGCTGCCGATCCCGGCGGTGCTGCTCGACACGCTGCTCGCGCTCAACATCGGCCTCTCGCTCCTGGTGCTGCTCGGCATCATCTATGTGAAGGATCCGGCCGAGTTCTCCGCCTTCCCGACGCTGCTGCTCGCCCTGACGCTCTTCCGGCTCGCGTTGAACATCAGTTCGACGCGGCAGATTCTCGTCCACGGCTACGGCGGCAAGGTCATCGAGTCGTTCGGCAACTTTGTCATTCAGGGCAACTACATCGTCGGCGCCGTCGTCTTCCTCATCCTTGTGGTGATCAACTTCGTGGTCATCACCAAGGGTGCCGGGCGCATCGCCGAGGTCAGTGCGCGTTTCACGTTGGATGCGCTGCCCGGCAAGCAGATGGCCATCGATGCCGAGCTCAACGCCGGAATCATCGACGAGGCCGCCGCGACCGCGCGACGTGTGAAGGTGCAGAAAGAGGCCGATTTCTACGGTGCGATGGACGGTGCATCCAAGTTTGTGCGCGGCGATGCCGTCGCCGGCATCATCATCACACTCGTCAACGTCGTGGGCGGTTTCGCCATCGGCGCGCTGCAGATGGACCTCTCGCTCGCCGAGTCCCTGCAGAAGTTCACGCTCCTTTCGATCGGCGACGGCCTGGTGTCGCAGATTCCCGCGCTGATCCTTTCGGTCGGCGCCGGTTTGCTCGTCACTCGCGCGTCCGAGAGCAGCGACCTCGGCACGCAGGTTGCCCACCAGCTCTTCCGCTATCCGCGCGCCCTCGGCACCGTCTCCGCGATGATGGTGATGTTCGGTCTGTTGCCCGGCATGCCGATCATCCCCTTTCTCGTGCTGGCGGCGATTTTCGGATTTCTCGCCAAGTGGCTCAAGGAGCATGCGGACCGCACCGGCTATGCGCTCGGCACCGAGCCCGCCGACGCACGTCCCTCCGGCGGCAAGTCCTCCGACCCCAAGGCCGGTGCCGCCAACGGTGCCACGAGCGCCGCGCCGGCGTCGACCACGCCCGGTGGCGCGGAGGATGTGCGCAAGCTGATCGAGATCGACATCTTCGCGATCGAGGTTGGCTACGGCCTGCTCGGCCTCGCCGACGCCAAGGCGGGTGGGGAACTGCTCTCGCGCGTCACGGGTGTGCGCAAAGGCCTCGCCCGCGAAAAAGGCATCGTTGTTCCGCCCGTCTCCGTGCGCGACAACCTCGAACTCGAATCCAACGAGTACCGTTTTCTCCTGCGCGGAAAGCCCGTGGCCCGCGGCCAGCTGATGCCCGGCCGCTGGCTCGCCATGAATGTCTCCGGCAGCAAGGTCCGCCTGCGCGGCGTGCCGACGCGCGAGCCCGTGTTCAATCTTGAAGCCACGTGGATCGACGAGGCCGAGAAGAAGACCGCCGAGATCAACGGCCACACGGTCGTGGATCCGTCCTCGGTGCTCATCACCCATCTTTCCGAGACGCTGAAACAGCACGCCCACCACCTGCTTGGCCGCCAGGAGGTGCAGTCGATCATCGATCATCTCAAGCAGACCCAGTCGGCGCTCATCGCCGAACTGCTGCCCGATCTGGTGACGCTCGGCATCATCCAGCGCGTGTTCCAGAACCTGCTGCGCGAGGGCGTCGCGATCGTCAACCAGCCGCTCATTCTCGAAGGGATCGCCGATTTCGCCTCGCTGTCCAAAAATCCCGACGACCTCTCGGAGCTCGTCCGCCGGCGCCTGGGTATGTATTTTGTGCCCGAATACGAGTGCCGTCCCGGCGTGGTCCGGGCGGCGACCCTCGATCCGCGTCTCGAGCAGTGGCTTGCCGGACGGGTGCACCGTTCGCCCACCGAGGTCGGGCTCTCGCTTGATCCGTCGACGACGCGCCATCTGCTCGACGAGATCGGCCGCCGCACGGGCGAGTTGATCTCGGCCGGTCACCCGGCGGTGATCGTGGTCTCGACCGAGATCCGGCTGCCGTTGAAGCGTTTCTTCGAGTCGTCCTTCCCTCGCGTCAGCGTGCTCGCCTTCCAGGAGTTGCCGTCCGCGACGGAAATCGAGAACGCCGGCATCATCGCCGCCCCGGCCGCCCTGATGCGTGCCGCCGAACCCCTTAAGGTCGCCGCCTGATTCCCATGTCTTCCGCACCCTCCAGCCCCGCGCCGGGCGCCTGTTACAAGTTCACCGTCCGTTCCGCCGCCGAAGCGGTCACGCTGATCCGCGAGCGCCTCGGCCCGACCGCGCGGGTGCTCTCCGTGCGTCCGGCCGCCTGCTCGGGCCTGCGCAAGCTTTTCTCCGGATCGCGCCTTGAGGTCATCGCGCAGCTGGACACGCCTCCGGTCGATGCCTCGCCCACGCCCAAGGCTCCGGCCTCGTCCGCCCCCGGTTCACGGTTGTCGGGCATTTCGGCCGAACCCGCCGAGCCGGCGGGAGACCTCCCGGTGGCGCGTCCGCCGCGTTCCGCCGACCTGACCTCGCAGGGCCTCGAAGGCCTGCTGCGCCGCTCCGGCCTGACCGAAGGAGCGTTGGGACGACTTCAATCCGGGGCGAACTGGCAGGAGTTGAACACGATGCCGCTGCACCGTGCGCTCGTCGAAACGGCCCGCCATCTTCGTCAACAGGTCGACGCCCGCCCGGCCCGCCCGCCGCTCTCCCGTGCGGCCTTTCTCGGAACCTCCGGGGTGGGACGGACGACCGCGCTTTGCAAATGGCTCGCCGTCGAGGTGTTTCGCCGCGCTCGTATCGGCCACGTGGTGACAGTCGAGTTCGACCGGCCGAACGCCGCTGGTCCGCTGCCCGTCTTCAGCGAGGCGCTCGGCGTGCCGCTGGCTCATTTTCCCTGCGGAACCCAGCCGGCGGTGCCCGGAGGGTTTGTTTACTTTGACCTGCCCGGCATCTCGGTGCGTCGTCCGGCGGACAACGCGCAGCTGGCAGCCTGGCTCGGCCGCGAGGAAGTGACCGAGCGCGTGCTCGTGCTCAACGCCGCGTACGATCGCGCGTCGTTGCGCGAGGCTTATGCGGCCGGGCGCGACCTGGGGGCCACGCACCTCGTCTTCACCCACCTCGATGAGGTGCCGCAGTGGGGCAAGCTCTGGGACTACCTTTTCGACGAGAACCTTGAACCCCTCTTCCTCGCCACCGGTCCTTCGCTGACCGGCGACTGCGAGGAGGATGTGCCGGGCGCGATCGTGCGCCGGACGCTGCCCGACCATGAATCCTGATCCTGCCACGCCATGAAATTTGTCTTTCTTGCCGGCGGATTCGCCGGATTTTCCCTCGCCGCCGCCGCCGGATGGTGGGCCGACCGTCCCGCCGACCGCATCCTGTTTGACGCCGCGCTCGGCTGCCTCGTCGGGGCACTGCTCTTCCGCTGGTTCTGGACGATCCTCGTCGGCGGTATCCGTGAAACCATTCTCGCCCGCCACGCGGCCGCGGTCAGCGCCGCCGCCGCCAATGAAGCCAAAAATCCTGTCCCTGCCAGCTCAACCTCTCACCCCAAGACCCGTTAACCTTTTCTCGCCGCCATGAATACTGCCACCGCCACCGTTCCCTGCATGGAAGCATCGCCCGCCACCGCCTGGCGCGCGTATCAGGGAGTCTCCCCGAGCGCCATCGATGAAAAGGAATTGATCGAGCGTTATCTCCCCCTCGTTCGCAATGTCGTCGATCGCATCAAGCTCAACGTGCCCGCCCATGTGGACGCCGACGACCTCTACAGCGTCGGCATCACCGGTCTGCTCGCGGCAGTGCGCAAGTTCAACCCGGAGCAGGGCAACACCTTCGCGAGCTACGCCGCCATGCGTATCCGCGGCGCCATTCTCGACGAGCTCCGCCGCATGGACTGGTGTCCGCGTCGCGCCCGCGCCCGCGGTCGCAAGCTCAAGGCCGCCATCGGCGAGGTTGAGCAGCGCCTCGGCCGCGCCGCCACCGACGAGGAGGTCAGCAAGGCCCTCGGCCTTTCTCCTAAAGAATACGCGAAATGGGTCGAAGAAGCCAAGCCGGTCACCTTCCTCGCCATCGATCAGACGCCGGAAGGCGAAGACGGCGAGGGGCCCTCGCTGCACGACCTGCTGCGCGACGAAACGGACGTCACGGGACGCGATAACCTCGAAAAGGAGGAGTTGCTGCAACTTCTCACTCAACGGATCGCGGAGTTGCCCGATATACCGAGGAAGGTCCTCGCCATGTACTATTTTGAAAATATGCGCCTGGCAGAAATCGCCGCCGTCTTTAAACTGACGGAGTCGCGCATCTGTCAGATCCACTCGCAGGTCATCCTGGGCCTTCGTGCCTACCTTCAGCGCGCGCAGAACCGCTGAGGCGGACGCACGCTTTTTCCCGGCCGTCGCATGCTCATCCTTATCGGAGCCTTCATCGTCTTTGCCGCGACCATTGGCGGCTTCATGATGGCGGGCGGGCACCCGGGAGTGCTCCTGCATTTGTCCGAGTTCGTGGTGATTCTGGGCATTGCACTCGGGGTGCTGATCATCGCCACGCCCTTCCACGTCATCAAGGAGATCCTCCACAAGACGAAGGAAGCACTTGCGGGCAAGACCCCGGGAAAGAAGGACTTGGTCGAATTGCTGAAGCTCTTGTACGAACTGTTCATGACCGGCCGGCGCAACGGCCTGATCGCGCTCGAGGAGCACGTGATGGATCCCTCGAAGAGCGCGCTCTTCCTGCGATATCCGACGGTTTTGGCGCACAAGGAGCGGCTCCACTTTCTCGTCAACGGCCTCAAGCCCGTGATCGACGGCAAGATCAAGCCCGACCAGCTCGAACATCTCATGCACGCCGAATTGAAAGCCAAGGAGTCCGAAATGGATCACCCGGTGCATGCGTTGCAGATGATCGGCGACTCGCTCCCGGCGATCGGCATCGTTGCCGCCGTGCTCGGCATCATCAACACCATGTCCGCCATCGCGGAAGGCCCCGAAGCGGTCGGCCAGAAAGTCGCCGCCGCCCTGACCGGCACGCTCCTCGGTATTTTCATTGCCTACGGCTTCGTCAACCCGCTCGCCGGCCGCATCCGTTCCAATAATTCCTCCGACATGCTCTGCTTCAACTGCATCATGCATGCCGTGTCGGGTTTCGCCAAGGGGCTCGCCCCGCTCACCGCCGTCGAAGTCGCGCGCCGCTCGCTCGACGGTTCCGTGCAACCTGCCGCCGATGAACTGGAGGCAGCCCTGAAGCTCCTCGGCACGGGCAAAGCTTGAGGAACCCTGCCCATGGCCGGTAACGGAGGAGCTTGGAAGGTGGCGTTCGCGGACTTCATGACCGCGATGATGGCGCTTTTTCTCGTGCTGTGGATCTCCGCCCAGGACGAGCAGGTGCTCAAGGCGACCTCCGAATACTTTCAGAATCCCTTCAATTCCCCCATGCAGGCAACCTCGGGGGTGATGCCGTTCAACAATAACAAGATCGCGGAGGGAAAGGGCAACGATTCAGGTTCCGAGCAGGAGTCGTCGGCCGACAAGCAGATCCAGATGACGTTCCTGAACTCGGTCGCCGCCGACTTCTACCGCTTGCTGCACCTCGATGAGAATCTTGCCGACCGGCCCATCGACATTCAGGTGACGAGCGACGGTCTGCGTCTGACGCTTTTCGATCGCGCGAGCCGCCCTCTTTTTAACGGCAACACGGCGGAGTTCACCGAATGGGGACGATTTGTCATTCAAAACATCGCGTGGCTCATCGACCGTCATCGCATGCGCGTGACGATCGACGGACACACGCGTTCCGAACTGGAACTCGCCCTGCCCAATTACGGATCGTGGGAATTGTCATCGGATCGCGCCAACGCTTCGCGTCGCGGTTTGGTGCACTTTGCGGTCGATCATAAGCTGATCGAGCGCGTGACGGGTTATGCCGACACCCGTGCGTTGCCCGATACCTTGCCGGCGGACGAATCGAACCAGCGAATCACCCTGAGCCTGGCCCTTTCTAATCCGGCGCGTTTCAAGGACAGCCAGTCGGTCGAGACTTTCCGCGTGACCGCCGCCACCGAGCCATGAAACCTTTTTTGCAAGGAAAGAAGACGATGAGCACCCCTCCGCTGCGTGCTCCCGCCAGCGCCCCGTCACCCTTGCCAGGCGCCTGCGCCCATTCGCGCGGCGAGGCAGCGTCTCCCAACGGCCCGACGGTCGAGGCGATCAAGGAGGGCGACAAGGTCGTCCGCCTCATTGTCACGTGCACGTGCGGCGAGCGGATCGAGGTGGATTGTTTGTATCCGCCCGGGCTCTGAGCGGTCGCTCACAGGCCATGCCGGCAAAGTTGTAGCGGGGGGCGCCGACCCCCGGCGGTTTCTTCTGCATGGCTTGGCGATCTGTTTTTCAGATTGGTCAAAGGGCAACGGACCGCGGTCGGCGCCCGCGGCTACAACGAGGAAGGGAGCGAAGGCGGACCGATGGCGAGCGTTACGGATACCCTAGGCAAATCCTGCCGCCACCGCTTGCTTCTCAAGGTGCGCGGAGACCGAAGAGAAAATAGATAATTTTAAGGCTATGTTGTTAAGTTACTTAAGTAAGTAAATAGCTCGCAGGCACGTTTTTCGCTTAAGGAGCGGCGAACATGAACGTCGGCCTCTATCAAAGCGCTTCTTCCCTCTCCGCTCTGGAGAAGTGGCAGGATGCGGTCTCCCAAAACATCACCTCCGCGCAGGTGATGGGGTACCGCAAGCGGGTGGTGAATTTCTCCACGCAGATGGCCGGCGAACTGCAATATGGCGCCAAGACGGCCTCGGGCAAAGGTGACTCGATCGCCATGGTCTTCCCGGCGGCGACGGGCAGCATCAATTACAACCACGCCGAGGCACACCCCACGCGCCGCGAGTTCGACGTCGCGTTGATGGGAGAAGGCTATTTTGAACTACGCCAGCCCGACGGCTCCATGGCCTACACCCGCGCCGGTGAATTTCGCATGCGTTCGGATCGCACGCTGGTCTCTTCGCATGGATTCGAAGTCATGACCGCGGATGGCAATCCGATCACGCTGCTTCAGGGCGGCGGTCCGCTGGTCATCACCGAGAACGGTCTGATGACCCAGGGTGGCACGCAACTCGGCCGCCTGTCGGTGAAGGAGTTTGCCGACGAAGCTCAGCTTTATCCGCTCGATGGCAGTTTGTTTGCCGCCCGTCCCGGCGTCGAGGCGGAGCAGGTTGAGGCGCCGACCGTGCAGCAGGGTTATCTGGAAGGCAGCAACGTCGCCTCGCTTCGCGAGATGGTCGACTTGGTGCTCATCTCCCGCGCCTACGAAGCCAACCAGCGCATCATTTCCTCCCTGGATCAGCAGATGCAGAAGACGCTCGACGCCCTCGGCTGAGTTCTCCTGCGACCGCCGCCATGAATTCCCCGACAGACAACCGCAATCACGACTACCTGGCCGAGCGCGCGATGGGGGCGCGCCGGCCCTTGTCGTGGCCTTTCCCCGCCAACTCGACCCGCCGTCTATGAACCTATCGCTTTACTCAGCCGCCACCGGCATGGAGGCGCAACAGCTGAACCTTAACACGATCGCGAACAACCTCGCGAACGTGAACACGCCGGGCTTCAAGCGCAGCAAGATCGAGTTTCAAGATCTGCTCTATCAGAAACCGCGCGCGCCCGGCACCGATGGCGGTGGCGGCAATCTCGTTCCCACCGGCATCGAGATCGGCAATGGCTCCCGCGTCGCATCCACCTCGAAGGTCTTTACGCAGGGCCAGCTCAGTCAGTCGGGCGAGAAGTTCGACATCGCCCTCCAGGGCGACGGATTCTACGAGGTGCAGCGGGCCGATGGCTCGATCGCCTACACCCGCGACGGCTCGTTCAAGCTCAACGCGCAAGGCCAGGTCGTGAACGTCGATGGTCTTCCGATTCTCAGCGGTTTTCAGCCCATTCCTCCGGGAGCGACGGCCGTGTCAGTCTCCGAGGACGGCAACGTCACCGTGCAGACGGCCGATGGCTCCCAGACCTTCCGTCTCTCGCTCGCCCGTTTCGCCAACCCGGCTGGTCTGCGCAGCATGGGTGGCAACCTCTACGAAGAGTCCCAAGCCAGCGGTGCTCCCGAGCTCGGCCAGCCCGGCGAGAACGGATTCGCCCGCACCCTGCAGGGCTATGTCGAGTCCTCCAACGTCAACATCGTCGAGGAGATGGTGAACCTCATCGTCGCCCAGCGCGCGTACGAGATCAATTCGAAGTCCATCCAGGCCTCCGACGAGATGCTCCAGAACATCGCCCAACTCAAACGATGAACGCCCGAACCGTCCGCTTCCTTTTCCTCGCTGTCGGCGCGCTTGCGGCGTCGGCCTTGTCCACCGTTGCCCACGCCGCAACGCCGCTCACTCGCGACCACGTGCTCTCCTCGCTGGCCCGTGACTTGTCGGCCCACTTCAATTTCGAGGGCGAGCTTCAGTTGGAGCTCATCCGTCCCTGGGCCTCGCCCACACAGGTCGCGTCGGCGTGGGAACTTTCCGTTCTCGAATATCCCTCTTTGCCGTCCGCCTCGATGCTGCTGCGTTGCCGCCTGCTCGCCGACGGCGTCGCGGTGGGCGACTATTCGCTGCTCGTCCGCGCGACGCTCTGGCGCGATGTCTGGGTCTCCCGTCAGCCCTTGACGATGGGCGCGACCTTCGACCCCTCCTCCCTCGACATCCGTCGGGTGGATCTGCTCCGCGAGCGCGATGCGCTCCCGGCCGCGGTGGGGGATTCTTCGTACATTTTCTCCCGTGCCCTCGCGGCCGGCCGCACGCTCACCTGGCGCGATCTGTCGCGCCGCCCGCTCGTCCGCAAAGGCGACCTCGTCGAGGTCTCCGCCTCCGACGGACTGCTCGTCGTCACCATGAAGGCCCTCGCCATGGAGAATGGCGCTCGGGGCGATGTCGTCACCGTTCGCAACCCCGAATCGCGCAAGGATTTTGCCGCGCAAGTCATCGATGAAAACCGTGTCCATGTCCGCTTCTAATCTTCTCATCGCGCTCATCGCGCTCGCCGCCGTCGCTCCACGCGTCGCGGCCGAATCGCTCTGGCCCTCGGCCGGACACAGCGAGCGCAGCATCTTTTCCGACCGCAAGGCCGCCGCCAAGGGCGACATCCTTACGATCATCATCGCGGAGTCCGCCGTGGCGCAGACGACGCAGAGCAAGAAGGCCGAGCGCCAGTCGAGTCTCAGTGACGCGGTCGAGCGCTTCATTTTCAGCGCCGCGTCCAGCGGCCTCGGCACGCACAAGGGCGAGCTGCCTTCGACGTCCATCGCCGGCCGCTCCAATTATTCAGGCGGCGGAGCGGTCAATAATTCCCAGAGCGTCTCCTCGCGCGCAGCGGTGCTGGTCACCGATGTGCTGCCCAACGGCAATCTTGTGATCGAGGGGGTTCGCGTCGTGACCTTCTCCGGCGAGACCCAGTACGTCGTGCTGCACGGTCTGGTCCGCCCCGACGACATCACCCCCGCCAACACGGTGCGTTCGACCAACATCGCCGACGCGCGCGTCGAATTTCACAGCGAAGGCACGCTCACCGAAGCGCAGAAGCGCGGCTGGTTGAGCAAACTCTACGAGCGGTTGAGGCCGTTCTGAGGAAATGGATGAGGGACTGAAGGGCTGAAGGTTAACCTGCCTCTGAAACTTACGCATGACCGCACCACGTATTCACTTTTCGTTACGCCGGACCTGGCTTGGCTGTTGGCTGCTGTTCAGCCTTTCAGCCCTTCAGCCTTTCAGCCTTTCCCTCTCCGCTTCCCGCATCAAGGATCTCGCGCTGGTCGAGGGGGGACGCGACAACCAGCTGATCGGCTACGGCATTCTCGTCGGTCTCGCGGGCGACGGCGACAGCAACGCCGCCGTCACGCTCCGCAGCGTGGCCAACGTTCTTCAGCGCCA
This sequence comes from Opitutales bacterium, assembly GCA_038212175.1. GTDB lineage: Bacteria > Verrucomicrobiota > Verrucomicrobiia > Opitutales > Opitutaceae > CAMAXB01. The sequence goes on along the minus strand of JBBQUU010000037.1, from coordinate 29,798 downwards.
TGGTCTCTCGGTCGATTCCAACGACATTAAGGCGAAGAACGCCGCCGCCGTCATGATCACGGCCGACATCGGCGCGTTCATGAAGCCCGGCGCCCGCATCGACGTGACGGTTGCCTCGATGGGTGACGCAAAGAGTCTCCAGGGCGGCGTCCTGCTGCAGACGCCCCTCATGGGTGCCGACGGCCGCGTCTATGCGGTGGCGCAGGGCCCGGTCTCCATCGGCGGATTCTCCGGCGGTGCGGGCGGCGCGGGCGGCGCGACCGTCCAGCGCAACCATCCCACGGTCGGCCTGATCAGCGGAGGCGCGATCGTCGAGCGCGAGATCCCTTCCGCCTTCGTGCGCGACGGCGCCGTGCGACTGCTGTTGCACAACCCCGATTTCACGTCGGCGGCCCGAATGGCCGAGTCGATCAACACCCGCTGGCCCGACGCGGCCAACCCCGAGGATGCCGCCACGGTCAGCGTGTCCGTCCCCGCGGAATTCCAGGGTCGCGACGTCGCCTTCGTCGCCGCGCTCGGTGCGCTCGAGACGCGACCTGATACGCTGGCCCGCATCGTCATCAACGAGCGTACCGGCACGATCGTCGCCACGTCCACCGTGCGCCTTTCGCAGGTCGCAATCGCCCACGGTTCGTTGACCATCACGGTCACGTCCAATCTGGGCGTCAGTCAGCCGAATGCTTTCAGCCCGAATGGCGAGACCGTGGTCGTGCCGAGCACGCAGACGACGGTCGATGAGGTGACGGGAGGCTTCAAGGTGGTCGATGAGCTCCCGACGATCGAGCGTCTTGCGACCGCGCTCAACTCCCTCGGCGTCTCGACGCGCGAGATGATGGCCATCTTCCAGAGTCTGAAGCGCGCCGGTGCGCTCCAGGCGGAACTCGTGATCAACTGAGTCATGGACATTTCCCCCATCTCTTCCTCGGCGCACATGCTCGCGTCGCTCCCGCCCGAGGCGTCGAAGCACGGCGCAAGCGGCAACGAGGCCGCCGACCGTCAGAAAGTCGCGGCGCAGTTCGAGGCCGTGCTCGTACGCCAGTTGCTCGCTCCCGCCCTCAACGGCATGATGGGCGGCCAGGGCGGTGGTGGCGGCTCCGGCGCCGGCATGTACGGCTACATGCTCACTGACATTCTCGCATCCAAACTCACGGAAGGCCAGGGCCTCGGCCTTGGCTCCGTGATCGCCCGCCAACTTGCCCCGCGCGGTTCCGCCGCGTCCATCCCTGAAGAATCATGAACATCCGTTGGGAATCCATCGTTGACGCTCTCCGCGCGGAACTCGCCGAATACGGCGGGCTTCTCCACTATTTCGAGGCCCAGCAGCAGAGCCTGCTGGCGCGCGATGCCGCCGCCGTTCTCCACTTGAGCACGGAAATCGAAACGCAGACCCGTTCCGCCGTCGAGCGGCGCGAACAACGCGAACGCCTCGTTGCCGACTTCGCCCGCGAGCATCAGCAACCGGCCAACGCCACGTTGCGGTCGCTCCTCCCGCTCATCGAGGCAGCCGCCCAGCCGCTGCTCGAAGCGCTCATCGCCGAGGTGAACGTCCTCTTGCACCGCGTGCGCCGCGCCAACCGGCACAACCACGCGTTGCTCGCCCGTACTGTGGAGATGCATCAGGAACTGCTCCAGCAGCTCCGGCCCGCGTCCTTTACGAAAACCTACTCGCCCGACGGGCGCGTCTCGGTCGCCGCCCCCGGCGCCTCCGCTTCCCTGCGCGTGGCCGGCTGAGTATTTTTGAAGCAGCGAGCACACCAACCGAAAAGCCCTCCGCCGCCCGCGTCTCTTCGCCACCGTCTACTCGCTACTCACTCCCCGCTACTTTTCACTCCCATGTCCGGTCTCTTCGGCAGTCTTTCTTCCTCGGTGCAGGCGCTTAATGCGCACAGCCGTGCCTTGGAAACCGCCGGCAAAAACCTGGCGAACGTCAACAATCCCGAATACGCCCGGCAGCGTGTCGTATACGGCAGCCGCGGCACGGTGATGACGCCGCAGGGTGCGCAGAGCCTCGGTCTTGAGGTGCGCGCGATCCAGCAGTTGCGCGACGCGCTGCTCGACCGCCAGCTCATGCGGGACCTGTCGCTGGAGTCCTCCGCCAACACCGGGCGCGACGCCTTCCAGCGCGCCCAGGCGGCCTTGGGCGAGATCATTGATCGTGCCGCCGCAACGGGTTCCGGCACGACCACCGCCACCGGCATCGGCGCGGCGCTCGACGACTTCTTCAACGCGTTCCAGAGCCTGGCCTCCCGCCCGACCGATCACGGCGAACGGGCGGTGCTCCTGCAGAAGGCGGCCATTCTCACCGATCGTCTCCAGCTCGCGGATACACGTATCGCCCAGGTCCAGACCGATCTCAACGCGCAGGTCGAGTCCGACGTGGGCGAAATCAACCGCCTGCTGGAGGGTGTTGCCGAACTCAATGGCCAGATCGGCCGCTTCGAGATCAACAAACCCGGCTCGGCCGTCGATCTGCGCGACCAGCGCCAGGCGCGCCTGGAAGAACTCGCCGCCAAGCTCAACGTCACCGTGAGCGAGGCGGGTGGGGGACAACTTCAGGTTTCGGCCCGAGACACCCTGGGCAACGAGGTGATTCTGGTCGACCTCGCCACGGTCACCGGTCCGGTAACCTTTGACGGCAATACGCTCAGTGCCGGTACTCCCGCCACCGCACTGGCCCTTGCCTCCGGTTCGATTCAAGGTGCGCTCAGTGCGCGGGACGGTGCGGTGCAGACCTTGCGTGACAACCTCGACGCGCTCGCCAGTCAATTGGTGACGTCCGTCAACACCGCCTACAATCCCGGCGGCGCGACGGGCAATTTCTTTGCGGCCGGTGGCGTGACGGCGGGCACGATTGCGCTCCAAGCCGGCCTCACGGCCGCCGGCCTCAAGGCCAGCGACGGTGGCGCAGCCGGCGACAATGCCATCGCGCTTGCGGTCGGCGCGCTCGCCTCGCGGGCCTTTTCCACGGGCGGAGGAGACGGCATCGATGGCACGTTCAGCGGCTTCTACAGCCAGACGGTCAGCGGTCTCGGCCAGGCGCTCTCGACCGCGGAGTCCCGCGCTGCCGATCAGACCAACATCACCAGCATCGTCCGTGCGCAGCGCGACAGCGTCAGCGGCGTGTCGATGGATGAGGAACTCGCCGATCTCACTCGTTTCCAGCGCGCCTTCCAGGCCTCTTCCCGCTTCTTCAACGTCGTCGACAGCCTGCTCGAGAACGTCGTCAACCAGCTCGGTCGCGGGTGAGCCGCGACCGAACGTCCAACATCGAACGTCCAACATCCAATGATGACTCCTGCGGCCCTTCGGACCATGTCTGGCTTCTTTGGCGTTTGGGAAATGGTGTTTGGGATTTACTAACATGCGCGTCTCCACTCTCAGCATTTCCAACACGGTCATAAAGCAGATCCAGCAGCTCGGCTCGCAGCAGTCGAAGCTGCAGGTGCAGGTGGCGACGGGACAGCGGATCTTCAACCCCGGCGACGATCCCATCGCGGTGGGTCGCGTGCTGAATCTCGAAAGCGAGTCGCGTTCCCTTCTTCAGTATGGGCGGAACATCGACCGCGCGATGGAGTTGTCTCAGGCGTCGTACTCGGCCTTGCGCGAGATGAAAAAGGTTTCCGACCGCGGCGGCGAGATCGGCGCGCTGGGCGCCGGAGTCACGAGCCCCGAGGCGGCCCGAGCCTATGCCTCCGAGGTGAACCAGCTCATTGAGCAGGCGGTGCAGCTCGCCAACACCCGTTTTCGCAACGACTACATGTTTGCCGGCACGGCGGTCGATGCGCCCCCTTACGTGGCGACGCGCGATGCCGACGGCCGGATCACCGGTGTGGCCTACGCCGGCAACGCCGACCGTCTCGCGGTCTCGCTTTCCGAAACCACGAACGTCACGCCGGGCACCGACAACGCCACCAATACGGGTGTGCGGGACTTCATCAATGGACTGGTCGAAATGCGCGACGCCCTTACCGCCAACGACGGCGCGGCGGTCATCGCCGCGCAGGGCACGCTGCTCGCCGGTGAGGACGTTCTCGTCAATGGCGTGGCTGAGCAGGGCGGCATCCAGACGCGCATCGAGGCCAGTCGGACCTTGCTGACCTCGCGCACGGATGACATACAGAAACTCATCTCCTCCGAGGCCGACATCGACCTGCCCGAGGCGGTCGTTCGCCTCAACCAGGCTCTTACCTCTTATCAAGCCGCCCTCCAGTCCTCCGCCAGCATCATGCGCCTCTCGCTTCTCGATTATATCCGCTAAGCCCTGTTCACCCACGCCACATCCTCGATTCCTTTTTCACCATGAAGTTTCTGCCTGAACTGTTTCCCACCGATCTCGACACGCCGCCGGCGAACGAGCTGATCCTCCCCCACGGCATCATCGGTTTCGCCGACTTCAAGCGCGCCGAGCTGCTCTACATGCCCGACCACCTGCCGTTCCTCTGGATGAAACTCCACGGCACGATCGACAGCGTGCACTTTGTGGTGATCGAGCCGGGCGGCATCGTGCCGGGCTACGAGCCGGAGATCTTTGACGAAGACGCGCACCAGCTCGATTTGCGCACGCCCGCCGAGGCCATGATTCTCAACATCGTCACGGTGCGGCATCAGGACCCGGTGCAGGCGACGGTCAACCTCATCGGCCCCATCGTGGTGAACCGGCGCACCCGCGTCGGACGCCAGTTGGTCGTCTCGAACTATTCCAAGTACAGCGCGCACCACGCGCTCGTCGAAAACGCGCAGGCGACCGAGTGCGCCCGCACCGCCTGAAAGGACCCGCGCCATGCTCGTCCTCTCCCGCAAGGTCAACGAAGCGATCGTCATCGGCGACTCGATCGAGATCCGCATCACCCGCATCGAGGGTGACGTGGTCAAGATCGGCATCGCCGCCCCACGCGACATCGCAATCTTTCGCAAGGAAGTGCTGACCGACATCGCCGCCAGCAATCAGGCCGCCGCCGTGCGCGCCCCCAGCCCCGGCAGCAGCCCGCTGCCGAAGCTTTCCCGCAAACCAGCCCCTGCCGCAGCTCCGGCTCCCGCGCCGACCGCCCAGGCCTGAACAACCGCCATCGTTTCGAGCCCGAGAAAATTCAAGAGCGGGGAAAGAGAACGTTCTCCGACCCTGCCTCTGACATTTCGATCCTCACACTTTAAATCCACCCTCCCATGAGCGCCATCACCGCCCAGACCCACGCCCTCGCTTCCGCCCAGCACCTCAACCGTACGAACGAGACGCTCGGACGCTCGCTCAGCCGCCTTTCGTCGGGCTCGAAGATCGTCAAGCCGTCCGATGACGCCGCCGCCCTCGCCGCCGCGGAGAAGCTCGGCGCGCAAAACCGTCGCGTGGCTGCGGCGGGCACCAACGTGCAGAACGCCATCTCCTACGTTCAGACCTCCGATGGGTTCATGAACAGCATGGGCAAGAGCCTCTCGCGTCTGAGCGAGCTGGCGATTCTCGCGCAGGATGCGACCAAGAACCCCGCCGACGTGGATCTGTATCGGCGTGAGTTCGACGCCCTTCGCGACCAGTTGCGCCAGACGATTGGTGGCACGACCGCGCAGATTGGCGGAACCTCCGGCGTCACGGATCCGCTCGGCACGTTCAATGGGATTGTTTTGTTCGGCGACGACGCCGGATCCGCCACGGGCCTCGAGTTGCTCGTCGGTCAGGGCGCGGACCAGACGCTCACGCTCCCGCGCGCGAATCTGCGCGACGGTGCCATGGGCGACCTCATCCGCCAGGATGGTGCGGGAGCGTATGTCCTCGACCTCATGTCGCCGGGTGTCATCGACGCGCTCAACGCCGCGACCGGCGATCTCTCCGACGAACGCGCCGGTCTGGGGGCGGTACAGTCGCGTCTCGAACTCATCTTCTCCACCTTGCAGATCGAACGCGAGAATCTTGACGCGGCCGTGTCGCGGATCAGCGACGTCGACGTCGCAACCGAGTCCACGCAACTCGCGAAGTACAACATCCTGATGCAGTCCGGCACCGCCATGCTCAGCCAGGCCAACCAGACGCCGCAGAGCGTGCTGCAGTTGCTCAAGAACTAGTGGCCGAGATCGCCAACGCCTCCTCCGAGCGGCGCACCGGTATCGAACGAGTGAATACCGCGCGGTTTCGCGAAGGCATCGGGTGACCCAAAGGAACGCCGCGGGCGCCGAGGAAAGTGCCGGCGCGGCGACGGAGCTCAATGCCCAGGCTGAGGCGCTCAATGACGCCTTGGCGGACTTGGACCGGCTGGTCGAGGACGTCTCAGCGGCGCCGGTGCGCGGGACGCCGGCTCCGCTCTATCCAGGAGGGGCCGTGGATCGTAAAACGTCACTCGTGCTTTGTGAAAGATTGCTGGGAACGCCGTTCGGCGCGACTGCCTGAACGGCTCTAGCGGGGCATTCTCATCGAATGCGATCAAGGTGGTTTTATGACGACGAATTGGATGATCCGCAGTCCAGCTGCATTGCCTCCTTGACCCGTTTGGGCCTAGTGGGCACAAGCGGTAGGTGGTTCCAGCACACAGCGGTATTTTGGCAGTCCATACGCCATGCCCGGCGACGTTCAACGTTGCCCGGATCGAATTGGCCCCGGAGGCGTCGCGCGATGCGGCGCCCGATGAGGGCAGAGTGAAGCCAGGGAGGGTTGAACCATGAAGCCGCCGGACGAAAAGGGGGAGGCGGTCATGACCTCAGGCCGGATATCGCGCGTACTGGTGGTCGACGACGATGCCGAGGTGCGGGCCGTGGTGCGGGCGTCGCTGATCCATCTTGGTTACCAAGTGGAGGACGTTCCCGAGGCGGATGCGGCGCTCGCGGTGTTGCGTGATCGGGCGGTGGATTTCGATCTCATGATCACAGACGTGATGATGCCGCGCATGGATGGCATCACACTGCTGCGCAAAGTGCGGTCGTTCGCGCCGAATCTTCCCGTGGTGCTCTTCAGCGGGCATGTGACGGAGGAGGATCTGTGGCTGCCCGATCTTCATGACGTTCCGTTGCTGACGAAGCCGTTCAGCCTCGCCACTCTGTGTGCGGTGGTGCGCGATGCCTTGCATGCGCCCCGCCGCGACGGCCCCCTGGCGGGTGGCGCCTGATCTGGCGCGCGACCATGGAACACCACCTTCTTCTCACGGCGGTGAGCCTTCACCTCGATCCTGAGGTGAGGTCGGGGAAGGCGATCAACGGCATATTCACGGTCAAGAATCCCGTGGCGCATTCGTATCTCCGGATCACGAAGGCAGATTGGAGCGTGATCGAACAGTTCGCGCGGCCCACGAAAGTTCCCGACGCGCTCAAGCGTATGCTGGAGGAGCGGACCTGTCCGCCGTTGCGCGATTTTTATGAGGTCGTGCTCAAGGCGCACCGCGCAAAAATTCTTCGCGATGAACCGGTCTCGGCGCCGCCGGCGCAGGCTGTGCGCTGGTTTGGCGTGGGTAAGGGTTGGCCGGTCAAGCTGTCGGTGCTGGTCAATCTGGTTCTGGTCGGCTTGGTGTTCTTGCCGGGCTGGGCGCCGTCGTTTGTGCCCCTGGACCTGCTCAAGGGTTGGGCGCTCGTGTGCGGGGCGTTAAGCCTCGGGCAGATGCTCGCGGCGGCGGTGGTGACCGGCGCGGACGGGCGGGTGTACCGGCCGCGACTGGCCTGGCGAACCTGGACCCCGCATCTCGCCTTCGATCTTCGCGACGCTAATCTTGGCACCCGTGAGCAGCAATTCGCGGCGATCGTGGTGCAGTTTCTGCCCACCGCATTGACGGCGGCCGTCACCATGGCCGCGATGCCCGCGTGGAGTCTTCCGGCGATCGTGGGTTGGTTGTGGCAGCTCCGCCCGGTGATGGACGGTCAAATCGTGCGGGCGCTCGAAGTGTATTTCCAACGGCTGCGCCCCGACACGAAGCGCGATTATCTGTTCGAAGCGAACCGTGGTCTCTATGCCCGGCGCAAGGCGGCGGTCCGCTCAACGGCACCGCGGGTGGCGGCGAGCTCGCTGATTTTCGGGGTGGCATGGGTTGCGCTGGTGGTGGCGTTCACGCTGAAGGCAACCGGCTTGTGGCCGGCATCATGGTGGTTTGAACGGGAGTGGTGGATTCAGACCGGATCCGTGTTTGGCGTGTGGATGGCAGCGGTCGTCGTGCTGCTCGTGGGTGCGGAAGTGGCCTGGTGGTGCTGGCGCCGCTGGAAGGTCATTCGCAATCTGATGCGTCTTTGGCAGCGGCGGCAAAAGTTCGAGCCGGCCGATGTGATCGATCCGAGGACGATCGGGGCGCATTTGCTCCAGTCGTCCCTCTATCGCCGGCTTACACCCGAACAGCAACATGAGGTGGCGCAACGTCTGGAGATTCGTGAGGTCTCTGCGGGTACGAGGCTTTTCGATTTTGACGACACCCCGGCGTTCGTCGGACTCATCCTTTCCGGAGAGGTCAAGCAGCACCGCCGGGGGCCCACGGGGCATCTTGAGAAGGTCGGGCCCCTCGCGGAATACGAGGTGTTTGGCGCGCATCGCGTGGCGGACCCGAAGCGAAGGGTGCGGGCGCGCGCGCGGACGCGGCTTTGCTTCCTGTCCCTGTCCATGGCGGACTTCATGGAGTGCGTCGTGACGCGCATCGGGGTGCAGCCGGTCGAGCAGTCCGCCGTTCGGCAGCCTTTTCTGCGCCGCATCTCCCTCTGTGCGCACTGGCATCCGCAGGCGCTCGCCCGCTTCGTGCAACTTACGACCTCCGTCGATTGCCACGAGGGCGATCTGATCATCCGCAAGGGCGAGGACACGCTGGACCTTTTCTTTGTGCAGGAAGGCCGGGTGGAGGTGGTGCTGGGCAAGCGCCGTCGCCGTGTGCTGCGCGCCGGGGCGTTCTTTGGCGAAATCGGCCTGCTCCAAAATAGCCGGGTGGTCGCCGATGTGAACGCCCGCACCACGGCCCGCTGCATTGCAATCAACAAGCGTGAGTTTCTTCGCTTCCTGACCCACAACCCTTCCGTGGGTCTGCAGGTCGAACGCATCAGTTCCGAGCGTCTGGGGCGGGCGATTTTTCCGCTCAGCCGCCAGTCGTTCGATATCCGCTGAGCCTGGTTCTGGTCCGGCACGGGGAGTCGGGATCGCCTCGCTCGCCGTCCGCAGGCTTTGCCGCCCCCTGTTCTTGGAGCTACAGTTCGTGTTTGATTGATAGGTGGACGTCGATTACCGTGGAGCTCTCGTGGATCGCATGCGATTGAGCCTCGCGGCCGAAGGGCAATGGGCAGCGCCTGTTGCGCAGGGGAGCGTTGCTGTCGGTGAACGAGGCAGCCAAGCCGGTGCGCGCGTTGGGGAATACACGCTTCGGCACGAGGTGTCCCCCTTTGGATGCCCGGTTCGACGAGGGTTGGATTGATCGCACCATGAATACCACCCCGCCCCTCCCGGCCGCGTATCCCAAAAGCGTACTTTTGATCGACGACGATCCCGAGATCCTCGGCACGTTTGGACTCGCCCTGCGCAATGAAGGTTATCGCGTCTTCGAAGCCGATTCCGGCGACGAGGGGCTCAAGCTTGCGCGCGAGCATGTGCCGGATCTGATTGTCACTGACATCAACATGCCCGGCACCGACGGGCGGACCGTTTTGCAGGCGTTGCGCGAGGATGCAACTTTGGGTGCGACGCAGGTCGTGCTGATGACGGGCAACGTCGAGACCTTCACTTCGAGGGCGAGCATGGATCTGGGGGCGGACGACTTCCTCGAGAAGCCGTTCACGTACGAAGAATTTTCCCGCTGCGTGAGCGCGCGCCTGCGTCGCGCTCACGTGCACTGGCGCGTGGAGAACCGGCTGATTGCGGACCTGCGAGCCAATCTCCGCTCTACGCTGCCGCACGAATTCTTCACCCCGCTTGCGGGCATTTTGGGCCTCGTTCAAGTCTTGCGTGGCGATCTGCGACAGCTGCGCGAGGATGAGCTCAACGACATCCTCGCTGGCATCGAGCGGTCGGGCTGGCGGTTGCACCGCACGCTCAAGAACTACCTCGCCATTCTGGACCTCGACTCCGAGGACGTCGGGCAGAATCCCCGGCTGGCGGTGGTGCTTCCGGCGACGGTCAAAGAGGTCATTGCCACGCAGGTGGAGACCGTCTCGCAGCGCCACGGGAGGGGTGATGATGTGTCGGTGACGGTCGAGCCCTGTCTTCTGCCAGGAGAGGTCCGGTCCCTTGCAACCATCGTTGAGGAGCTGGTCGACAATGCCTGCGAGTTCTCGCGCAAGGGCACGCCCGTGCACGTGGACCTCTCAGCCGACGGTGCTTTTTCCGTGACCGACCGCGGCCGCGGAATGACCTCCGAGCAAATTGCCCGCATCGGATTGTTCCATCAGTTCGATCGCGACACGTTCGAGCAGCAGGGCCTTGGGCTTGGGCTCGTGCTTGTGCAAAAATTGACGGCCAAAGTCGGAGGTTCTTTCAGCCTCGAGAGTCGTCCGCGTGAGGGCACGACGGTCACCGTGAGGTTCCCGGCGGCCGGTTCGTCCGGGTGATTCGCGGCTGCCTGGCGGCCGCTCTCAACCGCGCCGGATCTCCGAGCCTTGGAATCGAATCTGGACGCGGTAGACCTTCTTGATCCGGCAGGTGATCTGGCCAGTCGCAAGGTCGAACTTCTCGGGCACCTCGATGCGATGCAGGTCGACCACTGCGTGATAGCCCCGCTCGGAAAAAATGTCGATGAGCATGGCCAGGGCGAGGGGGTCGTCGAGCACGCGATCCTCCGTGTTGACCAAGGTGGCGCCAGAGATCGCGTGTCGGTACACGATGGGCATGATCTTTTCCGCGACGAAGGTGACGACTTTCGCGAAAAGTTCGCGGTGTTCGACCTCGTAGGAGTCGAGGCGCTTCACCATTTCCTGGCGGGCGTGGACGATGATCTCGCTGGCCACCGGAATCGCCCGCAGGCGGTCGTTGGTGCGCGGATCAAGTTCCAGCGTGCTCTGATACTGGAGTTCCCTGAGAATGTTTTGCTCGACCTCGCCGACGGCGCCCTGCGCGTTGACGAAATGATAGTGGAACGTCTCCTTCAGGGATTGCAGGGCGTCCCACGTCTGTTCCTTGAACACCCGGTACCGACGCTGAGCGAGCGCGCGGTCGTAGTCGGTCGCTCGCTCCTCCATCAGTTCCCCGATACCGGTACGCCGTACTTCTTCGTTGTGTTGTTTGGTCTCGAGACCGCGGTGAAGTTGACGTTCGACGGAAGTCCGTTCGTCGACAAACAGGACCATGATGTGCACCGTGGGCTGGCGGAAGTGGATGCTGAGGGGGGTGTCGTAGAAGTCCCGGCGCAGGGCATGCATGCGCGTCACAAGCAACTTGAGGCACTCGACCTGCACCTTGGTGCGCGGAAAGCCATCGAGGATGCACCCATCGCGAAACTCCGGCCGCAGCAATTCGCGCAGAAGGATGGCGACCACCTCGCGATCGCCGACCATGCCCCCGGAATCCTTGATGCGTCGGGCTTCGGGCGAGTCGAGCAAGGCGCTCATCACGATCGGAGGGCACGTAAGTCCGCGGGCTTTAAGAATGAAGCCGGTGTTGGTCCCCTTGCCGGCACCGGGAGCGCCGCCGAGCAGAATGAATTCTTTGGGGAAGCGCAGGTTCTCGCGGCCGATCTCGGCCTCCAACGCCTGCCACACCGCACTGAAGATCAAGGCGGCGTCTTTGATCTCAAGGTCGGCGACCTTGGGTGCCGGGCCCGTGGCTGCGGCGGTCGGCAGGGGCGGGCGCGAGTCACGGGGGGGGGCAGGGGGCGTCATGGTGGCGGGGGTGGAGGGAGAGGAGAAAACGGTTTGTCCTCGGGAGGCGACTCCCTATTTCCCCGGTGCACAGCGGAAAACTTCAGAACAAAATCTGCGCAACCTCATGGAACCGGTTCCGGAGGCATTGGTCTATTTGGGCGTCGTCTCGTACGACCGTTCTTTGGTTAGCCCATATAAATTCCCGGAGACCAACGTTTCCGGGATTGTTAGTTGAAGCTGGACCTGGCCGGGTTGCCTTCGGGTGACCCGGCCTTGGCTTTTTTAGGGGAAAAGGAGTGGGGCGGCGGCCCGGCCGTTTCAAACCACGACGACAAAACTGCGTCCGCTGTTCGGAGGGAAATCAGAACGATCGAAGAATCGATCTGCTCAACGCTTCTTAAAAATCACTTGGGGAGCCGTTTCCATCTGGCCACGGGTGACGCCCAACTGGTTGAGCAGCTTGAGTTCCCGCCAGACGTCGGCGCCGGATAACTCCCCGCGCAGAAGCTTTTGGTAGCGATCAAGCGTGCGGCGCACCTCCTCCCGTGACTCGGTGACAAATTCGACCCGAAAGTGGCGGGCGCCCAGGCCCAGCAGGCGCTGAACGTAGTCGGCTCCGGTCTGGGCTCGGTTGTTGAACACGGTATTGCGACATCCCGCGTCCGCCTTGAGCGGCAGTTCGGCGCCTACCCGGTCCCGCAGCGAGACGCGGTGTTTGTCGCAGGGACGGCCGCAGTCGCGGTAGTCCTTGCCCGAAGAAAGGAACGCGCAAAACACGCAGTGCTCCATGTGAAACATGGGCATGTGCTGATGAATCGTGAGGTCGAAGGCAGCGGCAGGCGCGGCTTGGAGCAGGGCTTCGAGCTGGAGAATGTTCAGATCGTAGCTGGCAGTGACGCGTTCGAGCCCGTGACGCTCGAGGTACCATGCGGCTGTGAGCGGATTGGCGACGTTGAGCGAAAAATCGCCGCGCTTCCGGTCGGCGGCGAAGAACGCCAGGTGCTCCGCGTTGCGCACGAGGTAGCCGTCGGCTTCGCAGGAACGCACTTGTTTGAGAATCCATTCCTCTCCCGGCTTGAAAATGCGGGGCGGGGCGACCCAAAGCGTCGACGTCGGCGCGGCCGGTGCGGCGGAGGATTCGCCGGCCTGGAGTTCGCGAAAACGCTTCACCGCATCGCGATAACGTTTCGGGTCTTCGAACTCCGCATAGATCGTGCGTGCCCCGGCTTCCCAAGCGGCGTCGAGTTGGGCGAGTTCGCGGATAACCGCGATGATTTCGGGGGTCGTTGCTGTTGAAGCAGAGAAAGACAGGGGCCGGGCATCGATGCGCTCCCGCCAGGGCCCGGGGAGTGAGGTCCAACGTTTCGGTGCGGCCCGTTGCGCATCCAAAGCTTCGACGGCTTCGCGCCGCAGGCGGTTGAGTTCGCTTAAGGGCAGCATGACCTCGCCCTCGAGTTCGCTCACGAGGTCGCCCAGCCTGAACGGCGTGCCGCCGAGGCGGCCGAGTTGTTCGCGCAGGCGCTCGGCGGTCAGCGGTTGCGAAACAGCGGCTGCGAGCGGGGCGGCCGAGACGACGCGTACGACGTGGCCCTCGCCGTCGTTCACAATCACCGTCAGCGGCGCGCCGACCCGGCCGTGAACTTCGAATGAAACCGGGCGCTGGAAACGGATCTTGTCGCCGGCGAAGGTCGCGCGCAGTTCGCGATCAAGCGCCGGGTCGTCGTTTTTCCACAACAGGTTTCCCGGACGAATGCGATGGAAGCGGATGTCGCCATGGCCGAAGCGCAGCAGGTTTTCGCCGCCAGCCAGCGGTTTGACCTCGTACACCCGGCCGCCCTCTTCGCCTGCGGCAGGGTTGCCCGCATCAAAAACGACGCCGTCACCCAGCTTCAGGGCGGACTCAAGGCGAAGGATCACGTGGTCGTCACCGACGCGCGCGATGGTGCCGAGGAACACGCCGCGCTTGGTGCCGAAGCGGCCGTGCGCGAGCTCCTGATTATGGATGCCGCGAAACCAGCCCGTGTAGAGGCCGCGCGAAAACGTCATCGACAATTCATAACGCGCACGGTCGTGGTCGAGCGGACGCGTCGCTTCGCCGAAAATCTGATCGAGCGCCTGACGGTAAACCCGGGTGATGCTCGCCACATATTCGGGGCTCTTAAGGCGTCCTTCGATCTTGAGCGAGGCGACGCCGGCGCGAACGAGTTCGGGCAGCACGTCGAGTCCGGAAAGGTCCTGCGGACTGAGCAGGTACTTACGGTCGCCGAGGTCGACTTTCTCGCCGTCGGAGACGAGATCGTACGGCAGGCGGCAGGCCTGGGCGCACTCGCCGCGGTTGGCGGAGCGGCCGCCGAGCGATTCGCTGGTGAGACACTGGCCGGAATACGCCACGCAGAGCGCGCCGTGCACGAAGACTTCGAGCGGCAAGGGCGGACGGTCGGGCTGACCCGCAGCGATGGCGGCGGCGCGCTGGGCAGTCTGGATGGCCTCAATTTCCTTGAGCGAATTCTCGCGTGCGAGCACCACGAGTTCCGCGCCAAGTTCGCGGGCAAAGTCGACGCCGGCCGCGCTTGTCACGGTCATTTGGGTCGACCCATGGATCGGGAAATCCGGCGAGAGCGCGCGAATGAGGCGGCAGATCCCGACGTCCTGAACGATGGCCGCGTCGACGCCCGAGGCGATGATCGTCCGCAGGTAGTCGGACGCGTCGTCGAGTTCGGGCGTAAAGACGAGGGTGTTGAACGTCACGTAGCCGCGCACCCCGCGACGGTGCAGGAACGCCATCAGCTCCGGCAGGTCGGCTTGCGTGAAGTTCTTGGCCCGCATGCGCGCGTTGAAGCGCTCCAGGCCGAAGTAGATCGCGTCCGCGCCATTCTCGACGGCCGCGTGGGCGCACTCCCAATCCCCGGCGGGCGCGAGCAGCTCCGGGCGCGCCGGACGGGCGGTCGGAGCGGCGGCAGGCGCGGCTAGGGTGGTGGTGGACATGAGATCGGGCAACGTGCGCCTTTCCGCGGGACCGCGCAAGCTTGGGGGCGGGAGAAGGAGTTGCTTGCGCCGTTGCTTCGTTCGCCTCGTTTCCTACGGTCTTCCGCCATGTTTTCCACGATCGCGATTGTCGGCGCCGGGGCCATCGGCACGTACTATGGGGCGCGTCTGGCCCGTTCCGGACGCAAGGTGCGCTTCCTCATGCGTCGCGACCTTGAGGTCGTTCGGCAGCAGGGACTTCGGGTCGTCGAAGGCGACCGCTCGTTTGCGCTGCCGACAGTCGAAGCGTTCGGCTCTTCGGCAGAGATTGGACCGGTCGATCTGGTTATCGTGACGCTCAAAGCCACCGCCAACGCCGAGTTGCCACGCTTGCTCCCGCCGTTGCTGCATGAACGCACGGCGGTGCTGACGTTGCAAAACGGTCTCGGCAGCGAGGAGCAAATGGCCAATGTGGTCGGCGCCGAGCGGGTGTTGGGCGGGCTTTGTTTCATCGCCACCATGCGCACCGCGCCGGGGGAGGTGACCTGCCTGCATCCGGGTTCGATTACGATGGGTGAATTTGAGCGGCCGGCTTCGGACCGGACCCGAGCCTTGGCCGCCCTGCTCAACGACGCGGGCATTGTGTGCAACGTCGCCGACTCGCTGGCGGAGGCCCGCTGGCAGAAGCTGGTGTGGAACATTCCCTTCAACGGCCTCAGTATTGCCGCGGGAGGGATCACCACAGACAAGATTTGTGAAAATCCCGAACTCGCTGCGCAGGTGCGGGCGCTCATGAAGGAAATCGCGGCGGCCGCCCGTGCGCTGGGCTACACGATTCCGGAAGAATTTCAGCGCAAGCAGTTCGACGTGACTCCGCCGATGGGCCCCTATGCGCCGTCCAGTCTGGTCGACTATCTCGCGAAGCGGGAAGTCGAAGTGGAGCCCATCTGGGGCGAGCCCCTGCGCCGCGCCCAGGCCTCCGGGGTGGATACGCCGCGGCTGGCGATGCTTTACGCTGTTTTGCGTCAGTTGACGCAAAACACATGACCGGCGCCGCTGTGACCGCCGTCCGAATCACTACGATGCAGCCGGCGGCGCCCGTCAGTCAGGTTGTCGTGCAGTGACGGATGTCCCCATCCGTGCCGGTCATCCGCACGCCCTTCAAGCCGGCCTGTACACCTTCTGCTCCAGCGTTGCGCCGAGGTGGCGCCGGAAGGTCGCGAGGTCTTTCACTGCACCGAGGGCGATGAGCTGGCTCGCGAGGTTGCCGACGGCCGTGCCTTCGAGGTTGAACGACACCACCGGAATACCGGCGGCATCCGCCGTGGCCTGACAAAGCAGCCGGTTCTTCGAGCCGCCACCGACCATGAGGATGCGCTTGAAGGTCCGGTTTGCCATGCGCTCGAAGGCGCGCATCGCGTCCGCATGCCCGCGCCCCAGCGAGTCGCAGATGAGGCGCATGTACCCGGCGAGGTTCGCGGGAGGCTTCACCCTACGCCTGCGTAGTTGTCCGTCAATGACAGCGCGCATCGAGGACGGATTGGCGAGCGCGGGATCGGTGACATCGAGCAGCGTGCCGGGTGCGGGCAGTTTATCGGCCGCGGTGATGAGCGCGGCCCACTCGCGGTCGTTTTGGGGGCGGGTTGCGAAGTCCTTCAGCGTGCCTTCGAGCAGCCAGAGTCCGATGACGTTGGTGAGCGGGCGATAACGTCCGTCGCCGATGCGTTCGTTCGAGATGCGCGCGGAGAGCGCGCCGGCGCCAAGCACCGGCACGTCGCTCTCGAAGCCGACGAGCGACCACGTGCCGGAGCTCAGGTAAAGATCGGAACCGTCGGGCGCGGCCGGCATGGCGTCGTAGGCGCAGGCGGTGTCATGACCGGGCACGGCGACGACCTTCGCGCCCTTCAGTTCGGGGAAGCCTTTGATCAGGCCGAGTTTCGTGCCGGAGAGCACGGGCTTGGAGAACCATTGCGGCGGGACGCGGAAGTGATCCAAGGCCGGGCGCGACCAGTCGGTTGAGTGGACGTCGAGCAGCTGCGAGGTGCTCGCGATCGTGAGCTCGTTGGCCATGCGGCCGGAAAGCAGGTAGTTGAAGTAATCGGGCAGGAAGAGACAGCGCGTGGCGAGGTCCTCGACGGCCGGACAACGGGCGACGACCTCCTCGAGTTGGAGGCTGCTGTTGTAGAAAACATTTGGAATGCCCGTGGCGGCATAGACGCGGTCGAGCGCGGCGCGCGTGTTGCCAAGACGACGCAAGCCGGCCTGCGTGCGCGCGTCGCGATAGGCGTGCACCGGGAAGACAAGACGCCCGGCATCGTTGACCAGTGCGTAGTCCACTCCCCACGTGTCAACGCCAACCGAGGCGAGCGTGGTGCGGCGGGGCAGGGCGGCCGCGGTCTTGCGCAGGCCAGTCTGGATCTCATGCCAAAGGCCGGCGATATCCCAATAGTCATGCGTGCCGATCGAGCGGAACGTATTCGAAAACCGGTGCACCTCCGTGAGCGTGAGGTGGTTCCTGGCCCAGGCGCCAAGAATGACGCGCCCGCTGGTGGCGCCGAGATCGACGGCGGCGGAATAGACAGTGGAAGGCATGCGAGGAAAAGAGGGGTGGTCGGTGAGGGTGGCGGGTTGAGTTCTCAATATCTATCACAAACGCGCAAGAGCTCTCACAATAAAGTTTGCGCCCAAAGGGGTCGTGATCACCGTGACGTCAAACCCGTTATGTTGAATCACGAACGTGCCCAGCCTCATGGCAAACGTGTCCAATTGATGGCGACGTGCCTTTGCGACGCCTTCTACGACGACGTGGCCGCAGCGACGGTGCAGGTGCTCGAACACCTCGGTTGCGAAGTGGTGTTTCCCGAGGGGCAGACCTGCTGCGGGCAACCCGCCTTCAACGGCGGCGACTGGCCGGCATCGCGCAAGGTGGTGCGTCACACCGTCCGCACCTTCGCCGGCGAGGAGCCGGTTGTGGTGCCGTCCGGCTCGTGCGCCGCGATGATGTTTCACGGTGCCGTGCTCGAATTCGAAAAGGAGCCCGACCTGGCGGAAGTCGAGGCGCTCGGTCGACGCACGTGGGAATTGGCGGACTTCATTGTCAACGGGCTTGAGGTCAAGACGTGGCCTGGTCGCTACGAGGCAGCGGTGGCGTTTCATCGCGCCTGTCACTCGCGCGGCACCCACAGCGGCACGGCTGCGCTCGCGTTGCTGGGATCGATCGACGGACTCAACCTCACGCCCTTTGGCGAGGGCGAGCAATGCTGCGGCTTCGGTGGAACGTTCTCCGTGACGTTTCCCAACATCTCCTCGGCCATGGGAACGCTGAAGCTCGATCACATCCGCGCCGCGAAGCCGGACGTGCTTGTCTCGGCTGACATGAGCTGTCTCATGCACATGGGCGGTCTCGCTGAAAAGGAGGAGAGGCCTATCCGGTCCCAGCATATTGCGCAGGTCTTGCGTGACGCGCTCAAGAACGGGGGCTTGCTATGAAGTTTCAACAGATCGATCTGTTCGCGTCCAATCTGCGCCGCGACACCCGCGCGGCGGTGTACGACGGTTCCAAGAAGGGGCACGAGGCGCGCACGCGCACGTTGTTCGATCACTATGAGAATCCCGACCGCCTGCGCGAAATCGCCGGCGAGATCAAACAGCACGTCGTGGAGAACCTCGACACGTACCTGCCCAAGGTGGAGGAGAAGCTCATCGCCAACGGCGTGAAGGTGCATTGGGCGTCGACGGCCGAAGCCGCAAACCAGGCCGTGCTCGGCATCCTGCGCGCACGGGGCGCCACGAAGATGGTCAAGGCCAAGACCATGGTTTCCGAGGAGACCGAACTCGGCCACTTCCTGGAAAAGGAAGGTATCGAGTGTGTGGAGACGGATCTCGGCGAGTTCATTGTCCAGATCGACCACGACCACCCGTCGCACATCGTCAAACCCATCATTCACAAGAACCGCCGGGAGATCGCGACCTCGTTCGAGAAGAACGGCCTTGGCGCCTACGACGACGATCCGGAGACGATCACGCGGCGCGCGCGCGCGCACCTGCGGCACAAGTACCTTGAAGCGGACGTCGGTCTGACGGGCGCCAACTTCGTGGTGGCCGAAAGTGGACGTCTCGTCCTCGTGACCAACGAAGGCAACTCCCGCTTCTGTCTCGCCGCCACCAAGGTTCACATCGCGATGGTTGGCATCGAGAAGATCCTCCCGAGCGATCGCGACCTCGGCCTGCTGCTCAACCTGCTCGCGCGTTCGGGCACGGGACAACAGCTCACCGTTTACACCGAGTTCATCACCGGACCGAAAGGGCCGGCGCAGCCCGACGGACCGGAGGAGATGCACGTCATCTTCGTCGACAACGGCCGCACCGACGTGCTCGCGAGCGATTGCCGCGACATTTTGCGATGCATCCGCTGCGGCGCCTGCCTCAACGTCTGTCCGGTTTATCGCCAGGCAAGCGGCCATGCCTATCGCAGCGTGTATCCGGGCCCCGTGGGGGCGGTGCTCTCGCCGTTGCTCGCGGGCAAGAACTTTCCCGAACTCGCGGATTTGCCGAAGGCCTCCAGCCTTTGCGGCGCGTGCAACGAGGTCTGTCCGGTCAATATTCCCATCCCGGACCTGCTCCTGCGCCTGCGCGAAAAGGGCAAGCGCGAAGGCAGTGAGGCCGCCGCGGCCGGTCCGATGATGCCCATGGGCGGCTGGGCTTTGCTCGCGTCGCAACCCACCGCGTGGAAGGCGGCGCTGTTTGGCGGCAAGATCATCAACCATCTCCCGACCAAACTCCTGCCGATCGCCGCGCTGCGCGCGTGGGAAGGCAAGCGCACGTTGCCCGCGTGGAAGGGCGGCGATTTCCGCAAATGGATGCGCGAGCGCGCGGCGCCCCGCGGTACTGCGTCCCCGAAAAACGAATCACCGACATGAGCTCCGATCGCGAAGCCATTCTCTCCCGGGTCCGCTCGGCCCTTGCCCCGCTCAAGGAGCGAGCCGCCCAGCCCGATTGGGAATCTGAACTCGTCGTGATGCGCCAGGCGCGCGGCACGATTGATCCTTGGACGCTTTTTTCCGAACGGCTCAAAGGCGTCAACGGCACGCCGATGGAGCGCGTGGCCGATCTCGTCGCCCTGCTGGACCAAAACGGATGGCGCCATGGCTACTGTGCGCCCGCGCTCTGGCCAACGTTGCGGGCGGCGTTTCCCGCCAGCTTCACGGTCGAGACCGCCTTCGATCGCACGCGGGTCGACGACTACCAGTTCGGCATCACGGAAGCGACGGCGGCGATCGCGGAGACCGGCACGCTGGTGTTGACCGATCGCGACACTTCGACGCGCCTTGCGGCGCTCACGCCGTGGGTGCACGTGGCTGTGATTCGCCGCGAACGTATTTTCATCGACCTGCCTCAGGCGGTCGCCGCGCTTCCGCACGATCCCAATGTCATCTGGTGCACCGGGCCGTCCAAGACGGCTGACGTCGAGGGCATTTTGATCGAGGGCGTCCACGGCCCCGGCCGGCAGATCGCATTGCTGGCAGAGTGAACCTTGGCGTGCAGCGGCTCCGACGCCGCCTTCCACGCATCCTCTCGTTGACGCTCCCTGCCTGCCCCCACGGCACCAGCCCAAGCGGACCCCCTCCAACCCCCCACAGCATCGATGTCATTTAATAGATGACATCTTCGCGACATCGCCGAAGGTTGTTGTCATCTATTAAATGACATCGGCGTCTGGGGGCATCGTAAAAATCGTGACGCGTCTTTCAACGAAGCCACGGGCCGAGGCCCGACGTCCAGCGGCGTCGAGCTGCCGCAGTCCAGAATTATTCCTCACCGTCGTAGTAGTCCGTCTCGGTCATGCGGAAAATCTTCCGCTGCGGTTTCAGGTTCCATTTCTTCGAGTCTGGATACCACGTGTTATCGGAGGGCGAGTGATTCGCGATCACGTACACGCTGAAGGGTTCGTTCCCCGTAGCGATGATCTGATGGGCCGTGCCGGGCGCCTGGAGGAAGGCGGCACCGGGCCCGACCGTCTCGCGACCGTCGAGTGTGCGCACGGTTGCGGTGCCGGCGATGACGACGAAGAGTTCCCATTGCACGGCGTGGGCGTGCAGAGGACAGATGGCTGCGCCGGGCGGAACATTGCGGATTTGCACATCAAAGGGATGCCGCCGGCCCACGTACCCACATCGGGAATACCGCCGGGCGCCAGCGAGATGTCGCGGAAGGAAGAATCGTAGTGTCCGGAGGGCGATGAGCGCCGCTCCCAAGGGAGGTCTTCAATCTGCAGAAAGCGGCTTTCGGCGTAGGGCAGGGACGACGGTGCCATTGCCTCGGCCGCCCCCTGCCTCCTCTTCGCCCTGCCAAAAGTCGACATACGAAGGACGAAAAAACCCTCCGGCCGGCAGCAGCCCCCATTTGTTTGAGTCGGGGTAGTGGACCGCATCGAGCAGAGGGTTGTCGGAGAGCAGGAGATAATCGAGGTCCGAGACTCCTGTATTCGTCACCTGATGCGGCGCGCCCGGCGGGTGCAGCGCGACGTCGCCGGCGCGCACCGGTCTTTGCTCGTGCCCGTGTCGCACCATTCCGTTCCCTGCAACGAAGACGAACATCTCCCACTGGGCGAGGTGACGATGAAAGGGGCAGCCTGTCTGCCCAGGCGCGAGTCGCCCGAATTCCAATTCAAAGGGATGACCGCCTTTGCCGAGGTGCGCGTGAGGGATGGCACCCAGCGCGAGAGAAATCTCCCGACCGCGACCTTGAAATCGCCCGCCTGGCGAGGTCCATTCCACCCATGACACGTCCTCAAGGTTGACCCGTTTCATGGCGCGCAGGCTGCCGCGAGGCCTGCCCGAGAGCAATCGCGCGCTGAAGCGCGGTTACGATCGGTGGCGGGGATCGGCCACGCTGCTGCGCAAAACCCATTGACGCCCCCGATATCCCCCGGCCATTTCGACAGGTTCCATGCAACACGAGCTCTTCGCCCTGTTCACCCGACTCTACGGCAGTGCACCGGCCATTGTCACGCGGGCCCCCGGTCGCATCGAGTTCATCGGCAACCACACCGACTACAATGGCGGTACGGTCCTTGGTGCGGCGATTGACCGCGGCGTCTGGGTGGCGCTGTCGCCGCGGTCCGACGGACTACGCCGTTTCCACAGTGCGCTCGGTGGCAGTACGGTCACCCTGCCCGTTGCCAAGCCGGAACGTCAGGCCGATGAACGCAGCTGGCTCAACTATCCGCTGGGTGTGCTGGCCGCACTGCCGGTCTTCGGGTTCAAGGCTCCGGACGGTTTCGATTATCTGGCAATGTCTGATTTGCCAGCGGGCGCAGGCTTGAGCAGCAGTGCGGCGATCGAGCTCGCGTCAGCGCTGGCCTTCCTTGCGGTGACCGGCCAGACGGCGGACCGCGAAACCGTGGTGAAGATCGGCAAGCACGCGGAGAATCACTTTGTGGGCGTGCCTTGTGGAATTCTCGACCAAGGGGTTTCGGGCTTCGGGCAAAAGAACCACCTGGTGTTCATCGACTGCCGCGGACCAACATTCGCGACCGTGCCCATGCCCGCCGACGCGCACTTCTGGGTTTTCAACACGCACACGAAGCACGCCTTGGTCGACGGCCTCTATGCGGCGCGCAATCGCGAGTGCATGGAGGCGGCCAGGGCCCTGGGCGTCGGCCTGCTCGTGGAGAGCAACCCGGCGGCCGTGCTTGCGGCCGGTACAAAACTCGCGCCGCCCCTGGATCGACGCGCCCGCCACATCGTGGAGGAGATCGCGCGCGTCGACGCCACGGTCGAGGCCCTGCGCAGAGGCGACCTCACTGCGGTGGGACGTTTGCTCACTGCGTCGCACCGCAGTTCGCAGCATCTTTTCGAAAACAGTACGCCGGAACTCGATTTCCTCGTCGACGTTCTCGCCACGGCTCCGAACGTCCACGGCGCCCGCCTGACCGGCGGCGGTTTCGGCGGGGCGGTGATGGCTCTGAGCAGCGGGGCCTTTAACCAAGCCGCCGCGGAACGCATCGCTGCCGACTACGTCCGACGCTTTGGCAACCGGCCGGAAATCCTCCACCTCCAGACAGGCGACGGTGCGCAGCGTGTGGTACAGGACGTGTCCGACACGGAGTGATGCGCCTATGGGATGACGGGCTGCCTTCATCCTGCCAATTAATTTCTTTACATTTTTTTAGCAAATTGAAGGCTTTTGATTGAGGAGCCTCTGGCTAGTTTCCGTTCCGCCATGGCTTCATCCCCCCCCCAACACACAAATTCGCGCAGTTCCGCGGCTTGATCAGCCCTCGTTTCCCCATTGATCCGAGGGCGGCAGTGCGAAGGTAGCCGTGTCGTTTTCGGAAAGTATCTTTCCCCGTTGGACACCCCTGGTTGTTTCGACGGTTGACGGTGATGACGTCATTCTGATTGCGGCTGGGAATCATCTGGAGCGGCACGTGCTCGCCCGCGCGGCTCGCCTGGCGTGTCCTGAGCTGAAGACGATCTTCGTCACCGGCATTGGAGATTCACCTGCGTTGCTGGCGAACAGTCGCGTGAAGCTGGCCCTTCTGGCGCTCAACTTGAGTGACTGCGATGGCCTCGATTGGCTGGAGGAGATTGGCCAGAGGGCGAGCGTCGAACGCGCCTTGGTCATAGCTCAAGGTTTCCCCGAGATCGCCGCCAACCGCATCGCCGGCGGTGCCGTTGACTCGTTCTGGGACTACGGCGCGGACTCCCCGGACAACCTCGAATTTGCCGTGAACCAAATCGTCGCCGGAGGAGGGTATATGTCGTATGGGTTGGGCGAGCTTCGTCGCCGCAGCCTGCAAGGGCGAGCACCGCTCAACGCGATTCTTTCCCGCACCGAAATTCTGGTCTTCTACGCCATCGCAAGCGGTGCGGACGACGTCGCCGCCGCGGAACTCTTGGGAATGACACCCTCGACCGTCAAAACCCACCGAAAGTCGATTTCCCGAGCATTCAAGCGTTCTGCGCGTACCGAACTCATGGGCGAAGCGCAGCTCCGGGGGATCGCGCGCTACACTGGCAATGGTCGCGTCGTGCGCCCCGGCTTTTACGCGGCGATGAGCGAACACCTCAGGCGTCGACAAGCTCGCTTGAAAACAGGCCATCCCGAACCCTTCACCACCGTACCGGCCGAGGCAGGTTTCATAGAGAGCATCGAGCGCCGCCCTTGAGCGATGGCGCGGCGGGCGTGTCGCCCGCCTTCCTGCGCAAAGTGGCGGGAGCATCCTGCTCCCGTTCCGTCCCTGTTACAAAACGCCCTGTCACGGGGGGGGCGCAAAACGCCCGCCACCCTTTCGACCCCAAAGGGGGCATTTGAAAATTTTACAAACTCTACCCCTTTTGGGGTAATCGACTCACCCGAAAAGGGTAAAATGCCGCCTTTTCAATGAGCTGGGAAAGAACTGAAACCTTTGCGCATCCCGGCGGCATGTCGCCGCGGGAGTCCTTGGTTCAACCCTTCACTTCGTTTCCCATGAAGTTTCCATTCCTGCTTCTTCTCGGTGCCTGTGTCTCGATTCCCGCCTTCGTCCAAGGTCAGCCGAAAACAACGGGTGGAAATCCTCCTCCCGTTCGGTCGGTTGCCGACATTGAGTGGGAGACGATCCAAGCCTTCAGCCCTGGATCTGACGTTGAAAGCCGTAAACGGACGGACGGAGTCCGTCGGTGGCACCTCAGGCGAATTCTCGGTCGATAAGTCGGGCGCCGCCACGTATTCGATTCCGTTCTGGGTCTCGCCAGGCACAGCCGGGATGGAGCCCAAGATCACCCTGAATTACAGCAGCCAGGCTGGTTACGGCATCGCCGGACACGGTTGGTCGTTGGGAGGCCTGTCATCAATTACACGTGGTCCAAAAACGCTCGCCTCCGACAACACGATCCACGGGGTAGATCTCAGCCGCGACGACCAGTACTACATGGACGGTCAGCGCCTCAAACACGTCGGAGGCGGATTCCACAGCCATGCCGGCGCCGAGTACCGCACCGAATTCGACTCCTTCACCCGGGTCATCGCCCAAGGATTCGCGGGCGAAGGCCCCGAGTCCTTCAAGGCG
Organism: Opitutales bacterium; assembly: GCA_038212175.1. Taxonomy (GTDB): domain Bacteria; phylum Verrucomicrobiota; class Verrucomicrobiia; order Opitutales; family Opitutaceae; genus CAMAXB01. Next base: position 5,053 of record JBBQUU010000037.1, on the reverse strand, counting down.
TGGACCAAATCGGGCCTGATCATCGAGTTTGGCGGGACGGCGCTCTCGCGCCTGAAGGCAAATGCACCCAACAGGACCGAAATCGTCAGCTGGGCTGTCAGCCGCATCTCGGACACGAGCGGCAACTACATGGACTTCATCTACTCCAACGATGAGGCCAGCGGCGAACAGCGCATCGTTCGCATTGAGTACACGGGACACGCCGGTTCGCCCGTCGTCGCACCTTATGCCGCTATTGAGTTCGAGTACGAATCGCGCGGCGACACGCGTACGAGTTACATCGCGGGCTCGAAGGTTTCCGTGACCCAGCGCCTCAAGCAAATCAAGGCGACCCAAGGCGGCGGCGTTCAGCGCACCTACACCTTGAATTACCTCGTGCGAGCCCAGACCAACCGAAGCCTGCTCGGCGAAGTCATCGAAACCGGCACGAGTGGCGGCCCCCTGCCCAGCCTCTTCTTCGAGTACGAGGAGCAAACCGGCGGATGGGCGGGCACGTCGTTCACGCCCCCACTGCCCCTCGCCATCTCCAGCACCAGCCAGGCGGGCACGGGCTTCATCGATCTCAACGGAGACGGCAAACCCGACTTCATCGCCAAGAAGTACGGCAGCAGTGGCCAGATCGTTCATAACGATGTCTGGCTCAACACGGGCTCGGCGTGGGAAACCGGCACGACGACTTCGAACAACTACCGCCTTCCCGACCCTGTCTCTCTCGCTTGGGAGGGTCGCAAAGATACTGGCAACCGCTTCGTCGACCTCGATGGAGACGGTCTCGTGGACGTGCTCTTTGCCTACAAGGAAAGCGACGGAACGGTCAGCCGCTACGCGTTCAGAAACACGGGCAGCGGGTGGGAGTCGCGTTCGGACTGGAACCTCCCGACCCATTCTGAAGCCTACGTCGGTCAGCTCCCCCCCGGCAGCGAGACAGCCGTCACCTATAGCCAGGTGGATCGGGGACGCCGCTTCCTCGACGTTAATGGCGATGGCCTTCCCGATCTGGTTTGGAATGCGTCCTTCCGCCGCTTGACGGGTGGCAACCTTGTTTGGGTGACCGAAAGCGGCTGCTACCTCAACAACACCAAGGGGCAGATCCAATCCGGAGGTCCCGCGTGGATCGCGAGCAGTGACTGGACGCCGAAACTCGATATTACGGCCGGAGCCGTCTTCCTTGACGTGAACGGCGACGGTTTGCCCGATCAGGTGCTGCACAACTACGGCGAGAACAAGACTCGCATCGGTGTCGTTCTCAACAGCGCCACAGGCTGGCAGGCGCTGAACTACGAGGAATACAACGGCACGCCCCAGCCCCAAACATACCCAACCAAGTTCGGAGGCTTGGGCCGCTTCGTCCCACCAGTGGACCTGAATTACTGGGTCTCCTCGGATCGCAAGAAACCCGCGGGCTCCGAAGTGGTCGACCTGAATGGCGATGGCCTCGCCGACCTCGTTTACAGCAATCTCTATTATAACTTCCGGGCCAGCCATCTGAACACCGGCAATGGCTGGGTGCACGCGCCGGAGTGGCAGGTGCCAAGCGGGCTGTGGTTCGCAACAAGCACGCACGATTCGACCGGCTCGGCCATCGTCGACCTCAACGGCGACGGCTACCCCGACTTGGTTCGCCGCACGGAGAGTGGCATTAATGAATACAATTTGGGCACCGGCAACGGGTGGGGTGCCCTCAATTCACATGGAGGATCTGGCAACCTCGGCCTGCCCTACCATCTGGTTAGCAACACCGCAGCCAATCCCACGGGCGCCGACATGGTCGACCTAAATTCCGACGGTGTCATCGACATGGTCTGGAACCTCTCGGGTGGTGCCAGCGGAGCCCAGATCAACGGCGCGAAGCAAATGGACCGACTCACCAAGGTCACCAACAGCTTCGATGTCCCGGTGCTGATCGAGTATAAGGCGCTCTCCGACCCTGCGGTATACACGAGGGGAACCGGAGCCACCTATCCCGTGGCCGACGTCATCGCCCCCTTCTACGTCGTCTCGAAGGTCAAGCACGGCCAGATGTACGGCGGGGGTACCGACGACCTGACTTACGGTTACGGCAAGCTCCGCTCGCATGCCAAGTATGGCAGCCTCGGCTTCGAGTGGATGACCGTCCTCGACCATCGGACGAACTTTCGCACGACCACGACGTTCCGTCAGGACTTTCCGTTCATTGGGATGAGCGTGGATACCTATACCAAAAAAGACAACGGGGCCGGCCATACGCTTTCCGAGTCCTCCGTGCTCTACGACGTCAAATCGCTCCACGGGGGCGCCACCCGCTTTGTCTTCGCCAAAGAAACCACTCAGTACAGCTACGATTTGATCAACGGCGCCACGACGGTGGGTTACAACCGCACGATCACCCAGAGGGGATCCATGGGCGACACCACCGACTACGACGACTACGGCAACTCCAAGTACCAGGAGGTCCATACCTCGCCTTATTCGCATACGTTCACGGCCAGCGCTTACGGCAACACCGTCACCTCCGACAAGTGGCACCTCGGCCGCCTCAGCCGGGCCACGGTCACCCATGTGGCCAACGGCCTGCCCAGCATCGTGCGCGTCTCCGACTTCGAGTACCATGCCGATACGGGTTTGCTCACCAAGGAGATCGTCGAACCCGACTCCGCCGCCGATCCGGCCAATCTCACTTACACCACCACCTACGTCCATGACGCCTTCGGAAACCGCGTGTCGGTCAGCGTCTCCGGTGGCGGCATGGCCGCGCGCACCACCACCACGACCTACGATCCCGCTGCCATCGGCTCGTCCGGCATCAATGGGCGGTTCCCCGTCCGGCTCACGAACGCCAAGGGCCACTTCGAAACCTACTCCTACCATCAAGGCTTTGGCGTACCGTCGGGGCAGACCGGACCCAATGGTCTCTCGACCTCCTGGCAGTACGACAACCTCGGTCGCAAGAGCCGCGAGGACCGTCCGGATGGGACCTTCACGCTTTGGACCTACAACTGGGCGAACAACTCCACCAATCCAGGCGGCCAATACTACGTCGAAACCCGCTCCTCCGGGGCGCCGCCCTCGATCACCTTTTACAACAACTGGGGCAAGGAGACCACCGCCTACACGCTCAACGGCGGCCTCAACGACGGCAACGCCCGGATCGTCGGCGTCACCACCGGTTACGACGTGTGGGGCCGGGCAACGACGACCTCGATGCCGTTCTATTACGGCGGTACCATCGAACTCGCCTCCCAGACGACCTACGACATCCTTGACCGCCCGTTGACCGTTCAGAGCCGGCATGAGACGATTGGCGGCACGTGGCTCACCACCACCATCGCCTACGACGGCCTCACCACCCGCGTCACCAATCCCAAGGGTCAGCAGACCGAAACGGTCAAAAATACCCAAGGCCAGGTCACACGGGTCGTCAACAACGCCCTCGCCGCCGAAGGGGCGCTGGACCGGGGACGCGTCGAGTACGTGTACGACGCGACCAGCAACCTGAAGGAAACCCACGTCTACAAGGACGCGTCCAGCTTCGTCGCCACCGTGCTCAACTACGACGTCCGCGGTCGAAAGACCTCCATGGTCGATCCCGACATGGGCACCTGGAGCTACACTTACAACGCCGCGGGAGAGCTGAAAACGCAGACCGACGCGAAGAACCAGACGACCACGATGAACTACGACGACCTCGGTCGTCTCGTCTCCCGCGTCGAGGCCGAAGGCACGACGACCTGGACCTACGACACCTCGCCCAAGGGCGCGAGTACGTGGAAGGGCAGTTTGCACACCGTGTCCGGACCGACCGACCGGGGAAAGAGCTATTCGGAAACCCATCTCTATGACAGTCTGGGGCGTCCGGCCACGATCACCCGGACGATCAATGGGCAGGCGTATGGCGTCAGCCAGGCCTACGATGCCTTCAACCGGCCGACGATCACGACGTACCCGACCGGGTTCAAGGTTGAGAACAAGTACAACGCCTTCGGTTTCCTCAAGGAAGTGCGGGAGGGCGGCGGAGCGCTGACCACCTTCCAGAACGAAGTGGTGGCCGGCCAGGTCTTCTGGCAGGCCGATAGTTACGCGATCACGGGCCAGGTGGACGGATCGCGGATGGGCAACGGGCTGACCTACGACCGCGTGATCAGCAGCGTGACCGGCCGCGTCCAGGCGATCGCCACGGGTGTCGCCACCACGACGCAGGTGCAAAACCACCAGTACACCTACGACGAACTGGGCAACGTCACCCGCCGCCTCGATGGCTCGACGGGTCGCGACGACCGCTTCACCGAGTACGACGGGCTCAACCGCCTCAAGCAGCACCAGGTGATCGGCGGCGCCTTGGTGACGGTCCAGTACGATAAATTGGGCAACATCACGCAAAAGTCCGACGTCGGCAGCTACACCTACCACGCCACCAAGGTGCATGCGGTGATTGCAGCGGGCGGCAACAGCTACGCCTACGACGCCAACGGCAACATGACCTCCGGCGGAGGCCGCACCCTGGAATGGAGCAGCTTCAACCAGCTGCGCAAGGTGACGCAGTCCGGTCAGAACACCGAGTTCTGGTTCGGTGCCGCTCGCGAACGCGTCTTCCAGCAGCACAGCAACGGCACGAAGACCAGTTACATCGGATCGCTCTTCGAGAAGGTGGAGTACACGGACGGGCTCGTCGAACAGAAGCACTACGTCCTGACTCCCCTCGGCCGTACGGGCGTCCGCACCCTTCGCAACGACGCAAAGATCGAGACGAGGTACTTCCATCAGGACGCCTTGGGCTCCATCGCGGCCGTCACCGACGAGTTCGGCAAGGTCGAGAAACGCTATATTTTCGACGCCTGGGGCAAGCGCGTCCAAACCGCGAACACCTACGCCGGCACCGGCAATCAGGTGACCCGTGGCTACACCGACCACGAACACCTGGAGGACTTCGGGCTGATTCACATGAACGGCCGGGTCTATGATCCGGTGCTCGGAAGGTTCCTGTCCTCGGACCCGTTCATTGACGACGCCGGGGATAGTCAGAGCTACAACCGGTATAGCTACGTCAATAACAACCCCCTCGGCTACACCGACCCCA
>JBBQUU010000036.1:0-45883 GCA_038212175.1 Opitutales bacterium | reverse complement strand
TGCGTCAGGCCATCCATCGCCGCCTGCGGGCGATCCTCGGGGCCCACGAAGAGAAAAAGATGCAACGCGGCACGCTCGCGCAGAAACGCACCCTGCAGCCGCCCGAGATGAGCCGCCGCATCGGCCAGCGCAGCCGGCTGCACCTCCGAGGTGCGCGCCTCCGAATCGATCCACACGGGCCGGCCTTCGCGGTCGGTCCAGCCCGAGGTATCAACCACGACATGACCGCCCACCCGGCCGAGCATCGCCTGAAAATCGGCGTCCATGATCCGACGGCTTTCCGTCACGACGAGCGGATCTTTCCCTTGAGCAACCAGCCTCTTGTTCAGCGCATCGAGTTCGCTTCGCGCCTTTGCGAGCGCCGCCCGGCGGGCCTTCGTCACCGCTTCGAGATCGAGACCCTGGGAGCGAAGCGCGGCGAGTTCGCGTTCGCGCGCGCGGCCTCGGCCCGCCACTTCGCCTTCGGCCAGGCGTTTGCTGCCGTAGCCCGCGGCTCCCGTGATTACAAACACCGTGTCCGGCCTCAACTGGAGCGCGGCATGCACGGCGTTGACCCAAGGACTACCGTTGTAGCCCGGGTCCAAATTGGCGCCACTCGGCATCTCACGGGTCGAAGCCGTCGCCCCGCCGGCCGACGCGATGCCCAAGGCGTCGAGCCTTGCGTTCACCGGCTCCAGCCAAGCGAAGAAGGCCGTCTTGTTCTTCACCGTCGCGGGCTGGAGGACGTCGGCGTACAGCGCGAGATTGGAACCATCGAACAACACCACGCCAAACTGCGACGACGGCGGCAGGTTGCCCACCAAGCGCAGAATTTCAGAGCGAATGATGCCAAAGGCCTGAAAGCCTCCCTTGCGAATGTCCATCAAGCTCCGCCCCACATCGACCACAAACACCACGCGCTGGGCTTTGACGTCGGCCAGACCGAGAAAACTCAGCGACATGAAACCCCGGCCGCCCAGGCTCGCATTGCCCAGGCTGGTACCGACGCCTCCTCCACCCTGCCCCAAGCCCATGCCCTGCCCAAAGCCCCCCATTCCGCCGAGGCTCGAACCACCGGCAAACGGCAGGTCCGGAAGCGCAGGCAGAGAAATCCCGCCTGTCGCCGTCGAAAGGATACGCTTCGCCGCCACCGGGGCGGGGCTGGTGGAGCCGCTCTTGCGCGCGGTCTGAATTCGATGCTCCACCTGCTTCCGCACCGGACTCGCCTCCATGACCGGCGGCGCTTCGAACCGCTTCTTCTTTCCGACAATCGTCTCCGAAACGACGAATAGAGCCGCCGCGACGATCAATACGCCGTGCAACACCACGCTGACCAGGAGCGGCATGTTGCCAGAGACACGGTGTATGAGCGGGCGCAGATGCTTCATGAATCAAACCCGGGCGGTATTTTTTGTGTTTTTTGTGCCTCTTGTGGCCAAATCTTCGGGTCGTTAATCGTCAGTCCTCTTCCTGCTCGGTGGTGAATGTCACGTTTGTGACACCGGCGGCGGCGAGCGCGTTGAGCACATCGATCGTGCGCTCGTAGCGGGATTCAGGATGACTCATCAGCGTGACAACCACCCGGGTCTTGGCTGCGTCGCTCGACTGCTTCAGGCGCATCAACGTACCGGTGAGTTGCGGCAACTCATGCCCGCGGCCGGCGTCGTAGGGATCATCGTTGAGCAGGATCTCCCCGTTCGCATCGATCGCGATCAGTTGTTCATCCACAAACTCCACCGGACCTTCGGTCGCCGCCACCCCCGGCAGGCGGGTCTGCAAAATCTGTTCGATCCGGATCTGCGCGGCCAGCGCCATGAAGAAGACAAGGATCACGAAAACCACATCGATCAATGGAGCGATCTGGAAGCCCAGGTCGGGGTTGGGGTTCTGCGGAGGAAGGCGCATTGATCGAAACGGTCAGCGATTCACCGTCGCGAAAGTGACATCCACGATACCCGCTTGGGCGCCGGCCTCGACCACCGCAGCCACGTATCGGACTGGAGCGGCGCCGTCGCTGCGAATAAGCAATCTCACCTCGGGTCGTACCTCGCGGCGCTTGGCGAGGACGAGGACCAACGTCTCTGGCACCACCTCCACCTCCTCAAACGTCGTGACAGCCCGCTTTTCCTCCGGCCGCCAGGCGATGTTGAACACCAGCTCGCCCTCCGCGTCCTCCTTTTTCTCCGCATCCGACGCGACCGGCAACACGATCGACGGATCGTAACGCGTCACCGCGGTCGACGCTATGCTCATGAAGAAGATGAGCAGGACGAGCAACACATCGATGAGTGGTGCGATTTGAAACTCGGGGTCCCCCTCCCCTCCTCCGGCGCTTCCGGCCATCGTCAGCCTCCCGTTGAAACGGTCTGTCCCGCCGGAGCCGCAACGGCCTCGTCAGCCAAAAGCCATTTGGGACGCGCTGCGCATGGCGCACTGCCCTCAAAGTGCGTGTCGACGAGATCGGCGTACGGAAACTGCCGGAACAGGTCGTTGACGGTCTCCTGCAACCCATGGATCGCGTGGGCGGTCCGATTGCGAAGCAGGTAGTAGAAGACGAAAGCCGGTATGGCCACGACGAGCCCCCCCGCGGTGGCGTAGAGCACCTTTCCGATCGCGCCGGAAAGTTTTGAGGGGTCGGCCGCGCCCGCCTGGCCCATCGCCGCGAAGGCTTCGATCATGCCAAAGACCGTGCCGGCGAGGCCGATCATCGGAGCAATCACACCGATGACCGAGAGGTAGGCGATTTTGTTTTGGAACTGCGCGTTCCCGCCCACCACCGCGGTCACCATGGCATCTTCGGCCGGCTGTTTTCCCTCGGGAGCATGGCGGAGACCTGCGCCCACAACTTTCCCCAGCAGCGTCGGGTCCTTTTGGCAGAACGCGAACGCGCCGTGGTAATCGCCCTCGCGAAATTGGCTCCGTAACGTCTCCAGTGGCGCCACCGGGACGATCTGCTTCATCATGGTGCGCAGATAGCCATCCGTCACCAGCCAGACAATGAGCATGCTGCACGCGACGAGGATGTAGATCGTCGGCATGTTCAGTTTCTGCAGCAGTGTCTGCTGCACGACCTCCGGCGCCACGGATTGCGCGGCGAACAAGGCCGAAGTCATGCCGGAAAATCCGGATACGATATAGGTGCAGCGGGCGACGGAGGTCATAGGTTCAAAGAGATTCAGGCGGAGGAACGGCCGTTATTGCCGAACCCGTTTCGACCGGCACTTCGCGTCGCGCGCGTTCGCCCGCGAGCCGCTCGGCCTGCGCAACGTCGCCCCAGGCTCGGAACGCACGCTCGCCGGCGAGGAGGGCGGCCGGAACCAGGTGATCGTATGCGCCGTGAAAGACCGGGATCCGAAGGTACGCTTCGACAGCCGCTTCATATCGTTTGTCGGCCATCGCAATATCCCCGCGCAGCAACCAAGCACGTGCACGGACCGCTGCGGGCACAGGGTCGGAGAGGATCGATTCCAGCATGGCCTCCGCCAGTCGCGCTCGCCCCGCCCGGACTTCGAGTTCCGTCAACGCCAGCTTCGCCTCGCCCACGGCCTCAGGTTCCGTCGAAAGCGCAGCAAGCTCTCGGGCCGCTTGCTCAATTTTCGCGACCACTCCGCTTTCCTGCAGCACCTGCAAGCGCAGTCGCGCAATCGTCGGCCACCACGATCCTGCTATCTTCGCGAACGGTGCGAACTGCTTCAGGATCGGCTCCAGCACGAGGAGGGCGGCCGACGGTTCCCGCGCAGCCAGCAAACGTCGTGCCTCACCGAGCCCCCCGGGCTCCGGCCAATCGAGCCGGACGACCTCTTCGAGCTTGAACGTACGCTCCACGACTCCGCCGCCACCGTCGACCTGCGCCACATGCACAAGCACTCCGTTCCGCAGGGTGGTCTCAGATGCCTCCAGAACGGTTCCCTCCGACAACGAGTATCGTTGCCCACACAGCGAATGGGTTGAAGCCGCCAACAAAAGAATTCCTGCGACGTACTTCACGCCCCCCTCCCGTCGCCTGCCGCCTGCGCATGGCCTTCATACAAAATCAGCCGGCCTCGCGCCTCCGCCGCCTCGGTTCGAACATTGAGCCTCTCGTCGCGAAAAAACTCCCGCAAGGTCGCCACCGCCTCCGCATACTGACCGAGCAGGGCAAAGGTCTCGGCGCTGCGCAGATACGCCTGCGCGACCCACGGCGTGTGTTTCCGATAGGAAAGATAGACTCTCTGAAAATGGGCCTGCGCCTGGGCGAGGTTCTCCCGTCCACCCTGCCGTCGCAAAATTTCGCCGAGCGAGAAGACGCTTTCCGCAGTCGCCTCGCCGCGCCATTGGCGATTGGCCGCGATTGACATGAAGACCTCACGAGCCTCGTCCCACCGTTCCAACACGAGCAACGCTCGCGCCCGGCCGAGCGTCGCTTCGCGCTCCTTGAAACGCGCACCGGCCCGGTCAATTGCTTCATCGAAACGCACCAGCGCGGCCGCAGGTCGACCATCCGCAAGCTCCAAGTCGCCCAGCCCGACGTAGCCAAAATCGGCGAAGATCGACGCGCCAAAATTTGAGACCAGACGCCCGTAGTACTCCCGCGCCTCGTGGTGACGTCCGGTCGCCAGCAAGTGATCACCCATCCGACCCAGCAGGCCCGGGGAAAGAGCCTTGATTCCCACCTGCGCAAACACCCGCTCGAGAGCCGCAGTCTGCGCAACCGTATCGCCTCGAATCCCGGCAAACTCGGCGATCAAGAATTGCCGGCGTGCCCATGCGGTCGGCGAAGGTTCGCCATCATGTTCCGTCCCCTGCCCGGACAGCAACGATTCGAGGCGGGTGGTGGCTTCCTCCATCGACAGCTGCGGCTGTCGCGTCCCATCCGCGGCCCTTGGCGTCCGTGCCAGCAATCCCGCCAGCTCGCTGAGCAAACGTTCGACGCCGTCTCGTGTCGGATCGTCGAGATAGCGCGCGGCGATCGCCGCCACCCGCTCCATGGCTTGATCGTGACGCCCTTCTCGCACATGCAGGCGGCCAATCCAGTACGCCGCGTTGAGGGCGAAGGGATGGTCCGGGCGCTCCGCCGCGAACGTCTCCCACATCGCGATCGCCTCGCCGAATTCCCGGCGCGCCTGGTGGTGTTTCGTGAGCTCGTCGAGCACGTAGCCGAGCAATTCGTCGGCCAGCGGGAGGGCGAACGCGTCTCGATAGCTGGCCACGGCCTCGTCGATCCGGCCGAGACCCGCCAGCGCATCCCCTTGCAAGGACAGAACCTCGCCGCGCTGAGCGTGGTCTTCGGCATAATCGCCCAGCCACGCCCGGGTGAGCCGCAACGTATGGTCGTAGTCCTCCGTCCCATAATGCGCGGCCGCGAGCCGATACCGGGCATCTTCCTCGTAACGACCCCCTGGATACGCCTTCAGGTGCGCACCAATCTCCCGCACGGCCCGTTCCTGCCGGCCGGCGAGCATCCCGGACATGACATGGAGGTAGGTCGCATCCTCCCTGAAACGCCCCTGAGGAAACCGCTGCAGGAAGGTTTCAGCGTGCACGCGCGCTTCCTCCAGCCGACCTCCCACCAGCAATGCCTGCGCATGGATCAGACGAAGCGGTTCGTGCAGGGAATCGGGCCCCGGCAACGACTCCGAACGCTCCAGTAAGCGAAGCTGAAGAACCGCATCCCCCCTCGCCTGAGCGGCCTGAACGAGAGTAAAGAGCGCCTGAAGGACCAGCGTCTCGCCGGGCAACGCGGCCGCGAAACCTTCCAGCGCCTTCTCCGCCCGCTCCAGCCGTCCCGACTCGGCGTAGGCGCGCACGAGACCCGACCACGCGCGCGGACGCCCCTCGACCTCCGCAGAAGCCGTGAGCACCGCGTCGAACGCCAGCGCGGCTTCCCACGGCGCACCGGAATCGAGGAAGGCACTGCCCAGTCGGAGATGCAGGGCCGCATCATATCCATTGGCCTGCTCGATCTCCTCAAGCGCCGCGCGGGCACGCGCAGCGCGCGCTTCCATCCTCCGAAATGCGTCCAGTTCCGCGGCTGGTCCGCGCAACAACCCCTGCGCCTTCGAAATGCGCGCCGCCATACGGGCATGCCGGGCGGCCTGGTCCCTCTGAAGATCGTCGCGGGAGCTCGCCATCCGATACGCCGCGAGCGCACCCTCAGCATCGCTCTCCGCCAAAAGGGCGTCGCCCAATTGCAGGCAGAGCGCGTTCAACCCCGCAAGGTTGTCGACCAAATCGCGCTGTCCCTGCAGGAGGGTGAGACCGCGACGGGCGTCCTCCCACCGCTTCTCTTTCATGTGCAGCGAAACGAGCACAAGCGCCGAATCCGCCCAGTCGGCATCGCGGGGAGCGGATGCCAGCAAGAGCGAGTAGGCCTCGATCGCCTCGGCGATCCGACCGGCCTGCTGCGCGGCCATCGCTCGGTAAAGACGGGCTTTGTCACGATGCGTCGCCGACTCTTCCAGCGCCAGGAACACCGGGATCGCCTCGGCAAATTTCTCCTGCAAGGCCAACGCCAAGCCGAGGACCATGCGCCCCTCGCCGAGAAACAACGGTGACGGGCGCGCGGCAACCAGCGCCTCGGCCGCCGCTTGGGCACGCGCGAAGGCTCGATTCTGAAAATGCGACGTCGCCGCAGCGAGACGAACCCGGTCGAGCGCGAGGCCGGCGGGAAGCGACTCTCCCGCCCCAACCCGGGACAGCACGAGGTCCAGCAAGTCTGCCGCGTCGCCCGGTTGTCGCGCCGCAATGGCTTGCTCCGCCTCGACAAGGATCTGAGGCAGCGGCACGCGGATCTCGGCGATCACGCGCACCGCTGCGACCAGAACCAGCGCAAACCCAGCCAACGCGAGGCGCGTCGCCAGACCCACGCGTCCGCGAACGGGTCGGACGGAGCAACCATGCATAGGGGAGGCCTACATTCAAAATGAATGCGTTAACGTCAAGAGCTGATGTTGTTATTTTGCATTTTTAGTTTTCGCGGTCTCCCGTCCTCGCCTTGGCACCCTTGAGTTTGCAGAGACCGCAGAGTTGGCCGATTTCCCCAGAGCTGACCGACGAGCACGTCAACCCCGCCAACGCGTGGGTGAGCAGGTTCGCCGCTTTCAAGGAGCGGCCGACACTCCTGTCGCCGGGTGTCGTGCAGGAAGGGGATTCGCAAGGCCGTCCGGCATCCAAACCGGCGGCAAGAGTGCCGCCGCTCCTTCAACCGACTCACCACAATCCACCATCTACACTCCACGTCCGGGCACGGCCTCCCTCTGCGCCCTCCGCGTGCGCCGGTTAAACGCCTTCGTGAATCGGTGCTGAGCCACTCGTTCGCCCCTCATCCGGGCTCGCGCACCTCGCCGATTTTGCCTTCGCGCGCCATGCGCGGACTCGACAACGTAAACGGGTTAACCCCACCCTGTTCGCACCCCGATGGAAAATCGTTTTATCGCTCGGCTCGCAGCCGGCCTGATGGCGACTGCGTTGGCCTCATTCCTCCCCGCCATGTCTGCCCCTCCCGGATTCGTGGCTTTGTTCAACGGCGTCGACCTCAGCGGATGGCGCGGCGGTCAGACTTACGATCATCGTCAGTTGCTCGACCTGCCCGCGGGGGAGCGCACCGCGCAAATCGCGACCTGGACCGCCAGCCTGACAGAACTCAAGGACGGCAAGCCTCATTGGCGCGTCGAGGACGGCGTCTTGGTCAACGACGGCTTCGGCGGCTATGCGACAACCGAACGCGACTACGGCGACTTCGAACTGAGTCTGGAGTATAAGATCGCCCCGCTCGCCGACTCCGGTGTGTACCTGCGCGGGGTGCCGCAGATCCAAATCTGGGATCCCAACGCCCCCGACCCGCGGGGACACGGCAACGCCAGGGGCTCAGGAGGCCTCTGGAACAACGCGACTGGCACGCCGGGGCGCGATCCTGCCCTCAAGGCCGACCGTCCGGTCGGCGAATGGAATCACCTTCGCGTCCTCATGGTCGGAAGCCGCGTGAGCGTGTGGCTCAACCACCAGCTCGTCGTCGACCACGTTGTATTGGAAAACTACTACGACCGCAGCCTGCCCGCCGCGGAACGCCGCCCCGTCCCGCGGCACGGTCCGGTTCAACTTCAGACCCACGGCGGAGAGACCCACTGGAAGAACATCTTTCTCCGCGAGATCGGCCCGGCCGAGGCGGTGGCCTTGCTCTCCGCCCGCGGCGGTTCGGGATTCCAACGGATCTTCAACGGCCAGGATCTGACCGGCTGGGCCGGCGCCACTGATTCCGTCGACATCCGCGACGGCGCCCTCGTCTGGCGCCCGGAGAAGGGCGGCGTGCTTTTTTGGAACACCGATCTCGCCGATTTTCGCTCGCGACTTCAGTTCAAGCTTCCGAAGGCCGGAAACAACGGCCTCGCCATCCGCTACCCCGGCACTGGCAGCGCCGCCTACGATGGCCTGTGCGAAATTCAGGTGTTGGACGACCAGTACGAACTCAACAAACCCGCCAAGCTCGACCCCCGGCAGGTCCATGGCTCCGCCTACGGGATGGTCGCCGCCGAGCGCGGCTACCAGAACCCGATCGGCGAGTGGAATTTCCAGGACGTCACGGTGCACGGCTCGCGCGTGCGGGTTGAACTCAACGGCACGCCTATCCTGGACACGGATCTCAGCCAGGTTGACCTCGCTCAGGTGCTCGACGGACGCCCCCATCCCGGCCTCACGCGCACCCACGGCTTTTTCGGCTTTGCCGGCCACAACGATCCGGTCTCGTTCCGTGAGATCGCCATCAAAGCCCTGGAATAACTCCATGAATCGCCGCGACTTTCTGCACTCGTCTGCCGCCTTGGGAACCCTCGCCGCGCTCGGGCCGACCGCCATCCGTGCCGCCACGCCGAAACGCGCCCTCAAGAAGGGCTTCATGTTTTCCACCCTTCGCGTGAACCGTGAACAGCCCCTCAGCGTGCTGGCGCGCTTTCACTTGCTCAAGGATGCCGGCTTCCACGGTGTCGAGGTCATGAGCCCAATGGACCAGCCCGAGGTCCTCGCCGCCCGCGACGCAACCGGCCTGGAGATTCCCAGCGTCGTGATCGCGACTCACTGGACCCACCCGCTCTCCCATCCCAATCCGGCGACACGCCAAGTCACACTCGACGCCTTGAAGCAGGGCCTGCGCGACGCGAAGGCCTACGGGGCCAAGTCCGTCCTGCTCGTACCCGCGGTGGTCAACAAGGAGGTCGCCTACGTCGAAGCGTATGAACGCTCTTCGGCCGAGATCAGAAAAGCCATTCCGCTCGCGGAGGAACTCGGCGTCGCCATTGCGATCGAGAATGTCTGGAATCAGTTCCTGCTGAGCCCCCTGGAAGCCGCCGCCTACATCGACGCCTTCAAATCGCCCATGGTGCGTTTCCATTTCGACGTCGGAAACGTGGTCAACACCGGCTTCCCTGAACAGTGGATCCGAATCCTGGGCCCGCGCATCGTGCAGGTTCACGTGAAGGAATACAGTCGCAAGCTGCGCGAAGAACGCGGTCCTCGCGCCGGCTTCCAGGTCCATCTGCACGAAGGCGACAGCGATTGGCCGGCGGTCATGCCCGCCCTCGATGCCATCGGCTACTCCGGCTGGATCATCGTGGAGCAAGGCCACCGCGACGCCGGCCAGTCGGACGCGGCGTGGCTCGCGCATCTCGTCGACGGCATGGACCGCATTATCGCCACCTGAACACTCCCGCCCAGATACTTTACCCATTACCCGCCATGAACACTCCCGCCCCTTCCGAATCTTCCCTTCCCATGCATCGCCGCGACTTCCTCAAGACGTCGGCCTCGTTTGCCCTCGCCACCGGTCTTGCCACCGGCACGGGCCGCCCGCTCAGCGCCGCCGAACGCAATCGGTCGGTGGGGGCCAACGACCGCATCCGCATCGCCATCATCGGTTGTGGCAACCGCGGCCGGACCGCCCACATGCCGGGCATCCACAAGCACCTCGCCGCAACGAATTTCGAGATCGTTGCCCTTGCCGATCCGTGGACAGTCGCCCGCGCCGAGGCCAACGCCAAGGTGAAGGAATGGTTTGGCCGCGAAGCGAAGGAATTCACGTCGTACCGCGACCTGCTCGCCATGGACGGCATCGACGCGGTGATGATCGCCTCCCCCGATCACCATCACACCACCCACCTCGAGGCCGCGGCAAAGGCAGGCAAACACGTGTACGCCGAGAAGCCGCTCGCGACGGAGATGGATAAACTCGTCCGCGCCGTCGACGCCGCGAAACGAGCCGGCACCGTCATCCAGGTCGGCACGCAGCTCCGCAGCCTGCCCGGCATTGTCGGCGCCCGCGAAGTCGTGCGCGCCGGGACCATCGGCAAGATCTCCATGATCCACGAGTCGCGCAACTCCGAGAAGCCCTACTGGTACAGCTACCTCGGTCGCGACGTGAAAAAGGAGGACGTCGACTGGAAGGAGTTCCTCGGCGACCGCCCGATGCGCCCCTTCGACGCGCGCACCTACTCGGCCTGGTACGGCTACTACGAATTCTGCCAGGGTCCCATCCCGCAATGGGGCGCGCACTTCCTGGACATGGCTCACTTCATCACGGACTGCGGCATTCCCGAATCCTGCGTCTGCACGGGCGGCATCCTCACTTGGAAGGACGAGAACAAGTTCACCACGCCCGACTGCGTATCCGCCACGTGGATGTATCCCGAGGGTTTCATGCTCACGAGCTCGAATAACTTCGGCAACAGCTTCGGCAACAACCGCAAGTTCTACGGCACGAAGGGCACGCTCAAGTGCGACAACTGGAACGTGCCGACCTACAGCGCCGAGGGCGGACTCACGCGCGACGGCAGCATCCGCGGCGAGGTCGAAGTCACCCCCATCGAGCGTCCCGACCACTTTCTCGATTGGCTGCAATGCATGCGGTCGGGAAAAACGCCGCACGCGTCGCTCGACGCCGGCTACCAACACGCCGTCGCCTGCCTCATGGCGTCACTTTCGTACGAAAAAGGGCGCAAGGCGATCTACGACGCAAAGCGCCGCACGATCCGCCTCGCGTAACCACGCCCGACGCTTCCCCTAAAGGGAGGGGCGGCTCTTTTAACCGCCTTGGGAGGTCTCCTGCCGCGCGGTTTGGTGATCTGCGGCTGTCCGCAGCCGCCCCGCCGCGCCCAAACCCGGCGGCAAGAGTGCCGCCGCTCCTGCCATGTCCCCTACAGCGGCCAGACGAGCAGGATGAGCGGCAGCGCCGTGACCATCACCACGATGGTGAGCGGCAACCCGACTTTCCAGTAGTCTCCAAATCGATACCCGCCCGGTCCCATGACGAGCGTGTTCGATTGATGGCCGATCGGCGTCAAAAACGAGCAGGATGCCCCCACGGCCACGGCCATGAAGAACGGATCCATCGAAACCTCGAAGCCTTTCGCCAGACTCGCTGCGATGGGACACATCAACACTGCGGACGCGGCGTTGTTCACCACATCGGAAAGCCCCTGCGTGATGACGAACAGGAGTACAAGCATGGCGACGGGAGGCCAGCTCTGCCCGAGCGAGAGCAAGGACTCCGCCACCTGCTGCGCCCCACCCGAGCTCTCCAGCGCCTGGCCCACGGGAATCATCGCCGCCAACAACACGATGATCGGCCAGTCGATGGCCGTGTAGCTTTCCCGCAACGGCAGCACGCCTGCCATGACGGTCGCGACCGCCGCCATGCTCAGCGCGATCGGCGCAGTGAGCCAACCCGTCAGCATTGCCAAAAGCGCGGCTGCAAAGATCGCCACGGAAAGAATCAATCTCCTTGGCTTGCCCAACGGCAGAGATCGCCGGGCCAACGGCAGACACCCGAGCTCGCCCAGGCGTTCAGTCAACTCCGACTCCTTTCCCTGCAACAGCAGCACATCGCCCGCACCGATCCGAATGCGGCCCAACCGTTCCTTCACGCGCCCGCCGTCGCGCGCCACGGCAAGCAAGTGCAGGCCGTGCCGGTCCAGAAGACGGATCTCCGTCACCGTGCGTTGCACCAGAGCCGAATCGGCGCGGACCACCGCCTCGACGATCTCGAGATCCTTGGCCTCGGCGAGTTTCTCGGCGAACTTGCCGCTTCCCGCCAGGGCCAATCCGCCCTTTTCTTCCACCAATTTGAGCTCCTCAGGCCCGGCTTCGACCAGCAGCACATCGCCTTCGCGCAGCGCGCCGCGAAATGAATATCCCGGCATGCGCTGCTTCCCTCGCAGCACAGCCACCACCGGCACCGGCTCGCCACAGGCTTCCCTTAGCTCGCTCAGGGTCCAACCGAGAGCCTTGGACTCCTTCCCGACCTCGAGTTCGCTCACATAATCCGCCGTCTCAAATAATTCGTCCGACGACGACGGTCCCTTGCGCTTCGGGGTCAAACGCCAGCCCAGCAACACCAGAAAAATCAGCCCTGCACCCAATACTCCCGCGCCCACCGGCAGGAACGAAAACAGTCCGTAGGGTTCGCCCACGTACTGGGCGCGATAACTCGACACCACAATGTTGGGCGGCGTTCCGATCAGCGTGAGCAGTCCCCCCAACAACGATCCGAAGGCGAGTGGCATCAGCAGCAAGGAAGGCGAATTTCCATGCTCCCGCGCCATGCGCAGCGCCACCGGCAGCAGGAGCGCCAAGGCCCCCACGTTGTTCATGAATGCCGACAACACCGCCACCGAGCCCGTGAGCACAAGGACCTGAATTGTCACTGAGCCTCCCGCCTTCAGCGTCCAGCGCGCAATCCAGTCGACCAATCCGGAATGCTGGAAGCCCTTGCTCAGCACCAGCACCGCGGCGACCGTGATCACCGCCGGATGACCGAACCCCGCAAACGCATCCTCCGGCGACACCACCCCGACGAGCACGCTGGCAAAGAGCGCGAGCAATGACACGACATCGTAACGCAGCCTTCCCCAGACAAATCCCGCCAGCGTCAATCCCAGGATGATATAAACCCACTGCGCTTGGTGCATGGGCGTCGGTACTCGAACCATCGGCCCGCCTCAAGCTTGCCGAAAGGGCTCCGCCCCCGATCCGTCGTTTGCCCGCAGTTTCCCCCATGCCACCGGTGGTAAAGACATCGGCCGCGCTCGACCTTTTGTGAAAGAGAAACCCGCCTGCTCCCCAAAAACGACACGTCCCGGCCCGCAGGGCGGGCCGGGACGTCGGGCTGGAACCTGGCTGATCGCCTCAAGCGGTGGCCATCGCCGGAGCGTTGGTCTTGCCGAGATTGGCCTTCGCTTCGTCGATGGAATCGTAGAACGTCCATCCCCGCGTGTCCTCGAAGCCCTTGCACTCGGTGATGATGTGCGCGTTGCCCACGAGGGCGAATTGCATCGCGAGCTCGCGGCACGTCTGCATCGCCTGAAAGAGCAGTTTGATGACGCCCATGTGCAGTGACTTGATCTGGTGAATGTCGATCACGACCTTGTTGTGTCCGGCGTCCACCGCATCGGCGAACTTCGGCTTCAGGTAGAGGCCCGCTTCGGCGAGCACTGCGGGAGAACAGTTCTCGGGCAGACGCATGATCATGCTGTTACCCTCGATCGCGTAGTAGCGCTGCGAGGTGTCGAGGTTCATCGCCTTTGCCATTTTCGTTTCCAACTCGGACATGTCGATCGGCTTGGTGATGATGGCGCTGAAGCCCACGGTCTGCGCCTGCTGCTGCTGGCCCACTTCGGTCTTCACCACGAGCGCAAAGACAGGCGTGTACTTCGTCTTGATGTTCGTGCGCACGAGACGGAAAAGCGTGAAGGCGGATTCCTCGGGCAGCGAAAGGCTGACCACGATGATGTCCGGCGGAGTGCGGGTGCAAAAATCGATGGCTTCTCCCTGCGTGCACACCCCATGGATCTTCCACGGCGTGTGCTTGAGGCCGTCCTGGATCTGCTGGATGATGGCCGGCTTGTCCTCGACGACGAGAATGTCCGCCGGATCGAAGATTGATTTGGCCTTGGCCGGACCTTCGGAGAGCGGCTTGAGATCGATGACGCGACCGGCCTTCTCGATCAGAACGTCTTCCTTGAAGGGCTTCACTAGATAGTCGCGCACGCCGATCTTGGCGATCTTCAACACGTGGTCGCGACCACCCTCGGCCGTGAGCATCATGACGGGGATGCCCTTGAGCGCAGGGTCCGCCTTGAGCTTAGTGAGCATTTCAACGCCATCCATGACGGGCATGGTGACGTCGAGGAGAATGAGGTCGGGGTTTTCCTTGGCCGCGACCGCCAGCCCTTCGACGCCGTTGCCGGCCTCGAGGATGTCGCAGTCGTAACCTTTGAAGGCCTTCTTCACAATAATGCGGACGGTCTTCGAGTCGTCCACGGTGAGAATCTTGTAACGCATGGTAAGAGGAGAAAAATCAGTCGGCCACTTTGAGGAGAATATCGGTGACGACGCGGTGGCCGCCGCAGTTGAAGTAATAGATCTGGCGCGTGGTCGAGCTGATGGGCTCGATGCAAAAATTGCTGCCGCGCAAAATGGAGGGGATCGTGAGCTTGCACGGATACCCGGCGTCGCAGAGACCGTTCTTGAAGCTGCCGACCGTCATGTTGGTCAGCTCGCCGATCGCGTCGTTGATAACCTCGTCGCCAGCTTCCTCGAGTTCCGCCGGGGTCATCCCCAGCAGATGAGACGTCATGAGCTTGGCGAAATCGAGCGGAAGGTAGAGATAAATGAGGCCATTGACGTCGCCAATGAAACCCACCGTGCCCACGACGTGTGGCCGGGCCACCTCTTGGTTCGCGTGCAACGGCGGCCAAGGCTCGTCGTTGGCCTGCTCCGTGGATTTTGTCAGCAAGGGCGACTGCCCCAACATGGTTTTGAATACATCCGTGACCGCGCGATTGATGTTCTCGCGGATCAGGCTTTCGGTAATGACCTCGGTGGCAGGCATGGGCAGGTGACTGGTTATCGGCGCGTTCGCGGAAGGGTTTAACCGGGAATGCGAAATACATCCGCCGGCCGGAACCGGACAGCGAGGTCCGGTCTGGGGAACAGTCCCTACATCGACCGTTTTGCCCGACGCAAAAGGGTAAACTTTGACCTCTGGATTCAGACGGATGAGCCGCGCAGGCCCCGTCATCACTCCTTGGTAGAAGACCGAATTTTACCCTCTACGCGTCCACCGCGTCGAGTCCGGCGTCGACCGGGTCTCCACTTTCGCGGTACTCCTGCAACTTGTTGCGCAAGGTCCGGATGCTGATGCCGAGAGCAGCGGCCGCCTGAGTCCGATTCCCGCCGGTCTGCGTGAGCGCGGCTCGGATGGCCTGCTTTTCCAGTTCGTCGAGGCGCAACACCCCATGGGAACCATTCACCGACGGCGACCCTCGCTCGGGAGCGGGCTCGGAGAAATCAAAGTGCCCCGTCGCTTCCTCGACCGTGGCGGGAACGTCGTCCGTAAACGCCAGCAGACCCGGCAGGCCGAGCGCGGCCGCCGTCACCGGCCGGCCTGATTCGGAAAGGATCACCGCCCGCTCGATGGTATTCTGGAGTTCCCGGACGTTGCCCGGCCAGCGATACTCAGCGATCGCGCGTCGGGCAGAGTCCGACAGTCCGGTGACCTTGATGCCGTGCTTGCGGGCAAAGCGCTGCAGAAAATGTTCTGCAAGCAAAAGGCTGTCGTCGGCCCGCTCGCGCAATGCGGGCACGTGGACAGGAAACACGTTGAGACGGTAATAAAGGTCCTGACGAAAGTCGCCCTTTTCCACGTAACTGATCAGGTCGCGATTCGACGTCGCGATGATGCGCACATTCACCTTGATGGTGCGATTGCCACCGACGCGCTCAAATTCTCGCTCTTGCAGCACGCGCAGCAACTTGGCCTGCAAACCGGAAGGAATCTCGCTCACCTCGTCGAGCAACAGCGTGCCTTGGTGCGCGAGCTCGAAACGTCCCTCCCGTCGCTCCGTCGCCCCGGTGAACGCCCCTCGTTCGTGTCCGAAAAACTCGCTCTCGATCAGCGTCTCCGAGATCGCGGCGCAATTCACCTTGATGAATGACTGCGAGCGCCGCGGACTGCGGCGGTAGAATTCACGGGCGATCATCTCCTTGCCCGTGCCGCTCTCACCGGTGACCAGCACCGTCGCGTCGGTGGGCGCCACGCGATCGATTAACTGGCGCAGACGCACCATCGCCGGACTCTTGCCGATCAGCGCACCATCTTCGTCGTCCGGATCGTCGCTAAGCAGACGGTTCACACTGACGAGCTGACTGTAGGACTGCGCCTTCCGAAGGATGACCTCGATCTGACTGGGAGAAAACGGTTTTAACGCGTAGTCAAACGCTCCGGCGCGCATGCAGGCCACGGCGGACTCGATCGTGCCGTAACCGGTCACCATCACCACCAGCGGCCTCTCGGGCATGGCCGTAATGCGCTCCAGAAACGCCTGGCCACTGCCGTCAGGCAGGCGGATGTCGAGCATGACCAGGTCAAACGACTCCCGCTCCATCATAGTCTGCGCGTCCGCCAGCGTCTCCGCACACTGCACCTGAAATTTGTGCCGAAGGAAAATGGTCTGCAGCAGGGAACGGACGACCGCTTCGTCTTCAACAATCAGGATCTTATCAAGGGACATGGAGGGGGCAGGACTCGCCGGAAATCATGCCCGGACGGAGTTCGGACACTACATCCGCCTCAGCCAGTCTATTCAAACAAATGTTGCGCAATAACGCTTCAATAACCGTCAAATCCCACTGCCGGGCGCCGGATCGCTCTCATTGCTTAAAAAAAATCCTAAACTCCGTCGTTCGCGGGACGATGATCGCCTTTGCCACCCACACCACCTTAGTTCGACGATCATGGCCACCCGACTGCTCTCCTTCCTTTCCGACATCGAGAAATCGTTGCTCGCCGAACTGAGCATGCTCGAAGGTCCGCCTTGGGAGACGAGCCGCGCCGTGAGCTATCATCAAGGCCTCGCCCGCATGACCCTCGCTCGTCGGAGCACCGCCGGCCTCGAGTCACAAGGTGCCATCTTCCTCCAAAGCTACGTGCTCGCCGACGGATCTCAATGCCTGAAGGCCAGCCTGAACTGGGTGGCTTCATCGGAGACACTGGTCATCGCGGTCTACGCCAAACCGCAGGTCAACTGGCACACCGAAGCCGCTTCGATCGCAAACGCCTGGGTCTCGGGCCCGCCCGCCTCCACCGAGTCGTCCGAGGGGAGCACACACGAAGTCGGCGTCCTCGCCGCCGCAGGTTAAACCTCGCGGCCGGAGTCAGAGTCCGAAAGTCAGCGGAATTCGGGTTATCCGGGATGGTGTCCATCCCCCAAGGCGAAACGCCCTCGTCTCAGATCTTCCAGCTCTGTAGAATCTGGATGTAGTTCGCTCGTTCGTGTCCACCTGCGTCCGGACACCGCCGCAGGTCCATCGCACCGCGCAGGTCATCCACGCTGTCGTAGCCGTGCTCTCTCATCCACGCCTGCAAACCTGCGAGCAGCGTGGCGAGATACCGTGGCCCATGTTTCAACAACACCGAGACGAGCTGCACCGCATGCGCGCCGGCCAGCAGCGCCTTGACCACATCCTCCGTCCGATGGACGCCCCCGCTGCAGGCAAGCGACGCGCGCTGATGCGGCGAAAGAATCGCCAGCCAACGCAATCGGAGCAGCAATTCGGAGGAATCCGACAACCGCAACTGCGGCACGACTGCGAGGTCCTCAATGTCGAAATCAGGCTGATAGAATCGATTGAACAGCACGAGGCCCGCCGCGCCGGCCGCCTCCAACGTGGACGCAAAATGGGCGAGTGAGGTGTGGTACGGCGATAATTTAACCGCCACCGGAATCTTCACCGAAGTGGACACCGCCCGCACAATGCCCACCACGTCCAACTCGATCTGCTCCGCCGTCACCGTCGGATCAGTGGCAACCTGATAGAGGTTGAGCTCGATCGCCGCCGCCCCCGCCGACTCCATCTGCTTCGCGTAGTCGATCCATCCGCCCATGCGCCGCCCGTTGAGAGAGGCGATGACCGGAATCTTCACCAGTCGGGCGAGACGCTCCAGCTGCCGCAGGTACTGCGCGGGCCCCAGCTGATAATCATCGTAGTTGGGGAAGTATGACGTCGCCTCCGCGTAACTTTCGCTGGGCGATTCGAGATGATGGGTCATGGCCCGCGACTCCAGCTCAACCTGTTCTTCGAAGAGCGAGTGCATCACAATGGCCGCCGCTCCGGCGGTCTCCAGCTCCGCGCAGGCGGCGAGGTTGTCGCAAAAAGGCGAAGCGCCGACGATCAACGGGTTCTTCAGCGGCAATCCAAGATAGGTGGTGGCAAGTTTCATGGCTGGGTCGGGGTCGATGGTGGAGGAGGCACCGCGGCCGGCGGCCTGGCCGCAAGCTGCTCGTAACGCGCATAGTGCCGGCGCACCTCAACGCGCGCGGCCGACGTCAACTCATCGGCGCGCGCCGGCGCCACGTTGCGAAGGATGCTGAAGCGCGTCTCGTTGGCCATGAAGCGCGCGACGTCTGTCTTTGGCGGAGCCGAATCGAGCTTGAACGCGGAGGCTTCCGTGCCCGCAAGGCGCGGATCGAAGCGGAAGAGCGGCCAGTAGCCTGAATCGACCGCCAGTTTCTGCTGTTCCGCGCCGAGGTGCAGCGGGAAACCGTGCGCGATGCAGTGACTGTACGCGATGATCAGCGCCGGCCCGGGATACGCCTCCGCTTCACGAAACGCCTGGAGGGTCTGGCTGTCTTTGGCGCCCATCGCCACCTTTGCCACATAGACGTGGCCGTACTGCACCGCCATCAACGCAAGGTCCTTCTTCGCCACGCCCTTGCCCCCGGCGGCGAACTTGGCCACCGCCCCCATCGGAGTCGCCTTCGACGCCTGCCCTCCCGTGTTAGAGTAAACCTCTGTGTCGAGCACGAGCACCTTCACATTCGCACCCGACGCCAGCACGTGGTCGAGCCCTCCGAATCCGATGTCGTAAGCCCAGCCGTCTCCGCCCACGATCCAGACGGACTTGCGCACGAGGTGATCCGCGAGCACCGACAACTCGGCCGCAACCGGATCGGACTGGCCGCGCAACGCCGCCCGCAGGTCCTCCACCCGCGCACGTTGCTCCGCAATTCCCGCCTCGGTGTCCTGTGCTGCCGCCAGCAACGCGTTCACCCGGTCGTCTCCGACCTGAGGCGCAAGACGCTTCAACAGGTCCGAGGCCCGGCCGTTATGACGATCCAGCGCCAGGCGCAGACCGAGTCCGAACTCGGCGTTATCCTCAAAGAGCGAGTTGGCCCACGCAGGCCCGCGGCCGTCGCGGTTTTTGCAATACGGTGTGGTCGGCAGGTTGCCGCCGTAGATGGAGGAACATCCCGTGGCATTGGCCATCACGAGGCGGTCGCCCACAAGCTGCGTGAGAAGCTTGAGGTAGGGCGTTTCACCGCACCCGGCACACGCACCCGAAAACTCAATCAGGGGCTGCATGAACTGCGTGCCCTTCACCTCCGGCTTGAGCGTCGCACGATCGGGATCCGGCAGGTTGAGGAAGAAGTCCCAATTGGCCCGTTCCGCCGCGATCAAGGGCTCCGCCGGGACCATGTTGATCGCCTTGTGCCGGGGGTTGGTCTTGTCCTTTGCCGGACACACCTGGACGCAAAGTGAGCAACCGGTGCAATCCTCCGGCGCGACCTGCAGCATATACCGTTTGCCCGGGAAATCGGCGGACTTGAACGCCGTGGACTTGAAGGTCTCCGGCGCTCCATCGAGCGCTGCCGGCTCCACAAACTTCGCCCGGATCACCGCATGCGGACAGATCAGCACGCATTTGTTGCACTGGATGCAGACCGCCGGATCCCACGAGGGAATCTCCAGCGCAATGTTGCGCTTTTCGAAGCGACTCGTCGCCGTCGGCCAGCAACCGTCCACGGGCAATGCGCTCACGGGCATCAGGTCGCCTTCGCCCGCGAGCAGCTTTGCCGTGATGCGCTCCACGAACTCCGGCGCGCCATCGTAGCGAGGGGGCAGCGTTACGATCGCGTCAGTCGAGGGCGACGACGGCAGGGGCACTTCATGCATGCCCGCGAGGGCCGCATCGACCGCCGCGTAGTTCATCTGCACCACGGCATCCCCCTTTTTGCCGTACGTCTTCTTGATGGTGAGCTTGATCTGCTCGATGGCCTCGTCCCGCGGCAACACACCGGAGAGCGCGAAGAAACAGGTCTGCAGCACCGTGTTCGTCCGGCGGCCCATGCCCGCCTCCTGCGCAACCTTGGTCGCGTCGATTACGAAGAGACGAAGTTTCTTGGCGATCAAGGTCTCCTGCCAATCGCGCGGGAGCTTTCGCCACGTATCCTCGGGCGGATACGGCGAATTCAGCAATACGGTCGCCTGCGGCTTTGCAAAGCCGAGCACGTTGGTGCGCCCGACAAAATGAAACTGGCTGCACGCCACAAAGTCCGCCTGCCGGATCAGGTAGGGAGCCCGCACCGGCCGCGGCCCGAAGCGCAGATGCGAAATCGTCATCGAGCCCGATTTCTTCGAGTCGTACACGAAGTAGCCCTGGGCGTAGTACGGGGTCTGTTCACCGATGATCTTGATGGAGTTCTTGTTCGCCCCGACCGTGCCATCCGCGCCGAGCCCGACGAAGACGCAGCGTCGGACATCGTCCGCCTCGAGGTCGAAATCAGCGTCGAAGTTGAGGGAGGTGCCTGTGACATCGTCGATGATGCCGACGGTAAAGTGATTCTTCGGTTCAAGCGCCGCGAGATTGTCGAAGACCGCCCGCACCATGCCTGGCGTGAACTCCTTCGAGCCCAGGCCGTAGCGCCCGCCCACCACCCGCGTTGAACCGGCGAGGGCCGACCGTCCTTCGGCGAGAGCGCAAACGACGTTGAGGTAGAGCGGCTCGCCGAGGGAGCCGGGTTCTTTCGTTCGGTCAAGGACGGCGAGCGAGGTGACGGTCTTCGGCAACGCTTCGCCAAACGCCGTCAGGTCGAAGGGCTGGAAGAGCCGCACCGCGAGCACGCCCACACGCTCGCCCTGCGCGACGAGCCAGTCGACGGTTTCCGAGATCGTTTCGACCGCGCTGCCCATTGCGATCACCACCCGCTCCGCCTGCGGATGGCCGTGGTAGTCGAAGAGTCGATACTGCCGGCCGGTCTCGGCGGCGAACATGTCCATCGTGGCCTGCACAATTCCGGGCAGGGCGAGGTAATGCAGATTCACGGCCTCGCGTCCCTGAAAGTAAACGTCGGGGTTCTGCGCCGTCCCCCGCAGGGTCGGCCGGTCGGGCGTGAGCGCGCGCGCCCTAAAGGCGGCGACCTCGGCTTCGTCCAGCACGTCGCGCAGCACGTCGTCGGCGAGCGACTCGATCTTGCCGATCTCATGCGAGGTGCGAAAGCCGTCGAAGAAATGGATGAAGGGAAGGCTGGCCTTGTATGAGGCCGCGTGCGCGATGAGCGCGAAATCCTGCGCCTCCTGCACGGAATTGGAAGCGAGCAGCGCACATCCGGTCTGGCGGCAGGCCATGACATCCGCGTGGTCCCCGAAGATCGACAGCCCCTGGGCCGCAAGCGCCCGTGCGCTCACGTGCAAGGTCAACGGCATGAGTTCACCCGCGATCTTGTAGAGATTCGGGATCATCAACAGCAGGCCCTGCGACGCCGTGAAGGTTGTGGTCAGCGCCCCGCCCAGCAGGCCGCCATGGACCGCGCCAGCCACCCCGCCCTCCGACTGGAGTTGCACGACACGCGGCACCTGCCCCCAAAGATTCGGCCGTCCGGCCGCCGCCCACTCGTCGCACGACTCCGCCATGGGCGACGAAGGTGTGATCGGATAGATCGCGATCAGCTCGTTGAGCCGGTAGGCAACCGAGGCCACGGCTTCATTGGCGTCGCAGGTGACGAAATCCGGGGTGGCAGGTTTGATCATGGGATAAACGGCCGCAGGAGTTCCCATCGACCGGACTGATGGTGACACAACGGTCCTGAACCCGCTCCGCACACCTTGCCAATGCCGCCGCAGATTTTGCCCCCGGATTCAGCCTCAACCGGCTTCCCTCCCCGCGTGCAACGATCAGGTGAACTCTTCGCCCTCGGTCCACCAACACCTTGATCCGTCGGTGCGATGCGGGCGACGGTCATCGTAGCAACTGCATGAGGACTGCCGCAACGACTACGCTCGAAGACTACTCCCGAAGCAGTTGGCGCCGCGGCCTCGACCTATACCTCGAGCACCCGTTCATTCACGCTGGCCGCTGGTTTCGCTACATGTCGCGCCGGGCCTGGCCGGGGCGGGCGATGTACTTTACCGACGGAGACGGAAATCGGTACGTGTCGCCAAAAAATTACTTTACCTCGCTCGCCGTCGCCGTGCTCGGCCAGCGCGACCCGAACGTGATGCTGTTCCTGCGTCAGTGGATCCGTCCTGGGTTTGTGGTGTGCGACGTCGGCGCCAACATTTTCCTGAGCGACGCCGGGCTTGTATTTCGTGACGCAAGGTCGTTGCCTTTGCCTACGATATGTCAGCTCACCACGACGATGTCCGTCGGCACGCCTCCGCGCTTGCGGCCGGCCTTTCTCCAGAGGAAATAGCCCGTCGCCTCAGCCCCAAACAACACGACGGTCCGCCCCGGGTGCCAGGCGCCACAAAATCGGATCCAGCCACGGTTGCCCAACGCTGGGCTCTCGTGCCCCACGCTCCGGCAGCACGCGACGCCCTCGCCGATCCCACCTCGCTCGGCCAGCACGATGCGTTCTCCCGCAACATCGAGAATTTCATCGGCACGGTTAAAATCCCCGTCGGTCTCGCCGGTCCGCTTCGCATCAACGGGCTCGCCGCGCAGGGCGACTATTACGTGCCGCTCGCCACCACGGAGGCGGCGCTGGTCGCGAGTTACCACCGCGGCGCCTGCGTGCTCACGCTCGCGGGAGGCTGCACGACCCTGATCCTCAACGAGGGCGTCGGTCGCGCCCCCGCCTTTGCCTTCGTCTCGCTCCTTGAAGCCGGCACGTTTGTCCAGTGGTGCCTCGGCCGTCTGGACGACTTTCGCGCGGCCGCCGAAGCCACCACGAAACACGGCCGCCTCCGCGACCTGCGCTTCACCGTCGAGGGCAACCATGTGTATATGCTGCTCGAATACACGACAGGGGATGCGTCGGGTCAGAACATGGTGACCATTGCGACGCAGGCGGTCTGCGACTACATCGCCGCCCATTCGCCCGTGAAACCGGTCTACGCCTTCGTCGAGGGCAACCTCTCGGGCGACAAGAAAGCCAGCGCGCAATCGTTCCAGTCCGTCCGCGGCCGCAAGGTGGCCGCCGAAGCCCGTCTCCCGCGCAAACTCGTGGAGCGGCACCTGCACACCACCCCGGAAAAGATGGTCGACTACTGGCGGATGTCGGCGATGGGTGGCGTGCTGAGCGGCACGATCGGCGTGCAAGGCCACTACGCAAACGGCCTCGCCGCCCTCTTCCTCGCCTGCGGTCAGGACGCCGCGTGCGTCTCCGAGGCGTCGGTCGGCGTCACGCGCTTCGAAGTCGGCCCGGAGGGCGAACTCTATGCGGCCGTCACCCTGCCCAACCTCATCGTGGGCACCGTGGGGGGCGGCACCGGTCTGCCCAGCCAGCGCGGAGGGCTGGAGATTCTCGGACTCGCCGGCACCGGGCACGCCCGCGCGCTCGCCGAAGTCTGCGCCGGCCTGGCTCTCGCCGGCGAGTTGTCCATCATCGCCGCGTTGAGTGCGGGGCACTTCACCAGCGCGCATGAGCGCCTAGCCCGCGGACGAAAACCCGCCCTGCCCGCCTCCGACAGTCCGACCTCCGCATGAACCGTTGGTGGATCTATCAGCGGGAACGTTTTCCGCTGCTGGCACACGGTCCGCTCATCGCCGCCTTCAGCGCCTCGGCTGTGAGCTACTCGGCGCTCCTCCGCCGCGCCGAAATGCTTCCCGGGTGGATCTCGTTCGCCGTCGCGTTCGTGGTCTCGCTGGGCTCGTTCCTGCTGCTGCGCATCGCGGACGAGTTCAAGGACGCGGAAGAAGACGCCCGTCATCGTCCCTATCGACCCGTGCCGCGCGGCCTGGTGAACCTGCGCGAACTCGCGTGGATCGGCGCGGGGGTCGGCGTCCTTCAACTCGCGCTGGCCCTCGCGATCGGAGGGCGGCTGGTCGCGCTGCTTGCGGTCACATGGTTGTACTTTGCCTTGATGAGCCGCGAGTTCTTTGCCCGCAAATGGCTCAAGGCACGTCCCGTTGCTTACCTCTTCAGCCACATGGGCATCATGCCGCTGGTGGATTGGTTCGCGACCGGTTGCGACTGGGTCAACGCGGGCGTCGGCATGCCAGACGGCCTCTTCTGGTTCCTCGCGGCAAGCTTCTGCAACGGACTCGTGATCGAGCTGGGACGAAAAATCCGGGCACCGGAGCAGGAAGAGGCCGGCGTCGAAACCTACACGGTCTTGTGGGGCCGCCCCGTCGCCATCGCCGCCTGGCTCACCGCCATGGCAGCCACGCTTGCCTGCGCCGTGGTGGCCGCACGGCGGATTGAATTTCTAATGCCGCTCGCGATTGGTTTATCCGCGCTTTGGGTCGGCGGCCTCGCGCTTGGCCTCGCCTTCCTCCGCACCGTCCAACGCAAACTCGCCAAAGGCATTGAGGCGTACTCGGGTCTCTGGACCCTCGCGCTCTACCTGCTGCTCGGCGTCGTGCCCCTTTGGCTGACGTAACCCTTCGGTCTCCATGACGCATTTTCTCCGCCACACGGACGAGTTTACGACCGGTGCTCCGCTCGGCGGCAAAGCCGGCGCGCTTGCGCGGCTTGCGGCGATGAAACTGCCCATCCCCGCGTGGTTCGTTGTCACGCCGGAAGCCTACGTTGCCAGCGGGGGCGACGCAGGCGGATCCGCGACGCTCCGACCCGATCTGGCCGCCCAAGCCGTTGCGCTCGCGCGCGAGATCGCTCCCGATTCGGACTATTTTGCCGTGCGCTCCTCCGCGCTCGACGAAGACGGCGCCGAGCATTCGTTTGCCGGACAGCTCGATAGTTTTCTCTTCGTGCCGCCCGCTCGCATTCCCGAGAAGGTTGCGGCCGTCTGGCGCTCAGGCTTCAGCGAACGCATCCTCGCCTACCGTCGCGAGCGCGGCCTCGCGGGACCTCCGCAACCGCCCGCCGTGCTGGTGCAACGTATGATAACCGCCGATACGGCCGGTGTGGCCTTCAGCGCCGATCCCGTCAGCGGACGGCGCAATCACGCCGTCGTCTCGGCCGTGTACGGGCTGGGATCGGCCCTCGTGTCCGGCGAGGCGGATGCGGATACGTTCACGGTCGACCGGGCCGGCCGGGTGCTGACGCGCTCGGTTGTCACCAAACGCCTGGCCCACCGCGCCGCTCCCGGCGACGGCGAAGGTGTCGTTTCCCAGCCGGTGCCGGCCCCGCTCGCCGACCAACCCGCGCTCACCGACGCCGAGGCGGCCGAAATCGCCGCTCTGGCCCGCGGCACCGAACGGCATTTCGGCCGGCCGCAGGACATCGAGTGGGCCCGGGCCGGCGGACGACTCTGGCTGCTGCAATCGCGTCCGATCACCTCGCTCGCTTCCCTCGCCGATCCCGACGGGGAACTCACACTGTGGGACAACGCCAATATCGCCGAAAGCTACAGCGGAGTGACCACCCCGCTGACGTTCTCCTTCGCCCGCGGCATTTACGAAGCGGTGTACCGCGAGTTCGCCCGGTTGATGGGCGTACCGACCACCCGCATCGAGGACAACCGCGACTTGTTCCCGCGCATGCTCGGCTTGGTGGAGGGACGCATCTACTACAACCTCATCAGCTGGTACCGCCTGCTCGCGTTGCTTCCGGGCTTCTCCGTCAACCGCGGTTTCATGGAGCAGATGATGGGCGTGAAGGAAGGACTTCCACCGGAAGTGCTCGCCAAACTCACGCCAGCGGGCAGCTGGGCAAAGATCCGGGACGGTTTTGCGCTGGCCCGTTCGCTCCTCGGCCTGGTGCGCAACCACTTCACCTTGCCGACGCAGATCCGCCGCTTCTATACGCGGTTGAGCCACGCGCTGCGCCCGTGCGACCCACCGCTGGACGCGAAGCGTCCGGACGAACTCGCGGCGCATTTTCGCGATCTCGAGCGCCAGCTCTTGCTGCGGTGGGATGCCCCGCTGGTGAACGATTTCTTCGCGATGATCTTCTACGGCGTGCTGCGGAAACTCACCGCCAAATGGTGCGGCGACACCGACGGTACCCTTCAGAACGACCTGCTCTGCGGGGAAGGGGGCATGATCAGCGCGGAGCCTGCGAAACGCGTGCGCGAACTCGCCGCCCTGGCCGCCACCGATCCCGCTGCCGTTCAGGTCCTCTGCGAGGGTTCGCTGCGTGCGATCGAGCGCTGGCTCGCCACGGCTCCCGCCTTTCTTGAACGCTACGAGGCTTATCTCGAAAAATTCGGCGATCGTTGCCTCGAAGAACTGAAACTCGAAAGCCTCACGCTGCACGACGAACCGCTCACTTTGCTGCGCTCCGTGGGACAGTTCGCCCGGCGCTTTGGGGCCGCCGGCCTCGTCGACGCCGGCACCGAGGGACGACTTCGGGCGCAGGCCGAAACCCGGGCAAGAGAGGTGCTCGCCGGACATCCGCTTCGTCGCGCGCTCTTCGGCTGGGTGCTCAAACACACCCGGGCTCGCGTACGCGATCGCGAGAATCTGCGCTTCGAACGCACGCGCCTCTTCGGGCGGGTCCGCCGCGTTTTTGTCGAATTGGGCCGGCGCCTCCACGCCAACGGTCGCCTGGCCGACCCGCGTGACATCTTCCATCTCACGGTCGAGGAATCCCTCGGATTTGTGGAGGGTACGGCTGCGACCACCGACCTCATCGGCCTGACCTCCTTGCGACGCCAGGAATTCGAACGCTACCGCGCCAAGCCCGCGCCGGCCGACCGCT
Source organism: Opitutales bacterium (assembly GCA_038212175.1). Taxonomy (GTDB): domain Bacteria; phylum Verrucomicrobiota; class Verrucomicrobiia; order Opitutales; family Opitutaceae; genus CAMAXB01. Next base: position 19,058 of record JBBQUU010000036.1, on the reverse strand, counting down.
TTGCCACCCGCGGTGCCGTGCATCTCGGCAACCGATTCGAGGCCACGCAGGCCGCCGTTGTTCCCGAAGGCGACGCGGTGACAGGACTCGGCTGCTGCCCTGGGATCGTCCGCGCCCGGGCCCGTGTCATCCTCGATCCGCGCCACGCGGTGATCGAGTCGGGCGAGATCCTGGTCGCGCCTCGCACCGACCCCGGTTGGATCATGCTTTTCCCGTCTGCCGCCGGCCTGCTCGTCGAACACGGCAGCCTGTTATCCCACTCCGCCATTGTGGCGCGCGAGATGGGAATTCCCGCCATCGTCTCGATTGGTGGCGTCACGGCGTGGGCAAGGACCGGCGACTTGCTGGAAATGGACGGCGCCACCGGTGTCGTCCGCAAGATCGAGGAGGCCGCGGGATGACCGCCCCGCCTTCCACCGAAGCCGCGGCACGCGCGGACTTTTCCCGCATTCGCTACGCGCAGGTCTGGGAGGATGCCGACATCCTGATCGAGGCGTTGGATATCCAACCGACCGATACGGTGGTCTCGATCGCTTCCGCCGGCGACAATGCCCTCGCCTTGCTCGGTGCGGGCGCAGCGCGCGTGGTTGCGCTCGACCTCAATCCCGCCCAACTCGCCTGCCTGGCGCTCCGGGTGGCGGCCTATCGCGAGCTAAGCCATGCCGAACTTCTGGTCCTCATTGGCTCGCGGCCCGATCCGCACCAAACGCGGCCCGGCCTCTACGCCCGCTGCCGCCCGCACCTGCATGCGGCCGACCAGCTTTTTTGGGACGCCCACTCCGCCGTGATCGTCGCCGGCATCGGGACCGGCGGGAAGTTCGAGCATTACTTCCGGCTCTTCGGCACGCGGGTGCTGCCGCTGGTTCATGGACCTCGCACCATCGACGCGTTGCTGCGGGGCGGTCCGCCCGACGAGCGGGAGCGTTTTTACAAGGAGCGCTGGAACACGTGGCGCTGGCGCCTGCTTTTCAAGGTCTTTTTCTCGCGCTTCATGATGGGCCGCCTCGGCCGCGACCCGGCGTTTTTCAAGTACGTCGAGGGATCGGTCGCAGACCGCATTCTCACGCGAACCCGCCACGCGCTCACCGCCCTGGATCCGGCGGAGAATCCGTACCTCCACTGGATCCTGACCGGAACGCACGGGGACGCGCTTCCGTGGGCGTTGCGTGCGGAGAACTTTGAACGCATGCGCTCGCGCCTCGACCGACTCGAGTGGCACGAGCTGACCATCGAGGCCTTTCTCGAGCGCGAACGCGCCTCTGGCGGCACCGCGTGCATCGACAAGATAAACCTCAGCGATATCTTCGAGTACATGTCGGAGGCCAATACCGCCGCCCTGCTCGAGCGCCTCGCCGACGCCAGCCGAGCGGGCGGACGCCTCGCCTACTGGAACATGCTCGCGCCGCGGCGGCGCCCGGAGTCGCTGGCGCACCGGCTGCGTCCCCGCGATGACCTCGCCCTGCCGCTCTTCGCGAGGGACAAGGCCTTTTTCTACAGTGCCTTCGTCGTCGAGGAGGTGATGTGACGCCCTTCGCCGGCATCGCTCTCGTGCTCGTCGTCTTGGGCGCGCTGCTGCCGGGCGTGAAATTCCTGCAGGCCCGCGGGGGCTTCGCACCGGAGACGGCGCGCAAGCTCGTTCATGTCGGCATGGGATGCGTGTGCCTGACCTTTCCCTGGCTTTTCAACGAGGACTGGCCCGTCTGGCTGCTGGCTGGCGTGGCTGCGGTCAGCCTGCTGCTTTTGCGCAGGATAAAAAGCCTGCGCCGCAACCTGGGCAGCGTGCTGCACGACGTGGAGCGCGCCTCGCTCGGCGAGCTGTATTTTCCGCTCGGCGTCGCGATGGTCTTCACCCTCGCAGGGGGTGACACCCTGCTCTTCGTCGTGCCCGTGGCCTTGCTCACATTTGCCGATGCCGCCGGCGCCCTGGTCGGCAAGCGGCTGGGGCGGCGTCCCTTTACCACGTTGGAAGGGACCAAGAGCGTCGAAGGCTCGCTGGCCGTCGGACTCGCCGGCATGGCGTGCGCAGGCGTTCCGTTGTTGATTTCTGGATACGACCCCTTCCGTTCGGTCCTGATCGGCGCGGCGCTGGGCCTCTTTGCCCTGCTCGTCGAGGCCATCTCCTGGCGAGGACTCGACAACGTTTTCCTTCCACTCGCCATCTTCGCCCAGTTGAGCGCCTTTCTGAATGCCTCGGCCGGCGCGCTGGAACTGCGCCTCGGTGTGCTCGTGGGCGTGACGCTTCTCGCGCTGACCTGGCGTCGGGGCCATGTCGTGGACGACAGCGCACGGCTCGGCGGCGCTCTGGCGTTGTATTACTTCTGGGTGGTCGGTGGTTGGACATGGCTGGTCGCTCCCGTGGTCATTCTTGTCAGTTATGTCCGCCTGATGCCGACGATCCCGGGTGGCCCGCCACGCCACAATCTCGTGGCGGTCATCTGCGTGGCTTCGGCCGGGCTGGTCTGGAGCGTCGCGCACGCCGTCGCGCCCGATCCCCGTTGGCACGGCCTCTTCACGCTTGGGCTCGCCACGCAGCAGGCGATCATCGCGCTCGTGCGCTTCTCGCAAGGACGCCCCCACTGGCCACGCGCGGCGTGGTGCGCCATCGCCGTCGGCCAGGCTGCGGGCCTGCACGCATTGACCTTCTGGCTCTTGGATCGCGGAGAAACCGTCTCCGGCCAGGGATTCGCGATCGGCATCGCGGCTGTCGCCTTGGCCACGGTCGCTTTTGCGTGGTGGGAACGCAACCTGCGCCTGCCTGACGACGTCAATGCCCGTTGGTGGAAACAGGGCCTCACCGCGCTGGCGGCCGCAGGCCTCGCCGGCAGCCTCTGGTTTTTATGAGCACTCCCTCCCCTTCCGATCTCGGCGAGGACTTGCAACTGCGGGAAGTCCGGAAAGACGGCACCGCCGAAGCGTGGTTGTGGTGGACGCACGTGCCGACGCTGCCGGGTGAACGCCTTGGGGTGATCGGGCACTTCCACGCGGACAGCGAAGCCGCCGCCGCCGCCATTCTGGCGAGTGCACTCGGCGAACTCCGCGCGCGCGGCTGCACCCGGGCCGTGGGCCCGATGGACGGCAACACGTGGCGATCATATCGGTTGGTGACCGATCCCGGCACCGAGCCCCCGTTCCTGCTGGAGCCAGGCAATCCCCCGGAGTGGCCGGCGTGGTGGCGCAAATCGGGATTCGCTCCACTCGCAGAATATTTCTCGACGGCCTCCGATGACGTCACGACGCGCGATCCCCGCCTTGCTGCAGTCGCAGCTCGCATGGCGTCTGCCGGGATACGAATTCGACCGCTCGCTCCGGCGGCCTTCGAGGAGGAGTTGGGACGGATCTACGATGTCTCCGCGGTTTCCTTCCAAGAGAACTACCTCTACACGCCGCTGCCGCGCGAGACGTTCTTCACCCACTATCAGGCGGTGCGGACGCTCGTTCGCCCCGAATTGGTGATGCTCGCGGAACAAGGCGCTCGTCCCGTGGGTTACGTCTTTGCCCTGCCCGATCTGGCGGAAGCGCGGCGCGGCGTTCCTGGGCGCACGTTCATTGTGAAGACCCTCGCCGTTCTGCCCGGCCGCGCTTATGCCGGCCTCGGCGCCCTGCTTCTCGGCGAGGTGCACACTGCCGCACAGACCCTCGGCTTCACGCGGGTCATTCACGCGCTGATGCACCAAGCGAACACGTCGCGCAATCTGAGCGCGCATTACGCGCAGACGATCCGGCGCTACACCTTGTTCTCGCAGCCGTTATGACCATCGGTGAAAAGCTCACGGAGCAGGCCCGGATGCGTCCGGACACGCTCGCGCTCATCGACGATGCTGGGCGATGCACGCTGACGTTTGGCCAACTCGAGGTTCAGGTCGGCCGTGCGGCGGCGTGGTGGAGCGCGCAAGGGATCGGTCGCGGCGATGCGGTGCTCGTTTTCGTGCCGATGTCGGCCCAGCTCTACATTGCGCTGCTGGCGCTGTTCCGCCTGGGGGCTGTGGCCATGTTCCTCGATCCCAGCGCCGGACGTGCCCACCTCGAACGCTGCTGCGCGCGCCTCGCGCCTAAAGCATTCTTCGCCGTACCGAAAGCGCACCTCCTCCGCTTGCGATCAGCCGCGTTGCGACGCATCCCGGTGAAGATCACCACGGGAACGTGGCTGCCGTGGACGAAGCGCTCTCCAAGGAATTGGAACCGAGGTTCGACCGCCGAGGGAATCGCATCACCCGAGAACCCGGCGTTGATCACCTTCACGAGTGGGAGCACGGGCATGCCCAAGGCCACCGTGCGAACGCAGACGTTCCTGCTCGCCCAGTACGAAGCCCTGGCACCCAGCCTCGCGCTGGAGCCGGGAGACATCGACCTCGCCACCCTACCCGTCTTCGTTCTCGCCAACCTGGCCGCCGGCGTGACGACCGTGATTCCAGACACGGACCTCCGCCGACCCGGCGCAGTCGACGCCGCGGCAATCCTGCGGCAAATCGACCGCCACCACGTCACGCGCCTCACAGCGTCACCGGCGTTTTTCGAGAGGCTGCTCGAACACGCGCGGCTCCACACTCTGACGATCCCCCGGCTGCGAAAGCTTCATACCGGCGGCGCTCCGGTGTTTCCCCGACTGCTCGAAGCGTTGCGCGCGCTGGCCCCCCACGCGGACGTCACGGCCGTGTACGGCTCCACGGAGGCCGAACCCATCGCCCACCTCGGAGCCAACGAGATTTCGCCCGAGGATCTCGCCGCGATGCGTACCGGTCGCGGCCTGCTCGCCGGGTGGACGGAATCGCGGGTTCGCTTGCGCGTCCTGCGGGACCGGTGGGGAACGCCGCGCGGCGCAATGACTGACACCGAACTGGCCGGCGAAACGCTTCCGGCGGGCGAGACGGGCGAGATCGTGGTCACCGGCGCTCACGTGTTGAAAGGCTACCTCGATGGCCTCGGCGACGATGAAACCAAGTTTCGGGTCGCAGGCGAAATCTGGCACCGGACCGGCGATGCGGGTTGTCTCGACAAGCAAGGACGTCTCTGGCTCCACGGCCGCTGCGCCGCCCGGATCGAGAACCGCCGCAGGAACCTTTATCCCTTTGAGGTGGAGTGCGTGGCGATGACCTTCCCCTCCATCAAACGGGCCGCGTTCGTCGCACACCAAGGCAAGCGAGTTTTGGTTGTTCAAGGGGACAAGGGCAGCGCCGACGAAGCTTCCCTGACTGACGCCATTGCCTGGGCTCAGGTCGACGAGGTCCGCTTCATCAAAACCATGCCGATGGACGCCCGCCACAACGCCAAGATCGACTATCCCGCCCTGACGCAATGGCTGGAAAGGGAAAAACCGTGACCGAACGGCTCTCCTTCCCTCATGGCGACGTTCATCGCATCAAACGACTCGGCTCGTAAATAATTTGTTCGCCGGCCGTCAAAGCTTGGTGAAAGACGGCCGCAGGCAGGCTCGGGGGTGGTTCGACCGTTGTAGGTCAGGGTGACCGGGACAAGCCTGCCGATCATGAACACCTTCTCCGGCTATCCTTATTTGGTCGGTTATCTTTTGGTCTACTTCGCCGTCGTGGGCGGCGTTTGGGTTTGGCAATTGAAGCGCCAGCGGGAGCGTCCTCCTGTCGCCGAAAAACTGATACGCGGCCCGGCCGAGTCGCTCCGGCTCAAGCTCGATCGTTTCGATCGCACGCTGCTCTTCCACCTCGTCGGCAGCGCCCTCGTTCCCTTGCTCGTTCTGACCTTGGGACTCTGGCTGGTGTCCGGGCTCGGAGAGTCCGCGCGACTCGTCTCGCTGATCGGTCTGCTCGTCGTCCTTGCCGCCGTGCTCTATGCCAGCGCCTGGTGGCTGCTGCGCGTGCTGAGAGAGCGGCGCGAGCTCAAGCAACGCTGCTTCAACGCCCGGACGGTGGCGGAGGCGATCGAGCTTCTGCGCTCAAAAGAGTTTCGGGTCTTCCATGACGTGCCCGCCCTCGAAGCCAATCCCCCGTTCACGATCGATCACCTGATGGTCGGGCCATCGGGCGTCTTCGTACTTAAGACCATCACCCAAAATAAGGGCAAGGCGCGGCCGGGCCTCGACGAGCACAAGATCATTTTCGACGGCCAGGAGTTGATCTTCCCGTGGGGCGATGATGCCAAGCCCTTGGGCCAGATCCGCGAGCCTGCCGCATGGCTTGATCATTGGCTGGTACAATTGCTCGGACGCCGGGTGCCGGTGCAGCCCGTTTTGGTGTTTCCCGGTTGGTGGGTGGAGGACCAGGCACCGCAGTCGAATATTCGCGTGACCAATCCCCTGCAAATTGCCGCACTCGCCGCCCGCCGCGATACCGTCCTGACCCAGGAACAGATCGACCTCGTTGCCAAACACCTCGAGAACCGGTGCCGGGACGTTGAGTATTGAGCGTTTCGGAAACCCCGGTCTTCAGGCGCCCGCGTTGGCAGCCCCCGGAGCGGGATGGCCAGGGCCCAGAAGAGTGTTGGCCGAAGGGTTTCGGAGAAATTCCTGTTCTTAATGCCGCCCTCGGGTATGTTTACCGATCATGTACGCCGCGGTCCTTCTCATCCTCGTCGCAGCTGGCTATCGGATTCTTTCGGTGAACAGCACCGAGCTGGCCAATTTTTCCCCGCTCATGGCGCTGGCCTTTTGCGGTGCCGTGTACCTGCGTCCGCGCGGTTGGTGGGCTGTACCCTTTGCCGCCCTGATCCTCAGCGATCTTTGGATCAACCACATCTACATGACGGAATACGGCTACGGTTACGGAAGCGTCCAGATGGCGGTTCGCGCCCTCTGCTTCGCGGTCGCCCTCGGGCTCGGCGTGCTCGTGGCGCAACGCAAGAACTGGCTGAACCTCTTCTCTGGCGCAGTCGGAGGGGCCGTGCTTTTCTACCTCGCGACCAACACGGCCTCTTGGGCCGGAGACGTGTTTTATGCCAAGACGGCCGCCGGATGGTGGCAGGCGATGACGGTCGGACACCCCCAGTTCCCGCCCACGATCTATTTCTTCCGCAACTCGCTCGTCAGCGATCTTCTGTTCACGGGTCTCTTCGTCGTGGCGATGGAAGTTCGCGCCCGCCAAGCCGGACAGCCGAGCCTGCTCACCAAGGCGGCATAGGAAAAGGCATCGCGGTCAGCGCCCGCGACCACAGCGACCCCAGGTAGCCGCAGGCGCCGACCGCGGTCTGAACGACCGGAGACGTCCGTCGCTATAAGAGATCCGCCGCGAGCTCGGCCAGCCTCGAACGTTCGCCTTTGCTCAGCTTCACATGCGCCGAGAGCGCATGGCCCTTCATGCGATTGTGGCAATACACGAGGCCGTTGCTGCGAGAGTCGACGTAAGGGTTGTCGATCTGCGCCGGATCGCCGATGAGCACGATCTTGGAACCTTCCGAAATGCGCGTGATCACCGTTTTCACCTCGTGCGGCGTCAGCTGTTGAGCTTCGTCGAGAATAAAAAAGCGACGAGCGATCGAGCGTCCGCGAATGAAGCACAGCGCCTCGATCTCAAGCAGTCCGTTGCGCATGAGGCGTTCGTACGGCTTCATGATCGGACCGTGGGCCGGCGTCATCGACGAGACCGTGGGCTGGGGCGCCATGGAGAGCGCGCTGTCCTGATGCTTCTTTTGCTTCTTTTTCGACACCTTCTTGGAAGCGAACTGCGGATCCTTCGATGGCTTTGACGGTATCAACACCTCGAGCGCGTCGAAGTACGGCTGCAACCACGGCTTCATCTTCTCGTCGAGCGAGCCCGGGAGAAATCCAATGTCTTTGCCGAGGGCAATGACGGGCCGGGAAATGGACACACCATCATAGGGCGACTGCTCGTCCTGGGTTTGATGCAGGGCGCAGGCGGTCGAAATGAGCGTCTTGCCCGTGCCCGCCTTGCCGAAACACGTGATGAGCGAGATCGTCGGATCGAGCAGCGCGTCCATGAAGAATTGCTGTTCCAGATTGCGGGCGCGGATGGCGATGCCACCCGGAGCTTTCACGAACTCCGGAATGTGCAGGCGGCGCACCACGCCTTCGCCGTAGTAGCGAGCCGGCATGGTCTTTCCCTCGTCGGACCGGAGGAGCACATATTCGTTGAGGAAGAGCCCCTGCGCCGGGTCGAGACCGAGGTCGAACCGACCCTCCGAGCAAAAACGCTGCAGCTCATAGACCGTGACAGGGATCTCGCGGTACGAGTGCTCGTCGGGTGTCTCCGGCACCTTGTCGTTAAGATAGTCTTGCGACTCCAGCCCAAGAGCCCGCGCCTTCAGCTGCACGTTGACATCCTTGGTGACCAGGATGGTCGGCGGGGTATATTGCTCCTGCACGAAGAGCGCCGAGGCGATGATGCGGTTGTCCTTCTTGGAAAGGTCCGGGAGGATCGCCCGCAGGCGCTCCATGGCGGGTGAGTGCCGACCGGCTTCCATCAGGTAAGGATTGATGATGACCGAGAGCGTGCCGCCGTTGGGCAGATCAACTCCCTCGTGCATGGAGCGGGCGTCCGGCAGAAGGTCCTGCAGGATGCGATGGACCCGGCGTGCGTTGCGGCCCCGCTCGGTGGATTGCTCGGCCTTGATGGCGTCGAGTTCCTCAAGAACCTCGACCGGGATGGCGAGGTTGTTGTCTTCGAATTTGTAGATCGACTGGGGATCGTGCAACAGGACGTTGGTGTCCAAGACAAAGGTCTTTACCTTCGTTGATCCCCGTAGCCGCGTTTTGGAGGCGAGTGCCCCGTTAGGGTTTTCCATCGGGTGTGGATATCGTGTGAGTAACTCTGCACAGAGCGTGCCAATTGTAAATCCACGAATTCACTTAGGCCGGTAATGTTTCGCGTCCGTGACACCCAAGCAGGCAATCCTAAATCCCAACCGGCCAAATCCCAAACAACAGCGCGCCGTTCGCGCTCGCGGTCTTTGGAGTTAGGGCATTGGGCGTATGTGATTTTCCGGCCATCTGCCTCTCAACGTGCTCCTTGTTCGACCAAAGAGGCCCTACACCGCCTCCGACACGTCGCCCGAGGCCAAAAAGAAGGCGGGCCACCTACCCCTAGGTGGCCCGCCACTTACTTGCTTACTTACTTAGTTACCCCAAATCTCCTGCTAAGCAGGAGAAAAACTAACCAGAACCACAGAGTAAGACGTAGCTCGGTCGTTTTGGTTCAGAATTTCACGCACTAAATTTTAATTCACTCGAAGGCAGGGAGATCCACCGCATTTGTTTTCCGCTTTGGCCGTGGATCGACCCAAAGTCTGAGCAATAACTCCGCGAGATTTCGCATGCTCGTACGCTGCACCCCTTCGCGCGCCACGATCTCCTTGAACGGCTGCGCGACGGCGGAACGCTCCTCATAATACTCCCACAGATCCCTCGCCAAGGTCGCGGCAGCCGCGTGTTCGTCCACCTCTCGCCGGGCCAGTGACTGAACTTTGCCCTGCCAAAACCGCAGCTCGTCGGGCTGCGCTTGGAGATAATCGTACACCGTTTGCTCACTCCGATTGAGACTCATGGCACCAAATCGTGACATGCATGTCTCCGAGATAACAACCGCAAAGCTGCGGCCAACTGCGGCATTGCTTTCCCAAGTCCCACAACTAGCGTCGTTACCATCATCCAGTCTCCATCATGTGGCAAAAACTTAAAGAACAGCTTCCCGCGCTCATCCTGACGATCCTCGCGATCGCGGCCGGTGCTTATTGGCTCCACGCCAAGACCGTGTCCGACATGTCCGCGAAACAGCAGGAGGAACTCGCTTTGCTCCGCGCACAAACCAACGCCGAACTCCAAGCCTCTGCCGAGCAAACGGGCAGGCAGATCGAAGCGGTCAACACGTTGCTCAAGGACGCCATCTCCCGGCGCTCGGGCGACATGTTCATGACCGACGAGGAGGTCGCCAAGCTGAACGCCGAAAAGGTGAATCAACTCGCCGAAGCGATCGCCACGCGGATCCAACCTTTCAATCCGCTCCCCCGCAGCCCCGAGGAAGCCGAGCTCCAGCAGAATGAACAAATGGACCGCGTTTCTTCCCGCATGGCAGAACGTATTCAACCCATTCTCGCACAGATGGCCACGGAATCGACGCTCACCCGCGAATCCCTCGTCAATTACAGCCAGCTGATCTCCGATCAGATCGGCGTCGTCCTCACCAGTGAACTCGCAAAAAATCAGGTGTTGAACAACAACCTAACCGAGACCCGGTCCATCGCCCAGGACTCCCTCGCCCTGTCGCATGAACTCACCGCACTCTACCTGAGCTCATTTAAGGACCAAGGCATGCTCACTCGCATCCTCAGCCTCCCGGCCAACGTCATCCGCGACGCAACGCAGCTGAGCATCGTCAACAGCACGGAGCGTAAGAAGAAGGAGGAGGAGCTGGTGGGCCGCCTCGGCGAGATTCAAGATCGCCTCCAGATCGTGCAGTCCGCCGCGCCCACCAAATAACGCGGCCGCTCTGGTTTTTCTCCATCAAGCCACGCGGGATCCCGCGTGGCTTTTTTGTATGCGTTGCCCCAGACGCCTCCAACCGGCCTTTCCGCTAGAGACGCTTGTTTCTTTGTAGCCGCGGGCGCCGACCGCGGTCGGTTTGCCTCCCTGGGTGATCGCCCAACACCGGGCTCAGCATCCGCACCCGTCGTTTCCTTTTGCGACGCGACGCGTCCTTCGTACGAATTCCGCCGTGCTGCCTCCGCCCCTGATTCTTAGCCCCCAGGATGCCCGCCAATTTCACACCCGCCTGCTCGGCCTGGATCAACCCCACGTCTCCGTCGCGGCCGCCCTTTCCCATCACGGCTACATCCAGATTGACCCGATCAACGTTTGTGGCCGCATGCATGACCTCATTCTGCGCAATCGCGTGGCCGGCTATCGCGAGGGCGATCTCCTGCGTCATTTGCACGGCGACGACGGCCCGCTAAACGCCACGGCACGCATGGCCTTCGAACACCACCTGCCCTCCACCGGTATCCTCGTGGCGCTCACGCTCGATGCCTGGCCCTATCTGCAAGCGGTAATGCGGGCCCGCGCCCGTCGCCCCGGCCCCTGGTCGGGCCGACTGTCGCCTCGCGAGAAGGAACTCGCTACCCGGTTGCTCGCCGAGATCGCCCAACGTGGACCGCTTGGTTCCGATGCGTTCGATGACCCCCGTCGCGCCACCCGGCTGTGGGGCAGCGCCACGCTGGCGAAGTCCGTTCTTCAGAAGCTGTTCTTCCACGGACAACTGCTCATCGCCCAACGCGACAAGGGACGGCGGCGCTACGATCTCCCTGCGCGTGTTCTGCCCGCCAATCTCGTGACAGGTCCCGAACCCGACGCTGTGGCGACTGCCCGATGGGAAACCGTCCTCAAGCTCCGACAACGCCGGCTCGTCGCATTGAAGCGCACGGAGCTGCCCTTCGTCGAGGACCTCGTCCGCCCCGTGCGCATTGATGACGGACCGCTGGTGTATTGCCTGCGCAACGACGAACCCGTGCTCGACAAAATTAGCGCAAGGGCAACAGAACGGACGGCGGCGCCACGTCTGCTCGCACCCCTCGACCCCTTGATCTACGACCGCGCCTTGACTCGGCGCCTCTGGAATTACGACTACACCTGGGAGGTCTACACCCCGCCGCTGAAGCGAGTCCGCGGTTATTATGCGCTGCCGGTCTTGTCCGACGACCGGCTCGTCGGTCATGTCGATCCCAAGGCCGATCGAAAGTCCGGACGCCTGCTCGTCTTCGGTCGCCGCATCGCACGAGGTCACACGGTCGCGCCCGCCGTGCGTGGTCTCGCAACCTTCTTGGGCTTGAAAGTCTAGCATCCAGTAAGACTCAAACAGGCCTGCTGCCCGGCGCTGCCTGCTCGCAAGGCCATTCAACTACGGCAACTCGCGGATGCGGAGATTCCGGAAGTGGATGGGAGACCCTTCGGACTCAAGACAGATGAAACCGCGTGCGGGATCTCCGCCGGTGCCGCCTGAAACCTCCTCGCCGTTCACCCAGAGCCGCACCTCCCCATTGATGGCCCGAATGTAATAATGATTCCATTCACCCGCTCCGCGAGACAGGTGTTTGCGAGGAAAACTCCGGCTGCCATTGGGCGACGTCGGCGGAAACGGAGTCAGCTTCACCCGCACCGCGAAGACATCTCCATGGGTCGTGAACCAATCCGCCGCCCTCCCGGGATTACGGGCCTTGTAGTGGTCGGTATAACCGTGGTCCAAAATCTGAATCTCAATGCCGTCGGGAAGACCGGGCGCACCCGATTTCGTCAGTCGGTCGATCGACTCCGACGTGGTCCAGATGAAGACGCCCGAGTTACCGGCCGGCTGCAAATGCATCCACTCCACCATCAACTCGAAGTTCCCAAACTCCTTCGTCGTGCGCAGAACACTCAACGGCTGCCCTGAACAGTGCAGCTCATCCTCACGCCACGTCCAAGTATCGGTAGCACTATTGACCGAAGTGAAATCCTCCGCCTGCAGCGCCCTCCAGCCTGGTTCCGTCCCATCGACGAACGCTCGAACCGGCGACTCGCGCCCCGCCACGCTCACGCTCATAACTCCCGCCACGACAAAACAGGCTCTGATCACGTTCATGTTCATAGTCAGGGTGTGCCAAGGCGGGGCGTTCTTGTGTGTCGACTGTCGACGGATGCTCCATCGGCGGAGCAGGCGCCAACTTCTGGTCGCAATGACCATGGCAACCAGACGGACGCATTACGAGGCACTTTTCGGCCGGCCACACGGACGCGCCCAAGGGGACATGGGTGCCCCGCTACATCGCCGTGTAGCGGCGGTCGTGTCGGCAGCCTTCTGCAGCCTGCCAAACCACTCACCACGGATTATTTAACCACGGATTACGCGGATTTCACGGACTTGAGCCCGGAGACTGGAATGGTGTAGCCGCGGGCGCCGACCGCGGTCCGGGCGCAGCGAGACGGCTACAAGCGACCTTGAAAACCGATTAGCAAGGCCACCGAAGAATTTTTGACGGATCCGGAAAATCGAGCGAATTCCAAGGGGTCATTATTTACCTTTTACCCTCAATGGCTCTCAAGTCGATAAAGGTAAAAGGTAAGAAATGACCCCTTGGATCCACCTCTCGATACGACGGAAGGTCGAAGATCAAGCCCGTGCCGGGTTCGGTAACCGGATCAGGCTCCTGGGCGAAGAGCGCGGGAATCGTGAGGAGCAGGCAAAGCGAACGCAGGACAAGTGACGGACGAAGCATGGAATGAACGTTGAAAGGACGACAACGAGGGGTGGGTGGAGTGTCGTCATCATCGGGTGGAGGCAGAGCCTACGGCAACGGAAAAGACCGTCGTTTTAGAGCGGCGGAGTTGCGCCACCTGCTACTGTCGTCGCGGTCCTTTGCACGTTTTCGATTCTGGTGACAGCCTTGATATGCGTCGGACCAGCCGAGAAAGAATAATCGACTCCGCTATTTTAGAAGATGAGAAAATGAAGCGTTCTTACGACGAAAGCTTTCGCCACTACCCTCCAAGTCGACACTTACTCCATGCAAAAATTTCCCTTCGCGTCCGTCTGTATGTTTTTGTTGGCGACCTGTCTTGCGGCCGCGGCGCTGCCCGAGACCGAAGCGGTGCAGAACGCCTACACGGAAGCGTCCGGAACGATCGAGGCCGAGCCGGAGATCACCGCCAAGGCCTACTTTGCCATCGTACTGGCGGCCGAGCCGACTGCGGCCAATCGCACCAAGCTGGTAGACGCGGTCGTTGATACGCTAAACAACGATTTCTCGGAGTTGGGGATTTCCGATGAAGTCGAGGAGACCTGCTTCTTCCATTTCTGGCGAACGGCCGCAGCTCGGTTTCCGGAGGAGGAGAGGTTCCAGACGACCGCTTTGGCTTATGAGTCGAAACGGCTGCCGTGGGAGCGATTGCAACCGAGGCTCCTGGCCCGCGGCGACGCTTCCGCCTTGGGACTCGGGTTGGATAGATTGGTTAAAGCTCCCGAGCCGAAGTCCACGACTGCTCCCTTTGCCGCGGCGGCGGCGACCCACATGGCGAAAGCCACGCCGGAGGAGATCAATAAATTCCTTTGGTTTGGCGACAAAGAGGGGTTTTCAGAAATCGTCGTCGCGGCCCAAAAGCGATTGCTCCTGGATAAGGATCCGGAGATCCAGAAACTGGCGGCCACACCAGCTGTGCGGCAGATTTTGCTTCGAAGCGAAGTCCGCAAGATCGCGGTGCAGTACGATCTCACAACCCTGAAGCCTCCGACGCTCCCGCCATTGACCGTGCAGGGACCGGGACAATCCGAGAAGGCGTTTGAACAACTTAAGCAAACCGCTGAAAGCCTCCCCAGAATCAAGGAGGATGGTCCGCGATTCCGGGAAACGATCGCGGCATTCGACGCGTTGATCGCAGCGTATCCAAATTATGAGCGCATCTATGAGATGAAGGCCGACCGTCTCTTCTATGCAGGTCTGACTGAGGAGGCTCTTCTCACGCAGATCACGGTGGCGCGGATGAGTCCCAACCGCGCGCTGGACAGCTACGATTCAGGGCTAGCGCGGTACTGGATGGCGTTGGGATATCGCGGACAGGCTTTGATCGAAGCGCACCGGACGCTGAAGGGAAGCATTTCTGGGTACGACGCCGACACGTTGTTGATCTTCTGCGCGGTGGCGGTGCCGGAATCGCTAAAAGACGATGGCCTCGTGCCTGAAAGTTGGACCGCGATGATCACCGAGCGGCTGGGAAAACTGGAGGAACAGGGTGAGGCGGTGATGAGGAATTCGAGTGCGTTGCACCTCGACGCCATCCGCTTTTGGGAAAAGAGCGGCGACTTCCCGCGGGCTCGCGCGGCTTTGGCGCGGTTCAAAAAAGACGGGCGTCGCGAACTGGTAAAGGCCAACGAAGGCTCATTCGCCGACTGGGAAAAACGCTGGGAGGATGCGTCCACTTTGGCTCTTTTCTACGGTCTGCCGGAGGCGCCGAAACCGTACGGCATGGATTTGGAACAGGCCTTTCACGAAGGCGATCTGGCCGGCGCCTGGGCCCTCTATTCGAAATGGGCGGAGGCCGAACCCAAGGCGGTCGCGGCTCGCCTCTATGGGGCCGCGGCATTCGCCGATCTCGGGGCGCCTTATCTGGCGCTGGCGCTGATCGAAGAGGGCAAAGGCCTGGGCCCGACGGCGCTCGAAGCGCAGTTGCTGGCGCGCGTAAAGGCTGTGTGCTCCGCGCGGCTCGGCGAGCCGGTGGCGGCCGCTTTGGCGTATGCGGAGTCGGGCGACGTGGAGAGTCTGTCGACCTACTGGCTGCAGGTATTCGTCGAGGCAAATCAAGCCGCGGCCTACAGCCGGATCAGCAATCGGGCCCTGGAAGTGTTGTCGGCCGACAAGCGCGATTCAGCTTTGTTGCCGTGGGCGTGGAAGACTTACGCGATGACTGCTCCGGCATCGGCCGTGGATACGTGGCGCGACACCTTGACGGCAGGCGGTGGATTGCCGGAGTCCCCGGCAGTTTTGGCTCCTTCGCTCACTCAAGGCGTGGCGAAAACGCAGGGGCGCCTCCAGGTGGCGTGGAGCGATGGCCAAGTGGTTCAGGGCGAGGTTTCGAATCGCGATTGGTTCTTGTTTGCCCAGCTGGCGGCGGCGGACGGGCGCGAAGCCGACGCGGCCTTCTTTGCTGCGTGCTGGCTGCTGGGGTTGTCGCCCAATGAAACCTACGAGGCGGCGGCAGAGGCTCAGGCGCGGGCCTTGGTTACCGCCTATCGCGACGGGGCTGCGGCCGAAGGGGACCTGGCGGAAGCCCTGCGGCGGAATCCGTGCGATGTTGCGGTGATGGTGAAGGGCTACGAAGCGGCGCGCGCAAAAAACGATATGTATGAAGCGGCCGCGTATTTGCGGCGGCTTTGGATGGCGTATGGCGAGGACCGGATCGATCTGCTGGTGGCGTGCAACGTAGCCACGGCGGCGGCCGATTGGGAGTTGCTGCTCACAGTGAGCCAGACCGCGGTGGCCCGGCAGCCTTCGGATGAGAGCCGGGGCTGGTACAATCTCGCCTTGGTGGCGTGCGACAAAGGCGATACCGCCGAGACGATTCGGAATCAGATGTACGACGGGACTTTGCGGACGGTGGCCCGGGAGATTGATGGCTGGGTGCCGTTTGTGGATGGATACGGCAACTATTTGAGAGTCTTGTCTGCCGGCGAATACGCCGAGCTCCATGGCGCGATCAAGGATGCCAGCGAGCTACGCGAGGCCCGGCCGAAAGCCGAAAAAGAGCCCGCGGGTTACCGGCACTACCAAGACCTGGTCAGCAAACTGGCGGCGGCGGTCAGCAAACGTTTGGTCGGCGCTTCGCCGAGCTTCCACAGCCACGTGGCGTTTCAGTCGGGCGAGATCGACGAAGCGAAATACAAGGCGAGTATGACCAGCCCGGACGATCAGACTTTCGCTCAAATTTTCTCGATTCTAAGGCGCTGGAAAGTCGGCAATCAGGTGAAACTGGAAGGCGATGATTTGGCGGACGTCCAATCGATCATGTACGACCAAGGGCGGCATTTGCGTTTCCGCGTGATGGCCTACGCGATGCTGCGCAAAGCGGAGGTCATAGCGGCTCCACGGCCGGTGCGGGCCAGCGATCCCCTGTTTCTCGAAAAACCCAACATGGGGGCACTGGCCGAAATGCGCGCCGGGCGTCTCACGCTCATTAACGGCGCCCATCAACTTACTTTATTTCTCGGGGGCTCAATGCGCGTATCCGCCCCTAACCACAAGACCGTCCGCGCAATCGCATTGCCCACGCCTCCCGCGGTCATGCGCCTGCGCATCGTTCCCGATTCGCCCGAACAGCGGTTGAGCGGACTCACGTCCGCTAATTACGAACAGCGCATGGTGGAGTTTGCGAAGGTCGGATTGAGGCCGGCCCTGGAACGTGCCTTTACCACGCTGCAATCGGAGTTGGCGGCGGCCGGTTCAGCGCCGGAACAACGCTGGGATGCGTTCAAGCGAGCAGCTCCCAGGTTCCGGCGAATCGGCGAGGACTTCTTTCTGGAGCGCAGCGCGGTGGCGGATGAGTTGATGGCGATCCTCCTCCCTCACCTCAACAAGTATCCAGTCGATGCGTACTCGGTTGTCGCTGACACCCAACTCATCCCACTGGACTACATGAATCGCTTGAACACGCGCGCTCAGGAAGTGGTGAAGCTCGGGCAGCAAGCCAACCGCAATGCCTCCAATCAGCATAAGCGGGAGACGGGGGATCAGAGAGCCGACTACAATTCACAGGGAGAAGCGGAAAAGCTGCTGCTGTCTTTCCCGCCGGGCTCCGAGAACTTTCCCCTGGTGCGCGAAATGCTCGCCGAAGGCATCGCGCCCGGCAAGGTGGCGGCTAACGTGGCGGCAGAAAAGAGCCGGCGGAGAGACGCAATCGCCGCCGCCAAGCGCCGCGAAGAAAACCTCAAGCTGTTCGATGCCGCGATGGCGAAAGGGGACATGGCGGGCGTCGAGAAGGCAGCGCTTGAACTGGGCGGACAACATTATGTGCAGTGGGCCTTGAAAGCGCCGAACATACGCCTGGATCAACTGGCCCAAGCGCGAGCGTATGCGACGAACTGGAATGATAGCGGTAAACTGGCGGCCGCGATGACCAAACTGGTGAACGCCCAGTGGAAAGCGGAGAGGGATGCCCAGTACCGATCCTCCGCTCCGGCTCGCAGATCTTCCGACTCAAGTAGTGCTGCGTGGCGCAGCTTTACGTCGGACATGTCCAAGCGATACGACGCATCCGTCCAATACCAGAAGGCGCGCGACTCTAAAAACTTCATCGTCCGCACGCGTTCGGATGGCTCCTACTCCACGCATCAGAAGTACTGATCGCGTTTCAACCGATAGTGAATTTGATCCGGATTTCTCCGGAATTATTTCTGTATCCGTGGAGATCCGGGAAATCCGTGTTAAATTGATCGGTGGTGATCGCGGAATTTAGGTTAATAAAACCTGCCCGATTCCCCTTGGCCGGTTCGGCGCGCTCGCCACTCTCCCGCCATGCGTCTCCTGCTGCCCCGCGCCGCGCTCCTCGTTACCCTCACGCTCGCACTCACCGCCGCGACGGTGACTTTCGCCGCCTACGTCCGCGACAGCACGTCCTCCTCGGAGCACCTGCGCAACCTGAGGAACGACACCGAACGACTCCGCGACACCCTCCGCAGCCAGCGCAACACCCCCAGCCCTCGCAGCAGTGGTGAAAGTGTTTCCTCTTTTCTCGATCGCGCCGCCGCGGATAACCGCGCTCGAGACGCAGCCCGACAGCAGGCCCGAGAAAAAGCTTCCCTAGACGCAAAATGGAATCGCGATCACCCCAACGAAACCCGCTTCCAATATTACTCGCGCCTGGAAAATGAACGCGCTGCCGCCGATTACGCCGCCAGCGCCGCCGGCGTCGCCGCCGCCCGCGCCGCCAAAGCTCGCGCCGTCCAAGCCGAGTATGCCGCCCTCGCCGCCCGCTCGAGCGCGGCCTCCTGGGAGAAATACCGCACGGAGAACCACAATTTCATCCCGCGCTCCCGCGCGCCCAGCACTTCGAACCGCAGACGGAAGGGCCGGTCGGCAAACACGGTCGCCGGTGCGTCGAGCGCGGCGGCCCAGCCGGTGTCGGCGTTCAACGCGGCGGAAAAATCGGCGCGCACGCGGAAGTGCGTCTGCGTGTCGGCCGCCGCAGCGACAGCGGGGAGGAGCAGCGCGAAGCCGAGGAGCGGAACGAGGCGGGCGGTGGGCATGGATATCATGGCGGAAGGAGGGCGGGGGCGGGAGACGGGCTCAGAAATTGCCGAATCGCATCCAAGGGGTCATTTCTTACCTTTTACCTTGCGTGGGTTGCATGCTGGCAAATGGAAAAGGTAAGAAATGACCCCTTGGAAATGATTCACGATTGATCACGTGGTACATCGTTCCCGGATACTGCAATCGCAATTTCATCGGCATGCCTACCTATTTCCGCTTCACCTCCTCACGTCGGGTGTGAGACAAAATTCTTCTGAGCCGGAAAAGCAGGCTTGTTTTGGTGACTAGTGTAGCTAGATAGCTAGCTATCACTATGAGCCAATCCGACAAACAGCAGATTCTGCGGCAAATTGCCGCCATCCCGGCCATGGAGC
>JBBQUU010000035.1:0-46732 GCA_038212175.1 Opitutales bacterium | reverse complement strand
TTTTTTTTTTTATTTTTTTGTGCCCCCCCGTGCTCGGGGGGTTTTTGTGGGGGGGCCGGGTTCCGTTCCCCCCCGTCGCTTTATTTTTTTTACAATTTTTTTTCTTGGCTTTTTTTTTTTGTCTGGGGGTGTTTGCGGGGCGGGGGGGGGCGCGCGGGGTGGGGGGGGGGGGGGGGGGGGGGGGGGGTGGCCCTCCGCCCCCGCCCCCCCCCCCCCCCCCCGCTCCTTCAAGCCACTATCCGCTCTCCAACAAAAAAAGGCGCCCGGATTGCTCCGGGCGCCTTTGAAGTTTTGGCGGAACGCCGTGAAGGGGCTTATTCCTTCTTGGCAGCCTCGTCGAGGATGTCGCCGAGGTTCATCATGTCGCTGGAGCTGTCGCGGTTGAGCGCGTCGTAGCTCGCGGTCTCGGCGGCCAACTGGTCGGCCGAGTAGTTCGCGGCCTTGATCGACAGGCCGAGGCGACGCTCGTCGCGGTCGATCTTGATGACACGAGCCGAGACCTGCTGGCCGGGCTTGAGGATGTCCTTCACCTTGTCGATGCGCTCCTCGCTGATCTGCGAGATGTGCACAAGGCCGTCGATGCCGTCCTTGAGGTCAACGAAGGCGCCGAAGGAGGTGATCTTGGTGACGGTACCCTGCACGACATCGCCGATCTTGAAGAAGCTATCGATGTCGGTCCAAGGATCGACGGCGAGCTGCTTCATGCCGAGGCTGATGCGCTGCTGGTTCGGATCGACGTCGAGCACGATGGCATCGACCTCGTCGCCCTTCTTGAGCACTTCGGACGGGTGGTTGACCTTGCGGGTCCACGACATGTCGGAAACGTGCACCATACCGTCGATGCCCTCTTCGAGCTCGATGAAGGCGCCATAGGTGGTCATGTTGCGCACCTTGCCGCGGACGCGGGCGCCCATCGGGTAGTTGTGGCGGACCATGTCCCACGGGTTGGGCTCGAGCTGGCGGAGGCCGAGCGAGATCTTCTGCTCGTCCTTCTGGATGCCGAGAACGACCGCATCGAGCTCCTGACCGACCTTGAGCAGTTCGGAGGGCTTGGTGATGCGCTTGGTCCAGGACATCTCGGTGATGTGCACGAGGCCTTCGACACCGGGCTCGATTTCGACAAACGCGCCGTAGGGCACGAGGTTGACGACCTTGCCGCGAACCTTGGCGCCAACGGGGAACTTTTGTTCGATGTCGTCCCAAGGATTCTTGGTGGTCTGCTTGAGGCCGAGGGAGACGCGCTCCTTCTCACGGTTGACCTCAATGATCATGACCTGGATCTCCTCACCCTGCTTGAGCATTTCAGACGGGTGCGAGATGCGGCCCCAGCTCATGTCGGTGATGTGGAGCAGTCCATCCATGCCGTCGAGATCGATGAACGCACCGAAATCGGTGATGTTCTTGACGACACCCTTGCGGACTTGGCCGGGCTGGATCGAGTCGAGGAGGTTGCGGCGTTTCTCGGTGCGTTGTTGCTCGATGAGCTCGCGGCGCGAGAGAACGATGTTCTGGCGCTCGAGGTTGATCTTGAGGACCTTGAAGTCGTAGGTCTGGCCCACGTACTGGTCGAGATTCTTGGGCGGCTGCACGTCGATGTGCGAAGCCGGGAGGAAGGAATCGACGCCGATCGAGACGATCAGCCCGCCCTTGACCTTGGCGCGTACGCGGCCCGCGACGACGGAGCCTTCGGGGAACTTGGTGAGAATGTTCTCCCAGTTCTTCTTTTGCTGCGCCTTGTCGAAGGAGATGATCGGGTTGCCGTTCTTGTCCTCGACCTTTTCGATCAGGACTTCGATGGGCGAACCTACCTGGAGCTCACCGAGATCGATGAATTCATTCGCCGGGACGACGCCCTCGGATTTACCCCCGATGTCGACGACGACTTCGTTCTGGCGGATTTCGGTGATAACACCTTCTACGATGCTGCCTTCCTTCAATTGGTCGAAGGACGACTGCGCGAGCAGTTCTTCCATGATGGAACTCATGACGATAAAACGGAGGAACGCCGCCTGCCCCGCAGCGCCGGTCTTCCGCAATGACCCTTGCGGGCCGTTGGTTGATGGTTGCCTGACGAAAGACCGGTGGGAGCACCGCGGCGGAAGCACCGATCTGACCGAAACAAATGCCGCGAACGGTCAGAATCGCGCCGGCGCCTCGGCGGGCGCAAGCGGAAAGTAGGTAATTTCGCCGTCGATTTACGAATGAGAACGCAGCGGGCCGCCGCATCCGCGTGGCACCTGACTCAGTTCGCAGCGGGAGCCGGCGACGCCGTCACCTCAGCCAAGGCCTGATCCAGTGCCTCGAAGAAGGCGTCGTAAAGACCATGACTACGAAGAACCTGGCTCGTCGCGCCCGCCTTGAGGTCGCCTTCGACCTGTTCCTGAAGGCGCACCGAAATCTTGGTCGCGCCCTCGCCAAATTCGCGCAACTTGATGTCGAATTCGTATTGGCGCGCCTCACGGAAAGCGTCGTCCGAGCGGATCGAGCTGCGCGCCACGACAATTCCTTGTGCCTCAAGCGAGCGGCTGATCGTGAAATTCATTTTCTTAAAGGCGACGCCGACCGCCTGAAAAACAACCCCCTTGTTCTTCTCAATCTCGCGTTCTTGAGGCTCAACGGTCGCAAAGCGCTCGGTGACCCGCGTCGGCAGGGCCTCGCAGCCGGTGAGGTTAACCAAGGCAAGGACCACGGAAGTCAGGAGTAAGGTGCGCACGGTAAGATAGGGATCCGAGCAATGACAGCGATGGACGGTCGGAGTGTCGAAAATCTGCTCCATTCGGCCCTCCACGGTCGATCTCAAAGAGGAAGACTCGTTGAGGGAGTGGCCGGCGTGGCGACGCCCCCTTACTCAGGCTGCTGCTGCGAAATGCAGTGCAGCGTCCCCAGACCCCAGATGAGATCGAAGCAATCGACCGCGATGACCTCTCGCCCCGGGAAACAGGAGCCGACGATTTCACAGGCCTCGGCGTCGCGCTTCCTTTGCCGGAACGTCGGCACCAGCACCGCACCATTGATGATCAGGAAATTCGCGTAGCTCGCCGGCACCTGCTGGCCGTGGATTGCGAACGGCTTTGGCATGGGCAGGTCCACCAGCGTGAACTTCTTCCCGGCGGGCGTGCGAAACGATGCGAGCCGCTCGAGATTCTCGGCGAGGATCCTGTGATTCGGATCACGTCGATTTTTCTCCACGCAGGTGATGAACCCGTCGGGTTTGAAAAACCGGGTGATGTCGTCGATGTGGCCGTCTGTATCATCTCCGATGATACCATCGCCGACCCACAGGACGGTCTTCACGCCCAGGTAGTCGCAGAGGTTGCACTCGATCTCGGCACGACTCAGGTGCGGGTTGCGGTTCCGGTTGAGCAGGCATTGCTCGCTCGTGAGCAGCAGCCCCTGCCCGTTCACGTCGATCGATCCGCCTTCCAGCACCATGTCGTTTTCGAAGCGGCGAAGGCCCAGCTTTTTTGCGATCAGGGGCGGGATCGTGTTGTCGAGATCGTACGGCGGGTACTTGCCACCCCAGGCGGTGTGCACCCAATCGGTGATCGCAATCTCTCCGGTGCGATCATGCTTCACAAAAATCGGGCCGTGATCGCGGCACCAGGCGTCGTTCGTCGGATGATCGTAGAACGTGACCTTCGCCATGTCCGCGCCCGCCTTGGCGCAAAGGCGTTTTGCCCTGGGCTGCAACGCGGCGGCGCAATTGATGCGGACCTCCTCGAATCGGCTGATCTGCGCCACGATGCCGGCGAAAACATAGGGAATCGGGCGAAACTGCCCGGGCCACGACGCGCGCTTGTGCGGCCACGAGAGCCATATCGCCACCTGCGGCTCCCATTCGGCCGGCATGAGGAAACCGAGGGACGAAGGAGACGCACCCGCTCCGCGGGCCTTGATTCCGGCGCTCGCGGTTTTCTTGGACTTTGTGTGCGGCACGGCCACAGGCAATTAATGGTGTTGTGAGAGAATTTCCCCTGCCCCGCTCCGCGGCGGCGCATCCTGGGAAATCGCGACCCGCACGACTTCCATGATTATTAATCGATGAAACGCTTCGTCAGATTCTCATACGCGTCGATCCGGCGGTCCCGCAGGAACGGCCAGTGCGTACGGGTGACGTCCACCTTCGCGAGATCCACCGGCACGAGCAAAATCTCTTCTTTGTCGCCGCTCGCCTTGGCCAGAATCTGGCCACTGGTGCCCGCGACAAAACTCTGCCCCCAGAACTCCAGACCATCGCCGCCGATCGGCTGTTCAAGCCCGATGCGGTTGGTCGCCGCAACATAGCAACCGTTCGCCACCGCATGACTGCGCTGGATCGTCTCCCACGCGCCGTGCTGGTTGACGCCGTATTCCGCCTTCTCTTTCGGATGCCAGCCGATCGCCGTCGGATAAAAAAGGATCTCCGCCCCTTGCATCGCCGTGAGCCGGGCTCCTTCCGGGTACCATTGATCCCAGCAAATAAGCACGCCGATCTTTCCGTAACGCGTCTCCCACGCCTTGAATCCGGTGTCTCCGGGCGTGAAGTAGAACTTCTCGTAGAAAAGCGGGTCATCCGGAATGTGCATCTTCCGATAAATGCCCAGCAGCTTGCCGTCGGCATCGATGATCACCGCGGTGTTGTGATACAGGCCGGACGCACGCTTTTCGAACAGGGAGGCGATGATGACGACTCCGTGCTTTTTCGCGACCTTCTGGAAAGCCACGGTGCTGGGGCCCGGAATGGGTTCCGCGAGATCGAAGTGAGCGTGATCCTCGCTCTGACAGAAATACTGCGAACGAAACAGCTCCTGCGTGCAGATGATCTTCGCCCCCTTCCGCGCCGCCTGCTCGGCGAGCGCGAGGGACTTTTTCAGATTGGCCTTCGGGTCGGCGCCGCAGGCGTGCTGCAGGAGGCCGAGGGTGACAAGATTCTTGGGCATGGCGGCTTGGTCGGTGGGGGCCGTGTCAGTACACGACCTTGTTGAGCGGGTACTCCACGATGCCCTCGGCGCCGAGCGCCTTGAGCTGCGGGATGATCTCGCGAGCCACACTCTCGTCGATGATCGTCTCGAGCGCAATCCAGTCGACGTTACTGAGCGGTGAAATCGTGGGATTGCGGAGGGCCGGCAAGGCTTTGACGACCGCGTCCAAGGACGATTTCGGAAGATTCATCTTCAATCCGACCTTGCTCTCGGCCTCCAGCGCGCCGCGCAACAGCAGCGCAATCGTCTCGATTTTCCTCCGCTTGGCCGGGTTGGCCCAACTGGCCTTGTTGGCGATGAATTTGGTGTTCGTCTCCAGCAACGTGTCGACGATGCGAAGCTTGTTCGCGCGAAGCGAGGAGCCTGTCTCGGTGATGTCGACGATCGCGTCGACCAAGTCCGGAACCTTCACCTCCGTGGCTCCCCAGGAGAACTCCACCTCGACGTCGACCTTCTTGGCCGCGAAGTAACGTTTCACGGTATTGACGAGCTCCGTGGCAACGCGTTTCCCGGCGAGGTCCTCCACCGTTTTCACCGATGACGACTCCGGTACACAGAGCACCCACCGCGACTTCTTCACCGACGCGCGGCTGTAGATCAGGTCGCACACCTCCACGACGTCGGATTCATTTTCCAAGACCCAATCGTGCCCGGTGAGGCCGCAATCGAAGAACCCATGCTCAACGTAACGGCTGACCTCCTGGGCGCGAATAAAACGCCCGTCGAGTTCCGGATCGTTGATCGACGGGCGGTACGAGCGCGAATTCGTCGTGATTTTCCAGCCCGCCTTGGCAAACAGGTTCTTGGTTGATTCCTCGAGGCTGCCCTTGGGCAATCCCAGCATCAGGAGTGGAGTTTGCGAAGACACGCGGCGAAGGGACACCGCGCCCGGCGACCCTTCAAGTCTATTCTCGGCAACATCATCCCACGACGTCACGCGGTGGAAACGGCACCAATTCGGGCAAATCACGACCCCAAATCTTTATTCGCTTCGTCTGCATTTTTAATTGTAAAAAATCCATAAGCGTCCGATAGACATACCCACTGCATGTCCACCGTCCCTTCGCCCAACCGTGCCGAGCCGAAGCCTCTGATCCTGGTCGTTGAAGACGAGGAGGAGCTGGCCAAGCTCATTTCGATCCACCTTGAGGAAGCCGGTATGCAGACTCAGCTCTGCAACCGGGCCGCCCAAGCGTTGCGCTTTCTAAAGCGCAATTTTGCCAACCTCGTGCTGCTCGACGTGAACCTGCCCGACCAATCGGGCTTCGCCTTATTCGAGGATCTCAAGAAGAACGACATCACCGTTCCCACCATTTTTGTTACGGGCAACGCTTTGGAGGTCAACAAGGTACGCGGCCTCGAGCTCGGTGGCGACGACTATATCACCAAGCCGTTCGGATACGCCGAACTCGTCGCCCGAATTCGCGCGGTCCTGCGGCGCACGGAGTCGAAAGACGACCTCAAGGTCACCAAGAACGCCAAGATCACCGACGAACCCTTCGACTTTTGCGGAGCCCAGATCATCCCCACCCGCCTGGAGATCGGGTTTCCGGATGGCACGACTCACAAGCTCGGCCGCAAGGAACTCGGCATCATCTCCTATCTTAACACCAACAAGGGTGCGGTCATCACCCGCAAGGCCCTGATCCACTCCGTTTGGGGAATTCATGCCGACGTGAAGAGCCGTTCGCTGGACCAGTACATCGTGAAGATCCGCACGCAGTTCATGAATCACGGGCTCAGCTTGGACACCTTCCGCACCGTCCACGGCGTCGGCTACATTTTCGATCCCGCCGGCGTCTCGACCGAGGGTCTCTGAATTTCCCGGGCGCCAGCCGCGTCTAAAACAGTTCCGCCTGCGTGTAGCGTTTCTGCGCTTCCGTGAGCGTGGACTTCATCTCCATCTCCGCGAGCAGGCGCATCAGTTCGTCCACCTGCATCGGCGGCTTTTCGGCCGGTACGACGGGCAGCGAGAGGTTGAGTGTGGTCAGCTTCACGTTTCGCCGCAGATTGTCCGTGGCCGCTCGCACCGGCTCTTGGAACCGCTCAGGTTTGAGCAAACCGACATTGGCGATCACTCCTTCGATGCTGCCGAATTCCTTCAACCACTTCGACGCCGTTTTCGGCCCGACGCCATCGAGGCCGCGGATGTTGTCGGACGTGTCTCCGATCAGCGCGAGGTAGTCGGCAATCTGCGCTGGCGGCACGCCAAACTTCTCCTCCACCCCGGCGGCATCGAGCAAACGCCATCCCAGCTTGGGATTCGCCGATGGCGGCGGGAGCATGATCTTAATCTGGCCATCCACAATCTGGGCAAAGTCCTTGTCAGAGCTCACCACCAGCACGTCATGTCCGGCCCGCGCCAGGGCCACGGCTTGCGAGGCGAGCAGGTCGTCGCTTTCGACGCCGTCCAGTTCGATGCCCACCAGGCCAAGCGCCCGGGTCAGCGACTTGATCAGCGGAATCTGACGCTCCAATGCTTCGGGCATTTCTTCGCGCTGGGCCTTGTACTCGGGTAACAGCGCAAGCCGATCTTGCGCCCCGCCAAGATCGAAAAACACCAGCGTGGCATCAGGCCTTTCCTGGTCTGCCAGTTTCCAGATCGATTTGACCCAACCATGCAGCGCATTGGTCGGAAACCCATCCGCGCGCGTCAGCTCCGGGACCGCGAAGAAACAGCGGTAGGCGAGATTGAACCCATCGATCAAAAGCCATTTGGCCATGCGGCGAGGCAAAGCTCCGACGCCCTGGTGGTCAATGCGCGACGCGCCCTCCCGGGTCTTCATAAGGCGTTTTCCAACTTAGCCGTTGCACGCTCTGAGCGCACGCGTATCCAAGAACGCGCATGGCCCGACCCATCGAAGCTTGGACATCGCGCGCCGGAGTCATCCTCGCTGTGGCGGGCAGCGCGGTCGGGCTGGGCAACTTCCTGCGTTTTCCCGGGCTCGCCGCCCAATACGGCGGGGGCGCCTTCATGATCGCGTACTTCGTTTCGCTGCTGATCATCGGCATTCCGATTTGCTGGAGCGAATGGACGCTCGGGCGCCTCGGGGGGCGACTGGGGTTTCACTCCACACCCGGGATTTATCACGTGTTGATCCGCCGTCCGTGGGGCAAGTACCTCGGCGTGATCGGCTTTGTCGTGCCGGTAATGATCTACATGTACTACGTGTACGTCGAGGCGTGGTGCCTTGGCTACGCGTTGAACGCCATCAACGGCGAACTGACCAAGCCGGGCGTGAACGTCGGCGAGTTCTTTGCCCGCTTCACCGGACTCAACGAGGATGGCGTGGCGATTCAGTTCGGTCTTCGCGACGTGGGGCTCTTCGTCCTGATCGCCTTTGTTCTGAATTTCTTCTTTATCTACCGAGGCATCTCCCGGGGAATCGAGAAGGTCTGCGTTTACGCCATGCCGGCGCTGATCGGCATCGCCCTCATCATCCTCGTCCGCGTGCTCACCCTTGGCACGCCCGATGCCTCGAAGCCCGAACAAAGCCTGGTCAACGGGCTCGGCTACATGTGGAACCCGGGCGACGTCCGGGCCGGCCTGCTCAACCCCCAGCTCTGGCTCGCCGCCGCCGGACAGATCTTTTTTTCTCTTTCGGTGGGTTTCGGCGTGATCATCACCTACGCCAGCTACCTCCGTAAGAACGATGATGTCGTGCTTAGCGGCCTCACCGCCACGGCCGCCAACGAATTTTGCGAGGTGGGTCTCGGCGGTCTCATCACGGTGCCGGCCGCCTTCGTCTTCCTCGGAGCCGCCGGCGTCGCGGGCCAGGGCACGTTCGGGCTTGGCTTCAACGTTCTGCCAGAGGTCTTCGCCCGGATGCCTGGCGGACAGCTCTTCGCCTCCGCGTTCTTTATTCTCCTCTTCCTCGCCGCCATCACCAGCTCCCTCTCCATGTTGCAACCGGGCATCGCGTTCCTCGAGGAGGGACTTGGTATTCAACGCAAGGCCTCGGTGGCCTTGCTCGGCTTCATTACCGCCATCGGCGCTCTCTTCGTCTGGTATTTCTCCAAGGACTTGAAGGCCCTCGACACGATCGATTTCTGGGTGGGCACCGTTCTGATCTTCGTTCAAGGTACGATCCTGGTGATCGTGTTCGGCTGGATCTTGGGCGTCGATCGGGGCATCGCCGAGGCCCATCGCGGCTCATTGTTGCGCATCCCTGACATTTTCAAGCCGGTCATCAAGTACGTCAGCCCGGTTTTCCTCCTCGGGATCTTCGTAATGTTCCTGCTTCAGAAGATTCTTGGATGGAACTTCCAACTCGGCGCGGAAGCGGATTTCTCACCCACAGCGTACGTGATGGACCTGCTGCCGGGAGGCAGCAATGTCGCCCGCGCCAGCCTGCTCCTCATCGGCCTGATGCTCATTTTCAGCGTCGTCCTGATCAACGTCTCCGGCAAACGCTGGGCACAGAGAAAACTGTTAACCTGGGAGGACGAACCATGACACCGGGCGGCTGGATCAATCTCATCCTCTCGGTCGGTTTTGTGACCGGCCTCCTCTCCTGGTGCCTCTGGCGCATGCTGACCTGCGCCCCCGAAAGCAAGAGCCTCGCCCACGTTGAGCCCGTCGAGAAGGACGAGGCCGACGAACGCTAGTTGCCCCTCAAAAAGGGAGCCGCAGCCGCACCTCCCCCGGACTACCCACAGGTGTCGACGATCCGTTTGGCCGCGTCACCTCGCTGAGGCGAGGTGCTGCTTGATTTTTGTCCGGCGGTTTCGACAATCCACGATCCACGATTCACAGCCTCCTTATTTTCCCACCCACCATGTCCACCACCACTCCGCAAACCTTCGAATTCCAAGCCGAGATCAAGCAGCTGCTCGATATCGTCATCCATTCACTCTACACGGAGAAGGAGATCTTCATCCGCGAGCTCGTTTCCAACGCCTCCGACGCGCTCGAGAAGTTCCGTCACGTGCAGCTCACTGAAAAGGAGATCTTCGACGACAACCTTGCACTGGAGATCAACCTCACCACCGACGACAAGGCGAAGACGCTCACGATTCAGGACTTTGGCATCGGCATGACCCGCGCCGAACTGATCGAGAATCTCGGCACCATCGCCCACTCCGGATCGAAGGCCTTTCTCAAGGCGCTCAGCGAGGGTGGCCAGAAGAACGCCAGTCTCATCGGGCAATTCGGCGTCGGCTTCTACTCGGCCTTCATGGCGGCCAAGCGCGTCCGGGTCTACAGCCACTCGTGGCGCACGGGCGAGCCCGGCCACGTCTGGACCAGCGACGGCGGCGGCAGCTACGAGATCGAGGAAGTCGAGGGTCAGCGCCGGGGCGTGAAGATCGTCGTCGAACTGAAGGACGAATGCGCCGAGTTCTCGCAGGAGTGGAAGGTGAAGGAGATTCTCGAACGCTACAGCGCGTTTGTCTCGCACCCGATCACGCTGAACGGGAAACGGATCAACACCGTGCAGGCGCTCTGGCTGCGCTCGAAGAACGAGATCAAGGACGAGGAGTACACCGAGTTCTACAAGTTTCAGTCCCATGCCTACGACGAGCCGCGGCTGCGTCTGCACTTCAGCGCCGACGCCCCGCTCTCGATCAACGCGCTGCTTTTCGTGCCGAAGGAAAACCCGGAGAAGTTCGGCCTCTCCCGCGCCGAGCCGAGCGTCTCCCTCTACTGTCGCAAGGTCTTGATCGACGCAAAGCCCAAGGACCTGCTGCCCGAGTGGCTCCGCTTCCTCAAGGGCGTCGTGGACAGCGAGGATCTCCCGCTGAACATCTCGCGCGAAACGATGCAGGACCGTGCGCTCGTCGAGAAGCTCAACAAGGTCATCACGAAACGCTTCCTCAAATTCCTGTCCGAAGAAGCGAAAAATCGACCCGACGCGTACACCGGGTTCTACGAACAGTTTGGCCTCTTCCTGAAGGAAGGCGCCGCGCTCGACTTCACGCACAAGGACGAGCTCGTGAAACTGCTGCGCTTCGAATCGTCTCTCACCGAGAAGGGCAAAACCACCTCCCTCGCCGACTACGTCTCGCGCCTGGGCACCGAGCAGACGGAGATCTACTATCTCATCGGATCGAATCGCGACGCGCTCGAAAGCGGTCCGTACCTGGAGGCCTTCAAGGCGCGCAACCTCGAAGTGCTGTTCTGCTACGAACCCGTGGACGAGTACGTGATGAACAACGTGCGCGAGTTCGAGGGGAAGAAGTTCACCGCCGCCGACCAGGCCGACGTTAAGCTCTCCGACCTGCCAAAGCCACCGACGGAGACCGCCCTTGGCGAAGACGACACCAAGGCGCTGGTCGATTGGCTCAAGACGACCCTTGGGGAGCGCGTGGCGGACGTGAAAGCAAGCGATCGTCTCGTCGACTCTCCCGCCCTCGCGCTTAACGCCGACAAATTCATGTCTCCACACATGCGCCGCATGATGAAGGCGATGAACAAAGACGGCGCCGATGCTCCCGTGAAGGTGAATCTGGAGATCAACCCCCGCCACGCCCTCATCGGCCGCCTGGCTGCGGCCCGCACTGCATCCCCTGAGAAGGCGGTGCTCGTCGCCGAGCAAATTCTCGACAATGCACTCATCTCCGCCGGGCTTCTCGAGGACCCGACGAAGATGGTCGCACGCCTCTACAAGTTGCTCGCCGAGGTCTGAGCCCCTCCCATCACCGAAGCGCCTGCGGCCAGGGAACGATCGCCCTCACGTGTACTCGTCCTCTCCGGCCCTCGGCGGCACCAGCCCGATCGCCCTCGCCGAGGCGCGAAGCCGGAGGCTGTTTGCCGGCACTTTGATTGCGACGGCGGTCATCAAACTCATCGCCGCCAGCCTCGTCCCCATCACGGGTGACGAGGCCTATTTCTTCCTCTGGGGCCGGCACCTTGACTACGGCTACTACGACCATGGCCCGATGGTCGCTTGGTGGCTCGCCCCCCTGCTGCGGGTGAGCGACGCGCTAGGCTGGTTGCGTCTGCCCGCAGTGATGGCGCCTCTGCTCGTCGCGTGGTGGCTCCGTCAAACCGTGCAGCCATTCGGCATCGTTAAAGCGAATCTCACGGCCTGCCTCTTCCTCGTCTCGCCGATCAATCTGATCAACATCTTCGTCACCACCGACACACCGCTTCTCGTCTTCACCGCCCTCGCCGGCCTCACCGCGCTCGCCGCCGATCGCCGGGCCAGCCTGCCGCTCTGGGGCCTCGCCGGCTTCTGTCTCGGCCTCGCCTTTCTTGCAAAATACCTCGCCGTGCTTCTCGGCGTGGCCTGGGCGGTGTGGCTGCTCTTCTTTCACACCCGCCGTCGCTGGGGTGCGCTGGCCATGATCCTCATCGGCGCGGCCCCAGCCGTGGCGGTGAACATCGCGTGGAACCACCACCACGGCTGGACGAACGTGCTCTTCAACGTGGTGACGCGCAACGGCGATGCGGGCGTGAATCTGTTCTCCCCCCTGATGTACGTTGGGCTCTGGATGGTGTTGTTAGGACCGGCCTTGGTTCCGCTCGTCGCCGCCGGATTGCGCCGTCACGGATTGCGCGACGGATGGGGCAGACTCAAGGCGGCGGTCGGATACGGCCCGCTGCTCATGGCGACCGTACCCGCGGTCCTGCTGGGGTTGGTCTCTCTATTCCAAGAAGTGGGTGTGCACTGGCTGGTCGCCTACCTGCCGTGGGCCGCTCTCTGCATCGCAGCGGCCGCCCCGACGGAACGTATTGCCCGCACGCTGAAACACGCCTGGTCCTATGGTGGTCTGCAAATCATTATCCTGGCCATCGCCTGCGCGGCGCCCACTGACTGGCTCGGCGGCCAGCGCCAGTACACCAGCGTCGTGATCGGCGTGCATTCCGACGAGGTCGTCGGCGCGCTCGCACCCTATCGCGCCGACTACATGCTCGCGTCTGACAGTTATGCGCGCGGAGCCCTGCTCGCCTACCACATCCGCGATCATGTTCCCATCGTCGGGTTCGGTTCGCACCATGGCCGGCAGGACGACCTCTTGACCGATTTTCGCACCTTCGAAGGACAAAACCTGATGTTCTTCAGCAATCGCCCGGGCCGCCTCGAACTTGCCCGCAGTTGGTTCGAATCATTCGAAGTAAAGGAATTCGAGGTTCGAGGCGCCGCCTTCCAGCTCTTTCTCGGGCGCGGTTTTAGTTACGCGGCCTATCGAAGCTCCGTCCTCGAAACCATCGCCTCGCGCTACTACACCACACCTCGCTGGCTCACGGCGCTTTCCCCGCCTGCGGACTTTTTGAGACGCTACGGCTTTGCAGGGCAGAAGGAATAAGGCGCGCGGGCGAGAAGCCTCCGGCCTCCGCAAGGCTCCAGCGAAGCGGGCGACTCCCCACGCTCGTCGCACCAACGCCGCGCGGGCGCTCGTTGGCTTTTTTGTTGCCCGTGCGGCCCTCTCAGGAATGGTCAACGCCAGCCCTTCGAACGTTCCCCGGAGGGCCTCCATTCCGCCTGTGAAGTTTCTTCCCGCCACCATCGCGGAAATCGTCCGCCAAAACCAACCCCGGCAGCGCAACGTGCGCCTGCTGATCAAGTTTTTAGCCGCGCTTGTCGGGCTGGTCGCGCTCTTCAGCACGCTCTTTCACGTCATGATGGGCTACGAGGGTCGCGAGCATCACGGTTTCGACGGCGTGTATTGGACCTTCACGACCATGACGACCCTGGGGTTCGGCGACATCACCTTCATCACCCCGCTAGGCCGGGCGTTTTCGGTCGTCGTGATGCTCACCGGACTCGTGCTGCTGCTGATGCTGCTGCCGTTCACCTTCATCGAATTTTTCTACGCCCCTTGGATGGAGGCGCAGGCGCAGGCGCGCACCCCGCGCCGTGCGCCCGAGGGGCTCAAGGGGCACGTGATTTTCACGACCTACGAACCGATCACCGCCGCGTTGATTCCCCGACTCGAACAGTATCACCGTCCCTATATCGTGCTCGTACCGGAACAGGAAACCGCCGGGCGCCTCATCTTCCATCGCATCCGGGTCATGCTTGGCGCGCCCGACGATCCAGACGTGTGGCAACATGCCCGGGCAAGGCATGCGGCAATGATCGTCGCCACCGACGCCGACATTCCCAATACCAACGCCACGTTCACCGCGCGGCAGGAGGCTCCCGATACGCCGATCTTCGCCACGGCAAAGGAAATGCCCTCGAACGAAATTCTCCCGCTCGCGGGCGCCACCCACGTCCTCCGCCTCGACGAAATGCTGGGGACCTTTCTGGCGCGATGCGTCGCTGCAGCGACGAGCCGGTCCCACGTGGTCGGAGAATTCGGCCCGCTGCTCATCGCCGAGGCCGCCGCGCTGAGCACGGGTCTGGCCGGCCGCACCGTCAAGGACAGCGGTCTGCGCGCCAACACGGGCCTGATTGTCATCGGCGGGTGGAAGAAAGGAGCGTTTTTGCCCGCGACGCCGGACCTCGTCATCACCGAGAACATGATGCTGCTTTTCGCGGGTACGCGGGACCAGCTGGACCGCTTTGATCGCACACTGTCGGCGCCGATCCGGGCGAGCGCCCCGGCCCTGATCGTCGGCGCCGGTCGCGTCGGCCGCGCGACGGCGCGCGCCCTCGCCCAGATGGAGATCGGACACCGTTTCGTCGAACGGGTGCCGGGCCGCTCGCCCGACCCGGACCTCACCGTTCTCGGTGACGCCGCCGACCTCAAGGTCATGCACTCGGCCGGCCTGCTTCGCACCGACACGGTGGTGATCACAGGGCACGACGACGACGTGAACATCTACCTCACTGTATTCTGTCGTCGAATACGCCCCGACGTGCAGATCATCGCCCGCGCCACGCATGAGCGCAATGTGGCCACGCTGCATCGGGCCGGGGCGGACTTTGTGATGTCCTACACCACCCTCGCCGCCGGCGCGGTCTGCAACGCCCTCATGGACGGCAATCTGCTCATGGTCGCCGAGGGCGTGCATGCGTTTCGCGTGAAGACCCCCGCCCCGCTCAACGGACGCCGGCTCGCCGACTCGCAGCTGCGCGAATCGACCGGCTGCCTCGTCATCGGCATCCAGGACGGCCCCGCGACGTTGATCAATCCGGGGCCCGACCACGTGCTCGAACCCGATCAGGAGCTGATTCTCGTCGGCACCGTCGAGGCCGAGGAGAAATTTAGAAAACTTTACCCCGGTACCGCCATCGGCGCGCGCGGCTCGGCAGTGATCAGCTAAAGAACGCCGCTCCCCTCCGGCTTTCCGCAAAAGAGGACTGCCCCACCGCACATGCTGTGCGAGAAAGTGCCCGTGCCTCTCCGCCTGGTCGTCCTTTCCGTCGCGGCGCTGACCGTCGTGGCCTGCGTTCAGTCCTCGTCTCCCGCTTCCAATCGTCTGCTCCATCGCGACGACTTCAACGGCGATCTTCGTCAATGGGTTGTCGAACAGATGCCGGGTGGCAGGGTGCAGGTGGTCGACGGCGCCCTTGAAATTGAAGATGCGGCCGGCTGCACGGTGTGGTTCCGCGAGCAACTTACGGCCCCGGTTGTGATCTCCTACGAATCGACCTTCATCGAGGCAGGCGGGCCCAACGACCGGGTTTCTGACTTGAACTGTTTCTGGATGGCGAGCGACCCCGGCCATCCGGATGACTTGTTCGTGGGAGGCCATGGACGGACCGGACGTTTCGCGACGTACGATCCGCTGCAAACGTACTACGTGGGCTACGGCGGAAATGCGAACTCGACCACGCGCTTTCGTCGCTACGATGGCTCCGGCGCCCGCCCGCTTCTCCCCGAGCATGAACGCACCGCACGGGAATTCCTGCTCGAGGGCGGCAAACCGTTTCACATCCAACTTGAGGCGCAGGTTGACGGCACGGTCCGCTACCTGCGAAACGGCGAACTCATCTTCGAGTGGAAGGATCCGGAGCCACTCACCTCCGGTTGGTTCGGTTTCCGCACCGTGCGCAGTCACCAACGCGTTCGCAATTTCACGGTCAGCCGGTCCCGCGCCCTGAGCCGGAACACCCGTGTTCTGGGCAAGAGCATCGCCCAATACGGCTCAATCGATAAAATTCATGCTGGCTCCGTCGGTGGAGCGCCCCGAGCCACCGGTCGGCGAGCACGCGACCTGCTAGGGAGAGCACGGCCCATTGTGCAGGTTCGCAAGGGACGAGGTTCGTCCTCCCGCCTGCTCCGCCTGCCCGGGTCGTCCACACCATGCCGTTCGTCTCGATCAATCCTGCAACCGGCCAGAAGCTGCGCAGCTATCGCCCGCACTCTTCCGCGGCGATCGCCGCGGCCCTCGCCGAGGTCAGCCTCGCCCAGCAAGGCTGGCGCGAAATCGCCGTGAGCGATCGCGCCCGGCACGTGCACGCGCTCGCCGCCTGCTTGCGGGAGGATCGCGATGCGTTGGCGGAACGGGTCGTTTCCGAGATGGGCAAACCGCTGGCCCAAGCCCGCTCGGAAATCGAGAAGTGTGCCACCACCTGCGATCACTACGCCCGCAACGCCGCAGCGTATCTCAAACCAGAACGTCCGCGCGGAGCCCCCGCCAAAGTGAAGATCGTGCATGCTCCGCTGGGTGTCGTGCTCGCGATCATGCCGTGGAACTTTCCCTTCTGGCAGGTCTTCCGGGCCGTCGCCCCCGCGCTCATGGCCGGCAACACGGTGCTTCTCAAACACTCCGGCAATGTCTGTGGCTGCGCGCTCGCCATTGAGGAAATTTTCGTCCGCGCCGGGGTTCCGAAGGGATTGTTGCGAACAATCATCGCCGACATCGATGCAGTGCCGGGCTTGATCGCTGATCGACGGATTCGCGCGGTCAGTCTCACCGGCAGCACCGCGGCAGGCAAAAGCGTGGGCGCCCTCGCCGGAGCAGCTTTGAAGCCGTGCATCTTCGAACTCGGCGGCTCGGATCCCTACATCGTTCTCGCCGACGCCGACCTTGGCCACGCCGCCCGCACCTGCGCGACCGCGCGCCTGATCAACGCCGGCCAGAGCTGCATCTCCGCGAAACGGATCATCGTGATCGAAAGCGTTCGCGCGGAATTTGAGCAACGGCTCGTCGCGGAAGTGGCCAAACGCCGCATGGGCCCGCCCATGGATCCAGAAACGGATCTGGGTCCCCTTGCCCGCGCCGACCTGCGCAAAACGCTGCATCGACAGGTACGCGAGAGTGTCAGCGCCGGCGCCACGTTGCTGCTCGGCGGGACCGTACCCAAGGGTCCCGGATTTTTCTATCCAGCCACCGTCCTGGGCAATGTCGGGCCCGGCATGCCGGCTTTCCACGAAGAACTTTTCGGCCCGGTCGCCGCGATCATTTCTGCTCGCGACGAGAATGAGGCGCTCTCCATCGCCAATGACTCGCCCTACGGACTGGGAGGCGCGATCTTCACCCGCAACCGTCGCCACGGTGCCGAGCTCGCCACCCACGTGCTCGATGTCGGCATGACGTGCGTCAACGACTTCGTGCGCTCCGACCCTCATCTGCCCTTTGGCGGCACCAAGGAGAGCGGGTATGGCCGCGAGCTGGGCCGCCACGGCATCCTCGCGCTCGTCAACACCAAGACGGTCTGGGTGAAATAGGCGAACGCAGCTCCCGCCGGCGGCCACGAGGCGCCGGAGTGTCGCGCGCCATGTTACATCGGCGCGCCGAAACACTATTAATCTGGTTTCACGTCCTTCGCCGGGTATGTTCGACGGCCCTTCGCCGACGTTCGGACCATGGCCAAAAGCACTCGCAAAACCCCCGCCGCCCTGCCTCCCGTGGATACCACCGGGCTTCTCACGCCCGCTTCCACCACCGATCCGGTGGCGCCGTTGCCCAAGCCGGTCAAGTCCGCCTACTTCAATCGGGAACTTTCCTGGCTCGCCTTCGACCGCCGCGTGCTGGAACAGGCGGAAAACCCGAATAATCCCCTCCTCGAGCGCGTCAAGTTCCTCGCAATCGTGTCGTCCAACCTCGACGAATTCTTCGAGATCCGCGTCGCCGGGATCATTCAGCAGGTGGACAGCGGCGTGACCGAATCGAGCGTCGATGGGCTCGGCCCCCGCGAACAACTCCGCCGCATCCACTCGGTGGTCGCCTCGCTCGTGGACCAGCAGTACCGCTGTTGGAACGAGAGCCTCGTGCCCGCGCTCGCCGCGGAAGGCATCGTGTTCAAGACGGCGAAGGAGATCACTTCGACCGAACTCCATTGGGTCCGGCAATACTTCACCGAGCAGGTCTTCCCCGTCCTCACTCCCCTCGCGCTCGATCAGTCGCACCCGTTTCCCCAGCTTGGAAATAAAACGCTCAACGTGGTGGTTTCGCTCGACCATCCGGAAACGCCCGAGGTCGACCACCTCTTCGCGATCCTGCCCGTGCCGCGCATCCTGCCCCGCCTGGTGCGGATCAATCCGGAGCAGCCGGGTCCGCAGTGCTATCTCTTCCTCAGTGAAATCATCAAGCTGTGCGCGGGCGAATTTTTCCCTGGCTATCGAGTGGATGGCGCCCACGCCTTTCGCGTCACGCGCAACAGCGACCTCTACATCGACGAGGAGGAAGTCGAAAACCTGCTCAAGAAGATCGAGGAGGAACTGCGCAACCTGCGCCGCGGCGCCGCGGTGCGTCTTGAAATCGAAGACGGCGTTGCCGACTCGATCTTCGCCACTCTGTGCGAACAGCTGAACCTTTCACACGAGTACGTGTTCCGCCTCAACGGCCCGCTCAATCATCTGCGGTTGATGAGCCTCTACGAACTGGACCGGCCGGATTTGAAGTATCCGGCCTTCACGCCCGTCAACACGTGCGCGCTGCGCCACCCCGAGGCGACCTTCGACACCCTGCGCGCGCACGATGTGCTGCTGCACCATCCCTACGACAGCTTTGCTCCGGTGGTGGACTTCGTCGAACAGGCCGCCCGAGATCCGCGCGTCTTTGCGATCAAGCAGACCCTCTACCGCACGAGCGGCGACTCGCCCATCGTGCGCGCGCTCATGGAAGCCTCGCGCAACGGCAAGCAGGTGACCGCGCTCGTCGAACTCAAGGCCCGCTTCGATGAGGCCAACAATATCCAATGGGCGCGCCAGCTGGAGGAGGCAGGCGTCCATGTCGTCTATGGCTTGATTGGGCACAAGACCCATTGCAAATGCTCGCTTGTGGTGCGTCGCGAGGGCTCCGGCATGCGGCGGTACGTTCACCTCGGCACCGGCAACTACAATCCGAAGACCGCCCGTCTCTACACCGACCTCAGCTTCTTCACGGCCCGCGAGGAGATCACTGCGGACGTCGCGCATCTGTTCAACTCGCTCACCGGGTTCAGTCGATCCCCCGAGTTCTCCCATCTGCTGGTCGCTCCGTTCAACCTGCATCGACGTATCCAGGAACTCATTCACCGCGAAGCCGACAATGCCGCCGCCGGCCGGCCCGCCCGCATCATGGCGCAAATGAACTCGCTTGTGGACAAGGTCACGATCGACCATCTTTACGAGGCATCGCAGGCCGGCGTGCAGATCGACCTGATTGTGCGCGGCATCTGCTGCCTCGTCCCCGGCGTGCGCGGACTGAGCAGCAATATCCGCGTGCGCTCCATCGTCGGCCGCTTCCTCGAACACGCCCGCGTTTTCTATTTTGAGAACGCCACCGAGGAGCCGCTTATTCTGGCGGGAAGCGCCGACTGGATGCCGCGCAATTTTTTTCGCCGCATCGAGGTCCTGTTCCCGATCCAGGATCCCGTCCTGCGCCGCTACGTTTCGGACGAACTTTTTGCGATGGAGCTTCAGGATAATGAGCAGGCGCGCGTGCTGCGCGCAAACGGCGCCTACCGTCCGGTCACACGCAAGCAAGGTGAACCCTCGTTCTCGGTTCAGACCTATTTCATGGCCGCAGCCGCTCAGCGTCTGTGCGCGCTGGCCTGAACGCGCGTTCGACCCACGGGTCTTCGACGCGGGCCATCGAGCCTCAATGCGTCGCGCCAAGCCAGCCGTCGCCTCAGGGCCCGCCGCCTGCGGGAGGCGCGGCAGTTGCTCACGCATACAAGCCTGCCGATGAAAAAAATCGCCGCTGCGGCAGGTTTCAATGATCCCTATTATTTCTCCAAGCGTTTCAGGCGCTCCGCAGGCCTCGCGCCCACCGAATGGCGTGCCCGGCGGGATTCGAACCCACGACCGCCTGCTTAGAAGGCAGGAGCTCTATCCAGCTGAGCTACGGGCACGTTCAGTCAGGCGGTAGCGTTAAGCGCCGGCGGCGGTTGGTACAAGGGCAAAGCCGGAGCCAGGCCACGCCGACCACGGCCTATTCACGAAGACATTCAACAGGAACACGCGGAGACCGCAGAGAGAGGCCCCGCCGAGAGCTTTCCTCTGCTTCCATTGCGGGCATAGCTGAAGGATCTGAGCGGGAAACTTTTATCCGGGACAAAGAATTTCGGCGCTGACGGTGGTGGACGCGTGGGTCCCTCCACGCGTGGGTTGAAACCTATCTCGCCTCGCGGCGTAGGCACACCGTCCGTCGGCGAAGCGGGCGCAGGGACGCGCCCGCCCACCTGGCCCGCACGATCAGGCCGGACTCCGAAGTGGAGCGGCGAACCTGTTCACCCGCGCGATAGCGGGGGCAGCGTTCTCGGGGAAGATCGGCCGACTCTGCGGTCTCGGCGACCTCTCATGTAATAATTCTGGGGCGGAAAGATTTTATCGATTCCTTCGGCACCTCTTCGCCATCAAGCATTTGCCCTTGCTCACGAATCGGCGCTGCATGCCGGGCCCACCCATCATTACGGAATCCGCAGGCGTTGGCCGGGGCGGATGAACTGGGCGGCGCGGAGACTGTCCCGGTTTGCTTCGAAGATTTCCGGCCAGCGGCGGGCGGTGCCGTAGTACCGCAGACTAATACCACTCAACGATTCCCCTGAGGCAACCGTGTGTACACGGACGGGTGGAGTCGGCGGCGCCTGCGGAGGAGTGAAATTCACCGTCACCGGCGCCCCCGGGCGCGTGGGTACGGCGCGACCAGTGATCGTGACGGACTGGGGCGGCGGCAACCGCAGCACCGGCGCCGCTCCCGTCGCTGGCGCCACGCCCACCTGGGCGGCAAGGCGGGCGTTGTCACCGCGCAAAATCTGCACCGCCCCCGAGAGGGCGCCAACTTGCATGCGCAGGTCCTGAACCTCGCGAGAGAGATCCGCGTTCGCTCCGGTCAACTCCGCCACGGCCGACTGGTATGTCGCCGTTGTGCGGTTGGCTTCGGCCAGACCCTCCGTCCATTGCGCGTTCGACCCGGCATCCGACACCGGAACGACCGGCGGTGGCGCGTTCATCGCATCATCGCGTTCGCGCGTTCGGGCGGCCAGCGTTGCAATCAGCTCGTCAACGCGGGCCTGTGCCGCGGCCAACTGCTCCCGCAAGGGCGCGGAGGCGTCCGACGGCAAGACCACCGGATCGGGCGTGGGCGGAGGAGACGCACCGAGGCGCGCCACCTCGTCGGTCAGTTCGGCGATCACGCGCAGGTTTTCCTCCACGGCGGCCCGGGATTTCTCAAGCTCCGCCTGCACGGTCTGTTTCTCGGCGGTCAGCCGGCCGATCGCTTCGTTTGGCACCAAAGCCGTCTCGACCGGTACCGCCGGTCGCGGTGCCGCCAGCGCTTGTTCGAGTCGGCGCACCTCGCGCTCCGTTGTGTTCAACGCTGCGCTGAGCTCGCGATTTTCGGTGGTGAGCTGCGCGACCGACGCGCGCAGGTCGGCGCGTTCGGTGTCCATGGCGCCAAGAGAGATTCCCACCGTGGCCACCGGCAGCGCAGGCGACGTCCCCGCCGAGGCGGTCGTCCCCGCCGCGGCGACCGGAGCGTCCGGGACGACCGTCGGGAAGCGCGTAAGCAGATCAGCGAGGACGCGCTCGGCGGCGCTGCGCTCAGTCGCGGACATGCGGCCCTGCACAAGATTGCGACTGGCGGGCGCTCCGCCGTTCTCCACCGCGAGCGAGAGCCAGGCGTAGGCCTCGGGCAAATTCGTCGTGAGCCCGCCGCGCCCCGCCGCAAGCATGAGACCCAGACTGGCCTGGGCGACGCCGATCCCTTGTTCCGCGGCGATACGATAGTGGCGGGCCGCACCCGCTTCGTCGCGCGCCACGCCGCGTCCGTCCTCCAGCATGACCGCCAGGTGATAGGCGGCGCGTGGATGATTCTGCGCCGCGGCGCGACGGTACCAGTTTACCGCCTCGGCTTCGTTGCGGGGTACGCCACGGCCGAGTTCGTAGATCAGGCCGAGGTTGAAACAGGCCGGCGCATGGTTGAGCGCGGCCGCCGCCTCGTAATGGCGCAGTGCCTCACCGTCGTCACGCGGCACACCCTGCCCGAGTGCGTAAGCGTTGCCGAGGGCGTTGAGCGCCTCGGCGTCGCCGCGTTGGGCCCTCTCTCGCCAAGCGGTCAGTTCCGATTGCGCCGAAGCGGAAGGCGCGACGGCCAAAAGTCCGAGGGCGACACACGCGCCCCACGCCCGCAGATGGGGAATCATCAAATGGGAAATCGAGTCGGTCAGGGAGGAGAGGCGCACACCGGGCAGTAGTTCAACACGAGTATCTTGAGGAGGAGACACGCCCCATGCTGCGCTCATTCGACCACGCGGCAAGGCAGGAGGGCGGCGTCCTGCATGCCGTGGATGATTTTTTTGTCCGGTGGACAGAACGTGGCAAGCGCACCGCTGAGCCGGGGCTTAGCGGCCTCGACAAAGTAGTAGGGACAAAGCCGAAGGCGGCCTTCGCGCTCGACCGCGGCTTCGTCCCCGGACGCGGGATACAGCCGATGACGCGCGCGCAGAGGCTTCTTGAACGTTTGCAGGATATGCGGATTCGTCGGCGCATCGGCGACGGCGAGATCGACTCCCGCCTGCCACTCCTCGCGCGAGCAATCGCTGCCGAGGATCACACTGCGAGCGCCCCAGGCGCTTTCGTGGTATCCGGAAATCTTGAGGATGAGATCGCGCTCCTTCTGCGACGCGCCGGCGAGCTGGCGCCAATCGCTGAGCGCCCGCCCGCCCACCCGGGGACCTTCCAGCACGGCGCCCGGCGGAAGCGGCGTCGGATCGACAATCCACGAGGGCGGGATGAGCGCTTGCAGTAGCGTGTAGGTGCGTCCGCTCAGGGTCTCCTTCCAGAAATCCTGCAGGAGGTGGTGATGGAAGAGCGCGAGGTTGAGTTTTTCCTCCTGGAACGGACGCAGCGGTGGCGCGATCACCACTTCGCCCGCGGCCCATGCTTCGAAGAGAAAGTGGGCCGTCGGGATGTTCGCGAGGTCGAAGAGTTCGAAGAACCGGTAGATGATGTCGATCTTCTCGGGGTCGCCCTCCACATCGAAGCAAAGCGATGAGCCGAGCGGAAAAAGATCGTCGGGCTCCAGGCAAAAGACGCGTTTGCCCTGCAATTGCAGCTGCGCGGCGAGCCATTGCATCTCCGGTCGGTAGGTCGCGGCCTCGTCGCTGACCACGAGCGCGATCAACGGATTGCGGGCGTCGGCGCGCAAGGCAGACAGCGATTGGTAGAATCCGCGGATCATCGCATCCCCCGCCCCGATCATGCCGCTGTCCGCCGGCGGTGCCCCACCTCCATAGAGGCGGTTGAGAAACGCCGTCAGGCCGATGCCACCCGGAACGGAATCGAGCTCGGTCATCACGAAGCCTTCGTCCGTCAACAACAGATCCGGCCGCAACACGGTCGGGAAGGCTCCGCGATTGCGGGAGTCGCGCGCATGCGCGATCAGCTCGGCGGGCTTGCCCCGATCCAGATACTCCGCCACCCACGCCGTCACGAGCGGCTTGTTGCGCAGAAGGTTCTTCCCCGCCGCCGATCGGAGATAGAGGGTTTCGATCGCCTGATGAAACTCGAAGCACGCGGCTCCGATGGCCTCAAGTTGCACGACCTGCGCCCCGGTCAACGGCCACGCTTCGGGCGCCAATTGCCATGTCTTCGCCTCAAAAAGCGGTTGCGCGGCAAACGCGGCATGCAAATCGGCACGTGAGAGGTCGGACATGGCAGATGAATGACTAAGGACGAATCCCGAATGACGAATTATGCGA
Source organism: Opitutales bacterium (assembly GCA_038212175.1). Classification (GTDB taxonomy): domain Bacteria; phylum Verrucomicrobiota; class Verrucomicrobiia; order Opitutales; family Opitutaceae; genus CAMAXB01. The sequence goes on along the minus strand of JBBQUU010000035.1, from coordinate 22,806 downwards.
ATCGCGGACTGAACTTTAAGTCGTCACGTGAAATTCGGGTTTCGTCATTCCATCGCGGCGCGCGCCGGTTACTCGTCATCCATCTGGATGTCTTTGTTCCGGTGGCGCGGGCAGCCGGCACGGAGCCATCCGTAGATGAAGCGGTCGAGGTCTCCGTCGAGAACCCCTTGGGTGTCGCTCGTGCTGACGCCCGTCCGAAGATCCTTCACCATCTGGTAGGGTTGGAGCACGTAGCTGCGAATCTGCGCACCGAAGCCAATCTCGCCCTTGTCGCCATAAAACTTATCCATCTCGGCGCGCTGCTCGTCCTGTCTCCGCTCGTAGAGGCGGGCCTTCAGCACGTTCAGGGCGGCCGCCTTGTTCTTGATCTGAGACCGCTCGTTTTGGCAGACCACCACCAGGTTGGTGGGCAAGTGCGTGATGCGCACCGCCGAGTCGGTGGTATTGACGCCCTGCCCGCCCTTGCCGGAGGAACGATAGACGTCGATTCGCAGTTCGGACTCCGGGATCTCGATTTTGATTTCGTCGGTGATCTCCGCGATGACGTCGATGGCACAGAACGACGTGTGACGGCGGGCGTTGGAATCGAAGGGGCTGATGCGGACGAGCCGGTGCACGCCGCGCTCGGCCTTGCAGTAGCCGTAGGCGTTCTCGCCTTTGATGAGCAACGTCGCCTTGCTGATGCCGGCGGTGTCGCCAGGTTGCACGTCCATGAGCTCGAGCTTGAAATCGCGGCGTTCGGCCCAGCGCGAGTACATGCGGAAAAGCATGTCGGCCCAGTCGTTGGACTCCGTGCCGCCCGCGCCCGATTGAATCGAAAGGATGGCGTTGTTGCGGTCGAACTGACCGGTCAGGAAGGCGCCGATCTCGATCTGGTCAAGTTCTTCGACCATCGCGCCGACCTGCGTCTCCAACTCACGGGAATACTCGTCCTGCTCGGCTTCGCTGCCGGCATCGATGAGTTCGAGCATGACATCGACGTCGCCGAGCCGTTTCTGAAAATCGACGACCGGACCGATGGACCGTTTGAGGCCGTTCAGCTTGCCGATGTGCTTCTGGGCGCGCTCGTTGTGGTCCCAGAACTCAGGGGCGCCCATCTGCGCCGCCATCGCCTCGATCTCTCTCTGCTTTTGTTCTACGTCAAAGAAACCTCCACAAGTGGCCGGCGCGCTTTTTGATGTGCTCGATATGTGAAAACGTCTCGGGTGCGATCATGATGAGCCACCATGGCCGCAAAGACCTCAGGGCGGCGCAAGGGAAATCTCCCCGTCCAACGCAGGCGGCTCACCGAGAAAGATCACCCGCTTCCCGTCATACTGATACCACGTCTGCTCATCGAGTGCGTGGCGAAGACGCAGGGCGTTCGCGTCAAGAGGGCGGCGATTGCGACTATTGAGGACCATGAGCTCGCTGCCTCCGTCGATCGTCGGCACCCGGACCGCGATCAGCGCGTGGACCGCATCGCGCGCGTAGGGCAGCAACAACAGTTCGAGACTGACGAGGGCATGGGCGGTCTGCCAGGCCGAGGCCGGCTTGACCGACTCCACGGGCAGTGGCGCGACCGGTGCCGGTGGCGAAACCAGGGTCCATGGTTGCAACGGCCCCCTCAGCCGGCGGCCGAAACCGTCGTCAACGTATTCAAATTTTCCCGACGACAGGTCCGCCTCGGCGTTCAAACGTCCGACCATCTCAGCCGACGGAGCATCGGCGAAGACCGCCAGGCGCGTCTCGTCCGCGAGGGATCGGTCGCCTGAGCGGTCGTCGAAGCAACCTCCAATCCGCGGAGCGGCGGTGAAGGCAAGGTAACCGGTCAAAGCGACCACCGCCAGGGTCGCCGTCGCGGTGGCCATGCACAGCCGTCCGAAATCGACCCAAGGGGGCGCCAGCGGCGCGGCCGGACCGAGCGCGAGCCGGGCCGCCTCGATCTTCGCCCGTTCTCCCCGCAATTCCACGATGCCTGCGGCGGACGGATACAACCGCTCGGCTTCCCGTCGGCACCGGTCCGGCCCATCGTGCAAAGTCCACGGCGTGGCTGTGGGGTCCATGCGTGTCACACAACGGCCGATCAGCGCCACTCCCATCCAGCGTGCGCCAGTGATCAAACCAGCGGTGAGTATCGAGACCAAGGGACGCTCCGCGACCACACCGCCGATCAGGAGCACCACCGTCGCGAAGACGCCGATCAAGCGCCACGACGAGCCCGTCACGACGCAGCCGCGGAGGATCTGGCGGAGACGCCGCCAAAACAGGGCGGCTTCAATGCGACCCGAGCGCTCGTCCAACACCGTCAGTTGCTCGCGCTTCCATTGACTGTGGGTGATGTAGCCGAAGTGGCTGACTCGTTCCCCGGTGTAGGCGAGAACAACCTGGACCCATGCGGGTGTCGCCTGAGCGCCGAGCAGACGCGCCAGCTCCGCATCCCGGCAAGACGCATACTGGGAACGCAGGCGTTCCACGCGGGCGGTGAGCGATGCCTTCGTTTCCAAGGCGAGGCAGAGCAGACGCACGTACGCCTCCTCGTCCGACGCATCGACCCAGCCCGCCGAGACCGCCTGTTTCTGGGCGTCTCCACCCACCGTGGCCATCCCTGAAAGCACCGTGGCCGCATCCGGGTCCAAGGGAACGAGACGGTCGATAAAGTGCGGTTCGATGAGCGCGCGGGCCAGCGCCACGGAGTCACTCGCACAGATTCCCTCGAACAACGACGTCAGTCCTTCGCCGTCGATCGTGCGTCCACGCAGCGTAAGCGAAGCGCGTTGTCCTTCTGACCGAGCCAGCGCCAGCCACGCGACCGCCGCGGCCACCGTGCGTCGCGCGGCCGGAGGCACGTCCGCCCAGTCCGGCAGATCGACCCAGCCGATCTGCATGTCGAGCAGGGCCAACGACGCAGCCTGAGACGGCTCCTGTCGGAGGAAATGGACCAGACTGGCCGGATCCTCGGGCGTGAAGAGATTGGCTTCGCCGTCGTCCCAGTGATCCTCGCGTACAAAGTACTCGGCGGCTGCGGCAAGGGTGAATCCTTTGCCCTTCCACACAAACAGACGCGCACCCGTGGGCAGTTCGTAGTGCACCCGCACGGTCTCGCGCGCCAGCCATCGGCGCACTTCATCGCCGGACCAACGCGCATCGCGCGCCGAGGTGAGCAGGCCTTGAAGGAGGACCTTGATCACCGGGTCGATCAGTCCCATCGCCTCAACCGCGCCCGCCCGCATGCCTGGTGGTTCGCGTTCGAGCAGGAGCTGTTCCGCCACATGACGCAGGACCGTGGAATCCTTGACGGCCTCCGGTTTTAAGAGCGCCGCCACGTGCCGGCCCAGCAGGAATTGCTGGACGATGCGACCGACCGACCACCAGTCCCACGCACAGAGGGCGGTGCCCGGGGGATGCCGCATTCGACCCGCCGCCTCGGGCGGGGCGTACAACGGATCGACATCGGCGAGTTCTACGCCTGCCTGCGTATAAAGCGTCGCCTCATGCAGACCGCCCACCGAGATGCGCAAGGCTTCCTCCGACGCATCGACATACACGGTGTCCGGCCGCAGATTCAAATGCACCACGCCTTGGGCGTGCAAGGCGCCGAGCACCGCCGCGAGTTGGCGGATCAACGCTTCAACCGTGTCGTAGCCGGCCTTGTGACAGGCAAACCAGTCCACCAACGTCGCGCCCGGAGGACGGCGGGTGACCTCATAACGCCATCCTTCTTCTTCGACGGCTTCCAAGGCGCCCACGATCGCCACCTCCTCGAGCTCGGAAAGCCGCTGCCAAGCGCCCCGGCGCCACTCCGTCGCGTCGCCCACCCGCACGGCACGCACGAGGACGGATTCCATGACATCGAGTTTGACCGCCTCGAAACATTGGCCCGGCCCCTCCGGTAGCGGGCGTTCGATCGCGTAGCCCTTCCACCGCCCTCCGGACACCAACTTGCACTCCGAAACTTCGGGAGGCGGAGGCGCAAGATCGACGGACGCCGGGGCGCCCGTCCCGGGTTCGGGTTCATTCATCAGAGCGAGGGGAGGACGTGTTGTCCCACCCAACGGCTCAACCGGGCCCGGACTTGAGGCTCAACCGACTTCCTCGACGACGACCTCGGACCGTCTCCCCTCGACCGTTATTGCAAATCGATGCGGCCGGCCGGCGGGGGCGCCCTTCCCCTGCGATGTAGCCGCTACCGGAGCGGCCGCCGGCGCTGACTGGGCGGGGGCAGGAGCACTCTTTTTCGTATGCAAGGCGGCGAATTCCCGCGGAAACATCGCATGCAACACGCAGGCCTCGTCGTCCGTCGGCAGGCCGGCGGTGGCAAGTTCTTCGCGCAACGTGGGCATTCGGGGAGCCATCGCGTCGGCCGGGCGTCCTTCAATCGGTTTCTGTCCCGCTCGAGTCTGGGCCAGGTTGAGCAGGGCGGCATCGATCGGACCGGGCGTGCGGCCATACTTGCCCAAGGCGATCTCGATGGCCGGCTGGGAGAGATTTTTCCAACGGCCGAATTTCACATTGAGCATGGCCTGCGTGCCCACGATCTGCGACGTCGGCGTCACCAAGGGAATCCAGCCCAGCGCCTCGCGCACCACCGGAACTTCCGCCATCACCTGGTCGAACTTGTCGCTCATCCCCTGCTCCTTCAGCTGCGTGCGGAAATTCGAAAGCATTCCGCCGGGCACTTGGTAGGCGAGCGTGTCACTGTCGACACGCTCGTTGTCGGTCGAGGTGAACTTGCCCAGCTCCTTGTACACGCCGGTGAAATACTCGCGCAGCTTGAGCAGGACCGCGCGATCATAGTCGGGCCGGCGCGGGTGCCCCTCCAACAGCGCGAGCATGCGGGCCGTGTCGGGCTGGGCGGTCCCATTCGCGAACGGCACGATGGACGTCTCGATCGCATCGGCGCCGGCATCGATCGCCGACAGGTACGTCGCAGCGGCAAAACCAGCGGTGTCGTGCGTGTGAACAATCACCGGCAGGCCGGTGCGGCGCTTGAGCTGGCTCACCAAGTCGGCGGCGATTCGTGGAGCGAGCACGCCCGACATGTCTTTGATTCCGATCGAATCGCAGCCTAATTTCTCGAACTCGAGACCGAGCTGAACGAACGCATCAATCGTGTGCACGGGACTGGTGGTATAGCAGATCTCGCCGCGCGCCTGCCTGCCCGCCGCCTTGGTCGCACGGATGGCGGTGGTGAGGTTGCGGACGTCGTTGAGCGCGTCAAAAATCCTCAGCACATCGCAGCCGGCCGCTGCAGTGCAGCGCACAAAGGCCTCCACCACATCATCCGGAAAACTCGTGTACTGCACGATGTTTTGCCCGCGCAGCAGCATGAGGTGAGGCGTCTTTGGTGCCGCCTTCTTGAGCGCGCGCAAGCGGTCGAAGGGATTCTCGCCGAGGTATCGCAGGCAGGCGTCGATCGTGGCTCCGCCCCACGTCTCCAACCCGGCGAACCCAAGCCCGTCGAGCAGCGGCGCGGCCGGCAGCATCTGAGCCGTGGTCATCCGGGTGGCCGCGAGCGATTGGTGTCCATCCCGCAGGACGGTATTGTTGAACACGACGGCGTTGGACATGGGATCGGTCGATGCCAAGGCCACCACGACCCCGGCCGACACACCCATCCCATCGTCTAGGGCGACGAGGGTCAACGTTGGCCGCCGCCGTAGGGCATTAAAAAGGCCGCCTCATGCGAGACGGCCAAGTATTGAATAGCCGCAACGGGGGCCGGTTTACTTGAACGTGTTGGCCAGCATCGACTGGATCTGCTCGCCCACGAGGGGCATCGGCTTGTTCTCTCCCTTGATCGCACTGATCAGCCCGATAATCCAAAAAACCAAGAAAGCCAGGCCGCCGAGAGGCCCAAGGACGATCGTCAACAGATTTACGAAAGGGATAAACGCAATCACCATGAAGATCACCCAAAAAGCGACGGCGGCGATGATGAAACCGAGCATCTGCCTAAGGTGGAAAGCGCCGAGTCTGGTCGGCTTGGTGGAATGAAGCACGATCGCGACAACGAAACCGATGATCGTCAGGTAGCTGAGGATGGCAACCGTGCGGTCTTCGGTCGCCGGCGAGAGGGAGGTAGAGGATTCAGTGGTCATAGGGCGGAAGTGGATACGCGAACGAACGACGGGGAGACCAACGGGATGCGGCCTTTAGTTCAATGCAATTGTCGCTGATCCCAAAGGAGGCGCGGCACTTTCCAACCGCTTCGGGAGGCCATGCCGCCGATTCCGTTGCGGGACGGCGTCGCGATGGTCGTCCGGCATGCAAACCCGGCGGCAACAGTGCCGCCGCTCCTTCGGACGCGGGCTTACGATCGCAATGTCCCCGCCGACAATTCCTTCAAGAATGACGCGTAGGTTTGCTCGACCCCGTCACGCAGGCCGACGTGTGCCCGCCAGCCCAACGTGGCGAGGCGGCCGACGTCCATGAGTTTTCGCGGCGTGCCATCGGGCTTGGACGCGTCCCACGCGATCTTTCCGCCGAAGCCCGTGACCGCGGCGACCGTCTCGGTGAGTTCGCGAATGGTCACGTCGGTGCCGGTCCCGACGTTGATCCAGTCGGGAGGATTGTCCTGCCGGAGGAGAAACGCGCAGGCGTCGGCGAGGTCATCGACGTATAGGAACTCCCGCCGCGGCGAGCCCGTGCCCCACGCCGTCACTTCGTCGAGCCCGGCCACCTTCGCCTCATGAAAACGGCGGATGAGGGCCGGAAGCACATGCGAATTGTGCGGGTGGTAGTTGTCGCCCGGACCGTAAAGATTGGTCGGCATCGCCGAGTGGAAAAGCACGCCGTATTGTTTCCGGTAATACTGGCAGAGCTTGAGGCCCGCGATCTTGGCAATGGCGTAGGCCTCGTTGGTGGGTTCCAAGGCGCTGGTCAGCAGGCAGTCTTCGGGCATCGGTTGCGGTGCATGCTTGGGGTAGATGCAGGAGCTGCCGAGAAAGAGCAGCCGCTTCACGCCATGGCGGAAGGCCGAGTGAACCGTGTTGGCCGCCACCACGAGATTGTCGTAGAGGAATTCGCCCGGATAGGTCGCGTTGGCATGGATGCCGCCGACCTTGGCCGCGGCGATGATGGCGACGTCGGGTTTCTCAACCGCAAAGAACGCATCCACCGCGGCCTGCGAAGTCAGGTCCAGTTCGCGACGCGAGCGAAGGAGCAACCGGGTGTCCGCCTCGCGCTCAAAGCGCCGCACCAGCGCGCTTCCCACCATGCCATTGTGACCTGCAATAAAGAGCTTCATTTAGAAATCCCAATTCTCAAAAGTCCAAATCTCAAGAAAGCGCAGACCGCCTCAACGGCGAGTGAACGTGGGCAGTTAGAAGCGCGCCCGAAAAGAAACGCGTCACGGATTCGGCAGGGCGGCGATCTGGGCTTCGCGTTTCGCGAGATCCAGATCGGCGTCGACCATAAGTTCGACGAGTTCCTTGAAACGCACCTTCGGCTCCCAGCCGAGTTGCCTGCGGGCCTTCGCGGGGTCCCCGATGAGCAATTCGACCTCGGCGGGACGCTCGTAACGCTGGTCGTACTTCACGTGCTTTTCCCAATCGAGACCCAGGCGGGCGAAAGTCACCTCGCAGAACTCGCGGACGCTGTGAGTCTCGTTGGTCGCGACGACGTAATCGTCCGGCTTATCCTGCTGCAGCATCAGCCACATCATCTCAACATACTCCTTCGCGTAGCCCCAGTCGCGTTGGGCATCGAGATTGCCGAGGTAAAGGGAATCCTGAAGACCCATCTTGATTCGGGTGGCCGCGCGGGTGATCTTGCGCGTAACGAAGGTCTCGCCGCGACGCGGAGACTCGTGGTTGAAGAGAATGCCGTTGCTGGCATGGAGGTTGTACGACTCGCGGTAGTTTACCGTCAGCCAGTAAGCGTAGACCTTGGCACACCCATAAGGTGAACGAGGCCAGAAAGGCGTGGTCTCCGTCTGAGGCACCTCCTGCACTTTGCCAAACATCTCCGACGAAGACGCCTGATAGAATCGCACTTTCTTCACCAGCCCGGCCTCGCGGATCGCCTCGAGGATACGCTGGGCACCGAGACCGTCGACGTCACCGGTGTACTCCGGGATGTCAAACGACACCCGCACGTGCGACTGCGCGCCGAGGTTGTAGAGCTCGTCGGGTTGCAGCTCGTACAACAGCTTCACCATCTGCACCGAATCGGCCAGGTCGCCATAGTGCAGGAACAGGCGCACGCCATTCACGTGGGGATCACGGTAAAGATGATCGATGCGGCTGGTGTTGAACGTGGAAGCGCGACGAATGACCCCGTGGACTTCGTAACCTTTCTCGAGCAACAGCTCCGCCAGATAGGATCCATCCTGTCCCGTAATGCCGGTAATAAGGGCTTTCTTCATGGAAGCCGGCAACCTACGGAGCCCGGACACCCGCGCGCAAGCCCGCCGTTGCAGTCCCGCGACGACCGCAGCCCGTCACCGGCCAGTTTTCCGATTCGTGGAGAAAAAGGCCGGCACAGGAGAACGCCTGGTCAAAGGTGACCGCGTCACGGCGCTTTACGTGGGGAAAGGTGGAGCGGCCGTCGCGCTGACCGCACGAGCGAGGTCTTCCTCCGCGTCTACGCACCGCACGCATGCACATCTTGAATGCAAGATGACATTGCCGGTGACGAGCACACACCCAACGTTGCGGGCATGCTGATCGACACCGCTCGTCTTGCCGACCGCCTCAACGATGCCGACTGGATCGTGTTCGACTGTCGCCACGACCTAGGAGATCCGGCCAAGGGCGCGCGGCTCTATGCCGAAGGTCACATCCCCGGCGCCCACTTTGCCCCGGTCGATACCGCCCTTTCGGGAGCAAAATCCGGAACGAATGGACGCCATCCGCTTCCTTCTCCCGAAGATTTTTCCGCGTTCCTGACTCAGCACGGGGTCTCCTCGTCGACCCAAGTGGTGGCTTACGACGACGTCGGAGGCATGTATGCCGCGCGCCTGTGGTGGCTCGCACGATGGATCGGCCTCACCCAGGTGAGGGTGCTTGATGGCGGCTGGCCAAAGTGGATCGCCGAAGGTCGTCGCGTATCCAACGAATGCCCGGCGGTCCGCACACCGGGTGCGATCACGCCAAAACCGGACGCGTCCCGCCTCGCCTCGTCCACCGAAATCCTCGCCACGTTGAACACCCGCGACGCCCTCGTGATCGATGCACGGGCCGCCGAACGCTACCGCGGGGACATCGAGCCGATCGACAAGGTGGCCGGACACATTCCGGAAGCGGTCAATCGTTTCTACAAAACGAACCTCAACGCGGATCACACCCTGCGCCCGCCAGACGAATTACGCCGCGAGTTTGAGGCCGTCCTCGCCGGGCAGCCGCCGTCGACCGTTATCCACCAATGCGGCTCGGGCATCACCGCCTGCGCCAACCTCCTCGCCATGGAGCACGCCGGCCTTGCCGGATCCCGCCTTTACGCGGGTTCGTGGAGCGAATGGATCGCAGATCCGAGCCGTCCGGTCGCAAAGGGCTGACCGGTCAATCCCGCATTCTCCGCCCGCCAGGTGAAGGGCCACGGCGTGCTCGGCTACCTGCTGGTGGACAAAAAGGACGACATCACGATCAGTGACACCGCCGCCGTCATGTCGTTGTTTCAGCGCAGGGATCGTCACCTCAGCGGCGTGAAGAAACGCCGCGCACGCGGCAGGTACGTGTCGTTGATGTCGAGCGAGACGAACACGCCCTCCGCCTTGCCCAGAATGGCATCGCGGGTGGCAAAACCGTAGGCTCGCGAGTCGAAGCTGTTGTCACGCGAGTCGCCCATCAGAAAACCGCCGCCAAGGGGAAATCTGGGCGCCTAACCACTTGGCCGCGCAACACGTCGCGGCCAAAGACAATCCGCGTCACAGATCTCCATCGCATTTGTGAAAATCCACGCTTAAGCTGCTCATTCAAACGAAGATCGGCATTCGCGCCCTCGCGAGCTCCCCAAGTCCTCGTAACCTGACCCACCGCCACCATGAGAGACGAATACCTGAAAGCCGCCCTCAAGATCATCGATGATCCGAACATACTGATCAATGTCGTCTCCCGGCGCGTGAAACAACTCCGCCGCGGTGCCAGGCCGTTGGTCGAATCGTTGGAGAAACTCTCCGCCGAAGACACCGCCTTGCGTGAAATCATGGAAGGCAGGATCAGCTACGAACTGCCCACCGCCGAAGAACTCGCGCGGCCGTCGTAGTCTGGCGCCGTCGCCTCTTCTCCGCGACAGGCTCATCATCCCTGCCCGTTGGTTGTTTACGTCGGCCACGCACGGCCCAAAGGGGGATCTTCGCGAACCGAATAGGTAGTAACGGGTCTAACCGGCCGATGTTCCGCTCGATCAAGTCCCACTGGCATGCGTTGAAGGCGAGCCGACCGGGACGCCGATTTCAGGAACGCTATGAACGTCACTGGGAATCCGGCGCGAAACCGGCCCGGGTCCGTCTCGCAAATCTTGCCCTCGCGGGCCTATGCTTGGTCGTGGGCGTTGCACTCATGGTCCTTCCCGGACCCGCCGTCCTTTTCTTCTTCATTGGCGCCAGCCTGCTCGCTACAGAATCGCGTGCGCTGGCCTCCGGACTCGACCGGCTCGAGGTCCTGCTGCGATCCGTCTGGCTGCGCGGACGCCGCTGGTGGAGGGCCCTCCCCCGAGGCGGAAAGGCAGCGGCGGGCGGACTGGGGCTGCTGGTTGTGGGTGCGACCCTTCATTTCACCTACAAATTCGTGTTCGTTCGTTGACCCTGCTCCCAACGCATGGACCTCCTTTCTCCGAGCCCCTTTTGGCCGATTCAGAACGGTCTGATCGCAAGCTACCCGGCCCTGCAGGAAAACGTGACCTGTGACGTCGCAGTGATCGGCGCAGGCATCAGTGGCGCGCTCGTCGCCTGGCATCTGGCAAAGACGGGGTGCTCCGTCGTCGTGCTCGACCGGCGCGATGTCGCCCAAGGCAGCACCTCGGGCAGCACGAGTCTCCTCCAGTACGAAATCGACGAGCCCCTTCACCAGCTCATGAAACGGTACGGGTGGGAGGACGCCTCTCACGCCTATCATCGCTGCCGCGAAGCCATCGACGGCGTCGAACGCCTCGCCCGACGCCTCCGGATCGACTGTGACTTTGAGCGCAAGACCAGCCTGCTGCTCGCGCGTAACCGCTCCCACTTGCCGCGCCTTCGCGCGGAGTTCGACGCACGCGTCAAAGCCGGTTTTAAAGTGGAATGGTGGAACCGCACACGGCTCGCAGCCGAGAGCACCCTGCCGCATCCCGCCGCCATTCTTTCGCGCGATGGCGCGCAACTCGACGTTTACCGCCTCACGCACGGACTGCTTGCCGATGCGCACCGCAAGGGTGTGCGTATCCATGATCGCACGACCGTGACGACCTGTCACCGGCGAAGTCGCAGCGTGGAGTTGCGCACCGACACCGGCGCGCGGGTGCGCGTCCGGCACCTCGTCGTCGCCACCGGCTATGAAACCGAGGCGTTCCTTCCCGTACGCAAACTCACCTCCCTGCACAGCACGTTCGCCCTGGTGAGCGAACCGGTCGGGACGTTCCAAGGCTGGCCCTCCTCGCGCAGCCTGCTTTGGGAAACATCGGACCCCTACACCTATCTTCGCACCACCGGGGACGATCGAATCATCATCGGTGGCTACGACGAACCCTTCTCCGACCCCGCCGCCCGTGACCGTCTCTTGAACGCGAAAGCAGCCGCCCTGCTCCGCCGCTTCCGACAATTGCTCCCGCGCATCCCGATCAAACTCGCCTACGCGTGGGCGGGCACCTTCGCGACAACAAGCGATGGTCTGCCCCTCATCGGCCTCCATCCCGACCTGCCCCACACCTGGTTCGCGCTGGGTTACGGCGGCAACGGCATCACCTACAGTTTAATCGCGGCAGAACTCATTCGGGATCAGATCTTGGGGCGCCCGAATCCCGATGGCCGCATTCTGGGCTTTGCGCGCGTGGAGCGTGATCGATGCCGCTGACGCGTGGAGTGGCATTTGACTTCGCCTACCCAAGGCAGATGGTCTGCACATGACCTCGCGTTCTCGTACCTTGGCTCTGAGCGTACTGGTAGTGGCGATGGGCGGACTCATCGGCTGCTCAACGGCGAGCCAGTCCAAAGAGGTCTCGATCGAACTCGCGGAACGGAACCAGCGGGAAGCCGAGAGCCGGCCGTTTGACAGGCATTGATGGCCCCGACTTGCAATGGGCGAACGCCTCCTCGCGCAGGGTGCTCGCCGCCATGCCGTAAACAGTTGTTCGTCGGGCTGGCGCTCGCGCTCGAAGCGCACTATCTCTGATTTTCCAGCACGTTGTCACCACTACCCTCACTCCTACCATATGAAACGCAAAGCATCCGCTATCTGGCGCGGCGACCTTAAATCGGGTCGCGGCACGATCTCCACTGAAAGCACCGTCCTGAAGGACGCCCAATATGCCTTTGGCACCCGCTTCGAAAACGGTGTGGGCACGAATCCCGAGGAACTGATCGGGGCGGCGCACGCCGGCTGCTTTAGCATGGCGCTTTCGGGCGAACTCCAGAAGGCGGGCTTCATCGCGGAATCGATCGCCACCAGCGCAACCGTGACGCTGGAAAAACACCCGCAGACGAGCTGGACCGTGACGCACGTGCATCTCGATACGAATGCGACCGTTCCGGGCATCTCCGCCGACAAGTTTTCCGAAATCGCCAATGGGGCGAAAGCGGGCTGCCCCATTTCCCGGCTGCTCAAGGCAGAGATTTCGCTCGACGCGAAGCTTCTCTGACCGCGCGGCGGCGGATATTGATCCGTCCACACGAAATCGGCGGAAAGACCTCCAGAAGCGGTTGAAAGTGCCGCAGTCTGGCAGGGCTGGATTGGCGTCGGCACGACACTCGCGGGAGGGTGGCTGATGCATTGGACGGAGGGGCGACACTCTTGTCGCCCGTTTGAGTGACATTCGAGAGACCCCTCCGGCCAACGATTCGGCGACAAGAGTGTCGCCGCTCCTCGCAGGGCAAAAGAAAGCGCGAATGCAAACCGGCATCACGTTTGCGCCCCTTTCGTTTTCCCAAGGTCGCCCGCCCGATTTTGATAGTCGGCGGGCGATGGCTGGCTACAGTCGCGACGCTGGCATGATGCGCCCCTTCGCGAACCTCTCTTCCGGGTTGGATTCCGTCTATCGGGAGCAGTCGTATTTCGTGTTGCTCAAGGCCCGCCTGCTGGCCGGGTTCTGCATTCTCCTGGTCGTCTGGGCGCCCTTTAACGTCCTCCGCCTTTTCTGGACCCAGCCGCCCGGCCTGCCGTACCGCATCGCGTTCAATGTCTGCGTGGTCGTCGGTGCCCTGGCCGCGCTGCACGGCTTGTGGCGCGGTCGCCCGCGCTGGGCCGCAAGTTTCCTCGTCCTGAGTCTGCTGAGTTCGGTTCACATCCTCGTGATGATCGCTCCCACCCAGCCCGAGCCGCTGAGTGCTGCGATCTCCCTGCTGGTCGTCGATTTGGTCACCTTGTTGCTTGCACTGGTCTTCGCGCCACGGCGCATCGCGCTCGCGGTGCTTCTCATCATCGCCGCCAGCCATCTCGCGTACCATCACAGCTACCTCCACACCGAGCCGGTGCCAGGTTCGATCGCACTGGCTGCCGACACCCTGCTGCGGGACGGCGCCGCCGGGGTCATCTTCCTGTTCATTCTCGGCCTCCTCCTTGTGCGCATCGTGGACGAGGCCCAACGAGGGAGCGATGAAGCGTTGAGGCAAACCCGCGCCTCAAACGACAATCTTGAGCACATGGTCGCCACGCGCACCCACGACCTCAACGCCGCAACCCAACGGGCGAATGAAGCGTCGCGCGCGAAGAGCGATTTTCTCGCCAACATGAGCCACGAGATTCGCACGCCGCTCAATGGCATCATCGCGTCCTCGGACATTCTGCAATATCGCAACGATCTCCCCGCTGATGCGTCGGAACAGGTACGCCTCATCTCTGAATCCGGCACCCTCCTGCTCAAGCAACTGAGCGATATCCTGGATTTCACCAAGGTTGAGGCGGAACAACTTTCGCTCGAGGTGCACTCGTTCAAGATGGGCGCAATCGTGGCCGACTGCATCGCGATGCTCATCACGAAGGCGGCCGAAGGCGGCACCCAGCTCGACTACACCATTGACTCCGCCCTCCAACGCACCTTCGAAGGCGACAGCTTCCGTTTGCGTCAGGTGCTGCTGAACCTGCTGTCGAACGCGCTCAAGTTCACGCCCCGCGGCGGACAGGTTCACTTGACCATCTGCTCCGAGGATGTGGAAGCGGATCCCACGCCGGTGCGTTTCGAAGTGCGCGACACCGGCATCGGCATCAGCGACGAGGCGAAGGCGCGACTCTTCGAACGGTTCAGCCAGGCAGACTCCTCGACGACGCGGCGCTACGGCGGAACCGGCCTCGGACTCGCGATTTCCTCCCGCCTCGTCGAGCTGATGGGCGGAAAGATCGGGGTTGAGAGCGCGCCCGGCAAGGGCTCCGTGTTTCATTTCTGCGTACCTCTCCGTCCTGCCAACGATAGCGCCGCCACGCTCCCCAGCCGGGGCAAACCGCCGCTGTTGCAGCTCGGCCTTCACGTGCTCGTGGCAGAAGACAACGCGGTAAATCAAAAAATTCTCGCCGTTCAGCTCAAGGAACTCGCCTGTACCTACACCCTGGTTCGCGACGGCGAGGACGCCCTCGCCTCGTTGCAGAACGACGCTCTGCCTGACGTCATTCTGATGGATTGCCAAATGCCTAATCTCGACGGGTGGGAGGCCACGCTTCGCATTCGCGGCTGGGCCGGTGAGCCCTCGGCTTCAGATCGCCAGCGCCGTGCCTCAACCTGTCCGATCATCGCCCTGACCGCCGCAGCCCTGCCCGAAGAACGCAATCGTTGCCAAGAGGTCGGGATGAACGCGTTTCTCGCCAAACCATTAAAGCTGGAGCAACTGCAGCAGGCATTGGAACCGTACGCCCGTCCCGTCGCTTGACCCACCCAGTCGGGCAGCGCCGATTCGCGAGCAAGGCCAAATAAGTGCCTTCTTGAATAGGTGCTACTCAATCAGAGGTCGGCGACAGAATGAGTCTGGCCTTGCTGGGCGACGCCGGATTATTCTCGTCCACCATGTCGCACGATCCCCATGCGTCGTTCGATCAATCCGTTCTGGACATGATCGAACACAGCCCCGTTGGCGCCGTCCCGCACACCCCCACGTATCAGGACGCGCTGCGTCGGCTCTACGCTGCGCACCAAGTCTATGCCTCGGCCGATCACAAGGACGGCCACGTCACGGTGCGCTCGCTTGCCGCACTCCCGCCCTATCACGCCGACAACCTCGACGCGTTGATCGCCGGTCAGATCGAACCGACCTCCCTGGAGGGCAACGCCGCGATCTTTGACCGCTACGTGGCGTCCTTGCCGACCGCGCTTCGTGACAACGCAGAGACCCATCGCTTGAAGGCCGCGGGCCGTCCCATTCATCACCGCAAACATCACGGTGCGGGCGAAGCGCCCGAGATCCACGATCCGGTGCACAGTCTTTTCCTCGTTCCCGGCTCCGGACCGCGCCTGGGATTGCCCGGCAACTATCTGCACGGATCGCTCTTTGAGATCGTACATCCCGGTGCGTCGTCGAACTGGATCGTGCAACTGCACGACAGCGACGACAGCGCATCGACGTTTGAAGCCCCCACGCTGCCTGATGCGGTGGCGGTGTTGCATGAAGTGTTGGCGAGCGCGCCTTTCCATCTCAGCGAACTCGCCGCGCTGGGCTTCACCGCCAATTAGCGCCCCGGATCGGGGCGCGTACAACCGCGCTGGTTCGCTCCCCACCGCGGAACAGCATCAAAGGTGCCGGAGGGTCCGAAGCGCTCTGTCGTTTGGGATTCCGGCTTCACCGGCCGGAGTCTTGTCGCTGATCGGCCGAGCCGCACACGAGTGGCATCGCGCTCCTTCTCCCTGAAATGTGCGCCATTGGTCTGGCTATCTCCGGTGACGACGCGGAGGATTGTGCCAATGCCCCTTCCGACGAGCGATCCGCTCGCTATCCTCAGCGAACACCTCTCGAGCCGAAGGGACGCCATTATGCTGGCATGGCGAAAATCATCGGGCGCGGATCCGGAGCAAACGACCGCTCATTCGCTGACGCTCGGCCAATTCAATGACCACATCCCAGAGGTCCTCGATGCGCTGGAACTGAGGCTCCGCTCGCGCCCGGGGAGTTCAGCATCAAACGCAGCAACCGCGGATCAAAAAAAAGAAGAAGTGAAGCACGGCCTTCACCGCTGGCAGCAAGGTTATCGCCTGCAGGAACTCATGAACGAGTGGGGACACCTCCAACGCTGCGTCTTCGAGGAGTTGGTGGCATTCGCGGCCGACCATCCCACGTTCGCTCGCGAGACCTTGGTGGAGTCGAACCGGCAATTGATCAGTTTTATCAACGATGCGATCAGCGAAAGCGCCTGCCAGTACGAACGCATGGAGCAGGCGGAGGCCGCCGGTCACGTCAGCGCCCTGATGATCGCCCTCGCCAACGTAAACGAAATCGAACAGCGCCGCGCCGCCCTGATCCACCAAGCCGTGCACGACTTGGGCAACAATGTCTTCGGCGTGCGTGCCGCAGCCAACCTGCTCGGCGAGACCCTGATCGCCGACACGGAACGCGTGGAGTTTGCCACGCTCCTGCAAAAGGGCATGCAAGGTGTCACCGAAACCCTCAGCGAGCTCATGGACCTGGCCCGCCTCGAGGCCGGCCAGGAGCAGCGAGAAATCTCCGGCTTCGATGCCGCCCTCTTGGCGACCGACCTGTGCGATTTTAATCAGCCGGTCGCCCGCGCGCGGGGACTCTACCTGAATGCCAGCGGACCCTCTGCACTCCCGGTACTCGGGGATCCCGTCCGCGTTCGACGCCTGCTTCAGAATTTGGTCACCAACGCCCTGAAATACACGGTGCAAGGGGGCGTCACCGTGGGTTGGGGCATCGACAAACAAACCTGGTGGCTGCTCGTCGAGGACACTGGCCCCGGCTTGGCGTCCGGCTCCTCCGCCCCTCTCGCCGCCGGGCTCAAGGAGGCCACGGCGAGCGCGCGGCACTCGGATGAGAAGACGGCGGCGTCCGAGGGAACAACCTCCGAGGTGCTCACACCTCCCGCTCAGGAAGACCACGCGAGGCGCCCGACCGGCCATCGAAAAGGTTCGGGCGAAGGCATCGGGCTTTCCATCGTCAAGCGCTTGTGCGAACTGCTCGACGCCAGCCTCGAACTGGCAACGTCGGCGGAGACGGGTACGACGTTCCGCGTCGTCCTTCCCGTCAGCTACGATGAAGCGGCTGACACCGTCCCCAGCGCCGGCCCAAACTGAAGCGCGCTCAGCTTCTGATAGAGGCCTTCGGGGCGGGCGGAGAGCTCGGCATGCGTGCCACGCTCCACCACCCGGCCGCCATCCAGCACCACGATCTGATCCGCAGTTCGCACCGTCGCCAGCCGGTGGGCAACAATGAAGGTCGTGCGGCCGCTCATCAGCCGCTCCAACGCGACCTGCACCAAACGCTCGCTCTCGCTGTCCAACGAACTCGTCGCCTCGTCGAGGATCAAGACCGCCGGATCCTTCAGAATCGCCCGGGCGATCGCGATGCGCTGGCGCTGCCCGCCGGAGAGCTTGATTCCACGATCGCCCACCAGCGTTTCGTAACCTTCGGGAAACGAGGTGATGAACGTATCCGCATTGGCAAGACGCGCCGCCTCGCGGATCGCCGCATCATCGGCACCCGGCCGGCCATAGGCGATGTTCTCCGCGATCGTGCCGCCAAAGAGCAGAACATCCTGCGGCACGATCGCCATCTGACCCCGCAGCCAGGCGAGCGGATAGTCGCGGGCATCACGCCCGTCGAAACAAAGCCGTCCCGACTCGGGCTCATAGAACCGCAACAACAGCGCCGTGATCGTCGACTTGCCTGCGCCGCTCGGCCCCACGAGCGCAATGCGTTCGCCGGGCCGCGCCCTGAGGGACACCTCGCGGAGCACCGGGATCTCAGGGCGCGAAGGATAGCGAAACGTCACCGCGTCAAAGCTCACCTCGCCTCGAAGCCGTGAGGGCAAACTTGACGGCGGCGTGGGCCCGCCTGACCCGACCTCTTTTGGTTCGCGCAACAGCTCGCGCACGCGTTGCGTCGCGCCGACCGTCTTCTGAATCTGACTGAACAATTCCGCCGACTGTCCCATCGCGCCGGCGACAAACGTCGTGTAGAGCACGAAGCGTGTGAGTTCGCCGGGACTGATGTCGCCGCTGCGCAACAGGCCGGCACCAAACCAGAGCACGATCACGATGCCGCCGAAGAGCGCGAGGATGAAGAACGCCACGAACACCGCACGCCATCGCGCCGCGCTCAGCGCCGCCGCCAGCACGCGGGCGTTGGTGCGTTCGTAGCGTCCGAGTTCAAAGGCCTCGTTGGCAAAGGCCTTCACGCTCGCGATCGCCTGAAGCGTCTCCTCCACCAAGGTATTGGTGGCGGCGAGTTGGTCCTGCGTCTCGCGCGAGTACCGCCGCAGCCTCCGCCCAAAAAACACCGCCGCTCCGATGAGCAGCGGCAGCGTACCCAGCATCACCGCCGTGAGCCGCCCCGAGGTCAGCGCAATCATGGTGACACCTCCGAGCAGGAACACGGACTGGCGGCACATTTGCGGCAAGGCATCAATGAGCGCGCCCTCGATTTGCGCGACGTCGGTCGAAACCCGGCTCGTGAGCTCGCCCACGCGACGTTGTCCGAAAAACACCATCGGCAGCGAAATCAGGCGCGCGTAACAATCGCGGCGCAAATCCGCGAGCGCGCTCTGCCCGACACGGTTGAACGCCAGCGCGCTGTTGAAGGAAGCGAGCGCCTGGAGCGTGACCGACGCGGCCAGCGCCATCGCGACTTGGTTGAGACTGAGGGCGCCCGCCCACGGCAGGTGGGCACCGGCCGGGTTCAAGGCGGCATCGATCAACGAGCCGGCCAGCAGGGGAAACGCGAGACCCAGCGTCGCGCTGAAGAACAAGGTCAGGAGCCCGGCGGAAAACCGTGCCCGGTACGGTCGCACATAGCGCGCGAGCGCGAGGGTCTGTCGCACGCTCTCACGGGTGAGCGGAGCCTTCGGCAGGCGATCCAGATCAGTCTCTTCCTGTGCAGCGTGACGACGGGCCATGGCGCGCACCGTCACGGCGCCTTGGCCAAAAGACAAGCAGCGCGGCGGACCGGCCTGATCGCCTGCCCTCCGCCGCGAGATCGTCAACGAAGGTGGTTAAACCGCCGGAATACCCAACCACTCGCGCAGCACGCGGGCGTCTTTGCGGAAGGCTTCGACGATGCCGGCGCGTTGTGCAAAAGGAACGGCCGCAAGCTGTCCGGCCGCATTGTGGAAATACTCGACGTGAATGCAGATGGGCAGCGGGCCGCCGTTCGCCTCGATCACGCGTTGGACGTGGGTCTGCTTCACGCGTCCCTCGCCCAGGGGAACATTGACCACGAGATCGTTCTCCCAGCGAAAGTCCTTTACGCAGAGCGCGACGACCTTGGGTGCAATCAAGCGGATCGCGGTCGGCCAGGCCGTGCCCTGCTCGACCAGCAAATGACGCACGTCCATCGCGCAGCCGAAGTGGGCCGGATCGATGCCCTCGAGGATCATATCGAGATCCCAGACGGCGCTGCCGGCGTGGTTGGGTCCGGAGTGCAGCTGATACACGCCTTGAATGCCGATCTCCTTGCTCACGGCGGCGAACTCCCTGGCCATGCTGTTGAAACTGGCCACCTGCTGTTTGAGCGGGGTGCCGGGACGATACTGGAAACCACGATGCCGATATTGCGGAATGCCGAGTTGCTTGCCGACCCGCAGGGCTTTTTCCCAGTGCGGTTCGTCGGGACGAACCGTGTCCATGGCCAGCCAGAGAATGCGGCGGTTTTTCTTCGCGAGGGCGGCGACCATCGCCGGCAATTCATCGGCCGCCTTCTCAGGGGTGATGTGGCCGTTCTTCCGCATCGTAAGTTCAAGATCGAGGCCGATCTCATCGAGGGTTTGCGCCATCTGGTCGGGCGTGTACTTCAATGGACCACCATCGCCTCCGTCGAAAAACCATTTCTCCAACAGACCGATGCTGTAGCCACCGGCCGCGGGAGCGTTGGTGGCAGCGGGAGCGGCGGCGCCGAGCAGGCCGGCAGGCATTACGGAAGCAGCGGCCGCGGCCAGGCCGGCGCGGGCAATGAATTCTCGCCGATTCAAAGCAGGAGCAGCAAAGGATGTTTTCATCAGGGGTAAGCTCAAGGTAGGCTCGGGCGCCATGCCCGCAAGGAGGGACTTTCGTCAACCCACCCGTTGTGCGCATCACACTCCCTGGCAGCCTGTCGGACTTAACCTTTGAAGTTTCGCTACTTCGTATAATTGAAGCTCGCGACGTCAATTTCTGCCCGGACAGGCTGCTCATGAAAGGAGCGGCCGAAGGCACACGATATTCATTCGTGCGGCGCGGAGGAGTTATTCCCAGAGCCGGCCGACGAGCAAGTTAACCCCGCTATGACGTTGTTGAGCAGGTTCGCCGGGTCGCTTCCTGTAGCCACGGATGTCCCCGGGCATCAGCGTCCGCCCGGGTCCAACCACGCCGATGGGGACATGGGCGGCTACACCGGACGGGCCTCCGGCGGCAGGATCTCCAAGCAGAGGGAAGCTCTCGGGCGTTGCCTCTCTCTCTGCGGCCTTCGCGTGCTCCTGTTCAGTGTCTTCGTGAATGCGCTCTGCACGGCCGCAGGTGACCCCGTTGCGGGCTTGTCTCGGCGCCCGGATCATGCTCCCACTGAGAGCATGAGCGCTGTCGTTAAGAAAAAGAAGCCAGTCTGGCGCGCCCAGAAGCCCCGAACGGGCGCCAGAGGAAAAGGCAACCCCCTGGGAATCAAAGCCGTGCCCGGAAATCTTTTTGCCGGACTTGAGCATGTATTTGGATCCGTTGCGCTGCCTCGCGATCCCATACCCCCCCGTGAGATCATCCGAGCACGCATCATCGCCGATCATAATACTTGATGCCGGCCCGCTGAAGGCCGCCGTTGACCGCAACGACGAACATAACGCGTTTGCCACGCGGGAAATGAGTTCCCGCTTGGGACCGTTCATTCCGGCCGTAATTGAACCTTTAGGTGCTTCGAAGAGAAATAAATCCCGATCACTCCTGTACTCCCTGCCCCACCCATGAACACGCGTCTTTGCCTTCTCGTCTTTCTTCTGTCCGTTTCCCGCGCTTACTCCGCGTCTATCCCCGACGTCATTCCGCTCTGGCCGCAAGGCGCGCCCGGATCGGAGACCCGCAAGGATGAGCCCGAGAAAGTCGAGGGCGACCGCGTCTCCAACATTCACCACCCTTCCCTCACGGTCTATCTTCCACCCAAGGACAAAGCCAACGGCACCGCGATCATCGTGGTGCCCGGCGGCGGGCATCGTTTCCTCGTCATGCGGCACGAGGGCTACAATGTGGGCGAGTGGCTCGCGGCGCGCGGGATCGCGGCCTTCGTGCTCAAACACCGTCTCGGGCGCGACGCCGCCGCGCCGGAAGGCCAGTCGCCCTACCAATGGGACGTCCACGGACTTGCCGACGGCCAGCGCGCACTCCGTCTCGTCCGCAGCCGGGCGTCGGAGTGGAACGTGAAACCGGATCGCGTCGGCATGCTCGGCTTCTCCGCCGGAGGCGAAATCGCGTTTCTCTCCGCCATGCGCGCCGCACCCGGCGAGGCCGCTGCAACCGATCCCATCGACCGGCAGAGTGCGCGGCCCGACTTTCAGGTGCTCATCTATCCCGGCAAGTCGGGCTTGATTCAGCCGGAGGCCGGCGCGCCGCCCGCGTTCCTCGCCGCCGGTTTCAACGACCGGAAGGATATCTCTGAAGGCTTGGCCGAGGTGTATCTTCGCTTCAAGCGCGCGGGCGTTCCCGCCGAACTCCATCTTTACGCCACGGCCGGCCACGGCTTCGGCCTGCGCGACACCAACAAATCTCCGGCCGGCGCCTGGCCGGAACGGATGATGGAGTGGCTGGCGGACCTGACGTTGCCGGACCGGTGAGGCTTTCAGATCTGGCCCGAGGCAGCCGCATTTGTAGTTTACTTTTGGTTACACCGACCTTCCTCGGCCTCAGAACAGGCAATCCACGGAGGAGGCCGCCAGCTCCCCTGCGGTCGATGCCCGGCGCTGCGCCCATCGTTCCAGGACGTCGAGCATGTCCCCCGGGCGGACCGGCTTGCTGATGTAGTCGTCCATTCCGGTCACGAGACACTTCTCACGGTCGCCTTGCATGGCATTGGCGGTGAGCGCAACGATGTGGACCGGTGCGGCCCACGGACAGGGCTGCCCGCGATCCTGCTCGCGCCGCCGGATGAGCCGGGTCGCCTCATAGCCATCCATTTCGGGCATCTGCACGTCCATTAAAACCAGCGGATAGGGATAACGTTCCAGCGCCGCCAGCACCTCATGCCCGTTCGCCACCGCGTCGGCGGTGCAACCGAGTTTGCGCAACTGGCCCAGGGCCACCTTCTGGTTGACCGCATTATCCTCGGCCAGCAGCAAACGCACGTTGCTCAAGCGCTCGCGCAGCAGGTCGGACGGCGCATCCCGAAGCGTTCGTTGCATTTCGCGCGCGACGCCCGCGGGAACCGCCCCGGTCGTCGCCTCCCCCGCGGGCTTGTCGAAACCCACGGCAAACCAAAAGTCCGATCCCCGGCCCGGTTCACTCGCCATGCCGATGCGGCCGTGCATCAGGTTCACCAGCCGGCGCGAAATCGCGAGGCCAAGGCCGGTGCCCCCGAACTTGCGGGTCGTC
>JBBQUU010000034.1:0-46918 GCA_038212175.1 Opitutales bacterium | reverse complement strand
GAAGTTCAACGGTTCGCTCGGCATGGTCTGGCGCGACGATTCGCCGCAGGGCGATATCAGCACCCGTTACAAGCGCGCGCTGACCCAGTTCGACCTTTCGTTGAACTATCGGCTGCATCGCCGGGTGACGCTCTATGTCCAAGGTCGTAACATCTTCAACCAGCCCGTTCTCTGGTATGATTTCCCCAACGGGGGAATCGACGGCGAGGGGGGCGTCCTTGGCCAAATGCAGGAGTACGGAGCCAATTGGGTGTTCGGCGTGAAGGGCACATTCTAGCCTCTCCTTGCATTCCCATGCTCTTGCGCAAGGCGCCGGCCCCAAAGGCCGGCGCCTTTTTTCGTCGGTTCGGCTTCGCTTCGCCGTTTCATCATCATAGCAGGCCCGGTCCTCTCCAAAAGCGGGTGAACCCGACCGGGCGCTCCGCCCTGCATCCCCTTCTCCGCGCCCTCTGCGTCCTCCTGTAAAAACCTGCTTGGCCGCCTGCCTCGAACTGCGATCACAACCCGATTTCGTAAGAGGTCGCAGAGATCGCAGAGGTCGAACCCAGCGCTCGTGAAACGGACACGGACCGGTTCGACCCACGGCGCGTGCAACCGCTGGTGAACCAAACCATCGCCGCTTGACGCCCGTCGATTATAGCTACTTTTTGTAGCTATGACTACGGCCAAAATTTTTCAGCACGGGGGAAGCCAGGCGATCCGCTTGCCGAAGGCGTTCCGATTCACCGGCTCCGAAGTTATCGTCGAGAAAAAGGGCGACGACGTCCTGCTTCGGCACGTGCCGCAGCCGACCTTCCGGTCCTTCACCGAGATCGCGCGTCACCTCGCTAAAACGTTCCCTGCGGCGGGTGAATTTCCCTCTCCTCCTCCCCGTCCCAAGGCGCACGAGCGAGCCATCCCCGAGTTTTGATCCCGACGTTCCGTGAGGCCTGCGTATTTGCTGGATTCCAGCGCTTGCATCCCTGTGCTGCGCAATCAAACCGGCCTCGGGAAACTGCCCGACCCCGCGCTCACCGGCATCCCCGTCATCGTCGCCGCCGAACTCTGGACCGGTGTGAAGAAGAATTTCCATACGCATCCCCACCACGCGAAACGCCTTGAAGCATTTCTCGGCCTCTTCTGGCTGGCGGAGTTCACCCTCGACGCGGCGCTGCATTATGCCGACATCCGCGCGGCTTTGGAAGCGGCGGGCACACCCATCGGCCCGTTCGACCTGCTGATCGCCGCCCAAGCCCGCAGCCTCGGAGCGACCTTGGTCACCGCCAACTCCGGCGAGTTCAAACGCGTCAAGGGACTCAAAGTGCTCAGTTTCAAGTAACCATCCACGCCCCGCCGCCGATGTGGCCCGAACGCCAGAGGCGGGTAAACCTGATCGCGGTCCGTCTTGTTGTTGCCGCGGGCGCCGACCGCGGTCTGTCGACGTCCCGGCACCCGACATCCAACGTGGACTTCACCCGGCAACGCTGCCACAGCCTGCCTCGTGCGTTCCGTGTTCGACAACATCCTGACCGGCCTTACTGGCGCTCCGTGGCTCGACCAAGCCAACCTCGTGCTGGGCATCGTGGGCGTGGTGCTCATGATCCGGCGCAGCCTCTGGGCCTTTCCGGTCGGGCTCGTGGCCGTCACCGTTCAGGGCATTTTGTTCTACCGCTACCGCTTCTACGCGGATGCCGCCCTCCAGGTCTTCTTCTTCGTCGCGCTCGCTTACGGCTGGTATTATTGGCTGCGAGGGAAGGGCAGTGCGTCCGAGCTTCCCGTGACCGTGCTCGCGTGGCGCCGTCGCGCGGTTCTGGTTGGCGCGGGCCTGCTCGCGACCGGTGCCTGGGCCGCCTACCTGCACCGCCACACCGATGCGATCATGCCCGTGCGTGACGCCTTCATCGCCGTCTTCAGCGTCATCGGTCAGGTCCTCCAAGCCCGCAAGAAACTCGACAACTGGCCCTGCTGGCTCGTCGTCAACGGCGTGGCGGTGAGCAGCTACTGGCTCGCCGGTTTGCACTACACCGCCTTCCTCTACGCCGTCTATTTCGCCCTCGCAGTCATCGGCTGGCGCGCTTGGGCGCGTGTCCATCAACCCGCCGTCGCCCGATGAGTGGCTCCACCTTCGAGGGAGCGGCGGCACTCTTGCCGCCGGATCGGGTGCAGGGCCGGATGCCGGACCGGTCCGCGCAAATCCGCCCAACTCTCAAACCCGGCGACAAGAGTGTCGCCGCTCCTCCGAACCGGAGAAGCATGCCATCTTCAACAAGGCACCATCCATGATTGCCCCCCTCCGTATCGCCCTCTACGGCCCCGAATCCACCGGCAAGAGCACGCTCGCCTCGTTGCTGGCCGCGGAATTCGATGAGCCGTGGGCGCCGGAATATGTGCGTCAATTCTGGGAGGAGAGGGGAGGGCGCATCGTCGCCGGGGATCTCGACGCCATTGCCCGCGGCCAGATCGCCGGCGAAGAGGAGGCCGCCCGGCGCGCCCGCCGGGTCGTTTTCGCCGATACCGATCTGCTCACAAACGTCCTCTGGGCCGACCTGCTCTTTCCCGGGCGTTGCCCGGATTGGGTGCGCGCGGAGGCGGATCGGCGCTGCCGCCACTACGCGGTGTATCTATTTTGTGATACCGATCTCCCTTTCGAGCCGGATCCCCAGCGCTGCTTCCCGTCCGAAGCGGACCGCATTCGCGGCCGGGCGCTCTGGTGGGAAACGCTCGAGACCCGCCGCCTTCCCTGCGTGCGTATCCACGGGGATCGCGAGCAACGTCTGGAAATCGCGCTCGCGGCCGTCAGGCGGCTGCTGGCCGCGTGTGACCCTTGATTGAATACAACGTGGGCTGCATCGTTTTTTCGCCATCGACCGGTCCACTTTGCCTCCCCCTTCAACCCGTCGGGCCACGGCACAGAGAGAATCGATCGCGCACCAATTGGCCTCCTGCTTCCTCTTGTCCGCGCTCAGTGCCCTCTGTGAAACGCTTCAGGGGCTCCTTCCTTTTCCTTCGTGAAGGAGCGGATGTCTCTGTTCCCTCCGTTTTCTCCTGTAAAAATTCAGGTTCGGTTCGTTCACGGAGGCAAAGGAGCTCGCTGCATTGCCCCTCTCTCTGCGCTCTCTTAAGAAACAGCCACTGTTTCTTCTGGTCGGAGCCAAAACTTGTTTTGGGGTTGGGGCTCCTGTGAGAATTCGTCCTGTGTGCAGGCGTTCATTGTCTCCACTTCCCCATTCCAGAGTTGCGCGGACGCCTGGATTGAGCCTGTTGGTCGGTTCGCCCATGGCCGACTTCTCCGAGGATTATCTCAACCGCTTTGCCGGCATCGCGCGTCTGGTGGGACGCGAGGGTTTGTCTCGTCTGCACGATGCGCACGTGTGCGTCGTGGGCGTGGGTGGCGTCGGCTCGTGGACGGTCGAGGGTCTGGCCCGAAGCGGCCTGGGCGCGCTGACGCTCATCGATCTTGACGATGTGTGCATCACCAACGTGAACCGTCAGCTGCCCGCCTTCGACGGCGCCATCGGTCGGCCCAAGGTCACGGTGCTGGCGGACCGCATCCACTCCATCAATCCCGCCTGCCGGGTAGAGGCCGTCACGGAGTTTTTTACTGCCGCCACCGCAGAGCGTCTCTTGCTGCCGCCCTTCTCGGTCGTGGTCGACGCAATCGATGCCGTTGCCCCCAAAGCGCTCCTCCTGGCTGAGTGTGTTCGACGCGGCCTGCCGTGCGTCACGGTGGGTGGCGCAGGCGGCAAGCGCGACGCCACACGTCTGCGCACGGGCGATCTGGGCGAATCGGCGCAGGACGATCTGCTGCGGCTTGTGCGAAAGAAACTTCGTCGCGACCATGGGTTCGCCCCGGGCGAGGGCAATCGTTACGGCGTGCGCTGCGTGTGGTCGGGCGAGCAGCCCGTGTATCCAAGGGCCAATGGCACCTGCGCGGCGGAGCCGGAACCCGGCTCGAATCTTCGCCTCGATTGCGCGAGCGGCTTCGGCACCGCCGTTTTCATCACGGGCGCGTTCGGTTTTGTCGCGGCGCAGGAAGCCGTGAATCTGATTGTCAGCCGAACAGACGCCTGACGTTGGCGTCCACCTGCTCGGCCAGTTCGGCCACGGTTTGACCGCGCAGGGCCGCCAGGCCTGCGTACGCCGCCTCGATGTTGCCGGGATGATTGATCGGGGAACCGTCGGGGGCCGGACGCAGTGTGTACGTGCGCCACTCCTGCGGCGGCGGCATCGCCGGCGCGTCCGTCTCCACGAGCAACCGGTCGGCCGGAACCACACGAAAGGCCTCCCGTCGGGCGGATTTTCGCGGGTCGAGGAAGGCGCCGTTGAAGGAGAAATACGCTCCGCGATCAGCAAACTGCGCGACCTGTTCCCGGCTTCCGCCGTACGCATGCAGCAGGAAACCGCGCGCGGGCAGCGTCGCGCTCCGCAGCCGGTCGGCGAGGGCGCCCCAGGCGTCGAGACAATGGATGGTTACCGGACGGTTTTCCTCGGTGGCGATCTGCAGTTGCGCAAGAAAGACGTCCATCTGCTCGTCGAGCGGGGCCCGGCGAAGTCCGGTCAACCGCAGATCATCCGGCCGCGCGCGGTCGAGGATCCAGCGGTCGATCCCGATTTCGCCCAGCGCCGCCCCGGGCTCGGCCGCGAGGCGGGCGCGCAGCGTCGTCAGCCAGTCCGGCGAGCGATTGCCGGCATCCCACGGGTGAAGCCCGTAGCTGGCCCGCACCCAGGGGAAGCGTCGCGCCAGTTCGGATACGCGCGCCCAGTCCCCTTCGCAGGTGCCGTTGACCACGGCGGTGCGCAGCCCGAGGTCCGTCAGCACGCGCGCAATGGAATCGAGGTGCGGCGCCAGCCAGTCGTTCTGCAGGTGATTGTGGGCGTCGTGGAGAACAGGCATCGGAGGGGAAATTCCAAACGCCAAAGGTCCAAATCGCAAATAAAGTCCGCCCGGTCAATTGTAGGCCCGGTCCCCGACCGGGCGTCCGAACTGAGGCCGCGGGCGCCGACCGCGGTTCAGTCGCCCTCGTCCGCCGTCAACACGACGACCCGTTTTTCGGCGCTTTTCACAAGAGCGAAGGGAGGTAACAGAGGAAGGACGCCGGAACCGCATCAGACGCGTTCCCGTTGAACCGGGCATTCTTAACCACAGATGCCACCTCATCCGACTAACGGCTGGGGACTCGTTGGCTGATTACTGCATCAACCTCTGTTTCCTCTGTTCTCTCCTGTGAACAAATTCCGAGATTTGGTCTTCGTTTTGAGTGCCGTCCTCGGACCGAGATCGGTGCCTGCGGCTACACCAGCACGAGCTGTGCAACCGCTGATCATACGACTGGCAAGTCGCCGTGCTCGAAATGAATCTGCTCCGCGATCTCTGCGGCCTCCTGTAAGAACCCGTCTGGCTGGACGTCCGTCCTACCCCGGATACCGCTTCCGCATTTCGTCGTACGGAAAATGCCGGCCCGGGCACACCGTATGATTCCGGTCCACCCAGCGGTGCACGGTGAACGTGGGTCGGGTGCCGAGCGGCGCGTCGGTGCGCAACCAATCCACCAGCGTCATGAACGACGCCAGCTGCTTCGCGCTGGGACGGCGGGTCTCGAAATTGCCGACGAGGCAGATGCCGATGCCGTGCTCGTTGTAGGTCTCGTTCTTCACGTGCCCGCCATGAATCTGCTTCAACCAGCGCGGCCCGATCTCGATCTCTCCCTCGCCGGAATCACGGCCGTTGCCGATGACAAAATGGTACGCAAGCCCGTGCTCCATGCGCCGGCGCAGGTGGCCGGAGTGATAGGCGGCCGCGTTGCCCACTTCGATCCCGGCATGGTGGGCGACGACGTACTTCCAACGCCCACGACGGATGTTGAGGCCCTTGGTGGCCGTCAGTACACCGGCGAGTGAGGCTGGCACGCCTTGGGTCGCCGTGCCGGGCACGATCAAGCGTTGCCCGACGCGAATCACGTCGGTGCGCAACTTGTTCCTCGTTCGCAACGCGGCGATCGTGACGCCGTAGCGTTGCGCGATGAGCGTGAGGTTATCGCCCTTGCGCACAACGTGCACCTTGTCGCCCGAGCCCGCCGGTTGCGCGAAAAGCAACGACGGCGCCGCCAGTCCAAGCAGGACGAGGCTGGCGGAGTGCAGGAAGTCGCGGCGGTTCGGCACGAGTGTACCTTATCAGCAACGTCAACCCCCGCCGCGCCGTGGTGGCGTGGCGGGGGTCTGCTGCACCCTTGTCGCAGGAGGTGTCGTATTAAATGTCATGGCTAAATGGCGCAACGGAGCACGTAGACCGCTCCATTTTCCGTGCCCACTGCCACCTGAGAATCGTCGGGCGACCAGGCAATCTTCGCCGCCGCCGCCGGCATGCGCACCGTTGCGCGCAGCGGCTGCTTTCGATCGGGGCTCCACAATTGCAGCGCGCCGTCCGCCGAGCCCGTCGCAAGCACCCCGAACCCGTGCTGGAACGCCACCGCGCAGACCTTGGTGTCGTGCGGTAACATCATCGGTTCGCGCCCCTCGGGACCGGCCCCGCTGCAATCCCACAAGCAGGCGTCCTTGCCTCCGCCCGTCGCCAGCCAGCGGCTGGAGCGGTCGAACGAGAGTTCCTTCACCTTGCCCTCGTAACCGCTCATGTGGAACTCCTGGTCCTGCTCGGGCAGCCAGAGATGCACGCTCGGATCCTGATTGCCCGAAACGAGCCAGCGCCGGTCCGGCGACCACACGAGAGCGTGGATTCCGTTGGCGTAGGGAAACTCCTTTTGCGCCACGAAATCGTCGGCGTCCCACAACACGACGCCGCCGAAGTACGCGCTCGCGATGCACCCGCCACCCGGATGCCAGACCAGCGCGCTGATCGTCTTCGGCGAGGGCTTGAAGCGGTGATGCTCGGAGGCATCCGCGTTGAGCAGCACGAGATCGCGCCCCGCCGCCGCCGCGAGATGGCTCGAGCGCTGCGCCCCCTCCGCTCCCGTATCCAAAACCGCGCCCCCTGCAGTCCCCGGCCTCCACGCGAGATGGTCGACCCACGCCTTGCCCAACTTCGCCGTCGCGGTGTGCTGCCCGCTCGTCGCATCCCAGAATTTCACCGCACCGTCTTGCCCGCCCGTCGCCAGCAACGGTTGGGTGGGGTGCCACGCGAGGCAATTGGTGCCGCCCTCATGGCCGGGCAACGCCGCCGTCTGCGCGCCGTCCGCCGCGGCGAAGAGCGTGACCGGACCGGCGGCCGAGCCGGCCGCCAGCCATTGGCCGTCCGCCGACCACGCCAGGTCGATCACATAGTCGTCGAGCTGTGCCGCCCAGTGTTTGGTCAATTGCATGTGCCGACGAATTCAGGCTGTCGCGTGAGCAGGCGCAAGGCGGGAGTCACCACCGCTGCGCGCCGCGACCGACGGTTCGAATGTAGCGGCGGCTGTCCCCAGCCGCCTTTGGGGGGCGCAGATAAAATCCCAAGGCCACGGCTGAGGACAGCCGTCGCTACACGGATTTCTCTACGTGGACGAAATGTGGCGGCCGCGGACGGTCCGCAGGGGTGCGTCTTGCCTGTGGTGGTGGGAAGCGGTGATGGTTTCCCCGCCCCATTTGCCGATGCATACCCTCTTCCGTCTCTTCCTGCTGACGTGCGTCTTATCCGTGCCGGCCAACGCCCAGGCAGAAATCGACACGCATCGCCTGGCCGACATCTTCATGCGCGACGCCTGCGTGCTCGTCGACCAAACCACGCGCACCTACTACCTGGTCGCGTCGACCCGCGGCGGCGTGCGCGCGTACACGAGCAAGGATCTGCTCACGTGGGAGGGGCCACATCAGATCTTCCGCTACGGTCCCGACACCTGGGAGGGCGCCAACGTCACCGGCACCTGGGCGCCCGAATTGCATCAGTATCGAGAAAAGTACTACCTCTTTCTCACCTACAACACCAGCACCGCCTTCCCTGAGCAGTGGCGCAACTGGCGTCCGCGCGTGAAGCGCGCCACCACCATCCTTGTCAGCGATTCGCCGCTGGGCCCGTTCAAGCCTTTCGGTCCGAAGCCCACCTTGCCGGAGGACATGATGACCCTGCACTCGCCCAACTCCGGTCCCAACCAGCGTATCCATCTTTTCGAGATGGATGACACCGGGGACACGCTGCGCATCGTCCATCGCTTCCCGGATCGGTGACGGTGGGAAATCTCAAACGCCAACAGTCCAAAGAGGTCGGAGGCAAAATCCATGCCTAACGCAGAAGAATCAGCGTGGGCGGCGGGTCAGGGCTGGGGAGCGGTCGTAGCGGGAGCATCCTGCTCCCGGTCAGCCAGACGGGAGCTTGAAGCTCCCGCTCCACACTAAAAGCTGCAAGCCCTCACGCGGCGGGCTCGGAAGGTCAGACGCCAGGTGGCGGCACCGGGCCTGCGACGCTACACAGCGAGTATCAGAACGATGGCCCTGCCATCCGAAGCCCAACGGGCGAAGGATGGTGGACGCTATTGGACTCGAACCAACGACCCCCTGCGTGTGAAGCAGGTGCTCTAACCAACTGAGCTAAGCGTCCGACGTGAGGGCACAGAAGTGAACGACGTCCCCGCACGAATCAACACGGATTTTCTCAGAGCCTCTTAAGTAGCGGCGGCATCTTGCCGCCGATGGGCATACGTAAGCCGTCCGGCATCGAACCCGGCGACAAGAGTCTCGCCGCTCCTTTAAATCGATCACCGGGCGCCAGCTTGGCATCCCCCGTATCCACATTCCCATTTCGCTTTATTACGCCACGTCTTCATCCCGCTACTCTCACTTTTCCCGTCCACGCCGAGCCGCCTCCACCCCTCGCAAACGCCACCCTTTCTCCCGCGCGTCGACCGCTCCGCGGTGGCAAGCCAGAATTAGCAGAAAATTCACAGTCCCCCGGCGACAAACCTATTGACGCAATTTTTTAAAAGTCCATCTGTAGTGGCCTGTCGGGGAGGAAACCACAACCTGTTGTGGTCAACAACGCGTCAGTAAGTTCTAACAACTTTTGTTCGCATACGGCTTTTTTGCGTCTGAAACCTTCGCACTGCGGCCTCCGTTCCCGTCCGTCTTACCCCGTCCCGTCACTCCTTTTTCCCGAAACTCATCATGCAGAAGACATTCCTCGTAGGTTCCAAAACATTCGTACTCGATCAGGACAAGGCCGAGGCCGCCTTTGCGGCCAAGAAGGTCATCAACGGTCGCGAGACCATGTGTTTTAACCTCCTGCCCCTCAAGTACCAGTGGGCCTACGATTTGTACCGCAAGATGAAGGCGAACCATTGGGAGCCCGAGGACATCCCCATGGGCAAGGACATCGAGCAGTGGCGCGACGACAAGGTCGTCTCCGACGTCGAACGCTGGATCATCCGCATGGGCATCGGCTATTTCTCCGCCGCCGAGGGCATCGTGGGGGATAACATTCAACACGTTGTCCGCGAGCTGGTTACCGCCCCCGAGCTGAAACTCGTGCTTGGCCGACACGCCCACGAGGAGAACATCCACGCCGACTCGCTGCTCTACATGATTTCGTCGCTCGGCATCAACCCGCACGAGTGCGAGGCCATGTTCGAGGACGTCCAGACCATCGTCCGGAAGAACGAGTTCGTCACCCGCATCTCGAAGGACCTGCGCCGCGACATCGATCTGACGCTGCCCGAGAACAAGAAGCTGCTGGCGCGTAACATTTTCGTCTTCGGCCAGTGCATGGAGGGCACCCAGTTCTACGGGCTCTTCGGCATGATTCTTTCCCTGTATCGCCAAAACAAGTTCCCCGGCATCGGCCAGATGTTCCGCTACACCCTGCGCGATGAGTCCAACCACATCGAGGTGTTCCGCAACCTGTTCATGGACCTCGTCGAGGAGAACCGCGAGATCTGGACCACCGACTTCAAGGAAGAGCTGCGTCAGACGATGGCCGAGGCCGTCCAGCTCGAGAAGGATTTCATCCGTGACTGCCTCCCGGTCAACGCCGTGGGCCTCGCCGTCGACGAGTTCGTCACCTACATCGACTACATCGCGGACCGTCGCCTCGAAGGCGTCGGCCTGGCTCCGCTCAGTGCCGGCATCAAGAACCCCCTGCCTTGGCTCGCCGAGATGATGGACATCAAGAAGGAGCAAAACTTCTTCGAAGGCCGCGTCACCGAGTACCAAAAGGCATCCGCCCTCAACGTCGCCTCCGACGACGAGCTTTGATCCTGCGTTCGCGGGATCAAAGCTAAGGGATTCTGAGCCCAGCTCAGAATTCCGTTGAGATTCATCTACCCCACGTCCCATCCCCTGTTTCCTCCGCCGTCGGCCCACCCCGACGCCCGCCACTCCATTTCCCTTTCGTCCAAGGACTCCGCCTATTCGGCCCCACCTCCGAATTCAGCCCTTCAGTCCTTCGCCTTCCCTCCGGTTTCCGGTCACCCGCTACCCGCTATCCTCTCCTTTCTACTCTCTTCCGATCCGATGAATCCCTCCCTTTCCCACGACCTCGCCCTCAAACGCGCCACCCACACTCCCGTCGAGAACAAGCCGAACCATCCGTGGCGTGACAGCGTTCCCTCTGACACTCCGCTCCTGCCCGAGATCATTTTGCTCGGGCCCCAAGGCGAGACGCCCTTTGACCTCGCCGAGGTCGCCGACGCCATCGGCAAGGCCATCACCAACGTCCACCTCGCCCGCGGCGAGACCGGCTCGATCTTCACCGCCGAGAGCCGCGCCTTCGTCGGCCGCATCATCCGCGAGGTCGCCGGCAACCTCTCCGAGCTCGCCTTGCGCAAGTCCCCCCTGCGCGTCTCGCTCAACGACCTTTACGAGCTCATCGAAAAGACCCTCGTCGACAATAACGCCTACGACGTCGCCAAGAGCCTTCTGCTCAACCGTTCCCGCAAACTCGGCATCGCCCACTCCGGCCCGTCCGCCACCGCCGGCGTCCGCGTCATCCGCCGGAACAAGCAGGTCGTCCCCTTCATCGACCAGAAGGTTGAGATCGCCCTGCGCAAATCGTTCCTCTCCCTCCACCGCGACTCTGCCCCCGCCATCGAGATCACCAAGGCCGTCTCCGCCCGCGTGCTCGGCTCGCGCCAGTCCTTCGTCCACATCGAGGAGATCCAGGACATCGTGCAAGAGGAGCTCATGAAGGCCGGCCACTACAAGGTCGCCGAGGCGTACATCCTCTACCGCGCCCTGCGATCCGAACAACGGACCGACGGCGACTCCTCTGCTACTGGAGACGCGACGTCCCCGTCGCGTGACGGCGCAGCCGCCTCCTTGGCCCAGCCGACCATGATCATGGTCAAACAGCCCGACGGCTCCAACCTGCTCTGGGACCGCTCCGACCTGAGCCTGCGCATCCAGTTCGCCCGCATCGGCCTCGACCTCTGCCTCTCCTCCGAGGAAATCGAAACCGAGCTGCTCCGCTCCGTCTTCGACCAGATCAGCCAGAAGGACCTCGACCAGACGATCATCCTCAATTCGAAGACCCTCATCGAGAAGGACGCCGACTTCGCCCGCTTTGCCGGCCGCATTCAGCTCACCTACATCTACGAGGAAGTGCTCGACTGGAGCATCGCCCGCGATGGCGTCGGCAAGCTCAAGTCCGCCCACCTCGCCGCCTTCAAAAAATACCTCGAGCGCGGCGTTGCCATCAAGCGCCTCAACCCGCGCCTGCTCGACTTCGATGTCGCCCGCCTCGGCGCCGCCCTCGATCCGTCCGCCGACCTCGAGCTCGACTTCCTCGGCATCCAGACCCTCTACGACCGCTACCTCATCATCGACAAGACGGTGAAGCCGTCCCGCCGCCTCGAGACGCCCCAGTTCTTCTGGATGCGCGTCTCCATGGGTCTCTTCCTCGGCGAGCAAGGCGACCGCGAGGCCCGCATTGGCGGCCTCTACGATCTCTACAAGAACCGCCGCTTCTGCAGCTCCACGCCGACGCTCTTCAACTCCGGCACGCTCCACTCGCAGCTGTCGTCCTGCTACCTCTACTACGTCGACGACAGCCTTGAGGGCATCATGTACCGCGGCATCGCCGAAAACGCCCAGCTCTCCAAGTGGGCCGGCGGTCTCGGCGGCTCCTGGACCGCAGTGCGCGGCACGGGCGCCCACATCGGCGGCACCAACGGCGAGTCCCAGGGCGTCATCCCGTTCCTGAAGCTGCACAACGACCAGCTCGTCGCCGTCAACCAGGGCGGCAAGCGCAAGGGCTCCGGCTGCGCCTACCTTGAGTCCTGGCACAACGACATCTTTGAGTTCCTCGAGCTGCGCAAGAACACCGGCGATGACCGCCGCCGCACGCACGACATGAACACGGCGAACTGGATTCCCGACCTGTTCATGAAGCGCATGGAGGCCCGCACGCACTGGACGCTCTTCCGCGCCAACGAGGTCAAGGATCTGCACGAGCTCTACGGCAGGAAATTCGAGGAGGCCTACCTCCGCTACGAAAAGCTCGCCGAGGAAGGGAAGATCTTCGGGCAAAAAATCGAGGCCCTCGAACTCTGGAAAAAGATGCTCTCGATGCTCTTTGAGACCGGCCATCCTTGGATCACGTTCAAGGACGCCTGCAATATCCGCTCCCCTCAGGACCACGTCGGCGTCATCCACTCTTCAAATTTGTGCTGCATGACAGCCGATCAGCGTGTGGTGACGTCGGAGGGCCTCGTCACGGTGGGCGAACTCTACAGTCGCGCCCGTCGCCTCGCGCTCGTCGGCCCCGACGGCAACTCTCCGCTGACCAACGAGCCGGTCAACACCGTCTTCGGCCGCAGTGGTCCGGTTTCTGCCGGCCCCATGCTCCTTCCACGTCCTGATGCTCCGATCGTGCGCCTACTCACCAAGGAAGGCTATAACCACAAGGTTACTCCCGATCACAAGGTGTGGGTCGTCGGTCGAGGCTGGGTCGAGGCCCAAGAGCTTAAGCGCGGGGATCTCATCGAGATTCAGCAGGGGGAGGGGCTCTGGGGTTCTATTCCTGCGGTCGATGAAGCCTTCCTCTGCGGCATCGTCGCAGGCGACGGTACTTTCATGGTCCGCGAGGGCACGACGTCTGTGCTTATCGACATCTGGGCCCAGGAGTTTGCGCTCATTCCCGAAATCGAGGAGTGCGTGGCCCGGGTCTTGTCGAACGAGGAGGCGAGTTTCCGCACTACCTCTTCTCTCACCCCGCGTTTCGCGGGCGACGAGTACAAGCGCCGGCTCGCCTCCGCACCGCTTGCCCGCCTGCTGGCGGCGCGCGGCTTTACCCGCGACACCAAGCTGCGCGTGCCTGAGTTCGTTTGGACCGGCACCCGCGAGACGGCTGCCGCTTATCTGCGCGGCCTCTACGCTGCCGACGCCACCGTTGAAGCGACTGGCGACGTCACCACGTCCTCATTGGCCTCGATCAGCCGCGGTTTCTTGGAGGAAATCCAGATCCTCCTCGCTAACTTCGGCATAAAGGCGTCGCTCACTAAAATGCGCGATGCCGGCCTTGTGGATATGCCGGACGGCGCTGGTGGTACCCGTGAGTATTGGCAGGCGGAACTCTTCCGTCTCCACGTCACCTCTATCCGAGGTTGCCGTATCCTTGAAAACCTCACGGGCGTCGGCGCTCTGCGTCAGAACGCCCGCTTCCTCGCCAATCTCGAAAAACCAGGTTACGCCCAAAAGCTGCATGCGACTTTCGAGGCGCTTGAACAGCTTCCGAACGAGGACGCCTTCTGCCTTCAGGTTTTCACCGACGAACATTCGTGGACGGTCAATGGCCTGATCACGAAGAACACCGAGATTACCCTCAACACGAGCAACGACGAGACCGCCGTCTGCAACCTCGGCTCCGTCGTCCTCGAGAACCACCTCCTGCCCGACGGCACGATCGACCACAAGAAGCTGCGCGAGACGATCCAGACGGCAGTGCGCGCCCTGGACAACGTCATCGACATCAACTTCTACCCGACGAAGGCCGCCGAGACCTCCAACCGCCGCCACCGTCCGATTGGCCTTGGCGTGATGGGCCTCGCCCACGCGCTCTACATCAAGGGCATCCCCTTCGCCTCCGATGCCGCCGTCGAGTTCAACGACGAGGCCATGGAAGCCATCGCCTACTACGCCTACGAAGCCAGCTCCGACCTCGCGGCTGAGCGCGGCACCTACTCCAGCTACAAAGGTTCGAAGTGGGACCGCGGCCTGCTCCCGCAGGACACGCTCGACCTCCTCGAACAGGAACGCGGCGTGCCCGTCGAAGTACCCCGCGGCGGCCGCATGGACTGGACGCCCCTGCGCGCGAAGATCGCGAAGCACGGCATGCGCAACAGCAACGTACTCGCCATCGCGCCCACCGCCACGATCTCGAACATCACGGCCACGAGCCCCTGCATCGAGCCCACGTACAAGAACCTCTTCGTCAAATCCAACCTCTCCGGCGAGTTCATCGTCTTGAATTACTTCCTCGTGAAGGACCTCAAGAGCCGCGGCCTCTGGAACCAGGAGATGATCGACAACCTCAAGTACTTTGACGGCGACCTGAAGGACATCGACGCCATCCCGGCCGACCTCAAGGCGAAGTACCTCACGGCCTTCGACATCGATCCCAAGTGGGTGGTGGAAGCGGGCGCGCGCCGCCAGAAGTGGATCGACCAAAGCCAGTCGGTGAACCTCTGGTTGAAGACCCCCGACCTGAAGACCCTCAGTCACATGTACCGCCACGCCTGGCACGCGGGTCTCAAGACAACCTACTACCTCCGCACCCTCGGCGCGTCCAACATCGAGAAAGCCACCATTGGCGTGAAAAAAGAAATGCGCGGCGCCGTCAGCGAAGGTAGTTCCGGCGGGCAGAATTCCGGCGACGCCGGCGGCTCACATAGCGTTGGTGCGCTGGCGGCAAACGCCGCCACCCTGAGCGGAGTCGAAGGGCAAAAGAAGACCTACTCGGAAGAAGAAAAACGCGTCTGCTCCATCGAAGCCATGAAGCGCGGCGAGGAATGCGAAGCCTGCCAGTAGCGCCATTTCATGAAGTCCGAAGGAATAAATCTAGAGCCAGTAGACACGTTGAAACTCAGCGTGTCTGGATCTGATTTACCCTTCAACGCCTTGGGTCGGGTTAGTGACGACTTAAACAGTGCTTTCGCTAGCATTCGTCTTGCCACCGCGCCCATTGCGACGGATCTCCAGCTGACATCCTCGATTGCGGACGGCGTTCTCAAGAGCTTCCGTGAGGTAGACGAGGAGCTGTCCCGGGCCACGAGCATCATCGCAAAATCAGCTAAATTTCACGAGTTTAGCGATCTCGCGGTCAACCTCTCGTCGACTACCGCAGCTTTCAACGCCTTGGGTCGGGTTAGTGACGACCTAAACAGCACTCTCGCCGGCATACGTCTTGCCACCGCGCCCATTGCGACGGAACGCCATCTTACGTCTTCGATTACGGACAATCACATCAAGAGCTTCCGTGAGGCCGACGAGGAGCTGTCACGCACTACGAGCCGCCTATTGGAGCGGCGGAAACGAGCCACTTCGGGCGTTCGTCAAAGTCCACAATGAAGGCGAGGACGGGGTCAAACCCGCCCCCTTCTGGCTTCTATCATCGGACACTCTGCATCACGACCGCAGACATTCGGGTTTGCCCCCTTTTCAGTTTACGTGAGTGAGCTCGGCGCCTTCACTGCTTCTCTTAGATTTTGACTAAATTTCCCGCGAGAGGATAATCCTCTCTATGAAAATTTCCGCCAAGGCAGAAACGGTGGAGGTCACAGCCATGGGACAAGTGGTGATTCCGCCAGAGATCCGCCGTAAATTTGCGCTCAATGAAGGCACCAAGGCGTTGAAGCCAATCCAAAGGGTTCAATGATGAACGGTTGATAGTTTGGTGCAGCGGGGGAGAGGGCATGCGATGAACGTGGGAAGTCGGTAGGAGCGAGGTAGCAGCCGCTGCCGTTACTTCATTTGCCGAGATCGAGAATCGGCCTGTGCCGAATGAGAGTCTTCGCAGCTTGGAATGCATATCGTTGCCAGTTGGCGCTATCACGCTCAGCGTGTCGGACGTGAACCCCGAGCCCGCCGCGAAGCACCAAGCACCTACGCCGGCGGCAAAGCTGATGGAGCCGGAAAGTACATCCGACGTAATCTCGGATAGCACTTTGACCGACGAGCATCCGCCGTGGCACGACGAAGTGCTGGACGTGGACGCAGCCTGCTACGTTCAGGACCCTGCGCGCGGCAATCCATGGTCGATCGTGAAACGGCGCATCACAAACATATCATCGTGACCAGCTATCTGCCGTCATAGCCCCATGCGCCTAGGCCCCGCCTTGAAACCATACATCACTCTCGGTGAGATCCTCCTCGCGGAGTACTTGAACCCCGTGGGTATCTCGAAAAACGCCATGGCCCGCGCCATCGGCGTTCCCCCTCGCTCGATCAACGAGATCGTCCTCGGCAAGCGCTCCATTACCCCCGCGATATCGATCCGTTTTGGTGCATTCTTCGACCAATCCCCCGAGTTCTGGCATGGCTTGCAGGTGGAATGTGACTTCCGTGCCTTGGCAAAAATTCGCAAGCGCCTCACCGCAAAGGTCCAAACCGCTCGCCAGCTTGCGGCCGAAAACCAGCGGCGAACTCGACCGCCGAAGATGGAAAGCCAGCGACGTGACTGGCGCTCGTGATGCGAAAAGCGGGTGGCGCTTACTACCGCTGCCGTGACGCTGGAGCCCGAGGTGGGCGAGCGCGTCCCGGCGCTCGCTGCGGTGGAGGCTGGGGCGCGAAGGGCTTGCGCTGGGTCGACTCGATCCACGTGCGGTGGGACACACCGGAGGCGTGTAAACCCGCGCGTCCACCTCGAGCGATGAACTCTGAAACGGGAACTCTGAAACGGGGTGGGGCGGGGTATCAGCGCGGCAGCGGTCTCTTCGCGTTGTTAGCCTATTGGATCTTTTCGGGACGGGTCGGACTCGGATTTGTTCCACTGCAGCTGACGTTTGGCTTGGATTGCCCGCAGTTCCTTCGCGGTGAGCAGATCTTTCTCCCGGCCGAGTGCTTCTTTCGCTTTGATCAGATCCTCCAGCGAAATCACCCGGTATTTCCGACCAAAGAGCGGGACTTCGATCGCCTGCCGTACCAGTGCGTGGTAGTCGCCAATCCCGAGGACGGAGCCCAGCATATCGACGATCCCTGCGTCGGTCTCCAGGTAAACATTGGCCAGTGGCTGTCCAGCTGGCGGGTGCTCGAGGAAAGAGAGCCGTTGTGGGGTCAGGCGGTGCACCGGATGCAAATCGGCCAGCGCTTCCCGGAGCTTCACTATCGTCTCGGGCGACATGACGGCGCAGACATCAAGATCGTTGGTGACGTAGGAAGAGCCGTGCAACACCCCGGCAAACCCTCCCACCACAACGAACTCCAGCCCCGCGTCAGCGAACCTCTGCAACAGGACGTGCAGGCTTTTCATAGGCACCACCGGCCTCCCTCAGGGCCCAAAAAAGTTCAAGAGCCGATTCATGGCGCAGGGCGCGCTGTTCATAGGTCAGGGCGAGGTTCGAATCCAGCAAGTCAAGGTCGATGCCAGCGCGGCGAGCTTCCTCGAGGGCTTGGTCGGGATTCTCCATGGTTGAGACGTTGAGCGTTTTCCCTGCGCCCGCAAAGCATGATTTCCAGGTCACGAACGGGCGGTCAGCGACCGCCCCTAAATTGAGCGGATGCGACTCACGGTTCAAACCGCATGACCGCTTGCTCTCGCACTTTCGTCTCGCCTTTATTTCGCGATGTAGTCGACGACGAGGACTTTGTCCAAGACAGGCGGCAGCAAGCCGACGAACGCTTTGTGTTCGGGGTGGGGCAGGTAGAGCTCGAGGTCAGACTTGGATTTGAACGTGACGAGGAAACAATGGGTGAACCCGTTGGATAATCCTTCGGGGCTGACGTTGGTGCCCCACTCGAGGTCCTGAATCTGCGGGATCTTGGCTTCGAGCGCGAGAAAGGCGTCCTCGACTTTTTTCACGTCAGCGGGGGCCGCGTTGTCTTTGAACTTAAACAGCACGACGTGCCGGTAAGGCGCTTCGGCCGCCATTGCGGAGCCGACGCTGAGGGCGAGGAAGACCACGAGGAGAGGGATGATGCGTTTCATTCTGAGGATCTAGCGCCCATGCGGCCGCGGCGGCAAGCGAGGAGCGGGATCGAGCGGCGATGGCGAATCATCGAACCGGGCAGGCCAATGCTTGCTCGGTGACTTCTTGTGACCAACTTAATGGAAGATCGCGGAATCAATTCAGTGCGGGCGCGGCGTCGGTGGCTGCGGCCCGATCAGCGGCGGCGGCTGCTTCGAGGGCCGCTTGCTCGAGAGCGTAGGTGCCGGGTTCAACCGGGACGAGACGAGCGACCCGGCCCGGGTTCGCGAGAAGGACATAGAGAAGTCCATCCGGACCCTGGACGGCGGTACGAACGCGACCCATTTCGCTGAAGACGACTTCCTGATGCACCACGTTGTCGCCCTCGATCACGACGCGGCGAAGGTGCCGGCCGAAGAGGAGGGCAATGAAGAGGTTGTTTTTCCACGCGGGATAGCGATCACCCGTGTAGAACATCATGCCGGACGGCGCGACCGAGGGCGACCACCAGGCTTTCGGTTGCTCCATGCCGTCGCGGGCTGCGCCTTCGATGGTTTCGCCGATCTGCGGCGTGCCGTAGGAGATGACGGGCCAGCCATAGTTGCGGCCGGGCTCGATGAGATTCAACTCGTCGCCGCCGATGGGGCCATGTTCGGTCGCCCACATTTTTCCAGTGACCGGACTGAATTGCAGGCCTTGGACGTGACGGTGGCCATAGCTCCAGATGGATGCGATCGCGCCCTGACGGTGCGCGAACGGATTATCGGCGGGAATGCGACCATCGTCGTGGATCCGGTGGATCTTACCGAGGGGATTGCCAAGATCCTGCGCAACAGGCGGGCGGCCGCGCTCACCGAGAGTGAAGAAAAGGTGGCCGGCCTCGTCCCAAAGGAAGCGGCTGCCATAATGGCTGTCGTCCTCATAATAGAACTCAGGGGCAGCGCGGAAAATTGTTTCCTGGTCAATCCATTCGCCGTCGCGGATGCGCCCGCGAATGATTACGGTCATGGAGGGCGGACGAATGCGGCTTTGAGTTTCGCCGGTTGCTTCGCTGTAGGCGAGATAGATCCAGCCGTTATTCGCGTAGTCTGGATGAATCGTGACATCGAGCATGCCGCCATCCTGCCGGACGTATACCTTTGGCAAACCGCGGATGGGCTCGGGCAGAAGCCGGCCGTTTTCGATCTTACGCAAGGTACCGATCCGCTCGGTAACGAGCATGTCGCTGCCGTTCAAAAAGACGAGGCCCCACGGGTTGTCGAGGGGGCCGGCCACGGTTTCGAGGCGGAACTCTTGGTGCTCGCTTTTGAAAACGACGGCATCAGGCGGAGCGGGATAAGAAATCAGGCCGAACGCAAAGCGGCGCGCTTGGTTGCGAAGGTAAGTGACGAGCGCGACCTGCTCCGGCGGTGCCAGAAGGAGGCCGAACGGAGGCATGCCGCTTACGGGAAAACCGTCGCGGATGCTGCGCAGGATCTCGGCATCGGAGGATCCGTGCTCCCAGATCGTGTCGAGGAGATTGGGAGCGTTGCCGCCAGCGAGATTGGGGCCGTGGCAGCCGATGCAAAGCTCGGCGGCGATTTGGGCGGCCGTGCGCGGGGCGGTAGATGTCGGTGCGTCGGCGGCCTTCAGCGGGGGCAGCAGTCCGGCCCAGGCGGCGACGAAGAGTACGGAGGCACGTAGAAGTGCAGGAAGGTGAATACGCCGGGCCGGTGTGGTCAGGCCGAACACAGCCATGTTTTTCAAACTCCCATGCGATAATTGTGACATTGCTCGGCGTGACCCCGTTTCACGGCCGCACACTCTTCCCATTCCGGACGACATAGAGCTTGGTGCCCGCTGCGCGAGCTCGTTTGGCCGCGACTTTGGCGGCACGGCGCAGGGCAGCTGTGATTCCTTTGGTGCAGGCGTCGAGCGCGGGTGCTTTCATGGATGTTTCTGCAAAAGGATTGGCGGGCGTCGATTGGCGTCGAAGAGCCACCAAGCGTCGCAAAGCGGACGGTAGACGTTCCCGAAGTTTCGCCAACTCCGAATAAAACGCCGCCGCACATCCGCAGCCGGCACGTCGTGCCCGCCTTCCTTAACCCGTGCGGCGATTCG
This sequence comes from Opitutales bacterium, assembly GCA_038212175.1. Lineage (GTDB taxonomy): Bacteria > Verrucomicrobiota > Verrucomicrobiia > Opitutales > Opitutaceae > CAMAXB01. Next base: position 26,801 of record JBBQUU010000034.1, on the reverse strand, counting down.
CTTGAGTGCAATCTCCGGGCAAACGTAGACTTCCCGGCACCGTTCGGACCGGCAATCACACAGACATGGGACACCGATGATAAAATAGATCACACCCGGCTGAGGGCTTCTCATTCGTTGAACGGGATGGCAGGGTCAGGCATGGCTGGCCCTGCCGCAGAACCCATCCGGCGACCGGTCTGGATTTTCGCTTTGCTCTATTTCAGTGAAGGAGCGCCGATCGGTTTCATCTGGTGGGCGTTGCCCACTCTCCTTCGTTCGGAGGGCTTGGCCGTGGAGCGTATCACCGCGATCATCGCCATGCTGGTCCTGCCTTGGATGGGAAAGTTTCTCTGGGCGCCGCTGGTCGACGCGCTGCGAAGCGACCGGTGGGGCTTCCGGCATTGGGCGATCACAGCTCAACTCGCAATGGGGGCTTGTCTGGTGCCGTTGTTGTGGGTCGATCCGACGCTGCATCTGGACGTCTGGATCGCGCTCCTGCTGGCCCACGCATTTTTTGCCGCCACCCAGGATGTGGCGATCGATGCCCTGGCCGTGACCACCACGCCTCCGGCGCAACGCGGCTGGCTCAACGGTGCAATGCAAGCCGGCATGCTGCTCGGACGCGGTCTCTTCGGCGGAGGCGCCATCCTGCTCGCGAACCACCTCGGATGGCGGGCCGTGATGGCGGCCCTGCTGTTCGTCGTGTGGGGGTCGGTGATTTTTCTCTGGACCTCGTCCCTGCGCGAATCCGGACCCGCCTTGGGGGGCCGATCGGCGTGGGCGCAGTTCGTGCACACGCTCGGACAGGCCGTGCGCAGCCGTACGACCTGGCTCGGCTTGGGGTTTGCCCTCGTAGCCGGAGCGGGATTCGAGGCCATGGGGGCTCTGGCCGGTCCTTTTCTGATCGACGCCGGTGTCGGCGTGGATTCGACCGGCTTGTTTTTCGGCGTGCCGGTCGTGCTCGCCATGCTGGCGGGTGGGCTGACCGGGGGACGCTTCGCGGACCGTGGAGAACGCCGGCGCACCGTCGCACGAACTTTGGTGCTGCTATGCTGCCTCGTGGCTTCGCTCGGAGTGGCGCAGCAGGCGGGTCTGCCGGGCTTCATTCTGATGGGATTGATGACCCTGGCCTACTTTGCCATCGGCCTGTTCACCGCCTCTTCCTATGCACTCTTCATGGACTTCACCGATCCGCGGCTCGGGGCCACGCAATTCAGCACCTTCATGGCGGCCACAAATGGTTGCGAAGCCTGGGCGGCCTGGGCCGGTGGACGGATCGTCGGTGGCGCCGGCTATGGCGCGGCGCTTTTGATCATGCCGCTGATCGCGCTCAGTGGATTGATCTTCCTGTGGCGCCTTCCGCGGAACCCATCGGCACCGAAGGCGGGTTGATGAGTTCGCGTTATGGCATCCTCACGATGCCCGTTGTCTCGTGCTTTACGATCTTGCGCTGGAGTTTGCCGTTGCGCCAAACCGAAGACGTCATGTTGAGGTTCCCCTGAGGTCCGCCGGAAAGGGGAGCGTCGAGCTCTCGACCCCTTTTTCCGGCCCCTTTGCATTTGCCTCATTTCAACCTGGCTTACCCCGTTGCAAAGGCGAAATGGCCTCACCAATCTTCCGCGCATTCCCAGTCGGAACAATCGAATTTCCCCCTCAATAATTCGTCACCCCATGAATGTCTTCCCGCTCCTCCACCGTCTCTTCCTTTTCACATTCTTGCTCGGCTCGCTGGCGCTGACGACGCGGGCGGCCGACGTCGATGCCGTGAACTCGTCGCTGAAGCGCGCAGAGGCCAACCTGCAGATGGTCGATGGCAGCATCGGACATCTCACCGCTCCGCCTAAGGGGGCCGCCGGGAAGCTCTCTCGTACTCGCTTGGATTCCGCAGTCCCGGATCTGGCCGCCGCTGCCCGGGTCATCGCCACGCTTAAAGATAGCGACGCGGGTGCGGCCGAGGCCAAAGCGCGTTACGCGGCCGCGGATGCACTCTACAAAAAGCTCGATGGGGTTCTGAAGGGCTCACCGCCGCCCGCACCGCAACCAGTCCTCGCGGGGAAGCCCAGTCCCACGTCGAAGCCTGCGCCTCAGCCAGGGTCAGCTCCCACACCCGCGCCGCCAACTCAGGCTCCCGCGACCACTGCGACGATCAAGCTCGGCTATCCGCACGCGGACAACTTCAAGAACACGCTTTTCACGCTCAACCGCGTCGAGCAAGACACGAATGGTTTGATGAAGCTCATGGCCGAGCTCCAGCCGCTGGCCGACCAGTTGACCGCGAATCATCGGATCGTCGCGGGCGCCGTCGACAAGACGATCGAGACCCAGCGCCAGGCCGGCTTCGTGCACAACGGCTTCGCCAAAATACCGGCCAATGGCGAGGGCGTGGCGGAAGCGAGGCAGCGTCTGGCCGATGCGGATGCGAGCCTGGCCGCGGCTGCCGCCTACTTTAAACCGCTTCATGTGAAGCTGAGCGAGCTGATCGACCCCGCGCGCTATCCGGCGCTCCAGGCGGATCTCAAGCGCGCGAGCGAGCTCGAGCGCGCCTTCCGCAATCCGGAGGACTTGTTCCGCGATCGCCGCGACGCGGCCGCCGAGATGTACCGGCAAAACGAGGCGGCCCTCGCGGAGTGTCAGCGCATCGCCAAGGCCTACGCCCGGCTCATCGCGCAAGACACGGAGTACGGGCGTTTGGTTAAAGGGAACTGCGACCACTTGCAGGAAGCGCGGGTGAAGTTTCTCGCCGTGGCTGCCGCGCAGCGCGCCGCGCTGCCCGCGGAAATTCGCGCGGACGGCGCCGAGGTCCGGCGCATCGCGAATGAAGCGGTCGCCAATCAGAAGCCGATGTGGTTCACGGGCGCCATTCCCCAGCAACTTACGTTGATCGACGAGAAACTCGCTCTCCTGAAAGCGCTCGGAGGCGACGCGGGGGCCCAGACGGCGTCGGAGGTCGCGTCCCTGAAGAAAGGCCTCGCCGAGAGCGCGGACACATTGAAGGCGCTGATCATCCGGGAGAATCCTCTGCCGGAGGACCGCTTCGAAGGCCCGGACCGGAAGGCGGCGATTGCCGTCGCGATCGATGGCTGGAAGCACCAGCAGAAGGACGTCGAGGTCCTCGCCGTGCGCATCCCCGCCGAGTCGTGGTCGCGTGAAACCAAGCACACCTACAGCAACGGCAGCTGGTACTTCGTGGACGTCTCTTCGCTCCAGGTTCGCCTGATTGTTGCCGACAAGGCGAATCCCGAACTTGCCATCGATCGTCCGGTCAACGTGCGCAAGGACCACCAGAAAGGTGACGCGCTGATTGGAGTTCCGCTGTGGGACTTCAAGGATGAGCTGCAACCCAGCAGCTATCTGATGCGGAACAAAGTTAAGTAGCCCCGCCTGGATCGGAAAAAGGAGTCTGCGATTTCGGGCGGTAGACTTTCAAGTCGCAGACCACCTGATCGACGCACCGTTCAACTGCGGCGTCCGGCGCGTACCATCCTGTCATCGCGCCACAATGCAGGAGAAGGTAAACCATGGCGTACGACGCTACCTGACCCACGAATCGTATTTTACGCAGTAGCTTCGGAACCGGAGTTCGCGTCCAGAGGCTGACTTTGCGACTCGTGCAGGTTGCCCAGGTGGAGATTTTCCGCCAGCCAGCGATTGGTTATCGTGGCGCGCTCTGTCCAAACTGGAATCGGCAGTTGGTTAACCGCTAATCTTCGCTAATCGACGCTCATGAAATCAGATCGACCGAGGCCGACGGCTTCTTTTCGATTCACCGATCAGGTGAAGAGTTCAGACCTTCGACGTAGCGATCGCCCAGCGGCTGCGAGTGATATTCGGTTGGGGCCATGGTCCGGGCTGGATAACCACTGTCTTTATTCGACGACTTCGAAGCGCTCCCATTGCTGGTTGCTTATGCTGTTGTCGGTGCGCGGGTCGTAGAGACTGTTTTCAGTCGGGAAATATTTTCCTTCGGCATTGACCCAGTAGTTTTGGGCGCCGGCGTCGACTTTGTACAGTTCGCCGGTGGATGGATTTGATATCACGGATTGCCCGCTGATCATATTGACCGTCTTTGCCTGGCCGGCGCTCACCATGTCGCTTCGTTTCAGATACCCGGCATGGCTGATGTCGAGTATGTCGCTGTTTATCTTGGCGATGCTGGAGCTCGTTTCGCTTCGGGCGAGAATCGCGTTCATGCGACCGATGTGCTGGGCCTGACTTTCCCGGGTTCGAGCGTCCCAGTGCTGAGTGTTGGACCGGATCTGAGCGAGTAGTTCCTGGTTTTTAGCGATCTGCCATTTGGGATTCATCTCGGTGTTGCTCGATCCGTAAACATAGGTGTCTTTGGCGGATTCGTATTCAGAATTCGAGGCGTAGAGCTCGCCTGCGGTGACGTTCCATGTCACGTAGGTTTGATCCTGAAGGAGGGAAAGGACGAGAATGGTAAAGGCTCGCTGCCCATTGCTGTTTTCCCATTCCGCACCGATTGCGTCGAATTTTTTTCGGGCAAGACCTTGCGGCATGGCGGCACCCAGCATCTCCCAGAAATTCTGGATTTCCGGCATGGGGTAACTGTTGGCAAGACGAAAGCCACGCTGCCCCATGTAGGGAGAAAAGCGTTGCTGTAAAAAGTTGGGCAATGCCATGGGGGGAGCTATCTGAGCCCCTTGCGCCTTGGCCGACTGAATGGCGGACGGATCGTTGGAATAGACGAACCTGCCAGAGTCGGTTTGATAGACTTCGACTCCGTTGGGACCGGTCATGGCGAGTTGATCGTTTGGGTTGGTGTCGTAGCGCCAGCCTTTAGGATACGGTGCGCGGTGTTGGACCATACCGCTTTTGGGATCCTTGAAATCCAGCATCGGCAATTTTCGTTTCGGATCTACCGCAGCGGTTTTGGCTGATGCCGACGGCTTTGGCTTGTCGTTGCTGGCGGCTGCCTTTCCGCCGGATGGACTCTGTTGGTAATTGGTCAATGATCTCCCCGCTGCTCAAAAATACGCTGGATTGGTGTACACGCGCAGATGACGATCCTTTTCCCGGCCGCGTCGCCGCCGTCGTGTCCGCCTCGCCGGGGCGCTTCGGCGGACTGCGATCCATGACTCAGGCCCGGCAGTTGCTCACGCATCTCGGGTGCCACGTCATTCCGGAACAATGCATACTTCCGCAGGCAGACCAGGCTTTCGATCCGGCCGGCCAACTCACGTCGGAGCGGGTGCATAAATCCGCCGAGAGCGTGGCCCGGGCCCTCGTCGACGTGACGCGAAAGCTCCACGGTCTGTAAGGTAACGCCCCCCGGACCGACTCACCGGTGGGCGGAGGTATTGACGGCGTGTTTAAAACGAGTGGGTAAAACGCAGGAGGATGCCCTCACCGACCGGACGGCGAGCGACTGGAAAGGTGGCGAGCGCAGTGCTTATGGCAGGCGGCCGGCGGCGGAGGCGGCGTCGACGGGGTTCTGGCGGGGGCCGGGCACGGGTGGGGCCGGGCGACTGCGGCTTTGGCAATGGGCGAGAAACTCGGCCCGGGTGGCGACCTGCCACGCGGTGCGCAAGGGCTGGTGGATCACAAAGTCGTCCTGCGCGCGCAGGAAGTCCCACAGGGTGGCGTCGAGCTGCGCGGCGATCGCGCGGTGGGCGGAATCTCCGGCGAGATTGCGCATCTCGACGGGGTCCGAGGCGAGGTCGTAGAGTTCGGTGAGCGGCTGGCGCGCATCGGGGATCTGCGTCGGCGGCGCAGGCGGTCGGGGAGCTCCGAGGGCGTGCCGGAAGGTGCAGTCGCCGGGTTCGCCCACCGGCGCGCCGGGCAGGAAGTTGCGGATGAATTTCCAGCGCGGCGTGCGCACGCCGCGGGAGGCTTCGACCATGTGGGAATAGACGCAAGGGTTGAGCTCCTCGGTAGCGTCGCCGCGGGCGTGGGCGGCGAAGCTCCGCCCGTCGAGCCCGGCCAGGGGCGGCAGGTCGAGCAGTTCCCACAGCGTGGGCAAGATGTCGACATGGCCGGTGAGCGCCTCGACGACGCGGCCCGCCGGCAGGTGGCCGGGGCGGCGCACGATCCACGCGACGTGGGTGCCACTGTCGTAGCAATGGGCCTTGGCCCGGTCGAGGCCCACCCCGTGATCGACGGCCATCACCACGAGCGTCTCCTCCTCCAGCCCGGCCGCCGCCAGGCCGTCGAGCACGGCGCCCATGACGAGGTCGCCGCGGGTGAGTTGCCCGTGCAACGTGGCGAGGGTGGCACGGTCCAGGTCGCTGCCGCGAAGGTAGGGCGGCACGGGCAGATCCGGGCGCGTGTCATTATAAGGTGGATACGGTTCGTCGGCCCGCGGCGGACGTCCGGTGTAGAACCGCCCGAGGTGGGCGTCGAAGGTGCCGATCTGGGCGAAGAACGGACCGCCGTCGCGCGGCCGGGCGCCCAGCCAGTCGCGCACATGCGCAGCGAGCAGATCCCCGCGCGCCCACGGGTCGGTGGCGATGGTCTCGTTGGGCTGGATGACCTCGTTGACATGCTCCGGCGCGCATTCGTGCTGCACGCCAAACAGCGCGGTGTGATAGCCGGCGGCGCGCAGCCGGGCGCCGAGGTGGGGCACGCCGGGGGCGATGCGGTTGTGGAACACGGTGTTCGTGAGTCCCATCACGCCGGTGGCCTGGCAATAGCGGCCGGTCATGATCGCGGCGCGCGATGGCGAGCAGATGGCGCAGGCGCTGTAGCAGTGGGCGAAGCGCACGCCCTCGGCCGCCAGCCGGTCGACGTGCGGCGTGCGCGCGGCGGGCTGCCCTTGGCAACCAAACCAGTCGCCCGCATCGTGCCAGGTGAAGAGAATGAGATTCGTCGGGCGGCGGAGTGAAGACATGGCCGGGCGGGGTGGAGCAGTCGTAGGTGGGGGGAGCTCGGTCTAAGCGAAGGAGATGCGGGGCGGGAAGCTGCCGACCGCCTCCATTTCGGCGCGGACGAGGCGGTGCAGCAGGGCGGCGCGACGCGCTTGGGCGGCCGGCTCGTTCCAGAGGTTGCGGTATTGGTCTGGGTCCTGCGCCAGGTCGTAGAGTTCGCCGTAGTCCGCATGGCGATACACCACGAGTTTCCAGTCGTCGTGCACGAAGGTCTGCTGGTGCAGGCGGTCGCTGCTGTAGTGGTCGACCAAGGCCCAGTCGCGCACCTGGTCGGTCTCGCCGCGCAACACGGCGAGCTGGCTCACGCCTTGCACGAGCGGCAGGGGCGGGGCGCCGGCGGCGTCGAGCAAGGTGGGAACGACGTCCACGAGGCTGAAGTACGAGCGGGAGCGACCGATGGCGCCGCGCGTCTGGCCGCGGGGCCAGTGGAGCAAGGCGGGGATGCGTTGGTTGTCGTCGTAGGCGGGAATGCCCTTGTACCAAAAGCCGTGGCGCCCCAGCAGCTCGCCGTGGTCGGACGTGAACACGATCAGGGTGTTGTCCCGTTGTCCGCGGGCGGCGAGCCCGTCGATCAACTGGCCGACGAAATGGTCGATCATGTTGCACATGCCGATGTAGGCGCGGATGCACCGGGCGGGATCGGGGAAGGTGCCGTAGGGCCGGGTGTCGGGGATGCCGCCGAGGGCGTCCGCCAGGTCGCCGGGCGTGTGATCGGAGAAACCGTGGCCCTCGAAGAATCGGCGGTAAAACGGCGGTTTGTCGTCGAACTCGCCGGGGCGGGCGCCGCCGAGATCGACGCCGTCGAGATCGACCGCGGAGTAGTAAGGCTCCGGGCAGAGGAACGGGTAGTGGGGGTCCTGCAGGTGGGTCATGGCGAACCACGGCCGGCCGGCCGGCGTGGTGTCGACGAAGCGCAGGGTTTCGTCGGTCAGCCAGGCGTTCTGCGTGAGCTCGGCGGGCACGTCCCACGGGCCGGCGCGCAGCTTGGCGTCGGCGCCGCCGTGCTGGGCGTCGAGGTGCGCGAGGTCGGCGCCGCGTTCCTCCAACCAGTGCCGGTAATGGCCGTAGGGCCGGCCGAGCGCGTTATGATGGCGGTTGTGGCGGACGTATTCAAACCCGCAATACGGACCGTCGAAGCGGCGCCAGTCATCCTCCGTGGGCTCCGGGTCCGTCGGACCGCGGCCGAGCACGTGCCGGTCTTCGATGGTGCGCGCCACGAAGTGGGTCTTGCCCAGGAGGGCGGTGCGGTAGCCGGCGGAGCCGAGCGCGGTGGCGATGGTGGGTCCGGCGAGCGCCGGGACCGGTCCGACGCCGATGTTGTAGGCGCCGTGACGGGTGGAGTATTGGCCGGTGAGCAGCGAGACGCGCGCGGGCGTGCAGACGGGCGCGGACGTGTAGGCGCGGTCGAACCACACGCCGGCCCGCGCGAGGGCGTCGAGGCGCGGGGTGCGGTAGCCGGGGGTTCCGTGCAGCGACAGCGCGTCCCAGCGTTGTTCATCGGTGGTGACGACGAGGAGATTGGGGCGGGCGGCGGACATGCTAGTTTGTTGGAATGGGGCGTCCCGCTCAACACGGTTCAATCGGTGCGGCGGGGGCGGGAGGCAAGTTCGCGTTCGAGCCAATCGTCGCGCGGCGCGGGACGGGGCTCGAGATCGACCGCGCCGCCGCGGAGAAGTTCGTCCACGAGGCGGGCGCGGAGGTCGGCGAGCATGGGGAGAAGATCGGGGTCGGCGGCGCGGTTGTGCAGTTCCCACGGGTCCTCGCCGAGGTGGTAAAGTTCGTCGGCGCCGTCGCGGCGGCGCACGTATTTCCAGTCGTCGCGCCGCACCATGCGCCAGCCATTGCCCTCGCTGTAAACGTGATCGCGAGGTGTGGGCGCGCCGGTGCGGGCAGCGTCCCAGAACGATTGGGCGGGACTGCTTTGCCACCGGGGATCGTCGCGTGGATCGAGGCCGGCGGCGGCCAGGAAGGTGAAGGGAACGTCGATGCTTTCGATGAAATCGGTTCTACTCACGCCGGCGGGAACGACGCCGGGACAACGTACGGTGACGGGCGTGCGGCAGGCCGTGTCGTAGGGTTGGTTTTTGTGGCCCCGGCCGCGATGGCCGAGCATGTCGCCGTGGTCGGTGCAGTGAATGACGAGCGTGTCGTCAGCGAGGCCGGCGTCCTTCAGCGCGTCGAGCACGCGGCCGATCTCGTCGTCCACTTGCGCGGTGAGGGCGCAGTAGGCGCGGCGGATGTGTTGCCAGCGGATCACTTCCGCTGGATCGGTCACGCCCTCGGGCGGCGGCATGTCCTCGGTGCGAAAACGCGCGAGATACTCGGGCGGGGCATCGAGGGGAAAGTGGGGACCACAAAGCGAAACGTGCAGAAAAAACGGGCGGGCCGGATCGTGCCGCCGCAACCAGGATGCCGCGTGGTCGGCGATGAAGCCGTCCATCGTATCGGCGCGGGCGAGCGGGCCGGGGGTGGGGGTGGCGTAGTTGAAGATTTCCGGCACCGGGCGGTAGGTGGCACGGTAGGTATCGAGCAGGCCGCGGTCGGCGAGGTGGCGGGTCCAATCGCAGTCAAACCACCAGGCGAGCATCTTGCCTGAGACCTCGATGACGTCGTCGAACCCGCGGGCGCGAGTGGTGGCCCGCTCGGTGGTGAGATCGTGGCGGAAAAGACCGGCGTGCGGATGCAGCTTGCCGATCAGCGCGGTGTGATAGCCCGCGTCGCGAAGCCGGGCGGGCAAGCTCGGCCAGCGACCGGGCGCGGGCCAGTCGCGGGCGTTGGCGACGAGGTCGGGAGAAAATTGGCTGGGCCGAAACCCATGCAGCCAGGCGAAACGAGCCGGCATGCAGACGGGGCAGGTGGCGTAGGCATTTTGAAACGTGGTGCCCTCGGCGCGGAGCCGGTCGAGATGCGGGGTGGTCAAGGACGGCACGGCGCCGCCGGTCGCGAAGTCGTGCCGATGTTGATCGGTGGTGAGAAAAAGCAGGTGGCGCGGCATGCTCAAGTAGTGGGGTCGGGCCGCCAGCGGAAGGCGGCGGTGAGCAGCGGCGTATCGCGGGCCCGGAGGCGGTCGTAAACCGCCTCGGCGGCGGCGGGGTCGGCGATTTCGCCGATGATCCCGTCCAGCGAAAGGGTGCGGCGCGCGAGCAAGTCGAGCACGGCACGGGTATCGGACGGTTGATCCGAGCGCGGGATGAGCACGGTGGGCTCGCGGAGAAAAAACGGCAGGTAGGGCAGACGGATATCGCCCGTGTAACTGCCTTGGAAAACGTAGCGCAGACGAGGGATCGCGGCCGGGGTGTCGCCCCAGGCGAGACGCGCGGCGAGGTCGATGGCGGCGGGATTGGCGGCGTTGGCTCCCGTGGCGTCGACAATGATGTCGGCTCCGCCGGGCGGAAGAGCGTCGGCCAGGGTATCGCGCGGGTTGCTCGTGATCAGCCGGGCATCGAGGCCGGCCGCCCGGGCGGCCTCGACCCTTCCCGGCGCGGTGTCGAGGGCGAGGGTGCGAATGCCGGTCATGGCGTAGAGCCGGGCGGCGCAATGGCCGATGGGGCCGAGACCCACGACCACCACGGTCTCGTGCGGGAGCGGGCGCGCCAGGCGCAGCCCGTGGTAGGCAATGGCGGCGAGACGCCAGGCGACGACGGACGCCACGTCGAGGCCGGGCGGCACGGGAAACGCGTTGGCGCCGACCAGCACGGCGGCGGCGGAGTGCCCGCCCCAAAGCACGGGGCCATCGGCCCGGCGGGTGCCGGTGTGGACCACGAGGGTGCCCGGCTCAAGTCCGACGCCGGGGCCGGCGGAGACGACGCGGCCCAAGGCGGCGTAACCGGGCACGTAGGGCCAGAGGCCGCGACCTTCCTGCTCGCCGCCGAGGCAGCGCAGCTCCGTGCCGGGGCTGATGGCGGTGAGGATGTTCTCCACCAGCACGTCGTCGGGACCGGGCTCGGGCAGTTCGATTTCCCGGAGGGCGACGCGACCGGGGCCGGTGATGAGCAAGGCGGGAGATTTCATGAGGCGGAAGGTGGTGACTGGGTGGCGACGCCGGGGCCGACGGCGGCGTGTGCGACCATGATGTAGCCGTTGATGCAGGTGTCGTCGTGGGCGCGGGCAAAGCGCCAGAGGCGCGTCATGAGGTCGGCGACGACCTCGCGGTGCGCGGGCTCGGCGGCGAGGTTGCGCAGTTCGTGCGGGTCGGTGGCGAGGTCGTAGAGCTCGTCGTCGTCGAAGCCGTTGTAGACGAACTTCCAGCGGTCGGTCGTAATGGAACGTTGGATACCGTAGAGCTCGTTGCCGTTGCTTTGGGTGAAGAGCGCGTCGCGCCAGTCGGCGGGCGTCTCGCCGCGCAGCCACGGGCCGAGGCTGCGGGCGCCCTCCGGCCGGGTGGGCGGGGCGGGCAGGCCGGCGAGTTCGAGCAGGGTGGGGGCGAAGTCGACGAGCGAGACGGGGGCGGCGGTGACCCGACCGGCGGCGAGTCCCGGGACGGCGCCGCCGACGACGCAAGGAAGATGATAGGCGCCACGGAAGCAGGGCAGGCCCTTGCACCACAGGCCGTGGTCGCCGCGGTAATCGCCGTGGTCGGAGAGGAAAATCACGACGGTGTGCGCGGCCTGGTCGGTTGCGGCGAGGGCCGCGAGCACGCGACCAAAGAGGTGGTCCTCGTAGGTGCAGAAGGCGAGGTAGTGGCGGATCGCCTCGGCGTGTTCGGCGGGTGGGAGTCGGGCGAAGGTGCGACGGGTGCGGCGGTAGAGGCCGGGCTTGTCGGCCATCGCGTCGGCGAAGCCCGGGGGTAACTCGTAGTTTTTATCTTGATACAGAGCGAGGAACTCCGGCGGTGGCACGTAGGGGTCGTGGGGCCCGAGGGTGCCGACGTAGTGGCACCACGGGGCGCGGGCGCCGTTGCGGTTGCCGAGGGCGGTGCAGGCGGCGGCCACCACGTCGTCGTCTCCGAAGGGGTTGGCGCGGGTGCCGTAGAGATGGAAAGGCGGGTACCCCGGGCGGCGGATCTCGCCCGGGGCGCGGGGGGTGGCCGGATCGGTCGCGCGGCGGGCCGGGTCGTCGTAGGCGGGCCACTCGCGGTTGACGGGACCGGCGACGCGGGGGTGGCGCGGGGAGGCGGTGACGTGTGCCTCGGTCCAGCCGCGGGCGGCCGGGCCGTCGTGGTCGCTGACGTGCCACTTGCCGGAGAAGGCGAGGTCGTAGCCGGCGTCGCGCAAGGACTCGCTCCAGAACGGCGTGGCCGGAAACGGTTCGCGGGAGAGGGCGTTGTCGACGTTGACGTTGTGCCATACACCGTGGCGGCTCGGGTACTCGCCGGTGAAAAACGAGGCGCGTGACGGGCAGCAATGCGGGGAGGGGCAGTGCGCCTCGGTGAACGTCACGGCGCGGGCGCGAAAGGCGTCGAGGTGCGGGGTCAGGGCGCGGTAGGGGGAGCCGTCGAGCACGGTGTCGCCGCGCTGCTGATCGGTCATGAAAATGAGAAAGTTGGGCCGGCGGGGTGGGGTGGGCATGGGCGAGAGTAGGTCACGCGTCGGCGACATGACGACGAATTAGGCGCTGGGTGCGTCGCACGGCCTCGGTCTCGTCGCAATGGGCGGGGTCGACGTAGCTTTCGATGCCCCAGACGCCCGCGTAGCCGGAGGCGACTAGCAACGCCACGGCGTCGTCGAGCGGGTAGCGGGCCTCGTGGCCGGCGGCGTCGGGCGCGCGAGTTTTAACGTGGACGGCGGCGGCGCGGCGGTGGAGCGCGTGCCAGCCGGTGGAGCGTTCCGCGTCGTCGGCGAAGTTCCACGTGCCGAGCAGGTAGCCGAGCTCCGGCACGGCTTCGAGCAGCGCGACGAGAAAGGCGGGCTGCTGGCTGGCGCCCCAGTGGTTTTCGACGAAGACCCGCACCCCGTGGTCGGCGGCGAAGGCCGCGGCTTCGCGGTAGCCGTCGAAGACGGCGGCGCGCGTGGCGGGATCAGGGTCGCGGGCGACCCCGGGGTCGATGCGCAGCGCCGGGATCCCGAGGGTGGCGGCGACGGCGACCCAGGCGCGGAAGTGAGCGCGGTGCTCGGAACATGCCCCCGGGTCGGGGTGCCAGGCATAGCCTTTTTCCATTGCCAGCATCTCGTGGGCGAGCCCGCTCGCGGCCACTTGCTCGCGCAGGGTTTCCAACCAAACGTGGTCGCTGGGCGCCCGCATCCACGCGGGGATGGCGGGGTCGTCGGGCCGCCAGTCCCAGCGGGCGAGCGCGGCGAGATCGGGCGACGGCAGGAGGTGGGGCAGCCAGAAGTGCAGGTGGGTCGCGCCGAGTTCGCGGCTGAGGGCAACGTAACGCGCCGAGTCGATCGTCCCGGCGAAGAACCCGCGGTGGAAGGCGAAGGAGCAGATGCTCGTCTTCATCCAGCGGACGGGTCGGGCGCGGCGGCGAGGGCGAGGAGGTCGCACTCGCGATCGGTGGCGTGGGCGCGGTAGAGACCCTCAGCGATGAGGATCATGTTGAGGGCAAGTTCGGCGGTGGGGAGAAGGGGAACCTCGTCGCGCAAGGCGGCGACCCAGTGTGCTTGGGCGTTGCGGTAGGCGTCGGCGGGATGACCCATCTGACCAAAACGGCGAAACCCTCCCCCGGCGCCGACTTCGGTTTCGAGGTCGAGGAAGCCGTCGTGGTGGAAGAAGCGGAGGGCGCCCTCGTTGGGCCCGGCGGCGAGTTGGGGCAACTCGATGCCGCCGAGGGTGCCGGCGAGGGAGGGGCCGAGATCGCGGCGGGCGTGCAGGGCCCAGGCGGCGAGCAGGTCGAGGCTGGCGCCGTTGGCAAAGGCGACCCAACCCGTGCCCATCTCCTCGACATCGTAGCCGCTCTTGGCGCGACGGGCGGCGTCCATGGGCACGCGGTCGTAGATGCGGCCGACGACCCGGGTGGGCGTGGGGTTGCCCATAAGGTAGAGGAGCGGGCAGATGGCGTAGATGCCCCAGTCGATGAGGGCGCCGCCGCCAGCCTGGGCTTTTTGCACGAAGGCGGGGGTGGCGTAGCCGTCCACGAAAGGGCGGTTGCGGCGCAGGTTGACGTAGGCGCGGGCGTGGTAGATTTCCCCGAGGCGGCCGGCGGCGACGAGTTCGTGGGCGGCCCAGACGGCGGGCGAAAACACCGAGTTCATCTGCACATGCAGACGGCGGTCGGCGGCGCGAGCGGCGGCGAGCATCGCTGCCCCGTCGGCGTAGGTGGCGGCGATGGGCTTCTCGCAGTAGACGTGTTTGCCGGCGGCAAAGGCGGCAACGGCGGCGGGCCGGTGGAGGTTGTTGTGCAGACACACGTCCACGGCGACGAGGTCGGCCCGGGCAAGCAGTTCCTCGTAATCCTGATAGATGGCGGCCTCGGGCCAGCCGGTGGTGGTGGCGGCGTCGGTGGCCTTGGCACGGTCGAGGTCGGCGACGGCGACCACCTCGACGCCGGGCAGGGCGCGGTAGTTGCGCAGGTGGGCTTGGCCGATGATGCCGGCGCCGATGACGCCGACGCGAAGGGGAGTGGGGGATGACATTTACGAGATAGGAGTTGAGGAGGAGTCGGTTTCGCGGAGGACGCGGGAGATGGCGCGCTCGAGGACGACGCGCGCGGCGGGCAAGGCGGCGGTGAGGTCCCCCGGTTGCGCCTGGTCGTGGGTGACGGACTCGAAGGCGATCGCCCCGGCAAAACCGGCGTGGCGGAGGATGCCGAGGAGACGGGGGAGGTCGAAGCCGAGCAGGCCCTCGCCGTCGGGGGTGAGGCCGCGGATCTTGAGGTGGGCGTGGCGCGCGTGGGGGGCGACGCGGGCGAGTTCCGCATAGATAAATTCCCGGTCGGCGTCGGGCGCATCAAAGAAGCCTTTTACCCAGTTGCTGGGGTCGGGGCAGACGGTGAGCGTGGGCCCATGTTGGCGGGCGAGCGCGGCGAGGTCGTCGGCCGCGAGGAAAAGGGTGTTATGATTCTCGGTGGCGAGTTCGACGCCGGCGGCGGCGGCGATAGGCACGACGGTGGCGATGCCCTCGCGGGTGCGTTGCTCGGCGGCGGCGCGATCCTCTCCTTCGCGATGGTAGCCGGTGAGCAGACGAAGGCGGGGCACGCCGGTATCGGCCGCGAGGGCAATCCAGTCGCGTACGAGCGCGAGGTGACGGTCGCGCACGGCAGGATCGGCGGCGGCGAAATCGTTGAAGGTAGAGTAGGCCAACACGGGCACGGCGCGACGTCGGGCGTAAGCGGCGGCGCGGGCAATGGTGGCGGGGGCGACGTCGGGCAGGCCGACGAGGTCGCGGGGCTGATCGCCGCGCTCGATCATCATTTCGAGCCCACGGAAGCCGTGTTCGGCGGCCCAGTCCACGGCGTCGAAGAACGTGGCGCCCTCGGCGGCGAAGCGGCGGCGAAACGACCAAGTGTGCAAAGCGGCGAACACGGCAAGAGTCTAACAGGCGGGTCGGGTCCGGCCCATGGCGGCTGCCGGGTGGGGGCATGTCCGGGCGCGACCTTAGGGCGGAGGCGAGCGGACTGGTCGTGTGGCGACATGTTCGGCGGGCGGAACGGCATTACGCGCCAGCGCGACGCTGTGCTAAAGTGTAACGTGGCCTTTCGCGTTTGCGGTCGGCCGGCTTTTCCCCGCCAACCCTAACCCTTCGATCCTATGAAAACCCTCACACGCACCCGCGCGGCTGTTTGCAGCCTGCTCCTTGGGGCGTCCACCCATGCGCAAAGCGTGGTCGCGCCACCCCAGAACAATAACGAAACGATCGAGTTGGATGCCTTTCAGGTGACCTCCGAGCGCGACTTTGGTTACCGCAAGACCAACGCGGTGACGGCCACCCGCATCGGCGCCGAGATCAAGCAGATCCCGCTAAATATTTCGGTCATCTCCTCCGAGCTGTTCGAGGACCAGCAGTGGGACAACGTCAACGACATCTTCGCCTACACCTCGGGCGTGCGCGCCCAATATGGCGTGCCGGTGGGAGTCGCCGTGGGCACCGCGCGAGCCGGCACCTTCGTGCGCGGTTTCGAGGCGACAGTCTCGTATCAAGACGGCATGCGCCGTTCGGCGGGGTTTTTCCTGGACGGGATCGACCGGGTCGAGGTCGTAAAGGGGCCGGTGGGTCTCTATTTCGGGCGCACCGAACCCGCGGGCATCATCAACTACATTTCCAAGCGACCGCTGTTCACGGACCGAACCGAGGTGAGGGCGATCGTGGGTGATGACGCCTATTATAAGGGCATTCTCGATCATCAAGGGGTCTTTGCAGACAATACGCTGGCTTACCGGGCGGTCGTATCGAAGCGCGACAGCGACAGCTGGCAGGAGTCCACGACGTGGGACGAGGAGTACTTGCAGCTGGGCGTCTCGTGGCGGCCGACCAGCGCGTTGCAGGTGTTGCTGCAGGGTGAATATTACGATGTCTATAAAACCGGCGGACGCGTGGTGACGACGGTGGCGAATCTGGATTATGTGGCGGCGCGGGAGGCAGGCACCCTGCCGACGAATGCCGCCGGTATCGCCCAGAACCAGTTGCAATGGCGTCAGGCGGAATTTGCCCGCACGGGCGTCGATCCCCGGCAATACAACGGTGCCTATTTCCCCCGTGGTTTCGCCTTCAACAAGAACGGGCCAGGATCGTTCGACGATATTGAGCGCACCGGTTTCACGGCCGATGTGCAGTGGGCTGCGACGGAGGCGCTCAGCGCGCGCGTCGTTTACGGCTATAACAAAACTGATCAGGTTTGGTATTGGCCGATCGTGCAGGACATCCAGCCCAACCCGAGTCCTCTGTTGGCGCTGGCGAGCGGGGGCGATCCGAATTCCCTTACGGTGCTGGACTACGGTGTGTTTGTGTCCCCTGGCTTCAATCGGACGGCGTCGAATGCCCCTGGCAAAGCCGGCGCAATCAACAAATCGCACAATGTGCAGGCGGACGTCACCTACAATTTTTCCGCCCTCACCGGCAATCATACCGTCGTGTTTTCTGCGGAGTGGCTGGGCGACGAGGCGGGCGCGATCGGCCTTCCGACGGACCCCGACCGGTTCATCCGTTCCGGCGGCATCCCCGGAGGCGTGCAGGGTCTGGGTAACGATCCGGTCAGCGCCGAGTCGAACCAGATCCTGATGGCCTACCGCCAGCAACTCGTCGACCGCGGACTCATCGGGGCGAATGCCCCCATTCCCGTCGGCGGATTAGGCACCTTGTTGCTCGACATATCGCGGCCCGACGTGGCTTTCCCGGACACCAGCGCGTGGTTCGGTCCGCGGACGCGGGAGGGCACGGTGGGCAACGATTCGATCGAGTTCAGCTATGCCGCCAGCTATCGAGGGCGTTTTTTCGATGATCGGCTGACAATTTTCGGCGGCGCCCGTCGCACGGACTACAAGGCGGTCAACACCGCCTATAACAACGGGAGCAACGCACGCGTGGGGGATTGGTCCGAATTCTCGGCCACTACGCCGACCTACGGGGCGCTGTTTAGTATCACGCCGGACATCGTCGCCTATATCAGCACGAGCAAGACGTTCCTGCCCACCGCCCGCCAGTTGAACGAAGTGGTGACCAACCAGATCACCGGCGAGGCGATCGGCGGCGACGTATTGAGCGCGCCGGAGGGCAAAGGCACCGAGATCGGGCTGAAGACCACGCTGTGGGATGACAAACTCAGCGGCACCGTAAGTTTGTTTCAGATCGAGCGCAGTGGTCTGGTCATTCAGAATGCGACGCTGAACGCGGAGCTGCAGGCGTTCAATGAAGCGGAACTCGCTGCGGGCCGGCCGGCCCAGTGGTTTCGCGCCAACGGTTCGCCGGTGCTGCCGAGCAACAACCCGCAGATCTTTGTCAACGCCGGCGTGGATCGGGTGGAGGGGATGGAGGCGGAGTTTGTCTATACGCCCAGCCGGAATCTTCAGATTATTTTTTCCGCGACGCGTTTCTTCTCCGCCAAGCACGTCGTGAAAGATCCCACGGCGGTCAACGTGGCGCGTGGCGGCACCTTCACGGGCGCGAACGGGCTGAACGACGGCCGCGATGCCTATCCCGACCGGCTGCCGCAGGCGGCGGATTGGAAGCTCGCAGGCTGGGGTAAGTATACCTTCACGCAAGGCGCGGTGGCCGGTTTCGACATCGGCGCCGGGTTTGAGTACTCGAGCGAATATCTGGTCGGGTTGGAGAATCCGAATTACGACGACGTGATCGAGGATGCGTGGGTGCGGTTTGACGCGGCGATCGGCTACGAGCGCCCGCTGGGCGACGGACGCCTGCGCGCCCAGTTGAATGTGCGCAACATCGCCAACACGGAAATCATCACAGGCTCCTTCGGCTTGAACCCGCTGCGAGAGATTCGTTTCACGCTCGGCTACGAATTCTGAGCACGGTCCCGACCGTTTCCCTTCGCGGCCCCGGTGCGCCTCGCGCGCCGGGGCCTTTGTCGTGGGCGCGCGCCGGCGTTGCCAGGCCCGTGTCGGGCGTGCAGCGTGCGCGCATGCTCTGGTTGAAGGCAGGCAAATTGCAGGTCGCGTTCAAGCGGCACACCACGGCCGGTTCGGCGCGGGCGGGCTGGGCGATCAAGCGTTTCGCGCACGAGCATTGGCGGGCGGGGTCGGTGGTGGAGTATCCGCCGAAGGGGTTATACGAGACGTCGCTGTTTTTTGTGCTCGCGGGGCACGCGCG
The DNA here is from genome assembly GCA_038212175.1 of Opitutales bacterium. Taxonomy (GTDB): domain Bacteria; phylum Verrucomicrobiota; class Verrucomicrobiia; order Opitutales; family Opitutaceae; genus CAMAXB01. The sequence continues at coordinate 8,292 of JBBQUU010000034.1, read as the reverse complement.
CGTGGGCGCGGCGGGTCTGGAGGCACCCGTGCGGGTGGGGCCGTCGTCGTTGATTTTGGCGCAGCGGGGCACGGATTTCCGGGTGGACGAGATCGAGGAGCCGGCGCTGGAGCTGTTTGCGATGCAGTTCGCCGGGCGCAAGCTGCTGGGCCTGGCGCGGAACGTGGCGCCGCGGGGGGCGCGGGTGGTGACGACGCCGGAGCCGGACCGGGTGCACTGGATTTTCGAATCGCTGCTGGAGCATCTGTTGCGGCATGACCGGGTGTCGATGGAGCACGCGGAAGCGTGGGTGCAGGTGCTGTTGTTGCTGATGCAGCAGGAGGCGGAGCGGGTTGAGACGGGCGGCGGGGTGGCGGAGGAGCAGTTCGTGCGGTGCCGCGAGTTGATCGAGCGCGAGTTCACCCGCCTGGCGGGCGTGGCGGAGGCGGCGCAGGCCTGCGGGTTGCACCGGGATTATCTGAACCGGCTGTTCCGCCGGTTTGGCGACGTGACGGTGGAGGAGTATCTGCGGCGTCTTCGCCTGGACGCGGCGTCGCGGCTGTTGCTGACCTCGGACCGGACCCTGGCGGACATCAGCGCGGAAATCGGTTATGCGGACGAGTTCTCGTTTTCGAAGGCCTTCAAACGACGCTTCGGCCACGCCCCGCGACACTGGCGAAAGAGTGGGGGAGGGTTGCATTGAGCGGGTGGGACGCCAAGTCGCGTGAAGACATGTTCGCGGGGGGCGGTGTCCCTTCCGGAATCGAGGGGTGAACGCTATGCTCGCCGACGTGATGAACCCCGATCTCGCCGACCTGCTGGCGGCCGCGTATGAAGACCTGATTCCGTGCGACCGCCACGACTTTCCCTTTGTGGACCGGTTCTCGCAGTTCGGTGTGGTCTTCGAGACGGGGCGGCCGTTGGGCGGAGGGGAGATGCAGGTTCGCTCGATGATGAATCCGCAAAACGTGGCGGAGCCGTGGCTGACGTTGTGGTTGCGGGAGACGGCGGGAGGCCTGCGGCCGGTGACGCGGCGGTCGGTACGTTCGCGACCATGGATGGTGGAGGAAACGGCGGAGCTCGAGGTGAGCGAGGGGCGGCTGGCGGTGACTGCGACGCACGCCTTTGCGGATGCGCTGCACCTGGTTTCGAGTTTCCGGCTGGCGCATGCCGGGGGCGCGGCGGTGAAGGTGGCGCCGGTGTGGCGAGGGGCAGTGGCGCCGGATCGCGCGCCGGACAAGAATCTGCGGGATTACGGCCTCGGCATTGCGAAGGACCGGGCAACCTGGGCGGAGGCGGCGGGCGCGGTGGTGAGCGGCGGGCTGCGGAATACGAGCGACGAGGTGTTTTTGCCGGAGCCGGCGTTGCGCATCGAGGCGACGACGGGGCTGCGGGCGGGTCTGGTGGATCAGTCGACCAAGGAGTGGCGCAGCGGCGGCCGACTGGAGCCGACGCCGGGCGTACGGGCCGGTTATGGATTCGAAGCCGACGACGTGGTGCTGGGGCCGGGAGAGGCGCGGGAGTATGTATTTGTGACGACGCTGCGGGTGGGCACGTGGCAGGACGAGACCCCGGCGTGGCCCCCGGGGCCGGACGCGGCGTCGGTGGACGTCGCGGCGGTGGTGGCGGCGAGCCGCGTCGAGTTTTTGCGCTGGGCGAACGAGGCGGAGCCAGCGGCGCGCGCGAGCGGCCGGCCCGAGCGCGTGCGCCGGGCGGCGTGGGCGTTGCGGCGCACGGGCTACCAAGGCATCGCGGGCCGCGGCGAATTGGGCGACCGGGTGGCGTCGACCTGCGTGCCGGTGGGCGGGTCGTTCACGCACATCTTTTTTTGGGACGCGTTGTTTGCGGCGGTGGCGGCGGGGGACTTCGAGGCGCGACTGGCGCGAGGCGCGATCGAGAGCGTGTTCATGCGCCAGACGGAGGAAGGCTACTGCCCCGAGCATGTATTCAATTATTGGATTAAGCCGCGGCATCGCATCGCGGCGCCGCAGGCCCCGGTGGCCGCCTGGGCGGTGGCGCGACACCTGCGGCGGCGGCCGGAGGACGCGGGGTGGCTCGGCGCGATCTGGCCGGCGTTGGAGAAGAACTTCGCGTATTGGACCCGGCTCGGCGACCACGACCGCGATGGTCTGGCGGAGTGGACGTGGTCGGGGCAGACGGCCGACACTTCCCCCCTTTATGACGAGTTCAAGACCTCGCGGGCGGGTTGCGTGCATTTGCCTCCGGTGGCCTCGGTGCAGTTGAACAGCTTCCTGTATCGCGACGCGCTGATCCTGGCGGGGCTGGCCGAACGGTTGGGCAAGCCGGAGGCGGCGGCGGCGTATCGGGCGGATGCGGCCGCGCGGGAGGCGGCGCTGATGAAATGGTGCTACGTGCCGGAAGAGAGGCGGTTTTGGGATTACAACCACGCGACCCAACGCCACCGCAAGGTGCGCACGTTCTACATGTTCTGGCCGATCTGGGCGGGCATGGCGGTGCCGGCGGAGGCGAAGCGGGATCTGATTGAAAACGTGTTGCTGGACCCGGCGCAGTTTTTCGGCGCGGTGCCGTTTCCGTCCCTGGCCTACGACGAGCCGGAGTTTTACAGCGGGAGCTATACGGCGCCCGACGGGCGGGCTTGGTGGCGGGGGCGGGCGTGGCCGCAGATTTCGTATTGGCTGATCGAGATGTTGGTGAGAGAAGGCTATGGGCGGGAGGCCGACGAGGCGTCGCGGCGGTTTCTGCTGGCGTACGATCAAGAGGCGAGTTTCCCGGAGCATCTGGCGACCGATCCGGCGGTGTACCAGCCGAGCGGTTTTCCGGATTACAACTGGGGCGTGGCGGCTTATTATCTGCTGGCCACCGGAGCGCACCGGGACGCAGCGGATGCGCGGGGATGGCAGGGCGCGGTGGAATCATCATGAGCCGGGAGCGTCATTTTCCCGCGCAACGTCTCCGCCGGGCAAGATGGGTTTTGGCTCTGTTAGTGGTATTCACGGGAACGCTACGCGCCGATCCGCCTGCCGCAGACCCGGCCGGGTGGGCCGAGATCCTGCGTTTGGATTTTGCGACGGTCGCGACCCCGGAGCCGCCGGCGGGAGAGCAGGCGCGGCTCGCCTGGGCGCTGGCGTGGCTGAATCGGCAACCGCGCACCGAGGTGAGTCTGGCCAAAGGCAGGGCGGAGCTGGAACGGCTGGCGGCGAAAGCGGCGGATGGGGATGTGCGGGTGCTCGCGGCCTACAATCGGGTGCGGGCCGATGACGCTTTTGTGCGCGCTCCGGATTACCCGGCGGTGCAGGCGGCGTACCTGGAGGTGGCGCAGGCGTATCCCGGCCATGTTTTCGGTGAGCTGGCTTTGGTGAAGGCCATGATGATCGACCTCACGCACACTCTCGGGGAGCGTGACGTCCTCGCGGTGGCGGAGGCGTGGCGCGAGAGGGTGACAGGTCTGCGGCGGGAGGCAATTCGGCGGGGGGCATTGGTGGCGTTGGCGACGGCTTTAATTCACCACGACCGGGCGCCGGCGCGGGCGGAGAGCTGGTTGCAGGAGGCGGATTACGCGGCGTTCCAGCGGTGGGATTTTCGGTGGCGGGCACAATTGCGCGCCGTCTACCTCGCGTTGAAACAGGACGACGCGGCGGCGGCGAAGGCGCTGGCGGAATCGTTCGCGCAACGATTTCCCCGCTCGCCGCGCATCGAGTTGGTGCAGGGGCTCGCTGCGGGGGAGGTGCCGTTGCCATGAAGGCCCGGCTTGAACGCAAACAGGCGCTGGGTATCGTGGTGATCGGCCTGGCGATTCTCGCGACGGTGATGAGCGTCTTCAGTCGGCGTGTGGCGACGATGAGCAGCGATGTGCCGGTCGTGCGCATCGCGCACACGCTGGTCTATGATCGCGCCCGGGAGGTCTTGGACGAGTTGATCGCGGAGTATGAGGCACGGCAACGCGAGGCGGGACATCCGGTGCGGGTGGAACAGATCGTCGTGCCCGCCCGGATGCAGCCGCCGTGGTTGCGCACGCAGTTGATCGGAGGCACGCCGCCGGACATTGTCCAACAGGAACCGATGGGAGTGGATGCGGTTTTGGTGAGTCGTTTCTTGACCCCGCTCAGCCGGGAACTGGAGGAGGCGAATCCCTATAACGCCGGCACGCCGCTCGCCGGAGTTCCCTGGCGCAATACCTTTTACGACGGGTTGGAGACGACGGGTTATGATTTCCGGCTGTCCCAGAATTTCGGGGTGCCGCTGTTCGGCCAGACGTTGCGGGTGGTGCTCAACCTGGAGCGTTGGAAGGAAGTCGTGCGGCAGGTCCGGGGCGACGAGCCGCCGTCGATTCCGCCGACGGGGTTCCGAGAGTTTCTGGAGCTGGATGAATGGGTGCAACGGTATCGGGCCGTCACGGGGCGGAGCCTCGAGACGCTCGCGGGGTCAGGCGAGAGCGCGGGCTTGCTTTTCAATTTGTTGCATGAGCACCAAACGCAGCGGTTGGCGCTGGAGGTGAATTCGCAGGGTGAACTTTGGACAGATCGGCCGGCGCATTTAATTTCGATCTTGGAAGGGGAGCGCGCGTTTCCGACGGAGGCGGAGCGGTCCGCGTACAGGTTGATCCGGAGGGTGGGAGGCATGTTGTCGTCCGGCTCGATGATGTTGTCGCGGGACGATGCGTTTTTTCGGTTCTCCCAAGGGCAGGCGTTGATGATCTTTATCGCCGCGCCGGATGCGCCGGCGCTGGCGGCGACCATTGAAGGGCGTTTCCCGCTGGCGGTGTTCCCGCTACCCTTGCCGTCGGTGGATGACCCGGAGTTTGGCGGGAACGTGCTCGGCCCCATCACCGAACGAAAGTTTCCCTCCGGCGGCACGTTTGTGCTGGTGCGGCAGTCCGACCCGGCGCAGCAGGCTCGGGCGCTGGATTTCCTGCGGTTCCTCACGGCCCTGCCGAGTGCGCAGCGGTTGAGCGATGCGACCGGGGTGGTGTCGGCGACCGTGGGCGTCGACGCCTCGCCGGCGGTGGCGCCTTTCCTCCCACACATGGAAGGGTTTCCCGGCGGGCTCATGTTCGGCAGCACCGTGGATCAGCGGCGGATCCTGCAGACGCGGCTGAACGAATTGCTCAAACCGGACGGAGGCGTGGACGCATTTGTGGAGGCGATCCGCGGGCCGATGATGGCGCAGTTTCCCATCGATCTGCGGGAGCGGCGCGGACAGGAGACCGTGCTGCAGGTGCAGGATGCGTTGCAGTCGGCGGCCTTCTTTGGTGTCGCCGCGGCCGGGCAGGAAGCCGATGAGCGTTTAACGGAGTTGCTGGAAGTCACCCTTTGGTATGAATGGGAGAAAGTATGGATGACCTCCCAGGTTGCCGGGTGGCAGACAATCCAACCTTGATGCAGCTTTGTGATGTCGGTCAAGCAAAAAGGGGTCAAACCCGAATTACTGTTATTGACGTGGGGAACTGAGGCAATGGGAGGTCGGAGAATATTCCCTACGTGTGGCGCCATGGGACCCCAACCGGTCTAGTGGCGCCTGTTTCAGGCGCTTTTGGTGACCCTCCACACGAGACTGAGTGCTTCTCCTCCGGGCACTTCGTTCTTCACAGGCACCGACTCTTGTCGTTGCCAGTTGGCTTTATTGCTCACAAGGTGCCGGCATGAATCCCACGCTCGCCGCTGAAATCGAACGACTCTCGCCGGCGGAGAAGCTTATTCTTGTGGAGAGTCTGTGGGACTCGATCGCCAAGGACACGACGGCCGTCGAACCGCCAAAGTGGCATGATCAGGTCTTGGCCGAAGACGCGGCCCGTTACGCGTCGGACCCTTCCCATGGCGCTTCCTGGGACGCTGTGAAGCGTCGCATCACCGGCGGACAGGCCTGACATGGCCAATACGCTGTCCATCGCTCAAAAGACTGAGGTTGATCTGATGGAAGCATTCAAATGGTACGAATCACGGAGCGTGGGCCTTGGCCACGAGTTCCTCCGCTGCGTCGAAGCCCGTCTCAACCAGATCGCGAGGTTGCCGCAGATATTCCGCCGCCGTGGCGATCTGCACCGCATGGCGAAAATCGACCGATTCCCGTACGCGATCTACTTCATTTGGGAGGAGGACGAAGCCCACATTGCCGTCCGTCGGATTCTACACTTCGCCCAAGATGCGCGCGGCGCTTTGCTTTGACCATGAATCCGCCCATCACACCCGGCGAAATACTTCTCAAGGAGTACCTAAATCCCATGGGTATCTCGCAAAACGCCATGGCCCGAGCCATCGGCGTGTCGCCGCGCACCATCAACGGGATTGTCCTCGGCAAACGTTTCATCACCCCCGCCATGTCCATCCACTTCGGCGCCTTCTTCGGCCAAACCCCGGAGTTCTGGCACGGCTTGCAGGTGGAGTGCGATTTCCGTGTCTTGGCCAAGCAGAGCAAGCGACTCACCGCCAAGATCCAAACCGCAAGTGAGCTGGTAGATAAGAATCGAGCACCGGACCAACATTGAGAAAGCCTGGCTTGAATTCCACCACCGCAAAAATTGAGGACGTTAGCATTCAGGACCACCTTCTCACGGTGGAGCTGAGCGACGGCCGTGTCCTCAGTCTTCCGCTGGCGTGGTATCCTTCCTTGCTCAAGGCCAGCAAGGAGGAACAGGCGGCATGGCAGCCCAGTGGGGCAGGGCGAGGCATCCATTGGACCGCCCTGGATTATGACCTAAGCGTCGATGGCCTTCTGGCTGGCCGGCACGAGCACCCGAGTGCTTTGACTTGGAGCCGCGAGATCCGAGACACAGCTAGTCAGCGCGTCCGTGGCCGGGAAGCCACGCCAAGCGGTGCCCGGGTCGGCCCGAGGGTTGCCCGGCCGCATTGACCCGGCGCGATTCTGATGTAAGTTAGAGGTGCCATGAAAGATAAACCCAATATGCATTCTCCCCGAGGCTCCGCTGCCGTGGTCATCGTTGCACTCGTTGCTGTCGTCGCAATCATCGCAGCGCTGGTGTTCTGGAACCGCGCCCGCGAATCCGGTACCACCATCATAACAACGCAGGAACATTTGACCGAGGTGGGGGCGCAGACCGCCCGCTTACAGACCGAGTTGACGGCCGCAGTCGCTGAGGCGTCTGATCTTCAGAAACAGCTGGAGCAAGCAAAGGCCGAAACAGCCACGTTTCAGCAGGAACTCGCGCAGGCAAAAGCCGCGACAGCCAAGGTAGAACAGCAGTTCCGGCCGCAGTTGGAGCAGGCGAGGGCACAGATGAGTCAGATTAAGTCGCAGCTGGAGCAGGATTCCGCCCAGTCGACGCAACTGCAGACCCAGCTTCAAGCGCAGGCGACCGAGGCGAAAAACACGGTGGCACGGCTGCAGCGGGAACTCGAACAGGCGAAACAAGGCTCAGCCCAGATCCAGCGGCAGGCGGACGAAGCGAAGGCGCAGCTTGCCGAACTGCAGGCTCAGCTGGAAGCGGCGCGGGAGCAGATCGTCGAATTGCAGAAGACCCAGAGACGGCGATAGGACGCTCGTAGGTTCGGCAAGAATTCAGCAGCGAGTCGCTGCGAAGCGGGTGTTTCTGAGGGCAACCCGATGATCGGCGGGTGCCTCTCCCGTGTCGTGTGCCAAGTCAGGCGTTTCCGATCGTATCGGTTTTTATCCCGCCTGAAAGTAGCACGAATTGGTCGGCCTTGCGTGACTTTCCCTTCGCGGCAATGAAGTTCGCCAAGGAGCCCTCCCCGGACATGAGAATCAGTTCGTCGCCCAAATGGGAGGTGATCGGGTAGGATGGGGCGGCCTCGAGCCCGACGTACCGCCACACGAAAGTCTTTACGCGGGAGTTGGCGAGGGCTGCGTTGCTTGAGGCGATATAGTTGGCGCAGTCTGCGTCGATCGCCTGCACACTGAAGTTGCGCTGGGAAAGAGCTTGCTGGTTGTAGACAAAAAGGACGTCCACGATGGCGGGCGGCCCGTCGTAATCGTCGAAGGTCGCCGCCTTTGCCGGCTCGGCGGAGTTCGCCTCGGCAACGGTCGGATGCGCGTCCGTCTCGTACGAAAAGGCCACCGACGGCACTTCCGCGACCGAGGCGTAACCGGGACCGACCTCGATGCGGTACTCGATACCCGGATACGCCGCCAGCGCCGTCCAGCGATCGAAAGTGTAGGCCGTGCCGACCATGAACACCCCGTCGAGATCCGCCGGTTCGTTCGAAGAGCGATCGAGGCTGTCACCGGTCAGGTTAAAACCAGCCACGTGTGGTCGGGTTAAAACCAGCCACCCTTGAGCGGTGGTGTTGAAGATTAAAGTGGGAGGAAAAACAAGGCTGGAAGTTGGGAAGGAAGGCGGAGCGAGCACGGGGCCTGGCG
>JBBQUU010000033.1:0-46985 GCA_038212175.1 Opitutales bacterium | reverse complement strand
TTCTCGTTCTCCGCAGCGTCCGCCACGTCCGTTCCAGACGGTGGCACCACCGCCGCTCTCCTCGGCGCCGCCCTCGTTGGCATGAGCCTCCTTGCCCGCCGTCGCGCCGCCTAAGCGGTTCGACTTCGATCTACAGGATTCTCACACACTCAGCCGCCCGGTCTACCGGGCGGCTTTTTTGTGCCCTGATTCCTCGGCTGGGAGAGAGCGACCGGGATCAGAGTGAGCCCGGCATCGACAGGCGAACACGTTTTCCCTCTTCTGCTGTCGTTCCGGCTTCCTCATGACGCTTCCGATTCTTCTCAACTTTGCCGGCATCGTCTCCGCCGGCGTACTGGCGGTGGCCTCCTTGACCCGCCGGCCGCGCGTGCCCGCCGATTGGATCTTTGCGGCGATGATGATCATCCTCGCCGCCGAGCGGATCTGCGCGGGCCAGATCGCCTCCGCAGTCACACCCGGGGATTTTGTCGCCTGGCAGCATCTGCGGCTCACCACCCTCGCCCTGTTGCCCGTCGTTTGGCTGGCGTTCAGCCTAACCTATGCGCGGGGCGACGTCCGAAAGTTTCTCGAACAATGGCGTCTCGCCCTGATTGCGGCGCTGATCCTGCCGCTGATTGCCGTCACGCTCTTCCGCAGTCTGCTCGTTGTCGCCGTGGTTCGCGAGACCTCGGACCCCGGCCCCATCCTGGTTCTCGGACCTTCCGGCGTGGCTGTATACTTCTTTCTTCTCGTGGGTTCCGTCGGCGCCTTGATGAACCTTGAGCGCACATTCCGCGCCTCCGTGGGGACAATGCGGTGGCGGATCAAGTTCATGTTGCTCGGCCTCGGCGCCTTGCTGATCGTGCGGCTCTACACCAGCAGCCAGGCCCTGTTGTTTCGCGGGATCGACCCCGCCCTCGAGAACGTCAACGCCGGTGCTCTGTTCGTCGGCGGCGTGCTCATGATGCGCGCACTCCTGCGCACCGGCAAGTTTCAGCTCGACGTCTACCCGTCGCAATCCGTCCTGCAGGGGTCCCTCACAATCCTGCTCGCCGGCATCTACCTGCTGGTCGTGGGCGTGTTCGCCAAAGTCGTCGCGCACGTCGGAGGCGACGCCGGATTCGCGCTGAAGACGTTCATGGTCCTCGTGTCGCTGGTCGTCCTGGCGATCCTGCTGCAGTCGGACCGGATCCGCCTTCGCCTGCGTACGTTTGTCAGCCGCCACTTTCAACGGCCGCTCTACGACTACCGCACAATGTGGCAAAAATTCAACGAGGCCACGGCTTCGCGCGTCGACCAGACCGACCTGTGCCGTTCCGTCGTCCGGCTCGTCGCCGACATGTTCCAGGCGCTGTCGGTCTCGCTCTGGCTGGTGGACGACCAGCGCGGCCATCTTGCCCTCGCCGCCTCCACCTCGCTACCGGAGAACGCAAATCCCCCCACCGAAGACGAACAGGCCGGCACCCGCGCGATCCTGGGTCACCTGCAGCAAAACCCCGAACCCATCGACATCGACACAGCCCGCGGCGAGTGGGCCGCCGCCCTGCGCCGCCGACACCCCGGCGAGTTCGCCAATGGGGGCCATCGCATCTGCCTTCCACTCATCTGCCGGGGAGAGGTGCTCGGCCTCATCACCCTCGGCGACCGGGTCAGCGGCACGCCGTTCACGTTGCAGGATTTCGACATGCTCAAGTGCGTCGGCGATCACGCCGCCGCGAGTCTGCTCAACGTCCAACTCTCGCAAAAGCTCTTTCAAACGAAGGAGCTGGAGGCCTTCCAGACCATGGCCGCGTTTTTCGTCCATGACTTGAAGAACGCCGCCTCCACGTTGAGCCTGATGCTGCAGAATCTGCCGGTACACTACGACGACCCGGAGTTCCGCGCCGATGCCCTGCGCGGAATTGGGAAAACCGTTGCCCACATCAATCGTCTCATCGGTCGCCTCAGCCTGCTGCGTCACGAACTCAAGATCCAGACCGCTCCTTCCGACCTCAACGACGTGGTCAAAGCCGTTCTGGAAGGTCTGGAGAACGCTCCCACGCAGAGCCTCGTCACGGATTTCAAGTCGCTTCCCCCGCTCCCGCTGGATCGCGATCAGGTCGGCAAGGTCATCACCAACCTCGTGCTCAACGCCATCGAAGCATCGCCCGCCGGCACCGAGGTCAAGCTGAGCACCCATGCGACTCACGACGGTGTCGTGCTCACGGTCGCAGACCAAGGTTGCGGCATGTCTCCCGAGTTTCTGCAGCGTTCCCTGTTCCGGCCCTTCCAAACCACCAAGAAAACCGGTCTCGGCATCGGCATGTTCCAGAGCAAGATGATCGTGGAAGCCCACCGGGGGCGGATCTCCGTCACGAGCGAACAGGGCAAAGGCACCTCCTTTAACGTCTTTCTCCCAAACGCTCCGGCATCGTCAGAGGGATAACCCGATCGCGGGCAAGGACTCAGACAGGTTCGTAAAAGGTGAAGAAGTGTGCCTGAAACTCTTTTGCTCCGGCGTAAAAACGTTAATCCTTCCGACATTTAAACGATACTGAGGCAACCTCGAACGGTCTCGATGTCTCTCTAACCTCCCTTTCCCGCCGATCAATTCATCCCATGGCCGACCCAAAAACGAAACCCAAACTCCTCATTGTTGACGACGACGAGGAGATCCGTACGCAGATGAAGTGGGCCCTGACCAAGGACTATGAGATCCTGCTCGCCGGTGATCGCACGACCGCGATGGACCTGTTTCGCCTCTCACGACCCATGGTTGTGATGCTCGACCTCGGGTTACCGCCCAATCCGGCCACACCGGAGGAGGGTCTCGCCACATTGACCGAACTGCTCGCCCTCGATGCCGGCACCAAGGTCGTCATCGCCAGCGGTCAGGGGGAAAAGGAGGTCGCCCTCCGCGCCGTGGGCGCCGGCGCCTACGACTTCCTCACCAAGCCCGTCGAGATGGACGAGGTGAAACTCCTGCTCAACCGCTGCTTTCACATCGCCACCCTCGAACGCGAGTACCGCGACACCCAAAGACGCCTTAAACAGGATTCCTTTGATGGCATGCTCGGCACCAACGCCCGCATGCAATCCGTCTTCGACGCGATTCGCAAAGTCGCCACCACGGAGGCCCCCGTGCTCATTCTGGGCGAAAGTGGCACCGGCAAGGAAATGGCCGCCCAAGCCATCCATCAACGCAGCTCCCGCAAAGACGGCCCCTTCGTCGCCATCAATTGCAGCGCGATCCCGGAAACCCTCATCGAGAGCGAGCTATTCGGCCATGAAAAGGGCTCCTTCACCGGCGCACATGCCCAACGCAAGGGACGCATCGAAACCGCCAGCGAAGGCACGCTCTTCCTCGACGAAATCGGCGAGGTCCCGCTTCCCATCCAAGTGAAACTGCTTCGCTTCCTTCAGGAGCAGTACATTGAGCGTGTCGGCGGACGGCAGGAGATCCCGGTCGACGTGCGCGTCATCGCCGCCACCAACGCCAACCTCCAGGAGGGCATGGCCAAGGGCACGTTTCGCGAGGACCTTTTTTACCGTCTGGCCGTCGTGCAGCTGAACCTCCCTTCCCTGCGCGACCGCGACGAGGACATCCTCCTGCTCGCCCATGCCTTCCTCCAAAAATTCGGCGAGGAGAACAAGAAATCCAGTCTCTCCTTCGCACCGGACGCCGTGCGCTCGCTGCAGCGGCATAACTGGCCGGGCAACGTGCGCGAACTGCAAAACCGGGTGCGGCGCGCGGTCATCATGAGCAGCGGCCGGCGCATCGGCGCCCAGGACCTCGAACTCGCCGACGGCGTCCCCGCGGGAACGTCGCTGAAAGAGGCCCGCGAGTCCCTGGAGCGCGACATGCTGCAGCAGGCGCTGAAAAAGCACGGAGGGAAGATCACCGCCGCCGCCGCCGAACTGGGCGTCAGTCGTCCGACCCTTTACGAACTGATGGCGAAGCTCGGTATCCAAAAAACGGAACACTAGGATCCGTTTCCCGAATACACTCACAGGAGGGCGCGGAGAACGCAGAGACAGGGTGGGGAAAACCGAACACAACAATTTTGCGCCTGGTCAGGACAGCCGCGAGCCGCCCTCGATGCCTTGAGGTGGAGTGGTTGCATGTTTTTCTCTGCGTCCTCTGCGTCCTCCTGTAATATCCATCTGTCCAGCCCGCCCGGCGGCCTTATCCACCCGCGAAGAGGGGTGTCTTTTCCGCCACGCGACCGCAGACACTGCAGGAACTCAAACCGCGTGACAGATCGCGCGAGGCGGAGCATGCTGGCGTCGATGCCGGCTCCCCGCACGACCTTTCGCACACCTCGCGTTTTTCGGTTCTTCCGGCCGAAGGTGATCGTGGCGGTGGCGCTCGTCGCCGCCGGGGTCTGGCTCGCCTCGCTGGGCTGGCCCTCGGCCAAGCGGGTGTCAGCCCGCCTGACGCCGTTCGCCTCGGCTGAATCCAGCGAATGGATACAATCAGGGCCGGACCTTGTGACGCGATCGGCGCGGGTATACGGGGCGAGCGGTCTGGCCGTCAACCTGCGCGTGCTCCGGCCCGAGCGCCCGGATGCGGACAACCTGCCGGTGATTGTCCTGCTCGGGGGCCATCGCACCGGGCGCGACGCCATCGACCTGATCGGTCACCCGGGCGCCCTCACGATCGTTGCCCTCGACTATCCCTACGACGGTCCGGACCGCCTTCGGGGCGTGCGCCAGATCGCCTCCTCGCTGCGCCCGATCCGACGGGCCTTGCTCGACACTCCCGCCGCCGTCTCCCTCGCCTTGGATTGGGTGCTGGCGGAACCGTGGGCCAACCCCGACCGGATCGAACTGGTCGGCGTCAGCCTCGGCACGCAGTTCGCCGCAGCCGCTGGCGCGCTCGATCCGCGCTTTCATCGCGTCTGGTTTGTGCAAGGCGCCGGCGACAGCCGCCGCTGGCTGGTCAATCAACTCGAAGATCGCATCTCCTTTGTCCTGCTGCGCGAGGCAGTCGCCTCGACCATCTGGTGGATTGCCCACGGACCAAGTCTGCAGCCCAACGAATGGATCGCCCAGATTGCTCCTCGTTCGGTCGTGGTCGTCGGCGCGCGCAACGACCGGCGACTGCCGCCCGAGCTGGTCACGGCCCTGCACGATGCGGCCCTGCCCCCGCGCCGGCTGGCGTGGACGGAGGGCGGCCACGTCAATCCTCGCGAAGCCGACAGCGTTCGTCCGTTGCTCGATCTGATTCAGCCCGAGATCGAATAGGCCATCAACCGGTTTGTCCTTGCCGGGCCGGTTGACGAACCGGGCGCGATTCCCTCGGATAGCCGCCCATCCCGTGAAGTTTCCGCATTTCCTGCGCGCGCTGCAGTCGCGCAACTACCGCCTCTTTCTCCTTGGCCAAGGGGTTTCGCTCACGGGTAACTGGATGACGCTCACGGCCTCGGCGTGGCTCGTGTACGAACTTTCCGGCAGTCCCTTCGTCGTGGGATTGCTCGCCTTTGCCAACCAGATCCCGGTCCTTTTGCTGGCACCTTTCGCCGGCGTCTGGAGCGATCGACTCAATCGGCACCGGCTCATCATCGCGTTGCAGGTGTTGTGTCTTCTTCAGTCGGCGATCCTCGCCACCGTCACCCTGTCGGGCAACATCACCGTCCCGTGGCTTCTGGCGCTCTCGACCCTGCGCGGTCTGATCAATGCGGCCGAGTTTCCCACGCGTCAGACCTTTGTCATCGAACTCGTGGCGAAAAAGGACGACCTCGGCAACGCCATCGCCCTCAACTCATCGATGTTCAATCTCGCCCGGCTCGTCGGCCCGTCGCTGGCCGGAATCGTGATCGTGAGTGGCGGGCCGGGCTTCTGCTATCTGCTCGACGCCGTCAGTTACGCGCCGGTGCTCGCGGGCCTCTTCCTCATGAAACTGCCCGCGCACGTCCCGCGTGCCGATCGCCGGCATCCGCTGGCTGAGTTGCAGGCCGGATTGCGCTATGTCGTGGGCGACGCGACGCTGCGTGCACCGCTGCTGCTCATCCCCGTCATGGCCTCGGTCGGGTTCGCCGCGAGCACGCTTGCGCCGGTGTTTGCCCGGGACATTTTTGAAAGCGACGCCCGGACGCTGGGCTTTATGTACGGGGCGGTCGGAGCCGGGGCCCTGTGCAGTGCCTACTTCCTGAGCGTTCGCACCCATGCCCGCGGGCTCGCGCAGTGGGTGGCGCGCGGTGCGGTGTTGGTGGGGGCCGGACAGGTGGGCTTCGCGATCAGTCCCACCCTCGCGCCGGCTTTGCTCTGCCTCGCCGCCACGGGCGTGGGCACGGTGCTGGTCATGGCCGGTTCCAACACCCTTGTTCAAACCCAGGTCGACGACGACAAGCGAGGCCGCGTCATGGGGCTCTTTACCATGGGTCAGGGCATGTTTCCCGTCGGCAGCCTGCTCATCGGCAGCCTCGCCACCGTGACCGGCGTCCGCGTCGCCGTGTGCGTGGCCGCCGGCATCTGTCTCATCGCCGCGGTGATCTTCGGCCGCGCCACCCGCGACCTGCCACCTCGCACCGCCGCCACGACCATCGATCCGCCCCTCAGCGACGATCCGGCGTAGGAAGAATGGGAAGATGATCTGCGAAAGGGTGAAGCGGCCGTTCACGCAGGATCTCCTCCCCGCCTGCCGCCCTCTCCTTCATCCTCGATCATCCCGAACCTGCCTCACCCTTCCCCCAGCGCCGCCCGCAACGCAGCCAATTGCCCGCGGAGGTCAGCCACTTCGGCCTCGAGTGCGCCCAGGCGACGCTCCACCTCTGGCGGCAACACCATGGCCACGGTGACCGGCTCGGGAGTGGGGTCACCCGCCACCGGTTTGCCGGTGAGCAACTGCGCCCAACGCGCTTCCTTTTGTCCCGACTGGCGCGGCAGCAGGCGGACAATCGCGCCCGCAGGACGCGAGCCCAGCTCGTTGAGACACGCCTCCACCTCCTCGCCATCCGGCACGGCACGCATACGTTCCGCGCGCGTCCGTAGTTCAGCCGACGTTTGCGGACCGCGAAGCAACAACTCCGCGAGCAACGCCCGCGCCAGCGGCTCCATCGGGTGCACCAGGTCCAGGGTCTGCCGAAACTTCGGCACCCGCGCGTCCGCGCCGGCAAAGAGCGACGCGTAACGCTTCAATCGAAGACTCTCCAACGCCGCCTCGGCCTCCGGTGCCGCCACCGCCATCACCGGCGCACGGTTGTTACGTTGATTGCAGGCGTTAACCAACGCGTTGAGCGTCAGCGGATAAATATCCGGTGTACTAAACTCCTTCTCGATCAGACAACCGAGAATTCGCGCCTCCAGCGGCGAGAGCACGGGCGCGTCAACGGACGACTCGGATCGGGAATCGGAAAGCAACGACATGCCTCCATCGCATGGAGCCAGCAGGCATGCGCAAGGCAAACCGCCGTGGCGTCGCCCGACGACTTAATTGACGATAAAGCCAATCTTCTCCTTTCCGCGCGTCGCTGGCGTAGGCCAAAGTACGACTGACCCCGCTATCACGTAGGTGAGCAGCTCCACCGGGACGCACTAGCCACGGATGTCCCCATCCGTGCCGGGGCATCAGCGTCCGCCCGCGCCCAACCACGCCCATGGGGACATGGGCGGCTACACCGGCCGGGTTTGGATGCCGGACCGACTTACGCAGGCCTCCGGCGGCAGGACCAACAATCAGAGGAAAGCTCTCGGCGTTGCCTCCCTCCCTCTGCGGCCTCCGCGTGCTCCTGTTAAATGTCTTCGTGAATAGGCGCTGCGCACGGACGCGCACCACGGTTCTGGACTCGACAAGCCAACGCTCGCCCGGTTGCGTCTGACTCGAACGGGATCCCCGCCCGACCTCACGCCTCCGGGCGTGATTCACCGTCCGTGCTATCTTCATGCCTGTCATCACTCCTGCCCAACTTCGCGACTCCTACGATGTGATCGTGGTGGGTTCCGGCGCCGCCGGCGGTCAGACCGCCTACACCCTCGCCCTCGAAGGCGCCAAGGTCCTCATGCTCGAGGCCGGTCGCGACTACGATCCCCGTCGCGAGACGCCCATGTTCGAGACGAACAACCAGGCGCCCTTGCGCGGCCGCAGCACGCCGGACAAGCCCTTCGGCTTCTACGATTCCACGGTCGACGGCGGCTGGGAGGTGCCGGGTGAACCCTATACGCAGGCCTCCGACGACCCGGCCCAGCAGTTCCGCTGGTGGCGGGCGCGCATGCTCGGCGGTCGCACCAACCATTGGGGTCGCATCTCGCTGCGCAACGGTCCCTACGACTTCAAACCCTACACCCGCGACGGTCTCGGCTTTGACTGGCCGCTCGGCTACGACGACGTGGCTCCGTACTACGACAAGGTTGAGATGCTTATCGGCGTGTATGGCTCCAATGAAGGACTCGAAAACACGCCCAACTCCCCGGACGGTGTGCTCCAACCGCCTCCGAAGCTGCGCGCCGGCGAGCTCTACACCCAGAAGCACGCGAAGAACCTCGGTCTACCAGTCATTCCCATTCACCGCGCCGTTCTGACCAAGCGCCAGGATGGCGCCGCCCTCGCCCCCAAGCTTTTCCCGGGAAAACCCGCCGCCCAGCGCATCGCCGCCGACGGCATGAACGCGCGTGCCGCCTGCTTCTGGGCCACGCCCTGCGGCCGCGGGTGCAGCATCGGCGCCACGTACCAGTCCACCGTCGTTCACATCCCGCCCGCGCTCGCCTCGGGTAACATGGACCTCATCTCCGACGCCATGACACGCGAGGTGCTGACCAATGACGAGGGCCGCGCGACCGGCGTGCTCTTCATCGATCGCAAGACCCGCACCGAACACCGCGTGAACGCCCGCATCGTCGTGCTCGCGGCGAGTTCGGCCGAGTCCGTGCGCATCATGCTCAACTCGAAGTCCACCCGGTTCCCCCAAGGGGTGGCCAACTCCAGCGGACTCGTGGGTAAGTACATCATGGATACGGTTGGCGCCCGGCTGGGCGGCCAGATCCCCGCCTTCGAGAACATGCCCACCTACAACGAAGACGGCGCCGGAGGCGACCACGCCTACGTGCCATGGTGGCTTTACCAGCAGCAAAACGCCGGCCAGCTCGGCTTTGCCCGCGGGTACCACATCGAGTTCTCCACCGGCCGCCGCATGCCCGACTCCGGCGCCGCCGCCGGTCTCGAGTGGCTCAACGGCGGCACCTACGGCAGGAAGTTCAAGAAAGACGCGCGCCGGTACTTCGGCTCCTTCGTCAACTTCTCCGGCCGCGGCGAGATGATCCCCAACGACGACAGCTTCTGCGAAATCGATCCGTCCGTGAAAGACAAGTGGGGTATTCCCGTCCTGCGCTTCCATTGGAAGTGGTCCGAGCACGAGACCCGTCAGGCAAAGCACATGCACCAGACGTTTGCCCAACTATTTGACGCGCTCGGAGGGCGTCTGCGAACTCCCCCAGTCGAAGACGGCGCCAAGGCCATCTTTCCCGGCGGCGAGATCATCCACGAGGTCGGTGGCACCATCATGGGCGCCGATGCCAAGAAGTCGGTCACGAACCAATGGTGCCAGACCTGGGACGTGAAGAACCTGTTCGTCACCGACGGCGGCCCGTTCTGCAGCAACGCCGACAAGAACCCTACGCTCACCATCATGGCCCTCGCTTGGCGCTCGGCCGACTACATGCTCGACGAAATGAAAAAGGGTAACCTGTGAACCCTCTCGACCTCCCCCGCCTCGATCGCCGCACGGCGATCAAATGGATGCTCACGGCCGCGGCCTCCACGTCCCTGCTTGGCCCCGCCGCCCACGCCCAAACAACCGCCGGCCCAACCAACGTCGGTCCGGTCGATGCCAAAGGCTACGGCACCGACCCCGACCTGCGCAGAACGTACAAGCCCGGCGACGTCTGGCCGCTCACCTTCACCGACGCGCAGCGCCGCACCGCCGCCGCCCTGTGCGCCGTCATCATTCCTGCCGACGACCAGTCCCCGGCCGCCGACACGCTTGGCGTGCATGACTTCATCGACGAGTGGGTCAGCGCGCCCTATCCCGATCAGGCGGGCGACCGCCCGGTCATTCTTGAAGGCCTCGCGTGGATCGACGCAGAGGCCCAGCGCCGCTTCAACGTCACGTTCGCGCCCTTGACAGAGACGCAAAAAGCGTCGATCTGCGACGACCTCGCCTCCACGGCCAGCGCCAAACCCGAATTTGCCCGCGCCGCCCGCTTCTTCGCCCGTTTCCGCGACCTGACCGCCGGCGGCTTCTACACGACGCCCCAAGGCATGAAAGACCTCGGCTACGTCGGCAACGTCCCGACCGCCACCTTCGACGGTCCAACACCTGCGGCGCTCAAGCACCTCGGCCTCGCCTGAAAATCCCTCCTCCTCACCATGAAAACCCGCCTCTTCACCTGCCTCCTTCTCTCCGGATCACTCGCACTCGCGGCCGATCCCCTTGCGTTTACGCCCAATGAACTCGCGGCGCGCGCCCAAGGCCTGCCGACCCTTCGGCCCACGTTCCCCGTGTTGAACACGCTGACCGAGCAGGACAAGGCCGATGGCTGGCGCCTGCTCTTCGACGGCAAGTCTCTCGACGGCTGGAAGATCACCACGGAAAACCCGTCGACCTTCTCCGTGAAAGACGGCCTGATGGTCGTCGATGGCCCGCGCGCCCATGCGTTCTACGCCGGCCCGGTCGCCAACGCTGACTTCAAGAATTTCGAACTCCGCCTGGAAGTCTTCACCTATCCCCTCGCCAATTCGGGTGTCTACTTCCACACCGCCTATCAGGAGTCGGGCTGGCCCTCGAAGGGCTACGAAGTGCAGGTCAACAACACCCACACCGACAAGCGCAAGCTCGCCGGCCTCTACGCGATCCAGGACAACGAGAAGATCCTCGTTCCGGACGAAACCTGGTTCGAACTGCGCATCCGCGTCGTCGGCAAGCTCGTGCAGACCTGGGTGAACGGACAGATGATTTCCAACTACGTCGAGGAGAACAACCCCGCCCGTCCAGATAACATGAAGGGACGCGTTCTCGATCGCGGCACGATCGCCATCCAAGGCCACGATCCGAAGAGCCGCATCCTCTATCGCAACATCGCGATCAAGCCTCTGCCGTAGCAAAGGAGGCTGCACCCCAAGGAGCGGCGGCAATTGAACCGCCGGCCCCTCTCGATCCGGGCCGGCGGATGCGGTGATCCGAGAGACGATCCGGATCAGAACTTGTACGTCGCGGTCAACGTGAACGTCCGCGGCGCGATGACGGTGTAGTTCGTCTGCGTAAACTGGGTGACGCCGTTGACGGTCACGTTGCCGAAACCTCCGCTCGTGGGCTGCATCTGCTGGTCGTCGAAAAGATTCGAGACATTGAGCTGCAGGCGCAGCGGATGATCGAACATCGTGAATCCATAGCTGACCCAGGCGGAGGCCGTCGCGTACGCATCGGCATACAGGTAGTCGTAGGCATCACCGAGGCGGTTGCCCACTAGGCGCTTGCCGCGAAAGTTCACCCCGCCACCCACGCCGAGCCCCTTGAACGTCCCCTGACGAAACGAATAGCTGCCAAGGATGTTGGCCGTGTAGTCGTAGGAGTTATTGAGCACACGGCCCTCGGTGTAGCCTTCAAAACGATTGCGAATCGCGGAAATCCGCTGGTTGACCGTGTTCACGATCGTCGGACCGGTCTGCTGCGCGAGCAGGCTCTCCCACGTCGGCAGGTTCTCGTCGAAATAGGCCTTCGTCGCCAGGTAGCCGACACCTTGCTTGGCCTCGGGGAACGCGATGTTGAAGGTGAGGCGGAACCGATCGGTAAGGTTCGCAATCGCTTCGAACTCGAAGCCGTCACCCTTCCACGACGACGTGTCGCTATAGCTGGGGACGACATCCGTCTGACCCGTGAGCTGTTCCCAGATCGTGTTGATGTCGCCGGAGGCGCCACCTTCCCGACGATTCTCCTGCTCGCTGTTGTAGTAGGCGACCGAGCCGACGACGCGACCGTCGAACATTTCAAAACGCAGCCCGGCTTCCCAGCCCGAGCTGATGATCGGGGGAATGCCCGCACCGTTGATATCGGTGGCCGCGTTCGAGAAATCGTAGGAATCGGCCTTGCTCGCGTAGATACCCAGCGAATCCGTGAGCTGGTAGATGGCGCTCAGATTCCAATTATCGACGGTCTCGTCGAGATTGCGCGAGCCCGGGCCCCAACCGAAGAAGCGCAGTGTCGCGGGATCGGCCACGCCCGGGCGGTTGTCGTTGGTGATGTTATCACGCCGATAGCCGACGAGCGTGGTGAGTTTGCGCCCTTCGAACCACCGACCGGAAAGCACACCCTGCCACGAACGCCAGACGCCCTGGCGATTGGTGATCTGACTGCCCCTTTCGACGTAGGTGGCGTTGGACGGATAGAGGAGTGGCAGCCCAAGTTCGGACTCGTGACGGCGAAGGTAGAGCTGGTTGATCGGCGCATCGATGTTCAGATTGCCCGACAGCGCCTCATCGACGTTCCACTTGAAACGCTTCACCTTGAAGACGTCGTCGCGGAACGTGTAGCCCACGAGCGCACGGAAGTCAGCGAACGAAGTGTCGAACAGGTATGCGAGGTTGGCCCGATACTCGAGCTGATCGTGGCTCTGGACCTGGGGAGCGATGTTGAAGTCGACATAGGATTGGCCGAAGTAAGGGTTGTTCTGCCCGTTCGGCAGCAGGCGGTTGACGTCCACCTGTTGGTTCCCCGAGTAGAACGAGTTGTTCACGTCGCGCCGCTGATAGAAGTAGTTGACGGCCGCCTCGAGAAACAGGCGCTCACCGACCTGTTGTTCGACAAAGAGGCTGTAGCTCTTGTGCTCGTTACCGGCAACGGCGTTCTCAGCGACGAAGTTTGTGGCGTAGTCCGGAATCGTCGTGGCCACAGTCGGATGCGACGGAACGACCGACCAGCGCTCGGGCGCGAGCCGGATGCCGGTGCCGCCGGTGTTGCCCCAATTGCGCCAGTTGACGAGGCCGAGGCCGGGGTTGCCCGGCACGAAGACCTGCCGGTCACTCGTGTGTCGACCGATCCCGCCGGCAAAATTGCCTGAGGTAATCGGCGCGGTGACCGCGGTGGTGCCGTCCCAACGGGTGAATTGATCGGCCGGTCGATTCGTCACGACGCGCTCTTGGTTTCCGTATTCGAATTCGCCCCACACGGTCGTGTTGCGGAAGGGGCGCCATTCGCCGGTGAGGAGGAGTCCGTCGAAGTCGGTCCTCGTGCGATCCTGCCACTCGTCAAACTCCTGCCGCAAAAGCACGGCACGCACCGCGGCCTTTTCCCCCAGGGGCTGGTTATGGTCGAGGCCCACGCGGAGTCCTCCGAGATCGCGCCAGCGGACTTGGACTTCGCTGAACTGGCGCCCGAGACGGGCGCGTTTCGACGCGACGTTGATCGAACCGCCGATGCCGGAATCGCCAAACACGATCGAATTGGGGCCCCGTGCGAGATCGTAGCGTTCGGTCAGGAACGAATCGCTGTTGACGTACCACCGGAAATAATTTCGCGAGTTGTACCCGCCGGCCAGATTGCGAAAGGTGATGCCGTAGTCATTGAATGGATTCGGCTCGTTGATATAGTTGGAACGCGCGCTCACCGACCACTCGGCGGCGTCCTGAAAATTGTTGGCCGCGATGTCATCCAAGAGTTCCCGCGTGAGCACGGACACGGACGCAGCCGTTTCCTTAAGCGGAGTATTGAGCCGCCCGCCGCTCAACGAGGCGGACGCGATGTAGCCGGTGTCCTGCGCGGTGCTGACGGTGAAGGGCGACAGGACCACGGTTTCGGATTGCCCGGGCGGATTGGAGTCGGGCTGCGCGAACAGCCACGCGGACGAAGACGAAAGCAACGCGCAGGCGAGCGCGCGCGAGAACAGACGGTGTTGCCGATGTGTTGTCATGGGTCGGATGGGGGGAGGTTTTGGAAGCGAGCCTCGCGACGGCCGGAGCTATGCCGCGAGATCGGGGCTGAACGCCCAACATCGGCACGGTGCCTCGTAGACCCGTGGCCAACAAAGCCGCCGGATGTTTACCCATAAACCGCCGGAGCGGATGCACGGACGTTCGCCGCCTTGCAACCGGCGCACGCTAAGTCGCCCGCTCGTAATCCTCCACGGTCACCCGCGCCTCAAGCGGCAGGCCGAGGACGTAGCGCTTCAGGTTGGCGAGGGCGAAACGCCCAACATCGCTGCGCCGATCCGGCGTGGGTCCGGCCACATGTGGCAGAAGCGTGACCTTTTCCAAACCGCGCAGCGGATAGTCCGCCGGCAGCGGTTCTTTATGGTACACGTCGAGTCCAAGGAGCAGTCGTCCGCTCCGGGCCGCACGCAGCAGGGCCTTCTCGTCCACGACGGCGCCGCGGCCGACATTCACAAAGACCGCGCCATCGGGCAGCGCAGCCAAATGCCTTTCCTCGACCACCCCCTCGGTTTCCGAAGAGAGCGCCGCCAGTTCCACGAGAACATCGTTCTCCGCAAAGAGTCGCTCGAGCGACTCGCAGGGATCAACCCCCAGACGCGCGAACTCCTCCGGCGCCACATAAGGATCGAAAGCGGCGATCGGCACGGCGAAGGGGCGCAAAAGCTCCACCAAGGCACGCGCCACCTTGCCGAAGCCATGCAGTCCGACCCGCCGTCCGAAAAGCGAGCTGGTCGGGGCGACACTCCCGTTGATCCAATAGCCGTCGCGATGCATGCGCGTGTTCCAATCGCCGGCCCGTCGAAGGCTCATCAAGACGAGCATGAGAGCCCCCTCCGCCACGACACGACTGATCGAATCGCCCCAGTTTGAGACCAGCAGTCCTTGCGCCAGATGTTTCTCGCTGACCAACCGCCGGACGGAGCCGCCAAGGTAGCACACATAACGCAACGAAGGCGGCAGACGTTCCGGCAACGGATCGGTGCGCCAACTCGCCAGCAGCACCTCGGGATCAAACTCGGCAATGGCCCGGCGAAGGGCATCGCCCTTGAGGCGTTGGGCGTTCACGACCGCGACGTCGCCGGCGAGCGCCCCGATCTCCGACCACAAAGGCTCGGGAAGAAAGTCGGCCGTCTCGCCCGGGGAAAGCGCCACGAGCACCTTCGGCCGGACTGCGGCCCGAACAGGGACTGAATCGGTGCCGGCAAACAGCACCGACCGCGTGGCAGGACTACTCGCAGAAGATGGAACCTGCGATCTCAAGGATCCACCTCCACGATGATTCGCCGCCACGTGGACAGCGGATGCCCGGCGCCGTCATCCGTGACCGTGAGCAGCAGATGCACGCGCTTGCCGGAAGCGTCGCCGGGAATCGCCATCTCGAACGATCGCCCACCCTTGTCCGCCGTCCCGGCCGGCAGATCGAGATTCTCATCGACCGGCAGGACGGCCCATCGAAAGGCGAGCGCATCCATTTCACCGTCGTACGTAGCGCCCGCGTCGATACGAAGGGTTTCGCCGGCGCGGACCCGGCGGACCCAGGGCCGCGCGGAACCGCCGGTGTCGCCGTCGAGCACGATCACCGGAGGCCGGTTTCCGGTCCCGCTTCGGGCCCAGTCGAGGCGGGTCGCCAGAAGGTTCCACATGGCATCCGCGACGTCCTCGCCCATCTCGTGGGACAGCTTTTCGACGCGCTCCCGGCCGGTCTCACGGTTGCGGAAGACCGCAGCATGCGCTGCATCGCCCGGCAGGCGGGAGAAGACCCCGGCGAGCGTGCCTTCGTCCGGGCGCTCGGGATCGCCAAAACCCAGCGGCAGCACATGCAGCAGGGAGGGAGTGTCGCCCTCGATCCCGTTGCTGTGGTCGGGGTAGGCGTTACCCAATGCACCGTGCCCCTGGATGTGGGCGTGGTAGTAAGGTTGGCGATCGCGGCTGGTCGAAACGAAGCCGGTTCCGCTCATCCAGACCCAATGCAGTCCGGGAAAACGGGTGCGCAGCCAGTGGCCCGCGTTGCGGCCGTGATCGGGATTGTGTCGCCGATTCCACGGCACATCCTGGTCGCTGATCGCAACGACGCGCAGTTTGGCCACGAAAGCCGCCACCGCCTCCGGACTGCGGCGCCGCAGCGGATTCTCTGTGAGGTCCCACAACGTCTGCGCCAGCACGTTCGCCCCGCCCCAACCCAGCACGTAGACCGGACGCTCGTCGGGTTCGTCGACGATCGCGGCGATCAGGCGGCTGCCGTCGTTGTCCTTGCCGGCGCCGATCTTGTCGAGCCCCTGCAACGGCGTGCCGAGAGCGTAGCGCTGCAGCAGGTAATCGGCGCTCGGCCAATAGCCGACGGGTTGGCGCGCCTCGACCGTCTCGAAGCCGCGCTGACCCGGGATCTTCATGAGGTTGGGCAGGTCCCGGCGGTAGGCTTCGATCAATTCAAAGCCGTACGCATACCCGTTGATCGCGTGCTGCGGATCCCAAAAGTTCATGCCTGAACTCACAATGATCGCCTCAATCTCCACGAGGTCGGCCCAGGCGAGCAGCCGGACGAGCGACTGGGTGTCGTCGGTTTCGTGCGTGCGCTTGAGGTCGGTCAGCACGATGACGCGCGGCTTGAGCTCCGCGCCCGCGCCGATTGCGGCGCCGGTAATAAAGGCGAGCAGGGCAAGGGCAGCGCGCCCCGGCCGGGAAAGAGTGGTGAGTGTGCTCATCGAGTAGGCTCCCCCTGCATCAGGTAAAGGGAGGAAGGCCAGGAAGGAGGCATGCCGTATTCGCTCTGTGAATTCATCTGCATTCCATCGCCATGGACGAACGCATCGATGGCACGCGGATCGACCAACACCGTCCCGCCCCCGGCCAGCACATTGCCGACGACGTTCGTGCGAAACGACCGGTCCCGCACGGCGATGCCGCCGCTGCCCACCCGGTTTCGATGCAGCGTGGTTCCTTCCCCCGCCGGCCCCCAGTATCCACCGACATCGATCGACCCGACGTCGTTGCCCTCGACAAGATTCAGATACGTCCAATGTCCGCGAAGGGCGACATCGGGCGCGCCGGGAAACGAAGCCCGCACACGGTTCGCGGCGATGACGTTGCCGTTGGCGCCGGTCTGCACGAGCAGGGCGTGGCGCAGCCCCTCGAAGGTATTCGCCACGACGAGACACTGGCTCGACCGGAGGGCGAGGTCGACGCCGAGTCCGCGACCGGGACCGGGGCGATGCGCGCCCTCGAAGCGGTTCTCTCGAATCTCGACGTCGCGAGCATGCATCAGGTTGACGTGACCGCGTTGCGCGCCGCGGCTGACGACACGTCGCATCCAGCAGTTTTCCGCGAGATTGAACTGCACGGTGAAACGTCCGGCCCCCTCGGCGTCGGGTTCGATCTCAAGGGCGAGGTCCTCGACCCCGGCGTACTCCACGCGGCCGGTGAGCACGTAGTAGCGAGGTTCGTGGTCGGCGTGGTAGTCGTGATACCGCACCGGCTCGTCGAGTTCGAAGACCTGGTGGGAGCGCCCCACCACGCGCACCATCTGGCCGACGGCGCGGTCGGCCCAAGGCTGGTCCCAGTCGGCAGGGTTGTCGGTCGCCATCCAGCGCGGGTCATTCAGTTGCGTCAGCATGATCGCCGCCCCGACGGGGATGCCGTAATTGTCCGCGACTTCAATGCGGGTTGAGCCCTGCGTGAGTCCGCCCGTGATCGCCGTCCCGCGTCCATGGGTGCCATGGAAATTGACATAGCCGCGGTAGGCCGCCGCGAGAGGGGCGAACCGCAGGGTCGTGGCGTCGCTGCCGGATCCGCGCAACACGCGCCCGGTCCGGAGCGTGATTTCTCCGGCGAGCGGAAAGACTCCGGAGGCCAGCTGCAGGACCGAACCCAGAGGCGCCTCATCGATCGCACGCTGCAGGACCACTGCGTTTTCGCCGGCTCCGGCAGGATCCGTCGACAACGTGACCGGGACGATGCGGGCGTACTCGGGAATGCCCGGCCTCACGCCGGTGCGTTGCCACGCTTCGGCGACCTCGGGAAGCCGGGTCAAAGGGGCGGCAGCCAAGGCGCCGGAAGCGAGGAGGAAGGCCAGCAAGGAAGGGCGGATACGCTTCATAAAGGTTCGCACGCAGCGAGCAGGTCGTCGACGTGTCCCGTGGCGACCGCCACGCAGGTGTCGGCCGCGCCGTAGTAAAGACGGGCCTCGCCGGAGGACTCGACCGTCAGGCCACAGGGGAAGATCACGCTGCCGCGAAAGCCGTCGAGTTCGTAAGGAGCCTCGGGCCGCAGCAGCGGTTGCCGCATCAGGCCGACGACGCGGGACGGATCGTCGAGGTCGAGCAACACAAGCCCCGCGAAGTACGTCTTGTACCAGCCGCGAGGCTCCCAACCGCTCAGGCGTTTCTCCGGGTCGTGCCAGACAGCATGAATGGGAGTGAGCCACCCTCGTTTCGTACGGACGGGCGGCGCGGCGGGTCCGATCTTCGCATTTGCATAGGGCACCTCGTCCGCACCAAGGACCGGCCGATGGCCGCCCCACAACAGAAGATCCGGAGAATGACTGCACCAGATCGGGAACGCCTCCGGATTCTCCCGCATGTAGACCGGAAACGGACGCTCGAGCCGCACGTAGTCACCGCCAATCCTTTCGGGAAACAGGACCATGTTTCGATTGTCGGGCGACGTGAGGCTCAAAAAACGGTAGCGATGCAAATCCTCAGTCGTCGCGACGGCGCCGCAGATGCCGTGTGCCGTGTCGACGGCGAAACAGGCGAGAAGACGACCGTCGACCAGCGTGAGCCTCGGATCGTAGAGACGCTTCACGAATTCGGGTCCGAAACGCCGATCGTACAATCCGGCCAAACCGGCTCGCTCATCCTCGAGGTCGAGCACCGGGCGGGGACTCACTTCCCAGGTAAAGCCGTCGTCGCTTGTCGCAAGGCCAAGGTTCACGCCATCGAAGACCGGATCGCCCCACCGGCCGTAGTCGTTGCGAAAGAGCATCGCGTGACGGCCCTGCCACTTGACCACCCCGGCGTTGAACACCGTGGTGGCCGGAAAGGCGCACTGCCGGTGGGTGAGGATCGGATTTGCGGGATGACGCGTGAGCATGGGGAGAGAGCGCAGGTCACCTTTTTGCGGACACCCGACGCCGACCGGCCCAAATCAGAAGCAGGCCGAGGGCGAGATAAACGCCGGCGAGGATTGCGACCGTCAGCCGATCACGCGTCTCGTCGGGCACCAACGTCAGCAGCGAAACCCCCACACCAACCGCTGCGGAATACCAGCCGACGATGCGCAGCTGTGACAGGTCGCTTGGCTGGCCCACCTCGCGCTCGAAGTCGACGGGCGTGTTCATCCGTTCGAAGAACGCATCGATGGCGGCGCGATCCGAAGCGGGCACCCGCGACCACCAGAGACGCGTCATCAGGAATGCGACCGAGCCCACGGCGAACTGCACAAAGACCCGGACCTCCCACGCCACGGTCGTGCCGAGAAGCGCCTTGTCGAAAAACATCGCAATGCCCGGGACGAGCGTGACAGCGGCGGAAAATACCGCCGCCCACCTCGGTACGCGGCGGACAAACAAGCCCCAGAAAAGCGGTACCTGAAACGGCATGCCGGTCAGCGCCAGCACGTTCATCATGAGCTCGAACAACGTGAGTTCCTTTACCGTCGAATAGGAAAGCGCAACCAGCACGACTATGCCGCCGAACACCAGCGTCATCCCCTGCGCGACCCTGAGTTGCACCGCCTCGGACGGCATCGCCCCGCCGCGCCATCGAACAATCGCAGGCCAGATGTCGCGGACAAGCACGCCCGCATTGTTGTTCAGGCTCGTGTCCATGCTGCTCATCGTCGACGCAAAGATCGCGACCATGAGCACGCCGACGAGCCCCGCGGGCAGGAGTTGCAATGACGCGACGGCGTAGGCGGCCTCCGATGGCGTGGGCACCGGCATCGCCGTCACCTGTTCGCTGTAGAGCAGGCGCGCAGCGATGGGGGGAATGAACCACACCAGCGACCCCACGAAAGCCAGGAGCGCGGCGAGCCACGCTGACCACACGGCCTCCCGGCTGTCCTTGACGCTGAAAAACCGCGAGGAGACACCGACGTTGACGTTGTTGAGGAAGGTAAAGAACAGGATCGACGCCGCGATCCATTGTAGGCCGTAGGTACCGTTTTGAGGGCGCTCGTCCCCCTTGAAGATACCGTACCGCTCCGTCAGCCCTTCGGCTTCGATGGCGTCAAAAAAACCTCCCACCCCGCCAAACTCGCGGAGGCACAGCACCGCCACGACCGCCGCAAGCGGCAGGATGATGGCCGTCTGAATGAAGTCGGTGCCCATAACCCCAAAACGTCCGCCCGCGGTCGAATAGACGGTCACGACCACTCCGAGCGCCACGATCATCACCTTCAGGTCAAAGCCGAAGACCGCAGATCCAAAGATGGCCAGGCCATACAGATGGAGCCCCGACAGCATCGGCATGCCCACGAGGTTCTTCCACGCCATCAACTGTCGCGTCAGCTCGTTGAAACGCAGGCCAATGGCCTCCGGACCCGTCGTCACGCGAAGTTGGCGAAACCGCGGTGCAAACCACACCGCACAGAGCACAAGGCCCGCGCCGACCGGCCAATAGTTCCAAAGGATCGCCCACCCCCACTCGTACGCCTGCCCGCCACCGCCGGTAAACGTCCAGGCGCTGATCGACGAGATGTAGATGCTTGTGCCGACCAGCCACCACGTGCCCCGTTGGCCGCTGCGGAAGTAGTCGCTCGTGTCGCGGTTGAGGCGCCCGAAAGCCCAACCCATACCGACCATCAGGGCGAGATAGGCTGCGATGACACTATAGACGATGGGGTCGTTGACGGGGTTCATGAGCTGCGAGGCCGCCTGCGACCCGCTTCGAACACTGGTATGCGGCGCGGGCGCAAGGAGGCGAAGGCGAACCGGGATTTACCTGTAAACGTCGGCCGCTGTCAGGCCTCTTGCGCCGGAGATGCGCGAAAATAGCAACGGGCGCCCACTTTAAAGGGCGCCCCGCATTGATCTCCACCCGACCGGCGATCAGTTCCCGCCTACGAAGACAAGGCGCGCCGGAGCGCCGGCCTCTCGACTGCGCAGCTTGAGGATGGCGTTGTTCCCCGTGAGGGCGAAAGACGCGATCTTGGCACTGTCGCCGGACCACTGGGCTTGGACATAGGCAGTGACATCGATCGTGCGCACGGCCGTGGAGCCCGCCGTGAGACTGACGGTTCCGAGGCTGGAACCGTGACTGGGCCGGTTGTTCCACGTGAGACCGGTTTCAGTCCAGCTGTCGTTGGTCACCTGATTCACCGCCAAGGTACCGGATTGGGTCGTGCTTTCCGGATACAACTCCAGAATGACCTGCGTCGGTTGGCTGCCAAGTGTCCCAAGGTTGAATTTCAGATAACCTATGCGATCGAAGGATGACGTGGCCGAGCCATCATCCTTCGCTTCCACCGTGGTGGCCGTGCCGAAGTTCGACCCGGTCTGGCCACTCAGGTTCGTCGCATACGTGTCGGCCGCGACCGCCACGGGTGTCGCATCACCCGCGACGTCGTTGTCGTCCTCGGTTGCGATCACGTTCACGCTCGTCAAGCCGGTGGCGCTCACGAGGAAAGTCGCGGCGCCGTCCGTGGTGTCGGCATCCTCGGCCGCGGCCAAGGTGACGCTTTGGTTTACGTTCCAGTTGCTCGTGGTAAAAGACAGCGACCCACCCAAGAATACAGTCAGATCGGAGTCACCGGAAACGCGGGACGTCGCAACCGTGACGCTGGACGACGGCTGGTGGGACAAGCGCACGGCAAACGACGCCATTCCACTCTCCGGAACGGTGATCGCTCCGGTCGACAGCACGAGAGCCAGCGTGTCGTCGTCGTTTTCGGTGGCGGTGATGGATTTCGTGGCGAGACCGCCGGCCGTCAGTTCGATCGTGGCAACACCGTCGGCGACATCGACATCGTGGGCGGCCGACAGCGTGACGGTTTGCGGCGTCGCGTAGTTCGTCGACGTGAACGTCAGGCTCGAGCCGCCAGTTACGGAAATGTCCGCATCGCCGCTGGCGCGAGCCACGGAGACGACGACGTTGCTCGAAGGAGCGCTCGAGAGGCTGACCTGAAATTGCGCCGTGCCGCCCTCTGTCACGGACAAGGCGTTGACCGAGGTGACGATCTGCGGACCCGATGAACCCCCGCCCGTGAAGACAAGCGTGGGCCGGGAGGCGGCGCCCGCCTCGCGGCTCTTGAAGTAAAGCTGGGCGTCGTTGCCGAGAAGCGCGATCGTGGCGATCTTGTTCCCGGCGTATTCCTGCTGAATGTACGACGTGACATCGAGGGAAACATCCGTCGTCTGACCCGAGGCGATCGACGCAGAGGCCAGGGTCGTCGTGCCGGTTGCCGGTTGGTTGCTCCACGTGATGCCGGTCTCGGTCCACGAATCGCTGGAAACCGAACGCGCGTACACCGTGCCCGCCTGCGTGCTGCCGTCCGGCTCCAGGACCAGCGTCGCGCTGGTCGGACTCGTCGTGAGGCCTGCCAGATCGAACTTGATGAAGGCAACGCGGTCGTAGGCCGTACCGCTGCCATCTTTGGCGCCAAGCAGGGTCGCAGTGCCGTTGTTCTGGTTTACATTACCACCGAACGTGAAGCTGTCGGCGATGGCGCCGATCGGGCCGGCGTCGCCACCCCCGCCACCCCCGCCACCCCCGCCGCCCCCGCCGCCCCCAGGCGACATCGTCGCGAGGGTTTCTGACCCGCTGCCGACACGGATCTCGTCGTAACAGGCAAAGCGTGTGTTCGCCGACCAGGTTACGCTCGTACGCTTGTAGATTCCGAGTTTGAAGTTGGGCGCCTCGTCGGCCACGGTGGCTTGATAGGCGTTTGCGCCCGTATGGGTGTATCCATCCGATGGATTCTGGCTGTACGGGCCGGTTGTGACCGGGGCGTTGTCGAGGAGCGTGCCGTTGCGATACACGCGGATGAAGCCAGTGTTGTCGTCGCTGGAGTTGGGCCGGTCCCACTTGATCTGGAACGCCCAGTCGGTCCACTGGCCCTTCGTCACGGCGCCCAGATTGAACTTCACTTGGCCCGTCGTGCTGTTGCGGTCCGTCTTGACCGTGAGGATCCAATTCCCGTTCTCGAGATCGAGCGCCATCGGCGGATTATAGTTGGTGCTTCCGTTCGCCTCCCAGCGGCAGATCCACTGGCCCATGATTTGTTTTCCGTCATTCGCGTGGCTCGTCGGAACGTACACGCTCCAGGCGTACCAAAACGTGTCCCCGAAAATTCCCAGCCCATTGGAGGTCGAGGCGTACGGAGTGAGCTCGGATCCGTCCTGGTTCATTTTGAGTTCGATACGTTTTCCGCCGGTCGAACCGTAGTCGCCGTCGGAGGTATGAATCTCCATGTAAACCAGACCTGAACCGGCGCGCGGGCTGGGATCCCCGCTTTGGGGCGTGCGCGCCTCGAGGATGGCGCCCGAACTTTTCTCGTGGCCGTAGAACCCGTTACGCACTGCGCTGTCGCCGGTGCCGTGGTTGCCCTCGTAGTCGGCGTACTCGATGATGGCGGCGGAGGCAATGGATGTGGTGGCAATCAAGGCCAGGGCCGCGCAGAAGGCGCGGCTCCGCCCGCAAACAAGGGGGAGTCGGGGAAGAGTTTTCATCGGGGTCGGGGGTTGAAGCGCAGCGCCGCACGATCGCCTGGACGGACCGGCTCTCACGCGGGGTGGCGCACACCTCCTGTGCGAAATTTGCGGCGACCAGGCGATGGTAGCGGCCGTTTACCCATAAACGGAGGGATGCGCCCCCGCAGAGCGCCGCACGCGCTCAAGCCACCGGCGCGCTCCACCCGCTTCTCCACTCACCCGGAACCAGGACTTGAAGCGGGCGCCCCGGCACTCCGCGTTCGTTGCGATAGACCATTCCCGCGACGAGATCGACGGCCGTCGCCCCGTTCAAGGCCGCGTTTTCGTCGATGCACGCGAGCGGACGTTCCTCGTGGCCCGTGTCCTCATAGGGCATCGCCACGGCGATGTCGTCAGGCACCGACCATCCCTCGCTCTGCAGCTGGTCCACGAGACCGGGCTCGCCGGTGATGATGGCATCGGGCTTTTCTCGTGCAATCCATCGCTGCAGATCCGCCGGCGCAGGCGTCGAATAAAGCAAGGGTTGAAGGCGAAGTTTCCGCGGAATCAGTGCGTCGCACGCGGCGAGGTAGCCCCCAGACCAGCGGAACTGCACACGCTCGTTCTGCGCCTGCTGGAGGCAAAGCCCGATGCGCCGGCGCCCCAGCGCGTGCAGGCGCTCGACGCAGAGCAAGGCCGACTGGAAGTGGTTGTTGGCCACCGCATGGAGCCGAGGCTCCTCCAGCGACAGGCCAAGGGCGACCGCCGAGTAGGCAGACCAGTCGATGGGAATCGTTGTGTGCAAAGCGGACAAGGGCCCGACGATGACCGCCGGCACGCCGCGCGATTTGAGGATGCGGTCGAGGCCGCGCGCATTCATGCCGGGCTCGCCGAGCCAGAATTCCTCGACCTTGAACCCGAGTTCGCGCCCGCGGGCAACGGCGCCTTGATAGTACCGCACGTAGTAGCGGCGAGGCGTTTCCGCGAGCGGTTTGTCAAACGTGTTGATGAAGGCGATCGTCCCGGCGAAGCGCGGGGGCGCCTTCGACCGTCGATAGGCATTGAGGGCCGAAAGGGCGGGATCCGGCGTGTAGCCGAGGTCTGCGGCGATCGCCAGAATGCGGGCCTTTGTCCGCGCCGACACGCGCCGTTCGCCGCGCAGGGCGAGCGAAACAGTCATCTTCGTCACTCCCGCCAGCGCGGCAATGTCGTCGAGTCGCACACGCTTGTCATCGTTCATTCGGGGCAGGGCGAAACCTTGGGGCGGAACCTCGCGCGCCTCAAGGCTCGAACCGATGTCCCCTTCCCGGGGTTTCACAGCTCCACCACCTCAAGAATGGCCACGACTGCCCCCGCGCCGAGCAAAGCCGGCTTCCGATAGCCCGTCCACGCACCTCCGCGGTTCGCGATCTCGCGGTCGCGATCGAGCAGGGTTTCACCCGAGAGCGGATCAAACCACGAGAGACGCACCGTTTTTCCCCGCAACTCCGTTGGAGCCATGCCTTCGAGCGCAAACATGTCCCGGGGCAGATAGTAGAGAAAGACGGTCTTGTTGTCCGTCAGACAGTAGGGGGAATAGAGATACTGGCGGGGCTCCAACCGGTTGAATTCGTACCGTGCGAAGAGTTCGGCCATGTTCCGATAGTAATGGAACGCAGGCCGCTGCCCGGGCGGAAGCAACCCCGGATCGTACACCACCTCGTACCAGGAGCTGTTCTGCCAGTAATAGGTCGGATACGTTCCGGCGAATACGCAAAGGTAAGCCCGGTCCAGGCACGCGATCGCGTCAGTATAGGCCCCGGTGAAGATCCCGTGCATCGTCATTTCATAGCCGCCGTGTTCGATGTTGACGATCGGGCGCTGCGGATGGCGATCCGCGACGGCCAGCATCTCGTTGTACAGGTTGGGGCGCCATTCCTGCACGGAGACGAAGTCGACCTTGTCGGGGTGCTGGCGGCAGTAGGCGTAGTCGTGCACCGTGACGAGCCGACGATGTCCGTCGAGTCGGCGCAGGCGCGCGATCCGGTCGGTGATGTATCCGAGGTCGTCGCGACCGTAGGCGAGCGCCTCTTTGGAGATGTCCCAGATGATGTTGGGGAAGGCCTGAAAACGCTTCACGACGTAGTCGAAGTAAAGGTTGTCCTCGGGCGTGTACGGTTTCGCCCAGTTCACCTTCTTGTTCCAGACGTAGATCATGAGGTGCGCGACAACCTCCTTCTCGTGCAGGTGGGCAAGGACGCGATCGAGGTGCCGGAAGAAAGCCACGTTAAGGGTGGAATGGTCCGGTTGCTCGTTCGTCCCGCCGTAGGGGAAGACCGCTGGTTTGGCGAAATTGTGCCCGGGACGGATGCGTTCCCTCTCGCCCCAGTTCGCGTCGTAGGCGTAGACGTTCATCACCACCTGGTTGAAGCCGTTGTCCGCGACGTGTCCGACGATGGAACGGGTCTTGGGAATGTCGTCGGGATTGTCCCAGTCGAGCGCGAACAACCAGTCGAGTTCGAACGAAAGGGCGAAATAAGGTGCGCCGTCAGCGTGGACGAAGCGCCGCGGATTCTTCGGATCGATCGCAATCGGCCCCCGCCGCCCAGACTTCACCGAGTCGGCCACCCGCAGTTCCCCGGTCTTCCCTTCAAGAGACGGCAACGTCGAGAAGGTTCGAAAGGTCCACCGACCGGAGCGGCCGGGCGCGAACCGGAGCATCCAGCGACCATCGCCATCGAAGAATCCGGGTACGACGCGGACTTCCCCATCCTCGTGCAACCACGTCGCCCCAAACGTTACGTCGAAAGGACGCTCGGCGGATTCCGAAGCGGAGAAGGGCAGGTCGACGACCTGCCACGTCTCAGCCTCCTGGGCACGGAGCGGCGCGAGCAGGATCGAGAGGGTCACGACCAGAGGGCGAATGCGAAGGTTCATGGCGGGATCGATGGTGTAACCGGGGCGGTGCGTATCGCCGCGCCGATCGCGGCAAGAAAGGCGACGTGCGCGGGACTGCCGCCCTCGGCCTCGGGTCGGTCGTCGGCGAGCCGCACGATCGCGAGGCCCCACTCCGGGACGACGAGGATGGACGTGTTCCTGCTCGCCATGCCCCACGTGCTCCGGATCGGCAGATCCGGGAGATCGAGACGCTGGCGGGAGTGGACGCCGAGGGTTCGCAGAAGATAGCCGGTCGGCACAAATCGAGGATTGGGCTGGGGCCGGTCCGCCTGGACCTCCGTGGCCGCCCGCAGGTAGTCGCGACTGATCAGGCGCCGCCCGTTCCATTCGCCGTCGTTGGCCAGGAGCACGGCGAGCTTCGTAAGTTCGTCCGCGCTCGTCGCGATCCCGTGGAAGTGCCCCGCGCCCCCGTTCACGCGCGCCCCGTCCTCGAGTTCGTAGGCACTCCAGGAAAAACGGGAGCGGTCCACGCCGATCGGATCGCCGAGCCGCCGCCAGAAGATGTCCTCGAACGCCTCGCCCGCCGCGCGCGTTGCCACGAGCACCGACATGGCGATCGCTGTGTCCGAAGGATGGTAGTTCGTGCCCGGAGCAAACTGGGGTTCGATCGGCATGAAGGGATCCCTGCGGGGCGGCTTCGAGAAGAGCTCGGCGTGAGGCTCGTCGTCGTCGATACCGCGGTAACCGGACGTGTTCGTTAGAAAATGGCGAAGGGTGACCCGCGGATAAAGGCCGGCCAGGCGCGGCTCGTGGCGCGCAGCCGGAAGATCTAGATCGACGATGCCATCGTCGACGAGCGTGCCGAACACCAGCGACGTGACCGCCTTGGGCAGGCCGCGTACACCTGAAATCACCTCCGCGCGAGGGCCGCGCCAAACGACGCAACCGTGTCGCGCCACCACCATGCGCTCCACGCCTGCTCCACCCAGCGCGGCGGCATAGGCATCAACCGCTTGCCGGAGTTTCTCCGCATCGAGCCCTACTTCCTCCGGGGCGGCTGTCGGCAGAGGACGCGGTACGGCGGCGACAACCAGCGCAAGATAAAGCGGGCCCACCATCGCGAAAGCACGGGACGCACGAGCCAAGAACATTACACCGAACGTTCTGAGGGCGTCGGAGAGCGCAAACACCCGGCCAGTTTACCAATAAACCGGCTCTGCGAGGAGGGACGCGCCTTTCGAAATGCTACTGGGCACCCCGCGAAGGAGCGTCTTGGTGAACGGCATGTAGTCGGGATATGAATCCTTCTCGGCGAGAATTTCGTCTCAGAGCCCGATTCGCACCATCACCTCAAATGGCATCGCCGCAAATCCTTCGGCCGCGATCACCCACTCTTTCATGAAGTCGGTCGGTCATCGTCCTTTGGAAATTGCCACCAGAGTTTGCGCATCGCATCGGCATAAGCCTCGTCGGGCGGCGTGCGGTTCTCCGGCTGCGGCGACGCGTAACGGTGACCGAGCGCGGCGATGAGACCTTGTTCGGCCGGCGTGCCGCGCGAGGCGAATTGCCGGGCAAGCGCGTCAAAGCGACGAGAGCCCACCTTAGCGCAAAATCATGGAGAATGTCCTGATGCCGACCTTACCAATTCCTGATTTCAGAGGAATGTGCGGTGGACTGGCGGCATCCCCTCCGTCCATCAAACAACCGAAGCGCAGGGCAGTCCTCAACCCCTTTCTGATTGGGGCTCAACAACGGGAGATTGCACGGAGCTTTTGACCGCGGCCCCGACGCCCCTATCACCTACGGAACTTCCTCATCCCCCATTTCCCCGTGGCCTGCGTCATCCCCCAAACCCCGCGTGGCTGAATCGTTTCCCATTATCACCTCAATCATCCCGTGAAACAACCTCTCCTCTTCGCCCTCCTCCTCCTTGCGGTATGCGGCGGCCTGCGCGCCGAAAACCGTCCCAACATCGTCTTCATTATCTCGGATGACCATTCGTGGACCGACTACAGTTTCATGGGTCACGCCCAGATCGAAACTCCCCATCTCGACCGCCTCGCGGCACGCAGCGCGACCTTCGAGCGCGGCTATGTGCCCACCGCGCTCTGCCGCCCGGCCTTGGCCACGCTCGCCAACGGCCTGTATGCCCACCAACACCGCATCAGCGGCAACGATCCCAGCCGTCTGCCCGAGATGAATCGCTTCGGCGGCAAGGGAGAGGTCATCCCCGACGACTACCAGGCCCTGCGCGGCAAACTCATCGCCCAGTTGGATCGCTCTCCCACCATCGCCAGACTGCTCGGCCAGCAGGGCTACCTCAGCCACCAGTCCGGAAAATGGTGGGAAGGTAGTCACAAACGCGGCGGCTTCACCCACGGCATGACGCGCGGATTTCCCGAACCCGGCGGGCGTCACGGCGACGATGGCCTCAAAATCGGCCGCGAGGGCCTCGCCCCCGTCACGACGTTCATCGATCATGCGGTCGCCGAGAAGAAACCATTCTTCATCTGGTACGCGCCCTTCCTGCCGCACACGCCCCACACCCCGCCGGAGCGCCTCTTCGCCAAATACAAGGCCAAGGGCATCGAATCCGATTTCGTCGCGCGTTACTACGCCATGGTGGAGTGGTTCGACGAAACCTGCGGCGAACTGCTTGCGCACCTCGACAAAAACGGACTGACCGACAACACCCTGGTCGTCTATGTGGGTGACAACGGCTGGATCCAACGCCCCGATGCTAACAATTTCGGCCCGCGTTCCAAGCAGTCCGCCTACGAGGGCGGCGTCCGCCAGCCGATTCTCTACAGCTGGCCCGGAGTGATTCAGCCCGGTCGCCGCGGAGAGCAACTCGCCTCCAGCATCGATATCGTCCCCACCGCCCTCGCCGCCGCCGGGGTGAAGTTACCCGCGAACCTGCCCGGCTACGATCTGCTTCCGGCTCTAAAATCGGGCGCGTCCTCGCCGCGGCACGTTGTCTTCGGCGAGACCTTCGCCCACGACGTCCCGTCCATCGAACGTCCGGAGGCCAGCCTCGTCTACCGGTGGGTGATCGACGGGAAATGGAAACTACTCCTGACCTACGATGGGGAGGTCAGCGAACGTTACGCCAGTTCGAACCCGCGGGACGAGTTGCGTCCCCAGCTCTTCGAGCTGCTCGCCGACCCGCATGAGGACCGCAACCTCGCTTCGCGCAACCCCGTGGTCGTCGCCCGCCTCGCCGATCTGCTTCATCAATGGTGGCCGACGCACGAGCGAAAGGTGCAGACGGTCTGGACCGAGTGACTTGAAACGCATTCCCAAGGAGCGCCGGCATGAGATCGCCAACCGGGGCGGCCCGCTTCTGCCGCTGCCCGACCGCCACGCCAACAAGGCCCTCCGCGGCCCCATGGCTCCGCCGTCCTCGGCGACCGCCCGCTGACCCCGCCTCCCCCATCGTTCTCGACCTATCCAGATCCGTCCGATCCGTCCGATCAGTCCGATCCGTCCTATCCGACCGATCGCAGACTAAACGTCCCCGCGCTGCGGGCGGAGCACGATCTCCTCAACGACCGTGTTGCGGGAAAGGCGGTAAATATCCAGGAAGGCGCGGGCGACATCCTCCGCGGGCATGATCCGTTCTTCGGCCACTCCGCTGGTCGACCACGAGGGCGTCCAAGTGGCGCCGGGGTGCACGCAGCATACCCGCACGCCCGCTTCCTTCGTCTCCTCGCGCAGGACCTTCGCGAGTCCGGTCACGCCAAATTTCGCCGCGCAGTACGCCGCGCCGTTGGGATAAGCGTCGAGCCCCGCAATGGAACTCATGAAGAACACGTCGCCGCTCCCCCGGGCGATCATGGCCGGCACGACCGCACGCGAGACAAGGAAAGCACTGCGCAAATTGGCCGAGAGCACGCGGTCGAAGTCGGCCACCGTGGTTTCGACAAACCGCGCGCCGGCGAAGATGCCGGCGTTGTTCACCAGCACGTCGATGGGACCAAAGCGCTTCAGCGCGGCGCCGGCCATCGCGGACACCGCGCCCTCGTCGGTCACATCGCCGCCAAAGGCCGCCGCATCTGCGCCCGACCGGACGCACGTGCGCGCGACAGCGTCCAAGTTCCGCTCATTGCGCGCCACCAACGCCAGTTTCACTCCCGGGATCTCCTCGGCAAACACCCGGGCAATCGCCGCTCCGATGCCTTGCGAGGCGCCGGTGATCAGCACGACGGGTCGCTTTTTGCCCGCGACGGTCGCGGCGGCCGGACGCTTGGCGACCGGCTTCATGATGCGGTGACAATGGGACCGAGATTCATCTCAGCAGACCAACGATCGGAAATCCATGAAGTCAGCCGCAAACCCTCCGGGCACGCCCTTGCAGATCACGCTGACGGCATCGTGGGAATGCAGCGACTCGAGGTGGGAGCAGGCGACCTGGAAATCGTGGATGCGTTTGTCACCCGCCAGGCGCTCGTACACCAGGCGCGCGGCATCCTCGACAAACTTGATGTAGGCGCCGTTGAGCTCCGCGAAGGCCTGCTCATCTTCGCGCTTCACCATGACCTGCGTCTCGGTCTTCAGCGCCGCGAGGCAGTGCGCCTGCACATCCTCCACCGCCAGGCGCGCGCCGGGGGCAATCTCCACCTTCACCCGCGCCTTTGATCGCTGATTGTGCGCGATCGCGAAGACATCCCGCTCGTCGCGGGCGTGCTCGGCCAGCTCCGCGCTGCACGGACAGGCCGACGAATAGACGAAGTCGAACTCGATGAAGCGCCGGAAGCGGCCAGCGTCATCGATCGCGCCCTCGAACGAAACGGTGTAGTACTGGTAACCCTCAAGGCCGCTGCGCAGCGACTTCTGAAGCAGCGGATAAGAAAACGTCAGCTTGATGCGGGCATGGAGCGCTTCGACCTTGCGCTGGTATTTGACCAGAATGCGTCGGAGCAGGTCCGGGGTTACGACGTCGTCCTTGTGCTCGTAAAACGAGCGCATGATGCGGCTCATGTTGATCCCCTTGAGGCTGGCCGTGAGAGAGACCGTGCCGGTGACGCTGGTTTCGAGCGTCAGCACACCGCCCGCCTTCGTGCGATACGTGAGCGGCAGGCGAAAGCCGGCAATGCCCACCTGTTGGATCGGGACTGGCGCCCCTTGGATCGCGTCGACCGCCTCCATCATGTCGGGCAGGCCTTCGCGGTACGCGGGCGTGACCTTGAACGCGTGATCGTAACGCCGAGGGATGCGCGGCTGCCCCCCGCCGGTCGTGGCGTGGAGGAACATCGATTTCTTGGTTTTGGACATGTCGTTTTTGTCGGGTTGCGCGGGCGGCTGGGGACGATAACAGCCGCGTATCAAACCCTACGGGCCGGAAGGCCGGAGGGATGCCCCGCATTCGGGATTAAACCCTCACGTGTGAACAACGATAGGGTTTGAGAAGATTACGAAGAGGAAAGTTCAAAGGCTGGAAGCCCAAAAGCCAAACGGCGAAAGCGAAAGCGGCCCACCGTTATTTGGGATTTGGTAGTTTGGGATTTAGGATTTCCTGGGCTCAGCCGGCATCGGGCCCGTGATAGTCCGCAAAGTTGCGCGGTGTCTCGTAGAGACGCACGCAATGCAGCCGGCCGGCGTGGATGTGCGGTTCGATCTGATTCCAGAAGGCAATGACAAGGTTCTCGGTCGAGGGAATCACTCCGCGGAGAAAGGGCACCTCGTCGTTGAGGTTGCGATGGTCGCATCGGTCG
Organism: Opitutales bacterium; assembly: GCA_038212175.1. Taxonomy (GTDB): domain Bacteria; phylum Verrucomicrobiota; class Verrucomicrobiia; order Opitutales; family Opitutaceae; genus CAMAXB01. The sequence goes on along the minus strand of JBBQUU010000033.1, from coordinate 14,893 downwards.
ACGACCGCCTCATGCAGGATCTTCTTCAAGTCGCCCAGATCCATGATGTAGCCGGACTCCGGATCGGGTTCGCCGCGGACCGTCACTTCGAGAACATAATTGTGTCCGTGCCAATGGGGGTTGGTGCAGAGACCGTACTTCTCCTCGTTCCAGCGCTGGCTCTTGGTCGGATTGTACAAGCGGTGCGCCGAGTTGAAGTGCACCTGCCGGGTGATGGAGACCACCCCGCGCAGCGGACGGACGGACTTCGCAGACGACTTGGGTGAAAGGGTTTTCCTCGGCATGAAGGGTCACGATGTAGCCACAAACCGAGCGCGGTCAACCCGCTTGACGGCCCGCATGGCCCATTGGTGCAAACCATCAACGTTGATCGCACGCCGTCGGCAAGACCCCAAAAATCCGCCCCACCGCAACCGCACCCTTCTTCAGGTAGGTTGCCCAACGTTTCCTAAAGCATCGGCTTCGCGCGTTTCACCAATTGCAGCGCCAGTCCAAACGGGTCCCGCAGCATGACCACTTCGTCACCCGCCGGCGTGAGCTTGGCGGGTTCCGAGAGCACGGCGCCGGCCTTGAGCAGGCGTTCCGCCTCCGCCTGTGGATCGTCGGAGCAAAACGCGAGGTGCAGTTCCAATGGGTGTTTCTGAGCGTAGGCGGGAATGGGCGCAGTGTTGTTGTTGTACAACTCGATCAGCACCGCGCCATCGCAGGTGGCAAGGAAGGTGGTCCGGGCGATGTCGTCGCCCGCGCGCACCACGCGCAAACCAAGATGCTGACCATACCACGCCGCGGTCCGCTGCGGATCGGCGACGTTGAGGGCAAGATGTTCGAGACGAAGGGCGGCCATGGGAGAAATCGTGAGCGTTCCTCACCCCGAGGGTGAGGGCAAGCCCGGGATCGGCTCGATCAGAAGCCCAGCAGTCTAGGCAGAAACAACGTCAGCGAGGGCACAAACGTCACGAGCATGAGCACGACGAGCATCGCGATGAAGAACGGGATGAGCGGACGCCACACCTTCGCAATCGTGGTGCCGGCCACGCCGCAGCCGACGAAGAGCGCGGTCCCCACCGGAGGCGTGCAGAGGCCGATGCAAAGATTGAAGATCAGCACGATGCCAAAATGAATCGGATCCATGCCGAAGCTCTTCACCACGGGCAGGAAGATCGGCGTAAAGATCAGGACGGCAGGCGTCATATCCATGAACGTGCCCACGATCAGCACGATCGCCGTGATGATGAGAAGCAGCACGAAACGATTGTCCGTCAGACCCAGGAGCACCTCGGAAATCGTCTGCGGGATATTGGCCGACGACATGACCCACGACATGCCCATCGAGGTGCCGACAAGGAGGAGAACGATCGCCGTGGTCGTGGCGGCATCCGTCAGCAAACGCGGCAGTTCCGACCACTTGATCTCGCGATAAATGATGACCGAAAGCACGAAGGTATAGATCACCGCGATCGCACTGGCCTCCGTCGGCGTGAACCAGCCAAGGATGATGCCGCCCATCACGAGGAACACGAGCAGGAGGCTGGGCAGCGCCGCGAAAAAGATGCGCACGGCCTCGGCGCCGGCGACCCATTGTCCCACCGGATACTTCCGGCGTTTCGCCATCACTCCCGCCACCAGCATGAGCGCAAGTCCGAGCAAAATGCCCGGCACGTAACCGGCGATGAACAAGGCCGCGATCGACACTCCTCCACTCGCGAGCGAGAAAACGATCATCACATTGCTCGGGGGTATGAGCAGTCCCGTGACGCACGAGGAAATATTCACCGCCGCGCCAAACTCCCGGTTGTAGCCGTCCTTCTTGAGCAGCGGCGACATGAACCCGCCAATGGCCGCGGCCGCCGCGACCGCCGATCCGGAGATCGCGCCAAACATCATGTTCGCCAGCACGTTCACGAAGGCGAGGCCGCCGGGCAGCCCGCCGACAATCACCTTCGCCAGATCGATCAACCGCCGGGCAATGCCCCCCCGGTTCATCAACTGGCCGGAGAGGATGAAGAATGGAATCGCCAGCAGCGCGAAACTGTCGAGTCCCGTGGCCAGGCGCTGGGAGACCACCGTCGCCGCAGACGCGGGATCGAGGGTGGCGGTCAACGCGGCCACGGCCGCAAGGCCGATGGCATAGGCGATCGGCACGCCGGCGAAGAGGAGAACGGCGAACACCGCCGCGAGCAGCAGGGCTTCGTTCATCTTAGTGCACTCCTCCTTCCCGCACCTTCGGTTCGTTCCCGCCGCGCAAGGTCTCGATCAGGCCGAGGATGCTGTACAACGCGATGAACGCCCCGGCCACCGGCACGGCAAGGTAGATGTATCCAAGTTTCCACTGCAGCGCGGCCGACTGCTGGCCGAGCGACAATTGGATCCAGACGAGCCGGCCGCCGCCGAGGAGCAGGACACCGATCGAAAACGCGAGCGCCGAGAGATGAATGAAGACCTCCGACGCCCGCTTGCGGGCGCCCGTCAGGTTGGCCGTGAGCAGGTCGAGCGCGAGGTGGGCCCTCTGCCCCGCCGCGTAGGCCGCACCGAGCAGGCCCGCCCAGATCATCATGTAGCGCGCCGCCTCCTCCGTGAAGCTCGAGGGCGTGCCAAGCACGAATCGGGTGAAAACCTGCCAGCTTACATTGAGCACCATCACCGCCATGAGCACACAGACGACGGAGCCGAGCAGGCGATCAAGAACGAGACGAAGCGTCTTCATGGGCGTACCTCCGAGATTCTCTGGCTGAGCGACCCGACGACCGGATCCTGCTTGGCGTCCTCATGCAACGACGCCACCTGCCGGGCAAACAGCGCCTTGTCGGGATGAATGATCTCGACGCCCGCCTTCTGGACTTCGTCGAGCGCCGTCTGCGTGGCGACTTCCCACAAATCCCGCTGCACGACCGCGGATTCGTCCGCCGCTTCCTGCAACCACTGCTGCTGCTGCGGATCGAGGCGCTCCCAAAGATGCTCGCTCACGAGAAGCACGTCCGGCACCGCCGTGTGCTCGTTGAGCGTGTAGAATTTGCAGACCTCATAGTGCCGCGAGAGATGAAAACTCGGCGGGTTGTTCTCTGCGCCATCGACCACGCCCTGCTGCAACGACGTGTAGAGCTCCCCCCACGCGATCGGCGTCGCCGACCCGCCGAAGGCGCGAATGAGGGCGAAGGCCATCGGGCTCTCCTGCACACGGATCTTGAGCCCTGCGAGGTCCGCCGGCACGCGCACCGCACGCGTCTTCGTGTAGAAACTGCGGTTGCCCGCCTCATAGTAACAAAGGCCGCGAACGAACTTGGGTGTCGGCGCCGCCAGGATGGAGCGGCCGATCGGTCCTTCGAGCGTGGCAATCTTGTGCGCCTCGTCGCGGAATAGATAGGGCAGACCAAACACCTTGAATTCCGCCGCGAACCCCTCGAGCACACTGGCCGACGTCTTCGTCATGCCGAGGCCGCCCAATTGCAACAACTCGATGCTTTCGCGCTCCGTCCCCAACTGTCCGCCAGAGTACACGTCGACGCGCATCGACCCCGCAGATTTCTCCGCGAGCCGTTCGCCAAGGTAGACCATGGCCTTGTGCACCGGATGCTCGGAGTCGAGACCGTGGGCCAGCTTGATCACGGTGACGTCGCGCTGCTGCGCACAACCGGCGAGCAAGGCGGCGACGAGAAGAGGCAACAAGAGACGATGCATGGGGCGAGGGGGCGTGAAGTCGTTAATGCTCCACCGGCTGGTTGCAATCCTCCGTTGGCCTGCCGGGCGGAAAACGGTTTCGTGTCCGCGTGTTTTTAGTTTGTCCACGCCTTCCGCCCTCGTTTGCTGCCTCCATGGGCATGAGGTTCCGAATTCTCGGCAGCGGCAGCGCGGGCAACTCCGCGTTGCTTCAGACCGAGTCCGCCTGCGTGCTGGTCGACGCCGGCTTCTCCACGCGAAAGCTGCGCCAGATGCTCCACGAGGCGGACACCTCGCTGGAGAAGATCGACGCGATCTTCCTCACCCACGAACACGGCGACCACGCCGCCGGCATCGATGGCCTCGCCAAGCATCCCCGCGTGCAGGTGTTTGCCAACGCCGCGACCGCCCGCGCCGTTCAGGCCAAACTCGATCACCGTCCGGACTGGCAGGTGTTCGAGACCGGCGCGCGCTTTCGTTTTCGCGATCTTGAGGTGCAAAGTTTCTCCGTGCCCCACGACGCCCAGGAGCCGGTGGGGTTCACCTTTGCAGCCGGACAGGAGGGCGATCTCTTTTCGCCGCGCCGCGCCCTCGCGTGGTTGACCGACCTTGGACACATCCCGCAGCACGTGCGCGAGCACCTGCGCGAGGTCGACGTGGTCGCCGTCGAGTCCAACCATTGCCCGCGCCTGCTTCAGGCCGATCTCAAGCGGCCCTGGTCCACCAAACAGCGAATCTCCGGTCGTCACGGCCATCTCTCAAACGACGGGATGCGCGAATTGCTGGAGTCCGTCGCCAGCCCGCGCTGGCGTCACATCTTTCTCACTCACCTCAGTCGCGACTGCAACAGCCTCGACGCGGTGGAGTCGGCGCTCACCGTGCTGCGCCCGCGCCTCGCCTGCGGCTTCTCCATCGTTGCGCCGGGCGGGGGCACGCCTTTTTACGACTTCGCGTGAACGTTAGACATATTTCAATGGTTTGACACCATACCGCCCTCGCCTGAACGGCAATCGATGCGCAGCCTGCCTGCCTTTACGATGAATCCTCCGACCGACCTGCGCCGCACCAAGATCATCTTCACGCTGGGGCCAGCGACCGAAAGCGAAGCCGTCCTCGAGAACCTCATCCGCAGCGGGGTCGACGTGGCGCGTCTCAACATGGCGCACGCCAAGCATGAATGGACCCGCACCGTGATCCGCCGCATCCGCGCGGTCTCCAAGCGCGTCGGCCGCGAGATCGCGATCATGATGGACATCAAGGGACCGGAGATACGCACGGGGGATCTTGAAACACCAATCGAGCTCAAGGCCGGTGAGATTTTCGACTTCACCGTCAAGCCCGGCGGCGACCGTGAGAACGCGGAGGAGATTCGCTCGGTCGACGTCAACTACCAGGATCTCATCAACGCGATTCATGTCGGCGACATCGTGCTGGTCGACAGCGGACTCATGCGCTTCGAGGTGCTGGAAAAAAAAGCCGCGCACATTCGCTGCAAGGTCCTGACCCCAGGGCAGCTCACCTCACGTCGCCACATCAACCTTCCGGGCGTGAAGATCAACCTGCCGTCCTTCACGGAGAAGGATCGTGCGGACACGCTCGTCGGCCTCGCCGAAGGCATCGACTATGTTGCCCTCTCCTTCGTCCGCGAAGCGGGTGACATTGAGGCGCTTCGCGAGTTTTTGCGCAGTCACGGATCCCGCGCCCGCATCATCGCCAAGATCGAGGATCAGTCCGCCATCGAGAACCTCGACGAAATCATCAAAGCCACCGACGCGCTCATGGTGGCGCGCGGCGACCTCGGCATCGAATGCCCCTTCGAGGATCTGCCCGTCATCCAGCGCCGCGCGGTCAAGACCTGTTTCCACCACGGCCGGCCTGTGATCATCGCCACGCACATGCTCGAATCGATGATCACCTCGCCGATGCCAACGCGCGCCGAGATCACCGACGTCGCCAACGCTGTCTTCGAGAAAGCCGATTGCGTGATGCTCTCCGGCGAAACCACTGTCGGCAAATATCCGCTCGAATGCGTGCAGATTCTCGACAAAATCGCGCGCCGCATCGAGGACGAGGATTCGGAGGGCTTTGTGGAGCCCAAGCACATCAAGGGCGACAAGGTCAAGTTGCTGCAAGCCGCCGTCCAGCTCGCCAATCAGATCGACGGCAGCGCCTTGCTGACCTTTACGCGCCAGGGATTCATGGCCATCAGCCTCGCCGCGTTTCGTCCGAACTCCGCCCGAATCTTCGCCATGACCAACACGGTGGAAACGCTTCGCCAGCTCCGCCTGGTTCGCGCCGTCGAGCCGGTGCTGATGCCGCTGACCTCCGACCCCAACGAAACGATCGAGCAGGCCATCTCTCTCTTGCGCGACCGAGGTCTCGTCGCGTCCGGCGAAAAACTCGTCGTCGCCACCGACATCCTCTCGCAAGACCGGCTCGTCGACAGTGTGCAGTTGCGGACCGTGAGATGAGGCAGGTGCCGGCAGATCTTACCTCAACCGGACGATGCAGTTGCGGCCCCCGTCTTCGACGGTTACCGCGCAGGCCTTCCGGGCCGCAGGGGCGCAGGATCAGCGAGCACCTGTGCAATCACTACGTTTGGTGGCTCGACCGGAGCGGCGGCACTCTTGCCGCCGGCTTGGAGGCCGGACGGCCTCGCGCACGCCCTTCCTGCACCAAACCCGGCGGCAGGAGTGCCGCCGCTCCTTGAAGAGACCCGACGAACCTGCCGACCAATGTGATGGGATTCCACCGCGCCACTCTGCGAACTCTCATGTGATAATTCGGGGCGTAAAAATTACCCGTCTGTTATCGATTCCTCCGGTTCCCCTTCGTCATCGAGAAGTAGGAACGACTCACGACTCGACGCTGCCGGCCGGGCTTCCAGGCAGTCGAATCACGAAGCTCGCCCCGCCGGCTGCCCCACCCTCCACGGACGCCGAGCCGCCGTGGGCCGCCACCACGGCCCGCACCACGCTGAGGCCCAGGCCAAGACCCGCCTCTGAACGACTTTTGTCGCCGCGATAAAGGCGTTCCCAAATGCGCGGGCGCTCCGCCAGAGGAATTCCAGGTCCATTGTCCGTCACCGTCAGCAGTGCGTCAGTCCCGTCCTTTGACACCTCCACCTCCACCCGGCCACCCGATGGCGTGTACTTGCATGCGTTGTCGAGCAGGTTGGCCACCACCTGACGCAACCGCACCGCGTCTCCCTTGATCGGTACCGGGAACGGAGCCTTGCAGGTCAACACGAGGCCCTTCGCCTCCGCCACGTCGGTGTAGAGGTCGACCGCCCGTCCGACAACCTCCGCCAGGTCACAGGGTGCACGCTCCAGCTTAAGCATGCCCGACTCGGCCTCGGAGATTTCCATGAGGGCGTGCAAGAGAAGCAGAACATCGTCGGCCCGCTCCACGCATTCGCCAAGCGCCTCGCGCGCCGCCGGGTCGATGGTCTGCCCCAACGCGAGCTCGGCGCTGCCGCGCAATCCGGTGAGCGGCGTGCGCAGGTCATGAGCGACATTGTCGAGCGCCTCCCGCATCGCCCGCAGCAGGTCGGCATTCTTGTCGAGCACCGTGTTGAAATGATGCACGAGCTCGGCGACGTCGTCGGCGCGAGGCGGGGTCGGCACGCGGGCGTCCAGTGCACCGGTTTGCACGATGCGCCGCGCGGTTTCCACCACTTGGCGAAGCGGCCGCGTCGCACGTCTTGCGGCCAAATAACCCGCCATCGACCCCACCAGAATCACGGCGCCGCCCACCCACGCAAAGGTGCTCCGCAGCGGCGCGAGCAGCACCGCGCGACTGTCCGTGCTGCGCCCGACCTGAAGCAGCAGTCCCTCGTCGATCAGCTGCGAAACCACCGCGAGGTCACGCTCCGCATCGCGGGGAACCCGCAGTACACTGATTTTTTCCTCGCGGGCCAGCCATCCGCCCCACCCATTGGGCACGGCCACGCGGCGCACATCGGCCTCGATCCAGTCGGGAGGGATCTTGCCCCAGACCACTTCGCCGCGCGCACTGCTGAGGCGAATAAAGAGCGACCGGACATTCGGCCCCTCGCTGTCCTCGGCGACGCGCTGGCGCAGTCCATTGACGCCGCTGATCTCGTAGATGCCCGCGTACTGCCGCAGGCGCAGCTGCAGCGCCTCGTACTCCGCCGCCTCCAGCGAGCGCGCGAGCAACCAATAAAGCAGCGCGAAGATCGCCACGAAACCGACCGTGAAGAGCATGGCGAACCACACGCTCAGGCGCACGGCCAGCGACCGGTGGGTGCGTTCGAAGTCAGGCTTTGAAGACATAACCTACACCCCGCACGGTTTCGATGCGGGTGCGGTCAGGGTCCACTTTGGCCCGTAACCGATGCATCAATACATCCACCACGTTCGTCTGCGGATCGAAGCTGTAATCCCAGACGTGTTCGAGAATCATGGTCTTCGTCACCGCGCGGCCGGGATGGCGCAACAGGTATTCCAACAGCGAAAATTCCCGCGGCTGGAGGTCGACCACCCCGCCCGCGACCGTGACGGTGCGCGCCACGAGATCCATCGTCACATCGGCCGCCACCAGACGGGTGGCCTCGGGTGCGCGCGTCGAACGTCGGATCAAGGCCTGCAGACGCGCCGTGAGTTCCGCAAAGGCAAAGGGTTTCGTCAGGTAATCGTCCCCGCCCGACTGCAGGCCGAGCACGCGGTCGCCGACGCCCGAGCGCGCGCTCAGGAACAGCACCGGGACCTGCTCGCCTTGAGCCCGGAGGCGCTTCACGAGACTGAGCCCGTCGAGGCCGGGCAGCATGACGTCGACCACGGCCGCGTCATAACGCGTGGTCGCAGTCAGAGTCAGTCCGGTGTCCCCGTCGGCCGCATGGTCCACGGCATAGCCCTCCTGCTTCAGTCCCTTGACCACGAAGGAGGCGATCTTGGCGTCGTCTTCGACCACGAGAATACGCATGGACGGCAGTTAAAGCAGGGAAAGGGCGTTCGGCGAGAAGTCAGATGAAACGGGGGTGCGGGCCGCTCGCGTTGCCGGCAACTTCATCCTCGTTCTCGTAATCTTACTCGTTCTCGTTCTCGTTCTCGTAATCGTTCTCGAGTTCCGAACCGCGCGGAGGATTACGAGAACGATTACGATTACGAGAACGATGGACAAACGAAGGGTGAGAAATTAAACGCCCCGCCGTCCGGTTAGGGACGTACGGGGCGGTTGGGGGGCCCGGCCTGGAAGGCCGGAAGTGTTTATGAGCTGCCGTCAGCCGTCTCGGCTACCACGACATAGCGGGTGCCGCGGGAGTTCCATACGCGGACAAGGGTTTCTTTTGTCTCGGGACGTTCGGTGAGCTTGACGGCATCCTCCGCACTCGCGACCGGCTGACGGTTGATCTCCGTGATGACATCGCCCGGACGGATCCCCGCCTTGGCCGCAGCGGAGTCGGGAGTCACGGAGGTGATCAACGCACCCTGCAGACGGGTCGGGATCTCAAATTCGCGGCGGGCTCGCGCATCGAGGTCCGAAACGCCCACGCCGCGCAAGGCGGCTTCTTCACGCGCCTCCGCTCCACCGCGACTTCCCCTGCGGCCGGTGTCCGCGACGCGCTCTTCGCCAGGACGGTGTCCGACTTCGAGTTGGAGATCGAGGGACTTGCCATCACGCAGAAGCGTGGCGGGCACCGTCGTGCCAGGGGCAAAGCTGGCGACGGTCAGGCGCAGACGCCGGGCGTCGACCACCGGTCGGCCATTGAATGAGGTGATGACATCGCCGGCCTGCAGGCCGCTCTTCTCGGCGGGACTGTCGCGCACGACGTCCGCGACAAGCGCGCCGCTGCGTTCAGACAGATCAAAACTACGGGCGAGAGTGGGCGTAATGTCCTGAATCGATACCCCGAGGAAGCCGCGCACGACTTCACCATTCGCCACGAGTTGCTCCATGACGCTACGCGCCAAGTTGCTCGGGATCGCAAAACCAATGCCCTGAAAACCGCCGGTACGGCTGAGAATGGCGGTGTTGATGCCCACGAGACGGCCGCGGATGTCAACGAGTGCGCCCCCGGAATTACCCGGGTTGATCGCTGCGTCGGTCTGGACGAAGTCCTCGTATTCGAGTCCGAGCGACGCTCGACCGAGCGCGCCCACCATGCCACTTGTCACCGTCTGGCCGATACCGAACGGGTTGCCGACCGCGAGCACGCGATCGCCCACCTCGATCACGTCGCTGTCCGCAAAGGTCACGGCCGGAAGATCGGTTGCCTCGACCTTGATGACGGCCAGATCGGTCTGCGGGTCTGTGCCCACGACCTTCGCGATCAGTTCGCTGCCATCGTTGAAAACAATCTTGATCTCGTCCGCGCCGTTCACGACGTGGTTGTTGGTAAGAATATAGCCGTCGGCGCTGACGACCACACCCGAGCCCTGACCTTCACGGGACGGCTGGCGCATCTCGCGCTCGGGTCCCTCCCCACCGAAGAACTCGCGCAGCCGCGGGTCCTGCATGAAAGGCGGCAAGGCCTGCGCCGGGACGGAACGGGCGCGTTGGGTCACCTGGACGTTGACCACCGACGGAGCAACGCGTTTGACCACGGACGAGTAACTTGCCGGTTCAAACGTTGTGTCGCGTTCGATGGGCGTTTCGTCGATTTTGACGGTGACGTGCGGGGCGGCCTCATCGGACGCAAAGGTCGCGACCGCCCAGGCGAGACTGCCAGCGATGGCCAAGGCGGCGGCGGCGCTGGTCAGACGAAGATAGGGTTTGGATGCTGTGTGTGGATTCATGATTGAAACAGTAAGATTGAGATTCTCGGTGCTACGCCGGCCACTCTACCCCACCGCCCTTGCTCCTTCCTTTCTGGAAAATTACGTTTTTGTAAGTTTTCATCATGTCTGGATGGCTTGATGAATCGGGACGGTGCAGACTTCGTGCCCGGCCACAGCAAACGTGGCGCGCCCGCGTTCGCCCAGATTTTCGTCCAGCTTCAACTTCACGCCTAAGTCTCAAAGCCGCGCACACGCATTCACGGGATGTTCAACCGCTGGGCCAACAACCTGTTTATGCATTGGCGCTCCCCGCGCCTATCACACCACCACCGGCTTCGCCGCCGCCATGGCCGGGAATCACGACCGCCGCGCCGTCTCCGGCATCCTCTCCCGCCGCATCCCTTCGTGAATACGCACTGAGATTTTGCGACGGCTCCGTAGGAATGGATTGGCTGAAATCCGCATTGCGGCGCAGCCTGCAATTAGGAGGTGTATACAGGTCCAGTTTGCAAACTGGGTGACGAGAAACACCCCAGGGTGTCCTTGGAGCGGAGCTACCAAGCTCACCACAATCGCTATGAGGGTAACTCGAGACCAGAGGGCGACTGCACGGACATCGGACGAAGCGAGACGTCCGAGCAAAGGAATCGTGAGCAGCAAGAAGATCCACCGATAAGCATAGTTTGCGCCCGCGAAGGAGCCGCAACAGATTGCCGCCCCAATCCAGTAATATGCGTAATCCCGAGGTTCCACGACCGTTGAATTAAAACGTCGGGATCGCATATTTCCTGCGGCGAATGCGAGACCTCCAGTGACTGCATAGGTCAGCACCGCAACCAGCTCCCACCTCGTATTCCATAACCAGCTATATGCTTCTCTGCGGTCAACAAAACGCCCCACGCGCTCAAAGAAGGTAATACCTCCCCACGAGCCCCAGAGTGACGCCGTTGGCACTTTTTTCGATATCAAGCCGAAGTCAGACCAAGTGTAAGCCCAGAAGATAAGCAGCAGTCCTAAGCCGAGCAGCCAAATCAATCGGCGCTTCCCTTGCTCGACGAATGCGCCTGCCACGAGCGCAAAAACCGGGTGCAATTTTGCGACGGCGCCCAGGACTAATCCTGCAACGGGGACCGTTAAACCCGGGATGGTTTGCGCACGGGCCCATGCCAAGGCGCATCCAGCGCAGAGCAAAAATAGGAGGAAATCCAGGTTGGCTCGTTCAAAACCGAGCAGTAACGGAGGGGTGACAAACAGCAGAGCCGTTGCAATCGATTGCCATAAATTCCTCGGACGTATGACAAAGACGATACCGCCCACCGCCAAGATGCTTTGCAGGAGTCCAAGCCACGTTGCCGGGATGTGTTGAATTCCAAGGTGGTGCCATACGAGGAGAGCTCGAGGATAGGCAAATTCAGAGTTTGGATCACTCAGTGGATCGCCACCCCTTGCAGCCTCGGACAAATGTTCAAGAGTGACTGCTAGATCGCCGTAAACCGGCCATTGACCTAAAGGGAGATAGTCTTTCCACAGCTCCCATTCGGCGCGATCGCGTGCGAGTTCAAACAAGATTAGCGAGAGTACTGTGCCAAAAACGAGAGGTAATGCCAAGTAGACTGACCAGCGCTGGGAAGTTCGATGTCGCATCTCGCCTACGAGATCAATGGCGAGCGCTACCGATGACCAGTGAAGAGGTTTAGGTAGAGACCTGAATTCGACCACCGGGGCTTTCCCTAAAAGGCAGTGGGGTGCCGATGGATCATCAGCATAGCGCTTATTTTTATGTATTGAGATGCAAGCATTATTGCACGCGGTGGTGATCAAGGCGAAGACGCAGGCGGCGTTGGGTGCGGCGAGGTGGTACTGAATGTCGCGCGTGCCCTTGCGACAGCTTTTCAACTCGCCAATTGACGGCGAGGGCGCCGGAGGTTTGTTTTGAACTTAAAATTGATCCCACAAACCAAATAATATAATGAACCAGAAACCATTAATCGAAAAAGTCCTTTCAGCCGAAGAACAAAGAAACCTGACTCCTGATGACGTGATTAAGAGTTTAAAAGAGGGAAATAAACGATTTTGCTCGGGGACATTAACCGTGCGCGATCATTCTAAACAAATCCGGGATGGCGCATCCGGGCAATACCCTAAAGCTGTTGTTTTATCCTGCATCGATTCAAGAGTCCCCGTTGAAGATGTTTTCGATAAAGGAATTGGTGATATGTTCGTAGCCAGAGTAGCTGGAAATATTGTAAACGAAGATATACTAGGCTCTATGGAATTTGGCTGTAAAGTATCAGGGGCAAAATTGGTGTTGGTAGTGGGTCATGAATACTGTGGTGCCATAAAGGGCTCTATAGACAAAGTGGAACTTGGAAACCTTACCCCTTTGTTGAAAAAGATCTACCCGGCAGTAGAATGCTGTAACCATTTCAATGGCGAAAAATCATCAGGAAATCCCGAATTTTTAGACTTGGTAATACGAGCAAATGTAAAACTAACCGTTGTGAATATTAGAAGGCAAAGCTCCATTTTAAATGATATGGAGAAAAATGGAGAAATTAAAATAATTGGAGCCTATTATGATATGGGCACGGGCGAGGTATTGTTCTACGATTAATGAATCAGGAGCGGCAAGAGGAGTAAATGAGCTTGACCGTTCGCTATTCGAGAACAGCGTATTCGCATGGTCACCAAACCACAAGACGTCGTTGTTGCACTCAAGCTCTCGTTGGGCGGAGCGTGGAGCAGCTATGCCGATTTAGGCCAGGAACTTGGGATGAGCGCCTCCGAAGTCCATGCTGCTGTCCGCCGGTTGAGCGAAGCTGATCTGGTCGATCCCGAAAACAAAGAAGTCCGTCGAAAAGCGCTCCGCAACTTTCTGGTTCACGGGGTGCCCTATGCTTTTCCGGCAAGGCTGAAAGAAGTAACCCGCGGGATGCCGACCGCGTGGGCGGCGCCCATCTTGTCCGGCAGAATCAGCGCGTCAGAGCAGATTTTTCCCGTGTGGCCGGACCCGGAGGGCCAGGTGCAAGGCGCCGCTGTGCAACCTCTGTATGGGAGCGTGCCGGGTGCTGCCCGACGCGATCCTGCACTCTACGATTTACTTGCTTTGGTTGACGCCCTTCGCATCGGACGAGCGCGCGAACGCAGCTTGGCGGAAAAAGAAATCACCCACCGCCTGAACACACATGTCCCAGCCTAGCCTCACCGCCATGCGTAAGGTCGCAGACCGTCTGGATAGCCTTGGACTGCACTACGCCTTCCTCGGCTAAACTGTCGCGGCACATGCCGGCGGCGCACGGGATCGATCAGGTGTTTTTGCATAAGTAGGCCCGTGGACGTCGATGCCCAACACGGCCGCCCCCGGGAATGCAGCGCCTGGGTCATCGCCACGATGTCCTCTTGTAACGCATGCACAGACTTCTGCCACATTTCATTAAACCCTGTCCTGTTGTAGCTGTGGCGCTGGCTCCGGCGGTTGAGCTGCCGAAACCAGACGCGTTGCACCCCTTGCCCGCAGACCTTCTCTCTGCCGACCTTCGTCCGGCGGTTCCTCCAGCATGTGCTGCCCCGCTCCTTCACCAAGATCCGTCACTACGGGTTCCTCGCCAACCATGTCCGGTCCAGGCTGGTGCCTCTGGCCCGGGCGGCGATCGCCCAGCGGCCGCGGCGACGGCGGCTGCGTGTGTCGCCGCCAAAGGAGCCGGACCCGCCGGCGCCGCGGTGCCGGCGCTGCGGCCAGGGCGAACGGGTCTGCGTGGCGTACGTGACCACCGCCGGACGCGAGATCCGCTTCCGGGCTTCGCCGGTCCTGCCCCAGCAGCAGGCGTCGCCCTGATCATGAACGTCCAGCCTTGGCATTGTTTCCTTCCGCCGACCTCGGTGTCGTCGCCCGGCGACGCCCGGGCGGAGCCTTGCCCGCGTACGGGAAAACAGCCGAAACCCGAGCGTTTGGGAGAGTGTATTCGTTGTTTCCTGTCACGCCTTCGCCGATCCGGAGGGGTTTTGAGGGGGTCGATCCTCGTCTCCGCCCGCCGTCCCGTGCGTGTCGACCCAAGGAGGACGGAGAACTTTCTCTGTAGTATATAGCCCGTCCTCCCGCCGGCTTCCTCCAACCGTGATGTAGGCCGCTCGACCGCCTCCCGTCCCCTGCGGCGCTGCCTTGTCCCTCGCCGCCTACTTCACTTTAGGTTAGAGCCTGTCCCAAGTTCGCTGGTTTTTGAAAGCAGGGTATAAATTGTCACCACCGTGGCGGCAGGAGCGCGGCGAGTCGGGGCGGAATCAGGCGTTTTTAGGCTCGAGCGGATTTATCCGCAAACGGGACGTGCCCTCTGGAGATGCTTATGCCCGATGACCTCTTATGTCTTCAAAAAGCGGATACGCGTCAAGCCGCTTCGGCGATTTTTTTCTGATCGGACAGGAGCCGGGCGATCAGCCACAGGTTATGGCCGAGCACGCCCCAGGCCACTGCGAGACAGCGGTGCTCGAATCCGCGGCAGCGC
>JBBQUU010000032.1:0-53926 GCA_038212175.1 Opitutales bacterium | reverse complement strand
ACGACTTTGCCCGCGGCGCTTCGTCGTCGAAATCGCGCCTGCAATCGTGGAACGCTGGCACGGCTCACGCCAAGCACCGCCGCGGTTTCCTCCAGGGTGGAGCCTAAGGCCGGCAATAGTATGGCTTGGGCACATCTGAGTGCCTCGGCGTCTTGCGCTCGCGCCACCGCGGCGCGCGCGCGTTTTACCGTGACAGGATCGATTCGGCGTGGTCTGGACATGCCTACCGTCTATTCTTATTAAGCTCATCTTGAAAGCTAATTAGAATAAGTTGGAGTTACCTCCCCAGTCCGCACAAATGTATTGTCCATTGCTGGCTTGCACCGCAATAAGATCTCCATGTTGAAAAGTACCTCCATTTAGATCGGAAACTACGAAAGTTTCCCAAGAGCCCATGCCTGATCGATTAGCGACAATCTCCTGCCCACCACCGTTTTCGGCACATAACCACAATCCCGTATCGTGCGCTTGTAGACCTATCTCGATCGCCCGGACAGATGCAGTTTGAAGTAGGACGAATATACTGACAAAGCCGACCTGCAAGATCGTAAAAACATTTTTCATAGTAATTTTTCTCGCTAGCACGTAAGCTCTACCTTCCCGACCCCTTGAAGGAATCTGGCCTCAATGGTTCAACCAAGAGCGCAGGACGTGGCTTATCACGATCACTTTTCCGCCATGCGGAGGCTAATCGACGTCTTTCAAGCCATGTTGATTCTTTCGATAACAGCGCTCCATTTAAAGCGATTCTTTGAAACCCGTCCTCTATCCCACTGCCATTCGTATCCTCGAACAGTGGGTTCTCCTCAGACTGCACAAGTCCAACTAACCAAGCTCCAGACGCTCCCCCAGTCAGTGTTATCTGGCGCTTGGTGTAACCAGCGGATTCCTTCTGTATCAGTAGGTTATCTGCCACCAGCGACGTCGAAGAGAATAGATCCCAAACCCCAGCATTATGGTCATATCGGACTGTGAGGACCGGTAGACCTGCCAGCTTGTGCCCGTCAAAAACGTTCCATGCAACATGAATGCCAAGAGGGGCTGCAATGATTTCGTCCCTTACCTGCTCAAGCCGCACCAAACTAGCAGCACCATTAATAGGACTTTCATCGACTCTAAAAGTGACACCCCCAATCTCGAATTTTGTGCCAACCGAGGCGTAGAGACGAAATGATACAAATAGGGTACTCGATGCTGCACTTCGCATGTCTCTAGACCAAACGTTGCCCGAGAGGATCTTCAGTACTTTAAGGCCATCGCGTTCGATAACCGATTGCCCAGTCCTCGATCCACTGTCATTTGAAGTGTTTAGTGAGTCTACATGAAATTTCTCACCCGATAACCTTGATGCAGAACCCCGGTTATTGGCACGCAACCTAGGTAAACCGAGGGGAGCCCAATCGTCGCGCGCACTCAATGGAGCTGCGCGGGGCGGCTGACTTGGGTCACGAATGGCTTCAGCTGGTGATGGAGGTTCCTTTCTTTGAGCCTCT
The DNA here is from genome assembly GCA_038212175.1 of Opitutales bacterium. Lineage (GTDB taxonomy): Bacteria > Verrucomicrobiota > Verrucomicrobiia > Opitutales > Opitutaceae > CAMAXB01. The sequence continues at coordinate 52,433 of JBBQUU010000032.1, read as the reverse complement.
ATCGCAATGTCCGCTGCGGGGCTCGAACTGGCGAATGAAACCAACAATGTTAGCCCACTGATGATTCCGTATTTACTACATAGACTGAGATCAGCACAAACTCTCTTGCAGGAACCCGTAAACAAACTGAGAACTCCTTTTGTCATAATTGGCGAAAAAACACGACTGTGCTATGCAAGTCAATAAAAATGCATCACCGTGGACGTTCTGTAACACCGGATCATTGTCTGGGATCGATTAAGGAGCGAGCGACACTTTTAACGGCCTATGGAGATCCTGTCACCGGGTTCGAGTGCTGATCCGGGGCGCCCGCCGATTGCCCACACAACAAAAAAAAGGCGCCCTGCCGAAGCAGGGCGCCTTGAAGTTTGAGCGACTAAACGCCGGCCGGACTTAGTAGTCCATGCCGCCGCCGCCGGGAGGATGCGCATGGGACGCTTCCTTCTTCTCCGGAATCTCGGTGATCATGCACTCGGTGGTGAGGAGCAGACCAGCGATCGAGGAGGCGTTCTGGAGCGCGGTGCGGGTGACCTTCGTTGGGTCAACCACGCCGGCCTTCACGAGATCCTCGTACTTGCCGGTGGCCACATTGTAGCCATTGGCGCCCTTGGTGCCGAGCACGGTCTGGACGACGATGCCGCCGTCGACACCTGCGTTGGCGCAGAGCTGCTTGAGCGGGCTCTCGATTGCGCGACGGACGATCTGGGAACCGATCTTCTCGTCGCCTTCGAGCACGAGGGCGTCGATGGCCTTCGCGGTGCGGAGCAGCGCGACACCGCCGCCGGGGACGATGCCTTCTTCAACTGCGGCGCGAGTGGCGTGGAGGGCGTCCTCAACGCGGGCCTTCTTTTCCTTCATTTCGGCCTCGGTGGCGGCACCGACGTTGATGACGGCCACGCCGCCGGCCAACTTGGCAAGACGCTCCTGGAGCTTCTCACGGTCGTAGTCGGAGGTGGTTTCGTCGATCTGACGGCGGATCTGCTTCACGCGCGCCTGGATCTCGGACGACTTGCCCGAACCCTCGACGATCGTGGTGGCTTCCTTGTCGATGACGATGCGCTTGGCCTTGCCGAGGTCGGCGAGCTGAACGTTCTCGAGCTTGATGCCGAGGTCCTCGGTGATGCACTTGCCACCGGTGAGGACGGCGATGTCTTCGAGCATGGCCTTGCGGCGATCACCAAAGCCAGGGGCCTTGACGGCGCACACGTTGAGCGTGCCCCGGATCTTGTTCACCACGAGGGCGGCGAGGGCTTCGCCTTCGACTTCCTCAGCGATGAGGAGGAAGGGCTTGCCGGTCTTGGCCACGCTCTGGAGCAGCGGGAGGAAGTCCTGGAGGGAGGAGATCTTCTTCTCGTGAATCAGCACGTAGGCGTCTTCGAGCACGACTTCCTGGCTCTCCGCATTCGTTACGAAGTACGGCGAGAGGTAGCCCTTGTCGAACTGCATGCCTTCGACGACGTCGAGGGAGGTCTGGATGGACTTCGCCTCTTCGACGGTGATGGTGCCGTCCTTGCCGACCTTGTCCATCGCATCAGCGATGATGTCGCCGATCTCGGTGTCCCAATTGGCGGATACGGTGGCGACCTGGCGGATCTCTTCGCGGTCGTTGACCTTCTTCGAGATCTTGTGGAGCTCGGCGATGGCGGCCTCGACGGCCTTGTCGACACCACGCTTGAGGAAGATCGGGTTGGAACCTGCGGCGACGTTCTTGAGGCCTTCCTTGTAGATGGATTCGGCGAGGACCGTGGCGGTCGTGGTGCCGTCACCAGCGTTGTCGGAGGTGCGGGAAGCGACTTCCTTCACCATCTGCGCGCCCATGTTCTCGTAGGGATCGGGAAGCTCGACTTCCTTCGCGACGGTCACGCCGTCCTTGGTGACGGTTGGAGATCCGAATTTCTTGTCGATGACGACGTTGCGGCCTTTGGGACCGAGGGTCACCTTGACGGCGCGGGAGAGGAGTTCGACGCCACGAAGGATCTTCGCGCGCGCTGCTTCTTCAAAGAGGAGTTGTTTGGCTGCCATAGTAATTAGAGATTTTAGATTTTAGATATGAGATTTGAGAGGACGCGAAGGCTCAGGCGATCACGCCGAGGATGTCGTCTTCGCGCACAAGGGTGTACTTACGCTCTTCGAGCTTCACCTCGGTGCCGCCGTACTTGCTGATGAGGACGCGGTCTCCGACCTTCACTTCGAAGGCCTGGACCTTGCCGTTCTCATCCTTCTTGCCGGTGCCGAGGGCAATGACCTTGGCCTCCTGGGGCTTTTCCTTGGCAGAGTCCGGGATGATGATGCCGCCGCGGACCTGTTCTTTTTCTTCGAGATGCTCAACGAGCACGCGATCGCCGATGGGCTTGATGTTAACTTTAGCCATATGATGGATGTTTTGGGTTGGAGGGCTGTTTTGGTTACTTTTCTCGTAACAACGTCGGCCCGCCGCAGCTCGCGGCGGGTCGGCGAAATTAACAGAAATTACTTCTTATCCTTGCCGTCGTCGACGACCTCGAAGTCCGCGTCGACGACGTCGGCCTTCTTTTCGGTCTTCTTGGGTGCGGCATCCGGTTCGGCGCCTTCGGACTCGGGCCCGGGGGCACCGGCCGCCTGGCCGGCTTGCGCGGCCTGGGCATAGAGCTCCTGGCCGACCTTGCCGAGATTCTCGATGGCGGCGTTCATGCGGTCCGTGTCGTTGGACTCGAGGTCCTGTTTCGCGCTCGTGAGCGCAGTCTCGATCTTGGACTTGGCTTCGGCGGGGATCTTGTCGCCCGTTTCCTTGAGCGTCTTCTCGAGTTGATACACGGCGCTGTCGAGCTGGTTGCGCGTCTCGACCGCTTCCTTGCGCTTGCGGTCTTCCTCGGCGTGCAGCTCCGCTTCCTTGGTCATCTTCTCGACCTCGTCCTTGGAAAGGCCGGAGGAGCCTTCGATCTTGATCTTGTGCTCCTTGCCGGTGCCCAGGTCTTTGGCTGACACGTGCAGAATGCCGTTGGCGTCGATGTCGAATGTGACCTCGATCTGGGGCGCTCCCCGTGGTGCCGGCGGGATGCCATCGAGCTTGAAGGTGCCCAGCGTCTTGTTGTCGCGGGACATCGGACGTTCGCCCTGCAGAACCACGATCTCCACGCCGGGCTGGTTGTCGGCGTACGTGGAGAAGACCTGGGTCTTCTTCGTCGGGATGGTGGTGTTGCGGGAAATCATCCCGGTGGAAACGCCACCGGCGGTCTCGATGCCGAGCGTGAGCGGAGTCACGTCGAGCAGGAGGACATCGCGCACGTCGCCCTTGAGCACGCCACCTTGAATGGCCGCGCCGATGGCCACGACTTCATCCGGATTGACGCCTTGATGCGGTTGCTTTCCAGCAAGTTGCTTGGCGATCTCAACGACCTTCGGCATGCGGGTCATGCCACCGACCAGCACGAGTTCGTCGATCTTGTCGGAAGTGAGGTCGGCATCCTTGAGACAGTTTTTGAACGGTGGGATGCATCGCTCGAAAAGCTTGTCGCAGATCTGCTCCATCTTGGCGCGCGAGAGCGTAAGATTGAGATGCTTCGGCCCGCTTGCGTCGGCAGTGATGAAGGGGAGATTGATGTCGACCGACTGCGTCGAAGACAGAGCGATCTTGGCCTTCTCGGCCTCTTCCTTCAGGCGCTGGAGCGCCATCGGGTCCTTGCGCAGATCGATGCCTTGCTCCGACTTGAAACTGTCCACGAGCCAGTTGATGAGCGCCTCGTCCCAGTTGTCGCCACCGAGATGGGTGTCACCGTTGGTCGCTTTGACCTCGAAGACTCCGTCCCCGATTTCGAGCACGGACACATCGAACGTGCCGCCGCCCAAATCGAAGACGGCTATCTTTTCGTCCTTCTTCTTGTCGAGACCGTAAGCGAGGGACGCCGCCGTGGGTTCGTTGATGATGCGGAGGACTTCAAGACCGGCGATCTTGCCGGCGTCTTTCGTGGCCTGACGCTGGGCGTCGTTAAAGTAGGCGGGAACCGTGATGACGGCCTGCGTGACCTTTTCGCCGAGGTAAGCTTCGGCATCAGCCTTCAGCTTCCCCAGCACGAAGGCCGCGATCTGCTGCGGAGCGTACTGCTCGGCCTTGTCGGCCGCTTGCACCTCAATATAAGCGTCGCCGTTTTTGCCTTCAGAAACGGTGTAAGGCAGGTTCTTGGCTTCCTCACGAACCTCGGAAAATTTGCGACCGATCAGGCGCTTCGCGGAAAAAATCGTGTTGCGCGGATTGGTGACGGCCTGGCGTTTGGCCGCTTGGCCCACCAGACGCTCACCGGTCTTGGTGAAGGCAACAATCGACGGAGTGGTCCGCGCGCCCTCAGCGTTCGGAATGACGACGGGCTCTCCGCCCTCCATGATGGCCATACATGAATTGGTGGTGCCAAGATCGATACCTAAAATGCGGCTCATGCCTCTCCCTTAGCAATGCACATGCCCCCAGCCATTAAAATTATTAAACAATTTATCATTAATGATTTATGATCATAAACAGGCCATGCTTCTCTCACAACACCCATCAATTTGAGCCAGGCTGACGCACAGCCTGTCACACCTCTGCGCGGGTGAGACAAGATCGCTGACACAGTTCAGAATGCCCCAAGCGGTGGGTTGCATGCGACGTCTAGGTCCGTACGTTCCGCGTATGGAAATGGAAATCGTGCTGCCTGAAGAGGTCGCGGTGATGACGCTCCCGGAGATCTCGTTTTTCCCGCAGGCGCTGCTTCCGCTGCACATCTTTGAGCCGCGTTATCGGCGAATGCTCAAGGACGTCCTCGTGGCCGACCGGCTGTTCGCGGTGGCTGGCATCGACCCGCAAACGTCGGAGGCCTTCGAGCCCCCGCATCGGATTGCGACGGTGGGAATCGTGCGGGCCTGCCAAAAGAACGATAATGGAACCTCCAATCTTCTGCTTCAAGGGCTGGCCCGCGTCGAGATCCTCAGCATCACGAGAGAGGAGCCGTATCGCACGATTCGGGTTCGCGCCCTTGCCAGCGCACCAGGAGCCGAACCGGACGAGAACGTCCGCCTTCGCACCGGCTTGGCCCGTCTCATCACGCTGAAGCAACGCCTCGGCGGCAGCATCCCGGCAGACTTTGCGCGCTTCTTGCGGACGGTGGAGGATCCGGAAACTTTCGTGGATCTGGCCGCCTTCAACCTCTGCGAGAATCCGCAATTAAAACAGAAACTGCTCGAAACGCTTGATGTTCATCAGCGCCTGCACCTCTTCGCCCGGCACCTCCGTTCGGAAATCGACGCCTTGAAGCTCCGTCGAAAATTGCAGGGCAATCTCTCGGACGAGGCGATTTCTGATAACTGATCGGCGTTCGAGTAAGGTTTGGGATCCGCTGGAACCGACGGTCCGTTTGGATTTGCGCCGTAGATCCGGCAGAATCTGGAGCCGATGGTCGGGATCGAACCGACGACCAGCGGTTTACGATACCGCTGCTCTACCACTGAGCTACATCGGCAGTCGCAGAAGAGCGGAAGAAACTCGCCCTGCCGGAGAGCGCAAGCCTTCATTTTCCTCCGTGCCGCCGCTTGCCACCGAGCTCTTCGACTATCCGCTTCCTCCGCACCTGATTGCGCAGACCCCTGCCGTGCGTCGAGACACCTCCCGGCTGCTCGTGGTTGATCGCTTTAAGCACTCGGTCTCGCATCATACCTTCGCCGACCTGCCTCACTTCCTCCGCTCTGGCGATACGCTTTTCCGGAACAACGCGGCCGTTCTGCCCGCCCGGCTGCACGCAGCGCGGCCCAGTGGCGGCGCCGTCGAATGCTTTCTTCTGCGGCCTGAGCCGGCACACGGAGAAGAGTCATGGTGGTGCCTGCTCCGTCCGGGTAAAAAACTGCCGGTGGGTGCAACCTTTGCCCGCGCCGATGCCTTCACGGCCACGGTGTTGGCCAAGGAAGCAGACGGCGCCGCGCTCGTGCGCTTCGCAACCCTGCGCGGCGATTCGATCAAGAGCATCGCCAATCGCTTGGGCGAAATCCCCCTGCCGCCCTACATCGAACGTCCGGCCCCGGATGCCGAGAGGGCAAACGACCTCGAACGCTATCAGACCGTCTATGCAAATCACGAGCGACAGGTCGCCGTCGCGGCGCCGACCGCCGGCCTCCATTTCACGCCCGAACTGCTCGAATGCCTCGAAGTGAACGGCGTTCGGTCGGCGGAGGTCACTTTGCACGTGGGGCTGGGAACCTTCCGGCCCATCGTGACGGATCACGTTGAGGACCACGCCATTCACCGTGAGCTTTACGAACTGCCGGTCGCGACCCAACAGGCCCTTTTCACGCCTCAAGGCCGCCGCGTGGCAATCGGTACGACCACCATGCGCTCGGTGGAGGATTTCCTTTCCCGGCATCATGCACCCGGAACCGAGCCTCATTTAGCCGAGGCCGGCATCTTTATCTATCCACCGCGCACGTTTCGCGGCGTGGACGCCCTCATCACCAACTTTCACCAGCCCCGATCCACCCTGCTTTGCCTCGTTTCAGCCTTCCTGTGCCCGGGCTCGATCGAAGGAATTGCCTGGTTGAAGGAAATTTATTCCGAAGCCGTCGCCCACGAGTACCGTTTTCTGAGCTACGGCGACGCCATGCTGATCCTCTAATCGGGCAAAACAGGCCCCATGGGTTGCACCGTGGCGGACCTTGCGCTCTCTTCCACCGCCCGGACGGCACCATGAAGCACCTCCCCCTCGTTTTGCGCGCACTCTCCGCTTTGTTGCTCGGAGGCCTCCTGATCTATTGGGTTCTGAACGGTGCCCATCGGGGCTGGAACATGAACCAAGTGCCGGTGACCAAGTCTGACGAGATCACCGGCATTAACTACGTTGAGTATGAAAACCGTTTCGTACCGGGGATTGAGTTTCTTGGCAGTGGAATTGCTGCCTCCGGCCTCCTGTTCGGCCTCTCGTTCCTTTTTCGCAAACGCCAGTCGAATCTGAAAGCCAAGTCATGATCAAACACCTCGTCACCACCCTCGCCGTCCTAGCCGTCGCGAGCACCGTCTTCGCCGCTCCGACGTCCTTTGACTTCAAGGATCCGAAGGGTGTGAACAACGTCCGCTTCGATCTCGACGCGCCGCTCGAGTCGATGTCTGGCACCGCCAACGGCGTCACCGGTACCGTGCTCTTCGATCCCACCAATCCCTCCGCCACCACCGGCAAGATCACCATCGCGGCCGACTCGCTCCGCCTGCCCAATGCGCGTATGCAAGAGCATCTCCACAGCGCCCAGTGGATCGATGTCGCCACCTATCCCGAGATTTCCTTCGAGGTCACGAAGCTGAGCAACGTTAAGACCGAAGGCACTGAGACCACCGCCCAGGCAACCGGTAAATTCACGCTGCGCGGCATCACGAAGGAGATCACCGTTCCCGTGAAAATTTCTCATCTGCCCGACGCGCTCGGACGCCGTCAGACCAATGCGAAAGGCGATTTGCTGGTGGTTCGTGCGGAATTCAGCATTACCCGCGACGCCTTCGGCATCCAGACCGGCCAGCGCCTTGATACCGTCGGAACCGAGATCAAGCTCTCCCTCGCCATCGCGGGCGCCGCACCCAAGGCGTAATCCGGCACTGCCGGAAATCTCAACCGGCCCACTCCCGAGACGAGCAAAGGCAGCCGGTGCTCGTCGTTCGATCGCTGGCCGTTTGGGAATTCCGATTTCCTGTGACGCCGGGTTCAACGGCCGCGCTTGCGCGGCCTTTTCTTTGGCGGCAAAAGACTGCACACTTCCTCTTCAAATGACTTCGGATGACCTCCAGACCCTGATCGAAGACGCCACGTTCGACTTCACGATAGGCGAGAACGAGTCCGCTCTCGCCAAACTGGAGCGAGCGACCATCGCCGCTCCGCAGTCCTTCGAAGCTTGGCACGCGCTGGCGGAAATCACGTTTTCGCTGCGCCGTTTCGATGAAGCCCTTCACGCCGCACAGCAAGCGCACGCCCTGCGCAATGACGATCTCTTCATCAACACCACCCTCTCGAGGATCTGGATGGAGAAAGGGGACAAGGCGATGGCAGAAAAATTCGGTGCGCAGGCGAAGGTTCTTAGCTGGAAAGATCAGTTGAAAAATCCCGAGGCCCATCGCGACGGCTTGAGTTGACCGGCCCTCTCCACGTTGACGAGTGCGTGAAGCGCAAGTCACCCGCAGATGCACGTCCGTTGACACGAATCCCCTCGTCTCCCTAGCCTGCGCTGGATGGATAAGCCCGCCTACACGCTCGAGTTCGAAAAACCGCTGCGCGACCTCAGTGCGCAGCTCGACCAGTTGCGCCAGCAATCCCTCGAAAATAACCTCGAGGTGTCATCTGAGATCGAAGGCATCACCCGCAAGATCGCAGCGACCCAGCGTGAAATTTACTCCAGCTTGAATCCATGGCAGCGCGTGCAGATCGCCCGCCATCCGCGCCGCCCTTACGCCCTCGATTACGTGGGAAGAATTTGCGAGGGATTTCAGGAATTGCACGGTGACCGCCAATTCAACGACGACCGCGCGCTCGTCGGAGGCACGGCGTTCTTCAACGGCGACGCGGTCATGATCATCGCCCAGCAAAAGGGCCGCGAAACCAAGGAGAAGATCGCACGTAATTTCGGCATGCCCCAGCCCGAAGGCTATCGCAAGGCCTTGCGGCTGATGAAGCTCGCCGAGCGGTTCAACCTGCCTGTCTTAACCTTCATCGACACGCCTGGTGCCTACCCTGGCATCGGTTCAGAAGAGCGGCATGTATCGGAAGCGATCGCCGTCAACCTGCGGGAGATGGCCATGCTGCGCGTTCCGTCCATTTCTGTGGTCGTGGGCGAAGGTGGCTCCGGCGGCGCCCTCGGTATCGGCGTGACGGACCGCGTGCTCATTTTCGAGAACAGTTATTACTCCGTCATCTCTCCCGAGGGATGCGCCGCGATTTTGTGGAAAGACGCCGCGGCCGCCCCCAAGGCCGCCGAAGCCCTCAAACTCGATGCGCCCACGCTGGAAAAATTCGGCGTGGTGAACGAGGTCATCCCCGAGCCGTTCGGCGGAGCACACAACGACCCCACCCAGGCTGCGAGCGCCTTGAAGTACGCGCTGCACAAACACCTGAACGACCTGCGCGATCTCTCGACCGATAAGCTGCTCGATACGAGGTACGAACGGTACCGCCGCCTCGGCGTCTACGAGGAAACGGTCGCCGTCACGGCATAAAGAGTCCGCCGGACGCCCCCGCCGCTGCCACTCAGCGCACCACGATCAACTCGCACGCCACCGCTCGCTTCGACGCGGGATCGTAGGTCACGACCGCCCCCGAAAGGCGTACATCGCCCTCGGCCACGTCAAATTTGCGCGGCATGCCATCCACGAAGCGACCGATCACCGGCTTCACTTCGCGTCCGAGCACACTGGCGTACGGACCGGTCATGCCCACGTCGCACATGAACGCCGTACCTGCCGGCAGCACGCATGCGTCCGCTGTCGGCACATGGGTGTGCGTGCCGAGAACCGCGACGGCCCGGCCGTCAAGATACCAGCCGAGCGCCTGCTTTTCCGACGTGGCTTCGGCGTGGACCTCCACCAAGGCCGCGTCCGCCGCCCCTCCGCCGGTCGTCCGGGCCAGCAACGCATCCGCACCGAGAAACGGACAGTCGCCCTTCATGCCGACAAAGTTGCGTCCCAGCATCGTGAATACAGCGAGCCGGAAGCCGTCTTTTTCCAAAACAACGTGGTCCCGCCCCGGACAGCGTGCCGGAAGATTGGCGGGACGACACACCTGCTCGAATTGTCCAATCTCGCTTTCCCAACCCCGTTGATCCCACACGTGATCGCCCAGCGTGATCGCGTCGACCCCGCTGGCGAGCAGCTGTCGTGCGATCGAACCGGTGATGCCGGCGCCGCCGGCGGCATTCTCGCCATTGGCGACCACAAAATCGAGCGCAAGCTCAGCGCGCATCGCCGCAACGCGCGCCGCGACAATTTCGCGTCCAGGTCTGCCCACGATGTCGCCAATGAAGAGAATCTTTAACACGGCCGCCGACACTGGCAGCCGCCGCGAAGGTGAACCAGTTCAATCTTGGCGGAGACGTTTTCCGAGACGGCTGATCGATTCCCCCCACACCCCTTCGGCCTTGCTCACGAATCGGCGCCTTGCCGCTTCGCAGCGGCGGCGTACTTCGCGATGATCCCGTCGAAGGAGCCATTGGTGAAGAACGCCACGACGCGCGGACGACCGCGGCCAGGCAATGTCGCGAGCAACAGGCGCTCCAACAGTTCGTCATTTGTGCCCGCCGCAAACGCTCCGACACCCTGTGTTTCCAAATGGCCCGCCACGGCCTCCGGATCGAACCGTTCCTCCGCCGAGAGCTTGTCCGCGCGACTGACGGCGCCGAGATAAACCTCATCCGCGAGCGCGAGCGCCCGCATGAAGCCCGCCTGCAGCGTCTTGGTTCTCGCCGTATTGCTCCGCGGCTCGAACACCGCGGTGAGCAAGGCACCGGGAAAACGGTCGCGAAACGAGCGCAACGTCTCGGCCAAGGCGGTGGGATGATGGCCGAAATCTTCAATCACCGTGACGGATGGCGTTGTCACCAACATTTCCTGACGGCGCTTCACGCCGCGGAACCGGCTCAGCGCCGACAGGGAGAGGACGGTCGGGTCGGCCGGGTTCAACGCAAGCCCGGCCGCAGTGGCTGCCATCGCGGCGTTGCGCGCATTAAAGATTCCCGGAGACGACCACGCGACGTCCGCCCACGGCTTGTCCCGCCATTGCAGGGAAAAACGCACGCCGCCGGGCGACTCCGCGAAGCCCATCAGCCGCACGTCGCACCCTTCGCCGAGACCGACCCGAACGACGCGCGTCCAAGGCATCGGCCCGAGCGCGCGCAGATTGTCATCGTCTCCATTCAGCACGACAAATCCGTTGCGCGGTACAATGCGGACCAGGTGGCTGAACGTACGCTGCACGTCGGCGAGATCACGAAAGATGTCGGCGTGGTCGAACTCGAGGTTGTTGAGCACCGCAATGTGCGGCGCGTAGTGGATGAACTTGCTGCGCTTGTCGAAAAACGCGCTGTCGTACTCGTCGCCCTCAATCACAAACGGATCCGCCGGCGCGCCCAAGTGGTTGCCCACGGGCGGATCGAGCGGCACGCCGCCAATCAGAAAACCGGGATCGCGACCGTTCTCGCGGAGAAGGAACGCGGCCAAAGCCGTGGTGGTCGTCTTGCCATGCGTGCCGCAAATGACGAGATTCCGACGCGCAGCGAGAATCGTGTCGTGCAACAGCGCGGGCAGAGACGTGAACCGGAAGGCACGGGTCTCCAATAGCCACTCCACCTCCACGTTGCCCCGCGACATGGCGTTTCCGATGACGACCAGGTCCGGCGCAAGGGTCTTGAGCCGCGCGGGATCATAGCCCTCGTGAAACGCGATGCCGGCTTCGGCGAGCACGGTGGACATGGGCGGATACACGCCGGTATCGGCACCGAGCACCTCATGCCCGGCAGCGCGCGCCAAGAGCGCCGCATTTCCCATCGCCGTGCCCCCGATGCCCATGAAATAGATGCGCATGGGTGAGGCTTAGCAGGGACCCGGACCGCAGTTCGAGGTTTTCTTGTCGGGTTTGCAAAGGCCGGGGAAGCTTGCAGCGTAACCTTGTCTCGCGTCCCGACGCCGGTATCGCTTTCGCTTACTCGTCTCACATCCCAAAACCTGATCACCGATCCATGACTCCTGCCCGATTCCGCCTTTCCGTGTTGCTTGCGGCCACCCTTGGCCTCGCTGCATGCAGCAAACCGTCTCCCGATGCCGCCAAGGTCCAGCCTGGACCGCCTTCGTCTGCGGCCGGCTCCTCTGGCACTGTTACCCTCGAAACCGTCGAACAGCGGGCCAGCTACGGCATCGGTTACGACGTTGGCATGAACGTGGCGGCCAGAAGTGGACTGGAAGTCGATCAGAAGGCCCTGACCGCCGGCCTTGCCGATGCGTTTTCCCGCACCGAGTCGCGCATCACCCAAGCCGAGATGCAACAGGCTTTCGCCACGCTGCAGGAGCGGATGTCCCAGGTGACCGCCGCCGCGGCGGAAACAAACCTGAAGGCATCGACGGCCTTCATGGAGGCCAATAAATCCAAGGCCGGCATTCAGACCACGGCCTCGGGCCTGCAGTATGAAATCATTTCCAGCGGCTCCGGCGCCAAGCCCGCACCCAACAATACCGTGGAAGTGCATTACCATGGCACGTTGGTGGACGGCACCGTGTTCGACAGCTCCGTGCAACGCGGCGAGACGATCGAATTTCCGGTGACCCGCGTGATTCCCGGATGGGTCGAGGCGCTCCAGTTAATGTCGGTTGGCGATAAATGGCGTCTCTTCATCCCGCCGGCACTCGGCTACGGCGCCAACGCCGCCGGCAAGATCCCACCCAACTCCGCCCTCATTTTCGAGGTCGACCTGATCGGGATCAAGTAGCCCGAACCCTGCCATCCCGGGTCAAGAGAGCGGCGTCGAAGGCCCGGGCAGGCTTGCAACGACGGCGACTATGGGTTCGCTTTCGCCGTCGCCCCAGGGCCTTGCCGTTTTCGAGGTCCGAGAGGGGCATCCCGCTTCCGTTCCTTCACGTTATTCAAAGGATCCACATGCCCGCCTCTGCTCGCCTCGCATTCCCGTTGCTGCCCTTCGGTTCGTGTCTCCTCGGAGTCCTCTTGTTGACCGGCGCAGGATGCAACCGATCGTCCGACACCGCCCGACAGGTTGGCCCTCCCGTCGAGGATAGTCCGATCACGCTGCAAGGCAGCGGTGAATTTGACCCGATCGCAAATCCTGAAGCGAGGAAAGGCGGCGCACTCTTCACTTGGGGAGGAGGATATCCGCGCTCGTTGAACATGTGGCTCGATTACAATTCGTTCTCGCTGCAGATCGTGGGGCTGATGTTCGATTCGCTGGTCGGAATGCATCCGACCAAGGAGGAGCCCCTGGGCCTCCTGGCGGAATCGTGGGAGATCTCCGACGACAAGAAGGTCTACACGTTTAAACTGAATCCCGCGGCGGTCTGGAGCGACGGAACGCCGATCACTGCGGGCGACGTGCAGTTTTATTACGACGTGATCATGAACCCAAAGCACCTCACGTCGCTGTTCCGCGTCGACCTGAGCCGCTTTGCCCGTCCCGAAGTGCTGGATGACCGCACGGTTCGAATCACCGCGCAGGACGGCCACTGGAAGAATTTCTGGTCCGCGGCCGGTTTTGCGGCGCTCCCCAGGCACGTGTGGGGAGACAAGGACTTCAACGAGATCAATTTCGATTTCCCCGTCGTCAGCGGCCCTTACCGTATTCATGAGGTCCTTACAAACCGCTCCATTTCGCTCCAGCGCCGCGGCGACTGGTGGGGGCGCAACCTTCGGATCAACCAGCACAAGTACAATTTCGATTATCTGGTGTTCCGCGCCATGGACGACCGCAACAAGGCCCTCGAGATGCTCAAACGCGGCGATTTCGACCTCTACACCATCTACACAGCGCGCATTTGGGCGCAGCAAACCGATTTCCCGCAGGTGCAAAAGAATTGGGTGGTGCGTCAGACCGTGTACAACGACGAGCCGAAGGCATTCCAGGGCTTCGCGATCAACATGCGACGGCCGCAGTATCAGGACGTCCGCGTGCGCGAGGCGCTGGCCCGCCTGCTCAATCGCGAGCTCATGCTGGATCGATTGATGTTCAACGAGTACTTCTTGCTCAACAGCTATTACCCCGATCTCTACGAGGGAAACCGCAACCCCGAAGCGCCCTTCCTCGCCTACGACCCTGAGAAAGCCCGCGCCCTGCTCACCGACGCCGGATGGCAAGTCGACCCGAGTGGTGTCTTGCGCAAGGACGGACGGCCCTTCGAACTGGTGTTTCTAAACCACGGCGAGCCGCTACCCCATCTCAATATTTATCTGGAAGACTTGAAGTCGGTCGGCATCCAAGCCCGCATCGAGAACATGTCTCTCGCAAGCTTCTCCAAACGGGTCGACGAACACGACTTCGACATGGTCTGGCGCAACTGGGGCGCTTCCCGCCTGCGGGATCCCGAAACCATGTGGCATTCAAGCACCGCGAACGATATCGCCACCCAGAACATTTCCGGCGTGCAGAGTCCAGAGATCGACGCGCTCATCGAGGCTCAGAAGCTGGAAATGGACCTGCAAAAGCGCAACGCCATCCTGCAGCAGATCGATGCCCGCCTGACGACAACGATGCCGTATGTGCTTCTCTGGCAGTCAGAGCGCAACCGGCTGCTCTACTGGAACCGCTTCGGCACCCCAACGACTGTGCTCGACAAGTATAATCGCGAGGACTCAGCGGTGGCGTACTGGTGGTTTGACGCGGAAAAATCAGCCCGGCTCGACGAAGCCATGAAAGCGGATCGTGCGTTGGACGCCTTGCCGAAAGAAGTTCGCTACAGCGACGAATGATTACCTACATCGTCCGCCGGTTGCTGCTCATCGTTCCCACGCTGCTGGGCATCACCCTCGCCTGTTTCGTTCTCATTCAGTTTGTACCCGGCGGGCCGGTCGAGGAAATGATCGGTCGCATTCAGGCCTTCTCCAGCGAGCGCGGAGGCGGAGCCAAGGCCATCTCGCCGGCGGAGGTCGAGAACATCAAAGCCTACTTCGGTTTCGACCGGCCGGCCCACGAACGATACCTGTCATGGCTCGGAAATCTCCTGACGGGAGACTTCGGACGCTCTTACGTCTATCACGGACCGGTGCTTGAAGTGATTGTGAGCAAGATGCCGGTCTCACTTTTTTTCGGACTCACCTCCTTCTTTCTCGCCTACCTGATATCGGTCCCGCTCGGCGTGTCCAAGGCGATCCGGCATGACTCCGCCTTCGATACCAGCACATCCATTCTCGTTTTCGTCGGCTACGTGATCCCTGGTTTCGCGCTCGGAATTTTACTGATCATTTTTTTTGGAGGTGGAAGTTTTTTCGATTGGTTTCCGATCTCCGGAGTGGTCTCCGACAACCATCAGTACCTCTCACCCGCCGGCAAGGTCTTTGATTTCCTGCATCACATGGTGCTGCCGCTCATCTGCTACATGATCGGTGAGTTCGCCTTCCTTACGCTGCTCACCAAAAACAGCCTGATGGAAGAGCTCAACAAGGACTATATTCGCACCGCGCTTGCCAAGGGCGTCCCCTTTCGCACCGCCGCCTGGAAACACGGGCTGCGCAATGCCCTGATCCCGCTCGCCACCGGCATGGGTGGAATATTCACCGTGATGTTCACGGGCGCTCTGCTGATCGAACGGGTCTTCGACATCGACGGCATGGGGCTGCTGTTCTACAATTCCATCGTGGGCCGCGACTATAACGTGGTGTTGGGGCTGATCGTGCTCATCAGCTTCTTTACCATTCTCGGCCGGCTCTTCTCGGACCTGCTTTATGCGGTCGTGGATCCGCGGATACGTTTCGACTGACGATGTTCTCCGAGATCACCCGCCAGCAATTTCGCCGATTTCGCTCCCTTCGCCGGGCTTGGATCTCGCTCTGGATCCTCTCGGGCGCCTGCGTGCTGTCGCTCTTCAGCGAGCACATTGCCAACGACAAACCGCTGTTGCTGGGCTACGAGGGAAGGATCCATTTCCCCACGTTCAAGTTTTACCCCGGAACCGCTTTTGGCGGTCCCTATGCCACCGAAGCAAATTACCTGTCGCTCGAGAACGACTCCGCCTTTCTTGAACGACGGGGCTGGATGGTCTTTCCCCCCATCAAGGCGGGGCCCCTTCGCGCCTATCTCGACCGGTCAGGCAACCCGCCCCATCCGCCTTCGCGCGACCATTGGCTGGGCACGGACCATTCTGCCCGGGATGTGCTTGCCCGCCTGCTTTATGGCTTTCGAACGAGCATGAGCTTCGCCCTCGCCCTCGCCTGCATCGGCACGGTCTTCGGCGTCATTATCGGCGGCGTACAAGGCTATCTGGGCGGACGTTTCGATCTCGCCGCGCAACGGTTCATCGAAATCTGGTCTGCCCTGCCCTTTCTCTACGTCGTCATCCTGATTGGGTCGATCTACGGTCAGACGTTTGCGGTCCTGCTCTTCGTCTTTTCCCTCTTCCAGTGGATCGGGCTCTCCTACTACATGCGCGGCGAGTTCTATCGGCTGAAGAACCAGACCTTCGCACAGGCGGCGCGCGCACTCGGAGCCGGCCACGTGCGGACGCTGTTCCGGCATATTTTGCCCAACGCGCTCAACCCGATTGTCACTATTTTCCCCTTCAGCCTGATCGGCGGAATCTCCTCGTTAACGGCTCTCGACTTTCTCGGATTCGGGCTCCCTCCGCCCGCACCTTCATGGGGCGAACTGCTCGACCAAGGTCTAAAGTATCTCGACGCACCCTGGCTCGCGCTATCCTCGATTCTCGCGCTTTTCGCCACGCTCATGCTGGCCAGTTTCATCGGCGAAGGAGCCCGCGCCGCGTTCGATCCGAAGTCCACCAATACCCTTCGCTGAAGCCATGGCCGCCACCTCTTCACCGCCCCTTCTCGAAGTCTCCGATCTTACAATTCGATTCGGCAAACTCACCGCCGTCGACGGGATCTCGTTTACGGTCGGTGAGGGGGAAACCGTCGCCGTCGTGGGCGAGTCCGGCAGCGGCAAGAGTGTCACGGCCCTCTCGCTCACGCGATTGCTCCCGCCCGAGCCGGCCTGCCACGTAAAGGGCCAGATCCTTCTTCGCGGGCGGAGTCTCACCGCCCTCACCCCGCGCGAACTTGGACAGATAAGGGGCAAGGAAATCGCCTACATTTTCCAGGAACCCTCGGCGTCGCTCAATCCCGTCTTCACCATCGGCAATCAGCTTCGGGAAGCGATTGCGCTCCATCGTCCCGACATCGCGGATCCCTCTGCAGAGATCGTGCGGGTGCTCGATCTCGTAGGGATTCGCGACGCCGCCACGCGGCAGCGCGACTACCCTCATCAGCTCTCCGGCGGAATGCAGCAACGGGTGATGATCGCGATGGCGCTTGTATGCCAGCCGTCGCTCTTGGTCGCCGATGAACCCACCACGGCTCTCGACGTTACCATTCAGAAGCAGATTATCGATCTCTTGCGCGAACTGAAGGCACGGTTGGGCATGTCGATCCTGATGATCACCCACAACTTTGGCATCGTTCACGGCTTCGCGGATCGGGTGATGGTCATGTTCCGCGGTCGAATCGTCGAGCAAGGTCCGACCGAGCAGGTGCTAAGAAATCCGCAACACGCCTACACCAGGGCTTTGATCGACTGCATTCCCCGACTCGGCCAACGCAAGGCGCGGCTCACCACCATCGACTATTCCCAAATCAGCTGACGGTTTCCGCTGAACGCTCCCCATCAGGTTACGATGCCCACACCTCCCACAACCTCCGCACCATCAATCTTGTTAGAGGTGACCGACCTCAAAGTGCACTTTCCCGTGCGCAGCGGCGTTCTGCAGCGGGTCACAGGGCACATCAAGGCGGTCGACGGCATTTCGTTTGGGGTCCCCGCTGGCGCAACAGTCGGCCTTGTGGGGGAATCCGGCAGCGGGAAATCGACGACTGGAAAGGCCATCATTCGCCTCGCCCCCGTTACAAGCGGGTCCATCTCCTACCATGGCCGCGATCTCGCCGATTTGTCCGCGAAGGAATTTCTCTCCTGCCGAAAAAAGATCCAGATGATCTTTCAGGATCCCTACAACTCGCTGAATCCACGCATGACGGTGGAAGCCATCGTAGGCGAAGCCTTGGAAATTCATTTTCCAGCCATGAACCGGGGCGAGCGACGCTCACGCGTATTGGAGCTGCTTTCGCTCGTGGGTTTGGAAGGGGGACACATTGATCGCTATCCGCACGAGTTCTCCGGCGGACAACGCCAGCGGGTCGGCATTGCGCGCACCCTGGCTGTCGAGCCGGAGTTTGTCATCTGCGACGAACCGGTCAGTGCGCTCGACGTGTCCGTTCAGGCACAGATTGTTAATCTGCTCCAAGATCTGCAACAGAGGTTGAACCTCACCTACCTTTTCATATCGCACGATCTCGCCGTGGTGGAGCATCTTTGCTCCCATGTGCTCGTCATGGAGAACGGACTCCTGGTGGAGGCAGGACCGGTCGCGGAAATCTACCGCGAACCGAAGCACAACTATACCCGAAAGCTGCTCGCCGCTGTGCCCGATTTTTGACCAGTCATAGCCGGACTGCCGGTTGCTTCACCAGGTCGACCTCGCAATCGAGCGAGTTGCGTTTGAAGCCGAATGCATCCTCCAGCCACTTACGATACAATTTAGCTGTCGCTTCTTCCACCGGCCCAGCTTCAAACGACGGCGGCGAAACCTCGCCGGGTGGGTTGGACACCTTGTAGGAGCCAAACAGTGATGTCGCACGCGAATAGGCCGTCTTGAGTTGATCGAGCTGCCAGGGTTTGCCGCGAACGCGCACTCTCACGGGAGACGCCAACTCGTTCTCCACCACCCGCGCCAAGCCCGCGGCAATCAAGGAGCGGGACCACCGCAGGGCCACGTCGGTGGCAAGCGGCTCAAAGCCCTCCGAAAGGAAGGCTTCGGCCTCTTCGCGACCGGGAAAGGGGCGCGAGATCAACTGCCACATCGATCCGCCGCGGACCCCTACCGCGATGGCCCACTGCCCCGAAGGCAATCCATGAGGGCGGAGGACTTCGCCCAGACTGACCACCGTGACATCCATACCGGACGCAAGAAGCTGCTGGGAATCGGCGACAATTTGAATAGTTTGCATGCTTGAACCGGATGGCCGCTCGTCCGATTTCGGCCCTAGCGGCGACTGCACGTTAGACGCACCAAGGCTCGCGGATGTTCCCGCAATCCGTTACACAAGAATATCCGCAACACCGACTTCATTCGTCTTTAATCTCTCCCTCAAAGAGTCTTCGCCAGCGCATCGACCGCTGCCTGTTGAAATGAGCGACGGACGTCGCTGGCGTCGGCATTGGGGAAATTCGAACGTTGAACCATCAAGACATAGGCCACGCCGCGCACCGGATCGATCCAGGCCTGAGTACCCCAAGCCCCGCCGTGTCCAAAGCTCCCGGCATTCAGCATTTCGACCACACCCGCGTGCGAGTCCTTCAAAATACACGTGCCCAGACCCCAACCGTACTTTGCACCGTGGCTGCCCCGATCCGGCGCCTGCATGAAACCCGTTGGCAAGTCGCCCGTCTGCGAAAGGTTTATCCAGCGCAAGACCTCGGCACTCAGGTAACGACGTCCGTCGAGTTCTCCGCCCTTGAGCAGCATCTGGCAAAACCGGGCGTAATCCGGCCCGGTCGAATATAACCCCGCGTGCCCCGTCGGCGGGCGGTCACGGGGGCCGAATTCCGCACGCGGTGCAACGGCGGCAAGGACGCCCGTTTCATTGTTCCGAGCATAGGCCGTCACAAGACGTTTCATGGCCTCTCCGTTGGGATAAAACGTCGTACGCTTCATGCCCAGCGGCTCAAACAGCCGGCTTTGGAGAAAGGCATCGAACGTTTGCCCGCTCACAACCTCTACGATGCGCGCCGCCGTATTGATGCCCGACTGAGTGTATTTCCATCGCTCGCCCGGTTCGTACTGCATCGGCGCCGCCACCCAGACCGGCACAAGGTCCGCCAGCGTCCGGGCACTACGCGCGGCCTCCCCCACCGCCTCGCCGAGGCCGGACACGTGCGTGAGAACCTGCACGATCGTCACGTTCGCGGGCTTGCCCGACGGTGTTTTCAATCCAGCAAATTCTGGCAGATACTTCGCCACCGGGTCGGTGACGCGCAGCTTGCCTTCATCTTGCAGCATTAACACGGCCGCGGCCGTGACGGGTTTGGTCATCGACGCGATCCAAAACAGATCATCCGGTCGCATCGGGTCTCCACGCTCCACGTTGGCGTGGCCGGCGACGCCGACGTGAAGGACCTTGTCCTTGGAAACGACGACGGTGACCGCACCAGCGATTTCCCGGGCTGCAATCGCAGCCTCCATGGCTGCGTTGACTCCGCGCAACTCTGCAGCGGACACGGACGATATCATTGCAAACGACAACACGAACAACGAAGGCAACGAGCGCATTTAAGACAGGAGTCAGGGGTTTAAGGCCGGCGCACCTGCGCGGGCCGAACAGGTACATCACGCAGTCGGTCCGGCTTCGCAAGCCCGCAACCGACATGGTTCCCTCGCCGTGTTCCTCGCCGGGAACTCACGGATCTTTGACCCATATCAAGGCGCACCCCTGCCCGCCCTGTTAGGTTAAACCGATCACTCTGTCATTCCTCCCCTTCCCCTCATGACTACCGAAACCGCCACCTTCGATCTGACCGAACCGGACGTACGTGTCGTTCCCTGCCGCCAAAAGCATGCTATGATACTTTCCCGTTGGGCCGAACTGCCGATCGGGGACCATCTGGTGCTGATCAACGACCACGATCCAGTCCCGCTCTACTATCAATTCGCCTCAATGTTTCCGGACGCGTTTACGTGGGAATACGAGGTACCCGGGCCCGACGAGTATCGCGTGCGACTCACGCGCGTGGCCGCCTCGTCCACCACACCGGTGGTGAGGCCACCCGACATGCGCCCCGGTCCGACCTCCGAAGAGGCGACCTTGGACGTACGGGGATTGGAACCGCCCGAACCGATGATTCGAATTTTAAACGCGACCGAAACCCTGCAGGAGGGTGGACGATTGCGCGCCCACACCGAACGTCGCCCGATCCATTTGTATGCTGAGCTTACACGCCGCGGTCTTAAACACGTGAGCGAGGACCAGTCGGACGGAAGCTGCATCACAATGATCTCACGACCGTAGCGGCGCCGCCTCGGTGGCCGTCACCCGCGGACCGGCGCACCCGGCATCAGTGTTTGAAGTGGCGCAGGCCGGTGAAGACCATGGCCATGCCGCGCTCATCGGCAGCCTTGATGACCTCGTCGTCGCGCACAGAGCCACCGGGCTGAATCGCGCACGTCGCGCCCGCATCGGCCGCGGCGATGAGGCCGTCGGCAAAGGGGAAGAGCGCCTCGCTGGCGACAATCGAGCCGGCCAGATCGAGCTTGGCCTCGCCGGCCTTCCACACCGCGATGCGCGAGCTGTCCACGCGCGCCATTTGACCGGCGCCGACGCCAAGGGTCTGTTCACCCCGGCAGTAGACGATGGCGTTGGATTTGACGTGCTTTGCGATCTTCCAGCCAAACATCATGCCCGCCCACTCCTCCGCCGTCGGCTGCCGCTTGGTCACGACCTTGAAGGAACGCGGATCGCCCAACGTCTTGTCGCGGTCCTGCAACAACAAGCCGCCGATGACCGAGCGCACCTCCTGCAACGAGTCCGCCCCGATGCCTTCTTTTGCGACCATCAGGCGGAGGTTTTTCTTCTTCGCAAAAATCGCGAGCGCCTCGTCGCTGAACCGCGGGGCGATGATCACCTCGGTGAAAATCTCCGCGATCGTCTTCGCGAGCGCACCGCCGAGCGTGTGATTGACGATGATGATGCCGCCAAACGGAGCCTGCCGATCGGTGGCGAAGGCCTGTTCCCAGGCGTCTTCCAGGGTCTCCGCGCTCGCCACACCACACGGATTGGTGTGCTTTAGAATCGCCACCGTCGGCCGCTCGAATTCGCCGATCAAGTAGGTGGCCGACGTGATATCGAGGATGTTGTTATAACTAAGCTCCTTTCCCTGAAGCTGCTGGAAGTGTTCATGGAACGTCCCATACAGGGCGGCCTGTTGGTGCGGGTTCTCGCCATAGCGGAGCGTCTGCGCCTTCTTGTAAGTGAGTGTGAGTTTCTCGGGAAAACCACCGAGGGCGGCGAGATCGGGAACCTCGGCCTGACGTTCAAGGTAGGCAGCAATGGCGGTGTCGTAACTGCCGGTGCGCTGGAAAACCTTGAGAGCGAGCTTGCGGCGCAGCACACCGAGTTCGGACGGATTGGCAAAGGCAGACAGCACCGCGCTGTAGTCGCCTGGATCGCACACCACCGTGACGCTGTCATGATTTTTGGCCGCGCTACGCAGCATGGAGGGCCCGCCAATGTCGATGTTCTCGATCGCCTCTTCGAACTCCACGCGAGGCTTCGCAACGGTCTGCTCGAAAGGATACAGATTGACGACCACGAGATCGATGAGGGCGATTCCGTGGGCTTTGGCTGCGTCAAGGTGCTCGGCTTTGTCGCGTCGGCAGAGCAACCCGCCATGGATCTTTGGATGCAGCGTCTTTACGCGCCCCTCCATCATCTCGGGGAACCCGGTGTGCTGGCTGACCTCCGTGACCGGCAAGCCTCGCTCCGCAAGGAGCCTGGCGGTCCCTCCGGTCGAGAGCAGCGCGTAACCATGCTGCCGAACGAGCGCCGTCGCAAACTCGACGAGACCGGATTTGTCGCTGACGGAAAGAAGGGCCAGTTTTCCCATAAAAGGGGTTTTGTGCGGCTCCTAACCGACCGTGGCAAGCCCGGCGTTGGCTCCGCTCAGGCTCTCCTCAGCGCCTATTCACGGAGACACTTAACAGGAGCACGCGGAGGTCCGGCATCCAAACCCGGTGGCAAACGTGCCGCCGCCCCTTGAAACGACCCGGCGGACCTGCTCACCCACGTGATGCCGCAATCGAATTCCAGCGCACGCGCAGCTTGCGCCGGCGCTTTTCCGCGGTCTCTTTTCAGTTGTGCCGCAATCGTCCCATGCACTTCCCGGGCTCACGGCTCATCTTGACCGCCTCGTTTACCATCACGGAGGCATGAGCCTGCCGCCGGACAAGCCCCACGCGTTCGTCTACTTCATCACCCTGCGCAATGCGTCCGAGCGCACCGTGACGCTCCTGGGACGAAAGTGGGTCATTGAAAACGCAGACGGCACCCAACAGGTGGTCGAAGGCGACAAGATTGTCGGTGAAACCCCGCGGCTCGAACCCGGAGAACATTTTTCCTACAACAGCTACCACGTGACCTCCATGGATGCTCACGTGCAAGGCTCGTTTCACGGGGTGGACGAACTCGGCGAACGCGTGCACGTGATCCTGCCACCTTTCGATATGACGATTCCCCGTCAGGTGGAAGACTGACGTCCCCACCCCACGACCGCTGCCGCACCTATTTGGTGGAGCCGAGCGCGACCCGAGGATTCTTCGCCGCTCGGCGAAGTCCTATGCCGCGTCTTTGGTCTCGCTCTTGCCCGCGCGGCGCAAGGTGGGCTTGCGGCGGCCGGCAACGACGGCGGCGTCGATCACCACTTCCACGACATCGTCGCGCTGCGGCAGTTCGTACATGACCTCGAGCATCAAGCTTTCCATGATCGAACGAAGGGCGCGGGCGCCCGTCTTCAGTTCGATGGCCTTTTGCGCAATCGCACGGATGGCATCGCTGGTGAGCTTGAGGCGAACGCCATCCATCGCGAACAGCTTCGAGTACTGCTTCACCGTGGCATTCTTGGTGCGCAACATGATCTTCTCGAGATCGGCCACCTGAAGTTGATCAAGCACGGAGATCACCGGAAGGCGGCCAATAAATTCCGGAATCATGCCGAAACGGATGAGGTCCTCGGGAGCGACCGACTTCATCATCTCCTCGGGCGACATCTTTTCTTCCTGCACCGCCTTGCCCGCGGCGAAGCCCATGCTGCGCTGACCGAGCCGGCGTTGGATGATGCCTTCGAGACCGACAAAAGCCCCGCCACAGATAAAGAGGATGTTCTGCGTGTTGATCTGAACGTATTCTTGGTTCGGATGCTTGCGTCCGCCCTGCGGTGGCACGTTGCAGACCGTGCCTTCCAGAATCTTGAGCAGCGCCTGTTGCACGCCTTCGCCGGAGACATCGCGGGTGATCGAAACATTCTCGGTCTTGCGGCCGATCTTGTCGATTTCGTCGATGTAGATGATGCCGCATTCGGCCTTCTTGACGTCGTAATTGGCGGCCTGAAGGAGGCGCAGGACGACATTCTCGACGTCCTCGCCGACGTAACCGGCCTCGGTCAGCGTGGTGGCGTCCGAAATGGCGAACGGCACATCGAGGATCTTGGCGAGCGTGCGGGCGAGCAGCGTCTTGCCGGAACCCGTCGGGCCCACGAGCATGATGTTGCTCTTCTCGACTTCGACCTCGTTAAACTCAGGTGCGAGAGCGGCCGGATCCTTCGGGCTCTGGCCCGAATCGAACATCAACCGCTTGTAGTGGTTGTAGACCGCCACCGAGAGCACCTTCTTGGCGTGATCCTGACCGATGACGAAGTCGTCCAATGTGCGCTTGATCTCGTAGGGTTTGATCAGGCGGATCGGAGGCCTCGACTCGACCGGAGTCTGCTTGGTCTCGCGGTCGATGATCGTCTTGCAGACGTTGACGCAGGAGTCGCAGATGTAGACCCCCGGACCCGCAATGATCTTCTTCACTTCCGCCTGCGATTTTCCGCAGAAGGAACAGAGGGTCATGCGCGACGATTTGGCCATGGCAAAAGAGTGACGACGAACGTTCGCGGCTGTCGAGGGAGGAAACTACTCAACCCGACCCGCTCAGGCGGTGGTTGTGACGGCGAGCGACTCGACCTCGCGGGTGGAAGCGACCACGTGGTCGACGATCCCGTAGTCCTTCGCTTCCTGGGCGCTCATGTAGTAATCGCGATCCGAATCCTTCTCCACTTGGACCGCCGACTTCCCCGTATGGCGGGCGAGAACCTCGTTCAGGGTGCGGCGCCAACGGAGAATCTCCTTGGCTGCGATCGCGATGTCGGCGGTCTGGCCACCTGCGCCACCCGAAGGCTGATGAATCATCACGCGGCTGTTGGGCAGAGCGAAGCGCTTTCCTTTCGTGCCGGCGGAGAGCAACACCGTGGCCATCGAAGCGGCCATGCCGATGCAGTAGGTCACGACATCGCATTGAAGGAAGTTGACCGTGTCGTAAATCGCCATGCCGCCGGTGACGACCCCGCCCGGGGAGTTGATGTACAGATGGATGTCCTTCTTCGGATCCTCCATTTGCAGGAACAGCAACTGGGCGATCACGCTGTTGGCCACTCCGTCATCAATCGGCGATCCGATGAAGATGATGCGGTCCTTCAGCAGGCGCGAGTAGATGTCCATCGACCGCTCTCCGCGGCCGGTGTTTTCGATGACGTAGGGAATGTAGTAGCTGCTCACGTGGTTCTTGGGTTGCGAACCTCGGAACGAGGCCGTCAGGCCTTGGCGGGTTCTGTAGTGACGGTAGCCTTGGAGACCAGCAAATCAAGGGCCTTGTCGAAAATGATGGATTGCTGGACGGAGCGGAGTTGCTCGCGATTCTTCGACAACTCCTTCACCAGCTTGTCCGGAGCCTGATTCGTGCGCATGGCTTCACGGTAGACGAAACCATCGATGTCGCGCTCGGTGACCTCAAGTTTCTCCTTTTCGGCGATTTTGGCGAGGATGAGCTGGGATTTCACCCTGCCGGACGCCGCCTTGCGGGCGCCCTCGAAGAGGTCCTTCTTATCCTTCTCGAAATCCTCCGCCTGCATGCCACGGCGCATGTTCTCTTCAATGAACTGGCGAAGCACGCCCTGGGTCTCAGATTCGACCAAGGATTCCGGCACCTGGAAATCGATCTTGGCGAGCAATGCTTCCGTGATCTGACGACGCTGCGCCGCACGGTTTTGGCCTTCCTTCTGGAACTTGATCTGGGCGGACACGCTGTTGCGCAAGCCTTCGAGGTTATCGGCCTGATGCGCCTTCAGAAATTCCTCGTTCAGTTCGGGCAAGACGCGCTCACGCACCTCCTGCACTTCGATGGCGTAAACCGCAGCCTTGCCGGCCAGCGCAGGGACGGCGGTGAATTCGGCGGGGAACGTCACGGCCACGTCCTTCTTGTCACCGGCCTTGAGTCCGGCGAGTTGGCGGCCGAGACCCGGAATCAGACCCTCGTTTTCGCTTTCCACTTCTTCCCACGTTTGTGGAACCTGACCGTAAATCTGCTTGTCGGGGGCGATCTCGAGGATCGGCTTGCCGTCCACAGAGCCGGTATAGGCGAGCTTCACATAGTCGCCCTTGGCAGCGGCACGCTCGGCCACCTTGAAATCGGCACGTTCGGCGCGCAGGTTCTCGATGACACGGTCAATCTCCTCGGCCGTCGGCTCGACGGGTTCGATCAGAGTGGGAATGCCATTGTAATCCGGAAGCTCGAAGTTGGGACGCAAATCAACCGTGAACGTGAGCGTCGCGGCGGCACCCGGCTCGATCGTTGGCTCGTCGAGATCGACGATGTTAAGCACGTCGAGTTTCGCCTGCTCCAAGCCGTCGCGGTAAGCTTTGGCGGTGACCTTCTGCTTGAATTCGCCACCAATTTCCTTCGCGAACTTCTTGACCACGATCGCCGCCGGAGCCTTGCCCGGACGGAAACCCGGGAGCCGCGCGAGGCGGGAAAACTCGGCCACCACGGCCTTGTGTTCGGTGTCGACCTCGGTCGGGTCGAGCGTCACGACCAGCTTCTTGCGGGTATCGGTGAGAGTCTGAATATCGATGTTCACAGTGAAAGAAACGGAGAGGTTCTTATTGACAGAATTGGGCAAACTACGGGAGTGCCGCTTTGCCGGTCAATGCCCGATTCTGCACGCTTGCCCTGTCTCAGACCGCCGCGTTTCGTCGCGGTGCCCACATGCCCGCGCTTCGTGAGATTCTGACCACCCATGCTCCCCTGCTTTTAATCGACGCCGCGTCGGCGCGCGTGCAGGTGGGGATGTTGGGTCCGGGAACGTCCGCCCGCTGGGCGAGTGCGGAGGAGGAGGCTGGCACCGGACTGTTTCGGTGCCTGGAACAACTCGGCGTCGACCCCGACCTGCCTGCTGCCTTTGCGTTCTGCGAGGGGCCAGGCTCGTTGCTCGGCATCCGGACGACCGCCATGGCGATCCGCACCTGGCTCGCGTTGCGCCCGCGTCCCGTTTTTGCGTACCAAAGCCTCGCCATCGTGGCGCATGCCCTGGCACGCCCCCATGTAAGCGTCATCTCCGATGCACGGCGCAACGCGTGGCACTGCACGACGGTCGACACGACGGGGCACCTGCTGGCTCTGCGCCGACTGCCCACCGCGGACCTGAGCGGCCCCTTGGTGACGCCGGAGGGCTTTCGCCACTGGTCGGCCTTGCCGGCCGGCAGCGTGGAAACCACCCGCTACGATCTGGAAACGCTACTGCCGACCGTAGCCGATGCGGATTTGTTTCGCGCCACCGCTGAACCCGACGCCTATCTGCACGAGGAACCGTCTTACCTGACGTGGACCCCCAAGGTTCACCAAGCCCCTTCGACCTCATGAGCGCCGCCGCACAACTTCCCCTCCGGTGCTGGGCGGAGATCGATCTCGCTGCGCTCGAGCGCAACCTGCGCCTGATCCGCGCCTCCCTGCCCGTACACATCCGCTACGTCGCGGTGGTCAAGGCCGACGCCTACGGGCACGGACTCCATCAAACCGCCGCGCGCTTGATGCACGCGGGCGCCGACCTCTTTGCCGTCGCGAATTTGACCGAGGCGGCAGCGCTGCGCGAGCTGGGGCCTGGATGGCCCATCCTGGTGCTCGGCCCGCTGCTGCCGGAGGAAGATCGCCACGCCGCCGAGCACGACGTCGCCGTCACAGTTTCGACTCCGGACGAAGTCGCGCGGCTCGACAACGCCGCGCGCGCGGCCGGCCGGTCGATCGAGGTCCACCTGAAGATCGACACCGGCATGGGCCGGCTCGGGGTGTGGCACGAACAGACGGAAGCGTTGTATCAAAAGATCCGTGACGCCGGTCATCTGCGGCTCGCCGGAGTCTTCACGCACTTTGCCAGTCCCGACGAGAACCCGGCCTTCACCGCGGAGCAGCGGCGCCGGTTTCTTGCCGCGCTGGCGCGCTGCCCGGGCCTCGATCTCGCCCACCTGTTTGTCCATGCCGACAATAGCGCCGGCATTGAGACCATCGAAACCGCCGGACCGTTCAATGCCGTGCGTGTCGGGCTCCTCCAATTCGGTGTCCTGCCTCACCCCCACTCTCTGCTCGCGCAAGTGCGGACGGAGCCCGTGTTCAGTTTTCACACCCGCGTCGGCCTCGTGAAACGCCTGCCGGCCGGCACGGGCATCAGCTACGGCGGCACCCACGTTCTCCGCCGCGACTCGACCATTGCGGTGTTGACCGCGGGCTACGGTGACGGCCTCGCCCGCGCTGCGAGCAACCGCGCCCAAGTGCTCATCCAAGGGCAGCGTTGCCCCGTGCTCGGACGCGTCACCATGGATCAGACCGTGGTCGACGTGACGGACCTCGATGGCGTCACCTGCGGCGACCCTGTCGTGCTGGTGGGGCGCCAGCAAGGTGCGGAAATTCCTGTGACCGAGTTCAGCCGCTGGGCCGACACCATCCCGTGGGAAACGCTCTGTTCAGTGACCAAACGAGTCCCCCGGGTGTACCGAACGGCACTGGGGCTTTAGGCGTTGTCGAACGGCGAACACGGACCTCCGCGAAACGGGCCTTGGTTGGTTTGCGGGTGATTTATTTTGGACTAGAGCCAGAGGCCGCGAAACCCTTCCGA
This sequence comes from Opitutales bacterium, assembly GCA_038212175.1. GTDB lineage: Bacteria > Verrucomicrobiota > Verrucomicrobiia > Opitutales > Opitutaceae > CAMAXB01. The sequence continues at coordinate 23,957 of JBBQUU010000032.1, read as the reverse complement.
CGTCACTGCGTCTAATCCTCCCATGAACCTTTCGCTTTCTCCGCAAGAGGCTTGGGCGCCCCTCCCCGCGGCGGCTTGGGACGAAGCCGCAGCCTGCCACCTCATGCGTCGCGCGGGCTGGACGGCCCGCCCCGAGGACGTCAGCCGCGCCCTTGCCGAAGGGTTGCCTGCGACCCTCGAGCGGCTCTTTCCCGCCCGCGCCCCTGCGTTCACCAAGCCGGGCTCGATCACCCGGCTGGAAGAAATCGCGCCCGACATATTGCGCCGCAGCCGAGAAGCAACGGGAGAGGAACGCCAGCGTCTGCAACGCGAACTTCGCGAGCGCTCCCAATCCGCCCTGCAGGACCTGAGCATCAAATGGCTTCAATTCGCCGGTGAACCCGAAAACTCAACCTTTGCGAAATGGAACCTTTTCCTCAGCGACGTCTATGTCGTCAGTCAGGAAAAGGTCCGGCAGAGCAACCTCATCTACGGGCATCAGGAGATCCTTTTCCGCCACGGTCTTGGTCGCGCGACCGACCTCACCAAGGCCGTCTCCCGCTCGCCCGCGATGATCGTATACCTCGATCTTCAGCAAAGTCAGCGCGAGGCACCCAACGAGAATTTCGCCCGGGAACTTTTCGAGCTCTTTACGCTCGGTGAAGGAAACTACACCGAGGCCGACATCAAGGAGGCCGCGCGAGCGTTCACCGGTTATCGCCAGGTCATGGGCCGCGTGCAGGTCCAGCCGCGCCAGGCGGACAATCGAAACAAGACCATCTTCGGCAAGACGGGGCCCTTCACCGGGGACGACGTCATTGACCTCACGTATCGCCAGCCCGCGGCCAGCCGGTTTCTGCCGCAGGAGATGGCCCGCTTTTATCTCACGGAAAGTGCCCTGCCTCGGGATCACCTCATCAGCATGGGTTCGTGGTGGCAGACCAACGACTTCGATCTTCGCCGGCTCGCGCTCCGTTTTTTCGGCAGCAGGCTTTTCTTTGATCAGTCCTTCCGCGGCACCTACATCAAGAGTCCCGTGCAATTCTATCTGGGTCTGCTCCAGGACCTCGATCTCCACGTTGCTCCGGTGCCCCGGCTCGTGATCAACGGACTGCGGCAAATGGGCCAGACGCTTTATCAACCGCCGAATGTGCGCGGTTGGGTCGGAGGCCGGCTCTGGATCAATTCCTCCACCTTCAGCGCCCGGCGTCAGATCGTGCAGGCGCTCTTCTCTCCTTTCAACGAGGCGAACCTCAACGCCGACGAACTCGTCGAAATCGCCGCCGCCCGCGCCGAGGGCCGCGGGCGTTTCGTGGTGGATGGCGAATCACTTCGCGATTACCTCGCGCTCGAACCGGAGCAGCTGACTTCCCGCTTTGTCGACTATCTGCTGCCGGTCCGGCCGGACAACGCCTACCGCGACGCCCTGCGCGACTTCCTCGCCACCGACACCACGGACCGGCGGGTGCGGACCGATCGCGTGCGCAACGCCGCCGTGACCCTGCTTCAATCGCCCGAGTATCAACTGTGCTGAACCCATCGCTCCAATGAGAAACGCCGCCCACCTCCTGCCCACCACACGCCGCGAATTTCTGCACGCCTCCAGCCGCGGGATCGGGCTGCTCGCCTTCAGCCAGTTCGCCCCTTCCTTCCTGGTCGAGTCAACCCTCTCCGCCGCGCCCGCGCCGGAGAAGGACCGCAGCATCCTCGTCCTGGTTCAGCTGGCCGGTGGTAATGACGGGTTGAATACCGTCATTCCGTTTGAGGACGCCGACTATTACCGTCTTCGGCCGACTCTTGGCATTGCGAAAGATCAGGTTCTCCGCCTCAACGACACCCTCGGCCTCCATCCCGCGTGCGGCCCGCTTCACCAGCTCCATCGCGATGGCCGGTTGAGCGTGGTCCAGAACGTCGGTTACCCCAACCCAAACCGGAGCCATTTCCGCTCGACGGAGATCTGGGAGACGGGCAGCGCCAGCAACGAATACCTGCCTTCGGGCTGGATCGGCCGTTTTCTCGACAATGCCTGCGCCGGCGCGCCCGTCGACGGTCCCGTCGCCGTGCACGTCAGCAACGAAGTGCCACAGTCCTTTCTCGCCACCCAGGCCCATCCCACCTTCGGGTTGAACCCCAACCAGCGCAACCGCCGCGAAGACCGCGACAACCTCGCGCTCCTCGAAAAGCTCGTGGCCCATCCCCCGGGCGCCGGCGAACATGGCAACCACACGTTCCTGCGCCAGACGATGATGGATGCCCTCGTGACCGAGAAACGCGTGCAAGGCGTCCTCGGAAGCTATCGGCCCGATTCCGCCTACCCGGCGAACCCGTTCGCCCAATCCCTGCGCAACGTCGCCGCACTGGTTGCGGCCCGCTTTCCCACCCGCGTGTACTTCGTCACCCTCGGCGGCTTCGACACGCACAGCAATCAGCTCGGCGCACACCAAAACCTGATGCGCACCTTGTCCGAAGGCCTCGCCGCATTCCAAAAAGACCTCGAGGCGCACAAGCTCGACGAACAAGTGCTGACGATGACCTTCTCCGAATTCGGCCGCCGGCCGAACGAGAACGAAAGCCGCGGCACCGATCATGGCACCGCCGCCCCGCTCTTCGTCATGGGCACGAAGGTCAAGGGGGCGCTCCACGGAACCGCACCGTCCCTCAAGCTTCAGCGTAACCAGGACCTGACCTTCAGCACCGACTTCCGGCAGGTGTACGCGACGGTCCTCGACCGGTGGCTCGCCTGCCCAACCGATCAGGTGCTGGGACGCTCCTACCGGCCGCTTGGGTTTGTTTGAGTGAAAAGCCTGAAAACAGGCCATTGCGCTTGCCCCGGCAAAAAGAGGAGCGGTTAATCTGACCGCATGGCCCGGATACCGCTCGAGGATAATTTCAACGACGTCATCAACAAGGCCCAGCGCGGGCTGAAGGTGAGCGACGACGACTTGGTAAAGCGCGCCGGGGTGTCCGCAGAGGACCTCGCGGCCATCAAGGCCGGCACGCCGATCGATGCCGTCATCCGGCGTGTCGCCCGTCATCTGCATCTCGATCCCGACACCCTCGAAGACTTGGCGCACAAACGCTGGTATCCGGCGTTCAAGCCCTTCAAGCGGGGTTTCGAAATGTTCAACACCCCGTTTGAGGACATGACGGTGAACAGTTATCTGGTTTGGGACGCTCGCGACCGGATTGCCGCGGCCTTCGACACCGGCGCGTCCTGCCAGGCAATGCTCGATGTCATTGCGGTCGAGAATCTGCGCCTCGACTACATCTTCATCACGCACACCCACGACGACCACATCGCCGATCTTGAGCGCCTTGCAACGTCGACGAAGGCTCAAGTCTGGGCCGGCGAACCCGAGCCGGTGAATTACCCGGGCGCCCGCACCTTCAAGGAATCCGCCCACTTCCACCTCGGCGAACTGGCGATCAAGACGCTCTTCACGCCCGGCCATTCTCCCGGTCAAACCACGTACTTCATCACCGGTCTCAGCTGGCCCATTGCCATCGTAGGCGACTCGCTCTTCGCCAGTTCCATGGGTGGAAGCCCGACGCATTTTCAGCAGCAGTACCGCAGCAACATCGACAAAATTTTCACCCTGCCCCGCGACACCGTGATCGCCCCCGGACACGGACCGATCACCACGCTGGCGCAGGAGAAAAAACACAACCCGTTCTTCGCCCGCTGAGCGCAGACGAAGCCCAACCCCGTACACCCTCATCATGTCAGAACGCATTGCCTTCGTTGGAGTCGGCCGCATGGGCGCAAATATGGCCCGACGGCTCAAAGATTGCGGATACAACGTCACCGCGGTGCACGATACGCACGCCGCCAGCGCCGACGCGATCGCACAGGAGCTCGGCATCCCAGCAGCGAAGTCGCTGGCTGACGTCACCGCCGCCGCCGATGTGATCTTCACCGTCGTCACCGACGACACCGCGCAACTTGGAGTCTTCGCCGAAACCGGCGACAGCCTGCTTGCCGGCGCCAAGGGCAAGATCTTCGTCAACTGCGCCACGCTCACTCCCAAGACCCACGTCGAGGTCGAGCGACGGGCGAAAAAGGCCGGAGCCGCGTCGCTCGAAGCCTGCATGGCCTCGTCGATCCCCCAAGCTCGCAACGGGACCTTGTACCTCATGTGCGCGGGCGAACGGACAACCTTTGATCGCATCGAACCCATCCTCGGCAAACTGAGCGGCGCCCTCCGCTACATCGGCGATACCGGCCAGGCCGCACAGGTGAAGGCGCTGGTCAACATGGTCATGAACATCAACACCGCGGCGCTGGCCGAAGGACTCGGCCTGGGCGCGGCCCTTGGCCTCGATCTCGACATGCTGCGCGAGGTCTTTTCCCAAACCGGGGCCAATTCGCAGGTGCTCAAGACCGACGGAGAAGACATGCAGAACCGCGCCCACGATTGCTATTTTTCAGGAGCCCACGCCGCCAAAGACTCGACCATCGCCTGGAGTCTGGGCTGCGAAAGCGGCCTGAACCTGCCTCTTTCGGCGGCAACGAAACTTCAGTTCGACCGCATGGTCGCCCTCGGTCTGGGCAACCTCGACAAATCGGGCGTGGCCGAGCTGACCTTCAAGGGCCGTCACGCCTGAGCGAGCGAGCGAGCGGCCTTTTTTATCGAAAAACGGGGAAACCACGAGGCAGGCGGCCGGCACGGCCGCTGCTACTGCAAAAGCTTCAGGCCTGGGTGCCGACGGAATGGAAGGTCGCGTCCGCAGGCAGGATGACCCGATTGCAGAAATCGCCGAACTCCTCACCTGACTGGCGTTCGAGCGCGTAGCGCTTGATCACGGGCGTCAGCAGCGCGAGCGCATCGTCGAAGGTGACACTCGGCGCAAAAAGACGATTAAGCCGGGAACCGTTGTATTTAGCGCCCAGATACAGGGCATACTTGCCCGGCGCCTTTCCGACAAAGCCGATTTCAGCAAGGTACGGGCGGGCGCAGCCGTTGGGGCAGCCCGTCACGCGCAGGCTGATGGCGTCGTCGCGCAGGCCGGCTTCCTCGAGCACCGCTTCGAAGCGGGTCAGCAGGTCGGGCAGCGCGCGCTCGCTTTCTGCCAGGGCAAGTCCGCAAGTCGGCAGGGCCACACAGGACAGGGCATTCAGACGCATGCCACCGCGCAGGTTCTCTTTGTCCAATCCGTGCTTCGCAAGAATCGCTTCGATCACCGGCTTCTGCGCAGCCGTCACCCCCGAAATGGTCAGATTTTGGGAAGGCGTCAGACGGAAGTCTCCCGTGTGGATCTCGGCAATCTCACGCAAGGCGGCCTTCATCGGCCATCCGGGGACGTCCTTGATGCGACCACTGAGAATATGCAGGCCGTAGAACCAGGTACCGTCGGCACAAGCCTGCCAGCCATGCGGATCCTGGACCGTGGTGAAGGCGAAAGGACGGGCCGGACCAAACGTGATGCCTGAGCGAGCCTCGACCTCCTGCTTGAACCAGGCGATGCCGCGATCCTCGATCGTATACTTTAAGCGGGCGTGCCGGCGATTGGTGCGGTCGCCGTGGTCGCGCTGGGTGGCAATGACCGCCAGACCGATGGCGTTGACCTGATCGGGAGCGATAAAGCCGACGACATCGGCCAGACGCGGGAATGTCTCCACGTTGCCATGGCTCATGCCGAGGCCGCCACCGACCGTCACGTTATAGCCGACCAGTGTATCGTTCTCGACAATACCGATGAAGCCGAGGTCCTGGGAGAAGATGTCGACGTCATTGGACGGCGGAATGGCAAAACCCGTCTTGAACTTGCGCGGCAGGTAAGTCGGACCGTAAAGCAGTTCGGCCTCGGGCTCGCCGCCCGCCACGAGTTCGTCGTCGAGCCAGATCTCATGATAGGCCCGTGTCTTCGGAAGAGCGGCTTCGCTAAAAGCCTTCGCATGCTCATGCATGATTCCGTAAACGGCCGAGCGCTCAGGGTTTGGCGGAGCCATGACGTTGCGGTTCACATCGCCGCACGCCGCAATGGAATCGAGGAGCACCTCATGCATACCCTGTACGAGAGGCTTGAGGTTGCCCTTGAGAATACCGTGAAACTGAAACGTCTGACGGGTGGTCAAACGCAAGGAGTCGTTGGCCTGTTGAGTCGCTAAATGGTCGAGCACGAGCCACTGCTGGGGCGTGCAGCGTCCGCCGGGAAGACGCACCCGCAACATGAAGGAAAACGCCTTTTCCTGCTTCAGCTTGCGGCGCTCACTGCGCAGGTCGCGATCATCCTGAAGGTAAAGCCCGTGAAATTTGGTCAGCTGCGAGTTCTCCTCCGAAATGGCACCCGTGGAGGAATCTGTAAGCTCTTGCGCGATCGTGCCGCGGAGAAGATTGGAGGCACTCTTGATGCCTTCATTTGCACTGAGGGGTTTGGCCGGAGCCTCGGAGTCGGAAATCATGACGGAAAGTGTACCGTGCAACGCCTTCACACGAATTTCAAGGGACAATTTAGTGTCTTAGGTCATTTACTCAAGATACCTGAGAAAGACGGAGTATCCGCAAAAAAAGGAAAGCCGGCCCTTTGCGGGGCCGGCTTTCTTAAGATGTTCTATTTTAATTAATAGCGGTAATGCTCGGGTTTGTATGGCCCCTCGACCGGAACGCCAAGGTACCCGGCTTGATCGGCGGTGAGCGTGGTCAGCTTGGCGCCAATTTTGTCCAAGTGGAGGCGGGCCACCTCTTCGTCGAGGTGCTTGGGCAAACGGTAGACCCCGACAGCATAGCTGTCGCGATTCTTCCAGAGGTCCAGTTGGGCGAGCGTCTGATTGGTGAAGCTATTCGACATCACGAAGGACGGATGCCCGGTCGCGCAACCCAGGTTGACCAGCCGGCCCTCGGCCAGAAGGTAAATATTGCGACCGTCAGGGAAGACAAACTGATCGTACTGGGGTTTGATGGTGATGCGCTTTACCCCGGGAGCCTGGTAGAGACGGTCGACTTGGATCTCGTTGTCGAAGTGGCCGATGTTACAGACGATGGCCTGGTCCTTCATCCGCTGCATGTGCTCGAGCGTGATGATGTCCTTGTTGCCCGTGGTCGTGACATAAATGTCGGCCACGCCCAAGGTGGATTCAACCGTGTTCACTTCAAAGCCTTCCATCGCCGCCTGAAGGGCGTTGATGGGGTCGATCTCAGTCACGATCACGCGGGCACCGAAGCCCTTGAGCGAATGGGCGGAACCCTTGCCGACGTCGCCGTAACCGCAGACGCAAGCCACCTTGCCCGCGATCATGACATCAGTGGCGCGCTTGAGTCCGTCGGCGAGCGACTCGCGGCAGCCGTAGAGATTGTCGAATTTCGACTTCGTGACCGAGTCGTTGACGTTGATGGCCGGCACGAGGAGCTTGCCCTGTTCGTGCAACTGATAAAGGCGATGCACGCCGGTGGTGGTCTCCTCGGAAACACCGCGCCATTCCTTGGCCATGCGGGTGAAGACCAGCGGATCCGAGGCGTGGATACGCTTGAGCAGATTCTTGATCACTTGCTCCTCGTGAGAGCCGGACGCGGAATTGACCCAATCGGATCCATTTTCGAGTTCGACGCCCTTGTGGATGAGCAGCGTGACATCGCCACCGTCGTCGACGACGAGCTGCGGCCCCAGTCCTTCGGGACTCACCACGGCACGCCAGGTGAGATCCCAATACTCCTCAAGCGTCTCCCCCTTCCAGGCAAAGACCGGCACGCCTGTCTTTGCGATGGCGGCAGCCGCATGGTCTTGCGTGGAGAAGATGTTGCACGAAGCCCAGCGGACGGTTGCACCCAGTTCGACCAGCGTCTCGATCAGAACAGCGGTCTGGATCGTCATGTGCAACGAGCCGGTGATCCGCACGCCCTTGAGGGGCTGGCTGGGGCCGAACTTCTTACGCACCGCAATCAGTCCCGGCATCTCATGCTCGGCAACGGCGATTTCCAGGCGGCCCCATTCTGCGAGGCTAAGATCTTTGACGTGATAATCTTGGGCGGGAGCGGCGGTGGTGGCAGTGGGCATGACGGGCATTCGATACGTTTGGATTAAAGATTACTTCGCGGCGGCGCGGAGAGCGGCGACCTTGCTGGTCTGCTCCCATGGCAGGCCGGTCTTGCCGAAGTGACCGTAGTTGGTCGTCTGGCGATAGATCGGGCGGAGAAGGTTGAGCTGAGCGACGATGGCAGCAGGCTTGAAGCTAAAGACCTTCGTCACCGCAGCGGAGATCTTCTCATCGCTGATGCGCCCGGTGCCCTTCGTGTCGACGAAGACGCTGACCGGTTCGGGATGCCCGATGGCATAGGCTACCTGCAGCTCGACGGAGTCGGCCAAGCCGGCAGCGACGATGTTCTTCGCGACCCAGCGGCACATGTAGGCGGCCGAACGATCCACCTTCGAAGGATCCTTGCCAGAGAAGGCGCCGCCGCCGTGGCGGCCCCAGCCACCGTAAGTATCGACAATGATCTTGCGACCCGTGAGACCCGAATCGCCCTGAGGACCGCCGATGACAAAGCGTCCGGTTGGGTTGATGAGATATTCCGTTTTCTTCGTGAGCAGAGACGCCGGGATGACCCTTTTAATGATGTTCTTGATCAGGTAGTCTTCGATCTGCGCATGAGCGACGTCCTCCGTGTGCTGGGTCGAGATGACCACGTTGACAACCTCGACCGGCTTGCCGTCGGCATAGCGGATCGATACCTGCGACTTTGCGTCCGGACGGAGCCAATTGGCCCTTCCGCTCTTTCGAACGGACGTGAGCACCTTGCCGAGGTTGTGCGCGAGGATGATGGCGGTGGGCATCAACTCAGGCGTGTCGTTGCAGGCGAAGCCAAACATCAAACCTTGGTCTCCGGCGCCCTGCTCAGCGTGCTTCTTGCCTTCCGCCTTGCGGGCGTCCACGCCCTGGGCGATGTCCGCCGACTGGGCCGTCAAGTAGTTATTGATGAACACGGAATCGGCGTGAAACACGTCGTCGTCGTTGGTATAGCCAATCTCGCGAATGGCGTCACGGATCACCTTGCCCACATTGACGGCCTCCTCGATCGGTTTCGTGCGACCGGTCTTCTTGTCCTGAAGCTTCGGGATCGTGATCTCGCCCCCCACGACCACCACGTTGGACTTCACAAAGGTCTCACAGGCGACGCGGGACGAGCGGTCCACCGCCAGGCAGGCGTCGAGCACGCTGTCTGAAATAAAGTCAGCCACCTTGTCGGGATGACCTTCACCCACGGACTCGGAGGAGAATACAAAAGAGTTTGCCATAAGAAAGACCTCTTCACTAGGCGCACATCCCCAAGCCCCGCAAGTCAAATATCAACATATCCGAATTTCTTGATATGACGTGTAAAATCAACGTAATTCCCGTACAGAGGCTTGCTAGCGATAGTGGGGACCCCCTACCTTCGACCCAATTGCGACCTATCCGGAATGAGTAACACCACCCTATCCCGATCCCTGAACCTACAGGGCCGCAAGATTCTTGTGGTGGATGATGACCGTCTGAATATCCGAATACTGACGGGGATCCTGAAACCAGAAGGATATCTCCTGGCGGAGGCCGAGTCCGGCGAGCAGGCATTGGAAGTTTACGATCAGTTTCAACCGGATTTGGTCCTGCTGGACGTGGTTCTCCCGGGCATCGATGGCTTTGACGCCTGCCGTGAATTGCGGCGGCGGCATGCGGAATCATGCGCTCCGGTAATTTTCATTACAGCGAAGGCCGAGTCTGAAGATATCGTGGCAGGCTTGTCCGCCGGCGGGGTCGATTACCTGCCGAAACCTTTTCGAGCCAAAGAGGTGGTGGCCCGGATTCGCACCCACCTTCAGAGCCGTCTTCTGCTTGAGCAGCTTACTCAGGCGAACGAAGCCAAGAACCGGTTTCTCGGAATGGCAGCCCACGACCTGCGCAATCCTCTCGCGTCGATCCGCGGACTTGCAGAATTCCTTGAAGATCCGACCATGGGTTCCCTGAACTCGGATCAACGTGATCTCGTGACGACGATTCGGGACACCAGCCAGTCGATGCTCCGATTGGTCAATGAATTGCTCGACGTTGCGACCATCGAGGCCGGCGAACTCAAGATTCAGCTCGGTCCCTGCCGGCTCGGCGACGTCGTGGGCAAGTGCATCTATCTCGCCAACATGGACGCGACGCGGAAGATGACCACCATCGTAATGGAACCTTTGGCTAATATTCCCGAGATTCAGGCCGATGAAGCGAAAATAAATCAAGTCGCGGAAAATCTCCTGAGCAACGCGGTCAAATACTCGCCTCCGTCGTCAACCATTCGCGTCGCGATCGGCGTCTCTGATCGCGGCGTGTCACTTTCCGTGTTCGATCAGGGTCCGGGCATTCCCGACAAGGAACGAGATCAACTGTTCAAGGATTTCGGCCGCCTTTCGACGAAACCCACCGCGGGCGAGAAAAGCACAGGTCTGGGGCTCGCTATTTGCCACAAAATCGTCGAAGCCCATCGCGGTACAATCAACGCTTACAACCTCCCCGAACGCGGCTGCGAGTTTCGGGTTACCCTTCCTCTTGCATGAAATTCAAAGGTAAAGTGCTCGTCATCGATGACGAAAGTCATGTTCGCAAATACGTGGGACTTATTCTGCGTTCGGTTCTGAGCGAGCCAACGATCGTCGAAGTCGACAACTCCCTCGACGCGGTGGAGATCTATCAGCGCGAACAACCCGACCTTGTCCTCCTGGACGTCAATATGCCCGTGCAGGACGGCATAGAAACGCTAAGGGCCTTGTTCGAAGCTGACGCAGACTGCACCGTCGTGATGCTCAGTTCACTCGCCACCCGGCAGACGGTTGAGGAAGCGCTGAACATCGGAGCAGCCGGCTATCTGCGCAAAGATCTTACCAAGGAAGAAATCGGCCAGGCCTTGATCCAGATCCTCACTGAAAAGAACGAAGCGCGTGACGCCTCGGACGACCCATCCACTTCAACATGAACGCCAAGCCTGCCGCGCCCATGGAAAAAATCGCGGAGATCCGCTATTCGCTGCCGGATCTTCTGGCGGAGCTTCAACTCGACCGCACCACCGGCTCCTTCTCAATGGAGAAGCTCGATCAGACCGAGATCACCAAGCTGTTTGAAAACCATAAGAAGCGCCGTGCAAAAAAGAACACCAAGTAAGGACGCCTCCTTCGTCGAGCGCCTCAAGGCGCAGCAGAATTTCGAGTTCGCCAGCGAGCTCGATCTCCTCGAACGCCAGCACGGAAATTCCCTGGCGCTGCTCCAAGCCGTCATCGCACAGCGCATCGCCTCCAAGGATCAGGCCTGCCGCTTCTGGGCAGATTCCCTGGGTGTCGCCTATGTCGATCCCTTTGCCTCCATCATCATGGAGGAAGCCTGCGAAAAAGTCCCTCCGGAGATTGCGAAGAAAGCCCGCGTGCTCGGGCTTTATATTCTTAACGGCGTGCTCACCGCCGCGATGACGCGGCCCGAAGACTCCGACCTCGTCAAGCGCATCAGCAACATTGCGCAAATGCCGGTGAGTCCCGTCTTCGCTCTGCCGCGCGATATCGAAGACTGCATTCTCATCCAGTATTCCACCGAGAAGAACCTGGACGACAGCCTCGCGGAACTGGGTAAGGACAGTCTTTTTGACAATGCCGACACCGGCAGCGACCGGCTGGCCATGCTGGCAGAGTCCGAATCGCTGGTGCGCATTCTCGACGACATCGTCTACTTTGCCATCCGCGAGCGCGCGACCGACATCCATATCGAACCCCAGGCAAACCAGTCTCGCATCCGGTTCCGCGTCGACGGTCGCCTTAGGGAAATGCTCACGTTCTCGCGCAAGATCCATCGCGCGATGATCTCGCGCCTCAAGATCATCTCGGCCTTGAACATCTCCGAGACCCGTTTCCCGCAGGACGGGCGATTCTCGATGCCGATCGGCAGTTCCAACGCCAACTTCCGCCTTTCGACGATCCCCTCTCAGTACGGCGAAAAAGCCGTTATCCGCATCCTGGCGATGTCGGGGAAAAAATCCATGATCACCCTGGATCGAATGATGATATCGCAGACGGTGCTCCAGCCCTTCCGCCGACTCATTCAAAACCCCAACGGAATCATTTTCGTCACCGGCCCAACCGGTTCCGGCAAAACCACGACGCTCTACGCCGCGCTCAACGAGATCAATCATCCGGATATTAACATTTCCACGATCGAAGATCCGGTGGAAATCCAGATGGACGGCCTCACTCAAAGCCAGGTCAACGCCCACATCGACCTCAAGTTTGCCACCATCCTCCGTTCGTTGCTACGTCAGGACCCCGACGTGCTTCTCGTCGGTGAAATTCGCGACCTCGAGACCGCCAAGATCGCGACCGAGGCGGCCCTCACCGGTCACTTGGTCTTTGCGACCCTGCACACCAACTCCGCCGCCCAGGCGATCATTCGATTGCGCGATATCGGCGTCGAACCCTACATGGTCGCTCCGTCGGTCATCGGCGTGCTCGCCCAGCGCCTCGCTGCCCGCATCTGCGAAAACTGCAAGGAAGCTTACCAGCCGCCCGAGGAAGTGCTGCGACGGTACTTCAACGATGAAGGTCTGGTCGACGTACCCTTCTACCGGGGTAAAGGCTGTGCGGCCTGCCGTCAAACGGGCTACAAGGGACGGATCGCCTTCCACGAACTTGTTCTCGTCACCGAGGAAATGCGCAGCCTGATCACCGCCGGCGCCAGCGTCCAAGCCATCACGCAGGCTGCCGCCCGGGTCGGCTTCCGGCCATTGCGCTACGACGGCCTGAAGAAAGTCCTGCTCGGCCTCACTACGATCGAGGAACTCGAAGCCAACACCTCCTTCGAATGGGCCTCATAATCCGGACAAAAGCGCAACCAACCGCTTGACCCCGCCCCGGCCGGACCGGCACGCTGCAACGCATGTCCAACGATCCGGTCATCGATTCTGAAGCCATCGAGAACCTGCGCGCCCTCGACACCGACGGCGACAACGCGTTTTTGCGGGAAATCATTGGCATATTCCTGCAGGACACACCCCTGCGCATCGCAGACCTGCACCAGAGTCTCGCGATGGGGGATGTGACCCTGTTTTCCCGTGCCGCCCATAGCCTGAAAGGGAGTGCCAGCAACTTGGGCGCGACACGCCTGAGCAGCGCCGCAGCGAGGTTGGAACAGCAGGCTCGCCATGATGGCCTCGGCACGGTCGGCTCGCATCTTCCGATCATCGAAGCGGAGTTCGCCGCCGCAAAAGCCGAATTGGAACGCCTGCTCGCGTGATGCCTCGACGACCTCCGGAGGAGACGAAATCAGCCAGCTTTCGCTAGAAAAAATCCCCTTTGCTTTTCGCTCACGGGCAATCCGGCCCGTTCCACCACCTGCAGGAGATCCTCCCAAATCGCCCGCTTGGAACGATTCGTCGGATTTCGCAGGATATAGCTGGGGTGATAAGTTACCATCAGCGGCGTGCCTTCAAAAGCATGCCAGCGTCCGCGGATTTCCCCAAGCGTCTTGAAACTCCCCGCTCCCATCAGTCCCTGCGCTGCGGTGGAACCGAGCGCAACGATGAGTTCCGGTTTAACGATTTCCAGCTGCGCTCGCAGAAAAGGCAGACAGTAGCCCAGTTCTTCGGAAGTAGGCGGACGATTACCCGTCTGCTCCATGCCCGGAGGCGTGGTCAGAGCCGGACGCCAGTTCATGATGTTGCCGATGTAGACTTGCGCGCGGCTTAGGCCCATCGCCTCGATCATGCGGGTAAGCAACTGGCCGGCGGGTCCCACAAAGGGTTCCCCTTGGACCTCCTCTTCCGCCCCGGGCGCTTCACCACAAAAAAAGATGCGGGCATCGAGACTGCCGACACCCAGGACCACGCGCTTGCCGGGCCTGACTCGCGCCTTGCAAACAGGATCGTTCTCCACCCGCTCGCAAAGCCAGGCCCATCGAGCCGCCTTGTCGCCGGCCGGCAACGCCAGCACCGGTGGCGGCGGGAGAGCCGGCGCAGCCGTCTTTGTAATCGATTTGGGGATACTCCGAGGCTCCGCGACGTCTGGCGAAGCGGGCGACACCGGAGCCGTCGGCTCCGGTTCGGACGCAGACGGCCGGTCATCGCGCCGTGGAGCAGCAGCCACGGCCGCCTTCAAGGCCGCAAGTCCTTCCTCCGAAGCGGGGATGGCGCTCACTCCGGAAGCCTTCAGGCGCCGGAGCTCATCGACCAGGATCTGGAGGGCTGCACGCATGGCCTAGGCAGTGCGGGAGGCAGTCGTCAACTTCTCGACATATTTGCCCAGCAGGTCGAACTCCAGGTTTACCCGTTGGCCGGGTTTGCGGGCGTGGACGTTCGTGACTTCCAGCGTGTGAGGGATCAGCCAGACTGCGAGGCGATCACCCTCGATCTCGGCGACCGTCAGGGAAATTCCGTCGATCGTTATGCTGCCTTTGTGGATCACGTACCGTCCGCTTCCGGCCGGGCCTTGGACTGCCAGATAGTGGTCACGCCCCCTCGCCTCAAAAACGTCAACGATTCCAGTCCCATCGACATGCCCGGTGACAAAGTGACCGCCCATCTTCCCGCCGAATGCGAGGCTGCGCTCCAGATTGACGGGGGTGCCTCCGCCCAGGTCGTCTAGATTCGTCAGACGACGGGTCTCCTCGAGCACGTCGAAATGAAGTCTGTATTCGTCAAACCGCGTCACCGTCAGGCAACAACCGTTGACTGCTATGCTGTCTCCCAGCGCCACCCCCCCGAGGACCGTCCGGGCGGATACGACCAGCTTCCACGCATCGCCCGCGGCCGAAAAGGACTCGACCCTGCCCGTTTCCTCAATGATGCCCGTGAACATGGAGCGAATGAAAAGGCGGACGGATGCCGGACGGAAGTCCGGAGTGGGCTGATGAGAGCCGTCTCATCGAGGCGATTATTTCAACTTAACCCGCAAGACCGCCGTTTCGCCCCCGCGACTCGCCAGGATCACCGTCTCCGCACGCTCCGCATCCGCCTCGATCGCCGCTAGCTTTTCCACGGCATCCTCGAAGTTCCGGATCTCCGCTCCGTCGATCTCCTTGATCCAGTCATCCGTCCGCAGACCGGCCGTGCTGATGGGCGTGTTCGGTTTGACGAAATGCGCCACCACACCGCTGTGCTCGGCCTGTTTCACGCGCCGTGCGACACCGTCGCCATAAGTGAAAGCCCGAACCGTCAATCCAAGCTGCACAAAGTAGCGACGGTCTGCCTCGCGAGGGGTCTGCGGCGCCTCCTCGAGCGAGGCGCGCAACTCCACACGCTCAGTTCCGCGCAAGACCGTGAGTCCGAGAGCGTCGCCCGGCGCCCGTTTGTTGATCTCGTTCTCGACAAAGCCCGCCACCACCGCGTCGGGCTTGAGACGCGGCAACGCCTGTCCATCGAGCGCAAGCAAGATGTCCCTTTCCTGCAACCCAGCCTTCTCCGCCGGGCTGCCTTCCAGCACTTCGCTCACGACCAATCCGGCCTGATTCTCGAGGTTAAGAAAGCGCGCGACCTCGGGGTCAACCGGCTCAAGTCCATGCGCACCCAGCCAAGCCCAGGGCCGTCCATGCACGTTCGCGGGAATGCGGTTCAGGTAAGGTAGAATTTCTTCCGCCACGAGGAAAGCTGCACACTCTTCGGAGTCGACGAGCACAATTCCTTGTCCGCCCCGGGCGCGTTCCGAAAACATGATAAAGGTCTGTCCGAAACCCACCGCGCCCAAGCCGAGAAACTGTCCGGTCCGATTGAAGACCGGCAGCCCTGGCCCGGTCACATCCATCGTCGCCAACGCCGTCTTGCGCGGGATCGACTGCGTGATCGCCACGTTTCCCATGAGAAAATAGGGAGCGAAGTCCTCGTCCTTCTTTCGCAGCCCTATCCCCCAGATCGCCTCGGCCAAAGCAGGCACGCCAGGCGTAGCACCGGCATAGGCGGTGATGGATACAAGTCCTTCCCGGCCCTTGGGCTCGATCCGGATAAAGTGCCAGTTGGTGAGCGGATCCTGCCCCAGGTATTCGCCGGCGTGATATGCAGTCACCGGCCGGCCGGGCCGATAGACACGGAAGTCCTTTAATTGCGACGGCGTCGCGCGAGGATTCACCGCGGCGGAGGGCAGGATCACAGTTCCTTGATCGTCGATCACCGTGCCGTACGAAAACGTGGGGCGGCGGTCCAGTTCGGACTCGGTGAAGAACTCGATCGCCACCACCGTGTTGATGCGTTCGGCCCAGAGCGCAGCGAGGTCGGCGGCACCCAGCGCGGGTGAAATGAAAAGGGCGGCAATCAGGGGAAGATGACGTTTCATGGTTTCAGGACATACAGGGATACGCGAAAATTGCGACGCGCCTCGATCAGCACGGGCTTGGGCTCCGCTTCGAACGCGGCGTGGGCCTCTTTCATCTGGTCGAGGCTGAGAATGGATTCCTGGTTCACCTTCGTGATGATGTCTCCCCGCGAAAGTCCGGCGATGGCCGCCGGGAAGCCCGCCTGGACGCCGATCACCAGAACTCCTGTATCATCAGTGAGCTGGTTCTCGCGGGCAAAGGTGCGGGAAACTTTGCGCACGCTGAGACCCCATTTTTCCAGTGCCCATTCTTCGCCGACACGGCTTACGAGTTCCTCCGTCACCACCTCGTGCTCGGTGGTCAGCGCCCCGCGCTTGACCGTAAGTTTTAACGTCGAGCCTACTGGTTTGCTGGCGATCTGATTTTGAATGGGCGGCAATTGTTCGGGGAAACGTCCATCGACCCGCTCGTCGTTGATCGCAAGCAATATGTCCCCGCCGCGCAGCCCGGCGCGGGCCGCGGGCGACCCCGGATCGACGCTGTTGATGAGCATGCCGTTGTTCAGTTCGAGCGCGTAGAAGCTTTCGAGGTCACGCAATGCGCCGGGTACGAGGCCCACGTAGCTGCGAGTCACCTTGCCCTCGTCGCTCAACGCTCGCACGACTTCTTTGGCCGTGTTGGCCGGGATGGCGAAACCGAGGTTGTCGGCACCCATGTAGCCACGCGAATTTATACCGACCACGAGTCCCTCGTCGTCAATCAAGGGTCCGCCGGAGTTTCCCGGATTAATGGCGGCATCAGTTTGCAGCCACGTGTTGAACGAACCCGTCTCGTAGCCGCGTACCCCCGTATTGCTCTGAAAGAACCGGCGGTTGTTCGAAATAATTCCCCGCGTAACCGTGCGGGTGAGACCGTGAGGGGTGCCGACGGCGTAGACCGTCTGCCCCGGATGCAGGAGCTCCGAGTCGCCGAATTCTGCGTGGGTAAACGACAACTGCCGGCGTTTCACTTCGTCCATGTTCAATCGCAACAGCGCCAGATCCGTCCAATGATCCCAGCCGACAAGCGTCGCCTCCACCCGTTCAAGGCTCGACAGCGTGATGCTAATCTCCACCGCGCGCGCGCTGGCGACATGGGCGTTGGTGAGAATAAGGCCGTCTTCGGAGAGAATGACCCCGGAACCCACACCGCTGGTGAACCGACGGAAGCCATCCTCGTACGCGGCCTCGCGCACATCGATGCGCACGACGGCGTCGAGCAGACGGTTGAAGCCCGAAGATGCGGCGGCGTGCACCGGAGGAGAAAGCGAGGCGAGCAGGGGTAGGAGCGCGGCGAGGAGCGCAATTGACCGGGCGATTGAAAAGGTCACAGTGGCAGGTTTCCTCCGATGGCAACGCATAGCAAAGACTACGACTTTCTTCAGATTGAGCCTCACTGGCAAACAGTCTGGAAAGAAAACCGCGCATTCCAAGCGGACAACGCCTCCTCCAAGCCGAAATACTACGTGCTCGACATGTTCCCGTATCCGTCGGGTGCCGGCCTGCACATCGGCCATCCGGAGGGCTACACGGGAAGCGACATCGTTGCGCGGTACAAGCGCGCCAAGGGCTTCAGGGTCCTGCACCCGATCGGCTGGGATGCGTTCGGGCTTCCCGCCGAGCAACACGCGGTCAAGACGGGCACCCACCCGGCGAGCAACACCCAAAACAACATCGTCAACTTTCGCCGGCAGATCAAAGCGCTCGGGTTCTCCTACGACTGGGATCGCGAGATCGATACGACCGATCCGAAATATTATCGCTGGACCCAGTGGATCTTCCTCCAGCTTTTCAAGAAGGGCCTGGCGTACGTCGACGAACGCCCCGTCTGGTGGTGCCCCGAACTGCGCACGGTCCTGGCCAACGAAGAGATCGTCGACGGCAAATCGGAGGTCGGCGGCTTCCCGGTCGAGCGCCGTAATCTGCGCCAATGGGTTCTCCGTATCACCGCGTACGCCGAGCGCCTGCTCGACGGCCTGAAGAAGGTCGACTGGCCCGATTCCACCAAGCGCATGCAGGAAGCATGGATCGGACGGAGCGAAGGCGCCGAGCTGCTCTTTGCGCTGGAAAAACCGTCGCTGGGAGATCTCAAGGTCTTCACGACCCGTCCTGATACGTTGTTCGGTTGCACCTACATGGTGATTGCTCCCGAGCATCCGTTGGTCGACGCGCTCACCACCCCCTCGCAGGAGGCGGCGGTTGCCGCGTATCGCCGGACGGCTGCCGGCAAGAGCGACCTCGAACGCACCGACCTCGCCAAGCACAAGAGCGGCGTCTTCACGGGTTCATTTGCGATCAACCCGATCAACGGCGCCCGCGTTCCCATCTGGATCGCCGACTATGTGCTCATGGGCTACGGCACCGGCGCCATCATGGCGGTCCCGGCTCACGACACCCGCGATTTCGAATTCGCCCAACAGTTCAAGCTGCCGGTCATCCAAGTCATCGAGCCGTCGGATCATTCCCAAAACGGCGACGCCCATCCGCAGCTGCCCTACACGGGCGACGGGGTGCTCGTTCACTCCGATGGCTACACGGGGATCCCTTGGGCGGAGGCCAAGGCGAAGATCACCGCCGACCTCACCGCAAAAGGCCGGGCCCGGGCCACGGTGAATTACAAGCTGCGCGACTGGCTTTTCTCGCGCCAGCGCTACTGGGGCGAACCCTTCCCGATCGTATGGATCAGCGAAGCCGACTATGCCAAAGCCTCTGCCGCACCCGACCGCGCCGCCGGCCTGCCCACCGAACCGGTGACCTACCGCGACAGCGCAACCGGCATCACGTGGTTCGCCTTCCCCCTGCCTGCCGCCGCCCTGCCTCTCACCCTGCCCGACCTGCAATCCTATCTTCCGAGCGGCAACGGCGAGAGCCCGCTCGCCAACCAGACCGACTGGCTGGAGATCTGGTGCAACGTGAGGACTGGCGAAGCCGTGCCCGCGTCACGACCCCACCCCGCCGGCGACGAGTGGATCCGCGGTCGCCGCGAAACGAATACGATGCCGCAGTGGGCGGGATCATGCTGGTACTACTTGCGCTTCGTCGACCCAAAGAACGACCAGGCCCTGGCCTCGTCCGGCGCTCTCGCCGCCTGGGGCGTACCCGACCTTTATATCGGCGGCGCCGAACACGCCGTGTTGCATCTGCTCTACGCGCGCTTCTGGCACAAGGTGCTCTTCGACCTCGGTGTCGTTCCGCAAGATGAACCGTTCACGAAACTCTTCCATCAAGGCATCATTCTGGGCGAAGACGGCGAAAAGATGTCCAAGAGCCGCGGCAATGTCGTCAATCCGGACACCCTCATCGCCAGCCACGGCGCCGACACCCTGCGTCTGTACCTGATGTTTCTCGGTCCGCTGGAAGCCATGAAGCCGTGGAACCCCAACGGCATCGAAGGTGTGCACCGGTTCCTCCAGAAGGTCTGGCGCGAGTGCCTCTCGGCCGAAGGCGAGGTCAACGCGAAGATCTCCGACGACGCCGTCGACAGCGACGAATTGCTGAAGCTTCTGCACGAAACGATCAGGAAAGTCGGCGACGACATCGAGTCGCTCCGTCTCAACACTGCGATCTCGCAGATGATGATCTTCATCAACGCGGTGCAGAAGGCGCCTCGGGTCTCGCGTCGCACCCTGCAATCGTTCGTGCAGTTGCTCGCCCCTTTCGCGCCGCACCTCGGTGAAGAACTGTGGGCCCGCCTGGGCGGCTCCGCCTCCGTCCAGAATGCGCCGTGGCCCGTGTTCGATCCGCAACGACTCGTTTCGACCGAGCAAAAGGTCATTGTGCAGGTCAACGGACGCAAACGCGGGGAACTGCTGCTGCCACTCGAAGCGACCCAAGACGCCGCCTTCGCCGCTGCCCAGCAGGCGCCGGACGTCGCTCCGCACCTCGAAGGCAAAGCCGTGAAACGCGTCGTCTTCGTCCCTGGCAAGATCCTCAACATCGTCGTCGGTTAGGGAATTCCCGCAACGGATGTCCGCTCTCTCCGCCTTTCTCCCTGCGAACTTCGACGCCACCAAACCGGTGGCGTTGATCGCAGGGCAGGGTCTGTATCCGATCCTTGTCGCCGCCGCCGTCCGCCGCACGGGCGCGCCGCTCAGGCTCATTGCGTTTGACGAAGAAACGCCTCCGGATCTCTACGCGTCGTTCGCCGACGCCGACCGTCGCATGCTGCTCGTCGGCCAACTTGGAAAAATGCTCAAGTCGCTGGAGGAATTCGGCGCCGGCAGCGCCATCATGGCGGGGCAGATCACTCCGCGTCGCCTGTTCAAGGGTCTGCATCCCGATCTGAAGGCCACGCGCATTCTTTTTTCACTCAAGCGCCGCAATGCCGAAACCATCTTCGGAGCCATCGCCGCCGAAATTGAAAAGCTCGGCATCACCCTGCTCGACGCCCGCAGTTTTCTCGACGACCAGCTTGCCAGCGCCGGCTGCATGACCGGTCGCTCGTTTCCCATTGAGGACGACTACCTCGCCCATGGCATCCAGATCGCCCGCGAATGCGCCCGGCTCGACATCGGTCAAGGCTGTGTGGTTCGCAAAGGCACCGTGCTCGCCGTCGAGGCGTTCGAAGGCACCGACGAAATGCTGAGACGCGCCGGGGGCTTCAAAACGGAGGGCGCTCTCTTCGTCAAGACGGTCAAGTCCGCCCAAGATTACCGCTTTGACGTCCCGTGTTTTGGCCAGCGCACCCTCGAAACGATGCGCGAAGCCGGCCTGAAGGCTGCAGCCCTTGAAGCCGGGCGCGCCATCATGCTCGATAAACCCGCGGTCATTGCCCAAGCGAAGGCTTGGGGTATTGCCCTCCACGGCTTCGTGTAGCTGCGTCCGTGTCGGTCGCGCAACCGGCAGCCCGCCGGCTTCACATCCGCGCCTAAGAGAACAAGTACAACACCTTCGGTTTCCTCAAGGAAGTGCGCGAGCGGGGCGTTTCGCTGACCACCTTCCAGAACGAAGTGGCGAAGGTGGGTGGGCGGGTCCCTCCGCCCGCTTCATCGCCGGACGGCCTTCGCACTGCCCAACCACGCGCCGAGGGACCGGCGCGTCCACCTTCACGGACTTCGACAACGTGCGTTGAAGACGTGGACTTCTTTGAAGCGAGAAGTTCGGGCGAGAACGAGAACAGTCGATCCGAGGAGCCCGGGCGCAAACCTGCTGCTTGCGCCGCACCGTCCCCCGCTCCACGTTTCCCGCATGCAATCCGACGTCGTCGAAGTCTCCGTCCGGGGCGTGATGCCCACCGCCAACGGTTGTGCCGTGTTTCTCGGCAACGACGAGAAAACCTTCGTCATCTACGTGGACCACTCGGTTGGAAACGCCATCCAAATGACACTCAATGGCATCAAAAAGGAGCGTCCGCTCACCCACGACCTCATTGGCCACATCCTGCTCGGCCTCGGCGCCAAGCTCGATCGGGTGGTGATCAATGATGTGACGGAGGGCACATTCTACGCCCGTATTATTCTGAAAATGGAAAACGAGCTGGGCCGCAAGATTCTCGAACTCGACGCACGTCCAAGCGACTCGACGGTGCTCGCTCTCCAGCAGAAGCGTCCGATCTACGCGGCGCGCAAGGTATTCGACCGTGTCGAAGACATGTCGGAGATTCTCGAACGCGTGCTCAAGCAGCAGGCCGACGAGGCCGGCGGCGAGGAAGACGCCGAGGACGACGACAAGTAAGACCGTGTCCTTCGCCCTGCCCGCGCCTCTTCTGCAAGGCCAGCCGTTCACCGCGCTGGCCCCGATGCAGGACGTCACCGACCTCGCCTTCATGCGCGTGGTCGCCCACTACGGAGCGCCCGATTACT
Organism: Opitutales bacterium; assembly: GCA_038212175.1. GTDB lineage: Bacteria > Verrucomicrobiota > Verrucomicrobiia > Opitutales > Opitutaceae > CAMAXB01. The sequence goes on along the minus strand of JBBQUU010000032.1, from coordinate 1,905 downwards.
TCTTCACCGAATTCTTCCGCGTCCACAGCCAGTCGCGCCCCGAAAAGCACATCCTTCGCTCGATCGACGAGAATACCACCGGGCGCCCGGTCTTCGCCCAGCTGATCGGAGAAGATCTCCACCACCTCGCCCGCACGGCGACCGAACTGCTCCAGCGTCCCGTTGCCGGCATCGATCTCAATCTTGGCTGCCCCGCACCGAAAGTTTACAAGAAAAACGTCGGCGGCGGCCTCCTGCGCGATCCGGGCCGGATCGACGAGATCCTCGGCGTGCTGCGTTCCGTGGTCCCGGGCCTCTTCACGGTCAAGATGCGTATTGGATTCGAAGATACACGCTACTTCGACCGCATTCTCGACCTGATCAACGCCCACCGCGTCGACCTGCTCAGCGTCCACGGGCGCACCGTGAAGGAGATGTACCGCAGCGAGGTGCACTACGATTTCATCGGACAGGCGGCCCGTCGTGCGCGCTGCCCCGTGCTGGCCAACGGCAACGTGACCTCTGCCGCCGCCGCCGTGCGCATCGTCGCGGAAACGGGTGCCGCCGGCGTGATGATCGGGCGCCACGCCATTCGCAACCCGTGGATCTTTCGCCAATGCCGCGAGGCGTTCGCGGGCGGACCCGTCAGCCGGATCACCTTGGGCGACGTCCGGGAATATGTGGAGCGACTCTTCCGTGCGACCGCTCATGACGGCATTCCGGAGCGCGCCCACGTGAACAAGATGAAAAAATACCTCAATTTCGTCGGTCAGAGTGTCGACGCCGAGGGCGCCTTTCTGCACGCGATGCGCCGCACCCAGACCGAGGCCGAACTCTTCGCCGTCTGCGACGAACACCTTCTGGCCCGCGCCTCGCAAGAATTCGTGCCCGAGCCGTACCCCGGTGTCATCGCCCGCCCCAATTGCGAAACCCCGGACCCGGACGGCTGCTCCCTCGCCACCATCACGGCATAGTGAGGGCGAGCCCTTTCTGCCGGATTCGTGTCTATTCGTGTCCATTCGTGGTTCTCCTACTCAATTCCTATGGCTTAGGGACGAAGTCCGCGCACAACGGATTCGCGCAACGCGGCCCGGTTCAATTTGCCCTGCGCATTGCGCGGCCATGGTGAGACCGGCACGTAACGCTTGGGGTGTTTGAAGGGTGCAAGCGTTGCGGAGAGATGCGCGTTCACCGCGCCGAAATCCACGGCTCCCTCGTCCGGATGACACGCCACCACCACCTCGCCCCACTCGGCATCCGGCACCCCGATCACTGCGATGTCGGCAAATGCACCGGTCGCGCGCAGCACCCCTTCGACTTCCGACCGATCGATCTTCTCGCCGCCGGATATGATGTGCCCGTCGCGCCGGCCCAGGACGTGAAGGCTGCCGTCCAGGTCGAACCGCCCGAGATCCTCTGTAACCCATGGATCTGGCGATCGCAGGTCCGGATAGTATCCACGAAACAACGACCCGCCGGCGATGCGGATGGTTCCATCCTCCGTGACCGACACGTCGGCGTGAGGGAGAGGACGTCCGCAGCCGCGCCGGCCGTCGAGAAACTCCGACGGTCGTAACGCCGTCACCATCGCGGCCGTTTCCGTCATCCCATACGTGAACGCCAGGGGCAGACGCCGTTCCGCGCCCTCCGCGACCAGACCCGGCCAGGCCGGCCCGCCGCCAACAAACACCGCGCGAAAACCGCGCAGCCACGCGACCGCCGCCTCATCGCCCAGCAGCCGTGCGAGCTGCGTGGGCACAAGCGAAAGGTACCACGCGCCTGCCCCGAGTTGCGGACGATTGCCGGACAACAGCGCCCGGCCGTCCCACGGCACGTACGTTCCACCGGTCAATACACAACGCATCCATGCCATCAACCCGCTCACGTGGTGCAGCGGCAGAACTCCGATCGCATTCACCGGCCCCG
>JBBQUU010000031.1:0-53926 GCA_038212175.1 Opitutales bacterium | reverse complement strand
CGCCCCAAACCAACGCGCGGAGGGACCCGCGCGTCCACCTTCACGTCGTCAGGTCCATTTTCATCCATACCGTCCGGGTTCGTTGAGGCGCGAGGCCGGGTGGGCGGGCGCGTCCCTGCGCCCGCTGCTGCGGAGGACGGCTGGCGGAAGCCGGTGGGCGGTGCGCCCCAAGCAACGCGCGGAGGGACCCGCGCGTCCACCTTCACGTCGTCAGGTCCACGGTCAAGCACACCGTCCGTCCAGGAGAAGCCGCTTCGCCGGATCCCTTGATGTTGATCAATGGCCGGCGGAAATCGGCGTTGTCCGTCGGGTCCCTCCGCCTTGGGATGATGACATGTCCGAGCCCTCCGCACCCTCGACCGCGGCCACCCTGGCGTCCCTGGGGCGGAAGGGCTTCCGGATGGCGGTGGGCTTTCTGGTTGTCACCTCGCTGCTCGGGGCGTTGCTCCGTTTCCTTGCCGTGCGGCCTCTGCCCGGCTGGGAATACGGGCACCTGCTGCACACGCATTCGCATCTGGGCTTTCTCGGCTGGGTGTTCAACGCTTTCTTTGCGCTCGCCGCGATGCGGTTCGTGCCGGTGGAGCAGGCGAGGGTGTTCCGGCGTTTGTTCCTGGTGCTGCAAGCGGCGGTGCTGGGGATGCTCTTCTCGTATCCGTTTCAAGGGTACGGAGCGGTGAGCATTGCCTTCTCGACCCTGCACATGGGCGCGTCGGCGGTGTTTGCGTGGAAACTGTGGTTCTTCAACACCGCGCCGCCGGTGGCGCGCGGGCACCTTCGGCTGGCGTTGATCTTTCTCGTGGCCTCGGGGCTCGGACCGTTGGCGCTGGGGCCGCTGGCGGCATCCGGACTGCGGGATACGCCGGCGTATTCGCTTTCGATCTACTTCTACCTGCACGGGCAGTACAACGGCTGGTTCGTGTTCTTCCTCCAGGCGGTGCTTTTTCAAGAGATGGCGATGAAAGGGCTCCTCGCCGAGGCCCGTGCGGCGCGAAACGCCCTCGCCTGGCTCGGCTTCGGTGCGGTCCTCACCCTCGCGCAGTCAACGCTTTGGCTGCAGCCGCCACTCTGGGTGCACGCGGTGGCTGCAGTCGGCGGCGTCGCCCAGGTGATCGGATGCGTCTGGCTTGTGCGCGCCGTGCGCGGGGCTGGCGCATTGTTTGCCCGCCCCGCCCGGGTCCTGATGACCCTTGCGCTGCTGGCCTTGCTGGCGAAGCACGGCCTGCAGGCCGTGGCGGCGGCGCCGGCCTTCGTCGGGCTCGCCAACCACCGCTTCGTGGTGATCGCGTTTCTGCACCTCGTCTTTCTCGGCGTGGTGGCCCCGGCGCTGTTCGCGTGGGGGTTGCACCACGGCTGGCTCCGCGACGGGGGCGTGCTCCGCTTCGGGGCGGGCGTCTTTCTGCTGGGCGCGATGGCGACAGAAACACTCCTGGTGGGACCGGCCTTGGGTCTGTTCATGCCCGCGGAGCTTTCGCAGGGATTGTTGCTCGCGGCGGGCGCGATGGCGGCCGGGGCGCTGGGTGTGGGCCGGGCGGCGATGGGTGGGCGCTGACCGTGTTGAAGTCGACCCCATGGCGGCGCAGGGCGCTGAGGCCGGCACGCACGCGTTTCCACGTCGGCCTGCCGGCGCGGTCGACACGGTAGGCGTCGTGCAGGAGGGTGGGGCCGTCAAAGCTGATCCCGACCAGAAACTTCTCCCCGCGCAGAAACGCTCCCCAGCGATCATCGAACAGGGTGCCATTGGTTTGCAGCGCGTTCTGAATCGCCCGTCCGGACGCGTGACGTTTCTGGAATGCGACCGCGCGCTGGAAGAATTCGAGGCCGAGCAAGGTCGGTTCACCGCCCTGCCAGGCGAAGACGACGTCGGTACCATACGGTTGGGCGGCGATGTAGTCGCGTACGAATGCCTCCAGCGTGACGTCGTCCATCCGCAGAACTCCTCGGTCCGCGTAGAGCAGCGGTTCTTTCTCCAGATAATAGCAGTATTTGCAGGCGAGGTTGCACCGCGCCCCGATCAGCTTGGCCATGACATGAAACGGCAGCGTGCTCATCGTCGAGGAGGTTTCGGAGAGGTGCCTGGACCGTAAGAGGCGCCGAACATCGTGGCGACTTTATCCATCGGGAGTCCGGCCTCACTCCAGGCGAAAGCCCTCGTTGGGATCATAAGTCACAACGTACAGGCGGCGAGGGCGGGCGTCGAAGGCGGTCGTCCAGCTCCGGGCCTCGGCCGCTTCACCGGGAAACAAGTCGATGGTCACGGTCACGCGACCCTCGGGCAACGTTTGCCGCCAGACGTCGATGGCCGGGCCGTCGTGGGAGATGCCCTTGGCCGCGAAGGATCGTTCCTCGACGCGGTCGCCGATCGTCAGACGAACGCGGACCGGCGCACGCCTGGGTTTGCCGACGGGTGCGCCGCGCATGTGCACGGGGACGTTGGATTCGTCGCGGTTGACCTCCGCCTGGATCCCGGGGTCGCCGAAGGCCTTGAACGAGAAGATCAGCTCGGGTTCGGCGGGTTCGGGGTTCGTCACGCGCAGGTGGCTCGGAGCGATGGCCGCGGCCATCAACAGACCCAGCACGGCGGTCAAGGCGATCGTCCGCCGCACGGTCCAGGTTCGGTTGGGTGGGGTCGCGACAGTCGCGAACCGCGCCGCCTCCGCGGTGAGACGCCCGGAGTCGGAGGGGTCGAAATCCAGCACGCGCCAGCCGTCGCTGACGCCGCCGGCGCGCGCGGGACGAAAGGCCGGGGCGCGGGTGCCGGCGAGGCGGTCGGCGATCCAGCGATTGCCGTCGCGCGCCGCGGCCTCGGCGCGGGCGTCCCGCACGATGAGCACACGGGCGACTCCGGCGGCGAGCAGGCGTTCGACGAACTTGGGGCGCACCCAGCTCGCGGTCGGCACCGCGTGCACCTGATAGCCGGGCAGGCGCTCGCGCCAGGCTGCCAGCGCGAAGAAGCCCATGCCGCCGAGGGCATCCGCCGCGACGAGGGCCACGCGCACGGGCTTGCCCGGGCCAAGCGCGGCTGTCGCGGAATCCTGGATACGGGGCTCCACGGCGACGGCGTCGAACCAGGGAAGGTGCATCGCCTCGGAGTCGCAGGAACCGACGCAGACCGAACAGCCGACGCAGCGGCTGGGGTCGACCCACGCCTGATGCGCGAAGCGCTTCCCGTCGGTGCGGGGAACCATCTGCACCGCATCGAAGGGGCAGTCCTGTACGCACTGCGTGCAGGCGTGGCAGCGCGCCGTCTCCACCGCGGTCTGGAAAGGTGCGGAGGGACCCGGGCCGTCGCCGACCGCCTTCGGCGCAAACCGCCGGCCGAGCAGCCACGGCACGCCCGCGCCCAGCAGGGCGAGTCCGCCCAGCGCGATCCACAGTCCGCCGGACTGGAAACGCAGGGCGAGCGCGAGCGGCGTCAGGTACCAGGCGTCGACGGTGAGCGACGGAACCTTCTCCGCCATTGACGCCGGGGCGTCGAGGGGCGCCGGGACCAGCCAGGAGGCGAGGGCCAGCGCGAGGGAGAACGCCACGACCAGCCGCCGGTTGGGAAGAAGACGCACGCGGTTCAGCCGGATCAAGTGCACCACCAGCCCCACGGCGATCAGCAGCGGCAGGAGCATGTGCAGGAAGAACACGACGAAGAACAGCAGGCTTGGCACAAGCCGGTCGGCGAGGAACAGCCGGCTGAGTGGTTCGCCAAAGACGGGCAGCGCGTCGAGGAAACGCATCGAAGAGGTGGCGATCTTTTGTGCGGGTTGGTCCCAGACCAGCCAGAAGCCCGTCCAGCCGATGAACCAGATCACGCCGATGAGGCCGATGCCTGAGACCCAGGGAAGCCAGCGTGCGCCGGTGAATTTACGCGCAAAGAACATCCGGCCCGCGTGCACCGCGAGAAACAGCATGACCAGATCCGAGCTGTAGCGATGCAGGGCGCGCACCCACCCGCCAAGGGTCGGGCCTTTCAGTTGCTCGAGCGAGGCGTAGGCTTGGTGGAGGCTGGACGAGTACCAGACCAGCAGCAGGACGCCGGAGGCGACGGCGATCAGCAGGGCAAGGTTGGCCATGCGACCGGCCTGCCCCAGCGGGTCGGAGTCGGCCGGGAGGGTCCGCGCGAGCCGGCCGTCCAGGCGGGCAAGGAGGTTGTCGACCCGCGCGAGCCCCCCCTCGCCGCGCACGGCGGGGCCGGGCGGGGCGGCGGAGCCATCCGGCTTCATGGCTTTCGCTCCGCAGCCTCCGCCGTGAGCGCGAGCACGGCGGCGCGCAACCAGTCGCGATGGCGACGGTCGAGATTGAAGCGGTAGGCGATGCGACCGTCCGCATCGAGCAGGATGAAGAGGTTCGCGTGGTCGATGAGCCCGGTCTCGGGGTTGCGCCGCGGGGAGAACTGCAGGTCCCGCAGCAACGGTTTCATGACGGCGGGGTGGCCATTGAGGAAACGAAACCCCGGATACCCGAGTCCGTAGGCTTCCGCCATGGCGCCCATCAGGGCGTCGGTGTCGTATTCGGGATTCAATGACAGGGCGACCAGTTGAAGGTGTTCCCTGGCCTCCGCCGGGAGCTCGTCGACGAGGGCGCGGGCCTGGATAAGGATCTCCGGGCAGCTTGTGGAGCAGAGCGTGTAAACGCCGGTCATCAACGTGGCTTTGCCGCGAAACTGGTCGAGGCTTGCGGGCGCGCCGCGATGATCCGTGAGGGCGAACCCGGGAGGCTCCAGTTGCGTGCGGATGCGCTCGCCCGGGAAGGGTGGCATGGTCTGGTCCTGAGCGGAGGGCCGGCCGTAGGCGTAGAGTCCGCCGCCGGCGAGCACGCCCGCGGCAAGCCCGGCGCCGACGGCGCGCAGGTTCTGGCGAAGGGTGCGGGCGGGGGAACCGTGGCCGCGGCAGAAGCGCGCGAGTGCGAGCAGCAGCCCGGCAATGAAGGCGGGCTCGGCCAGCATGATCGCGACCGCCATCCACTCCATGCCGCCCGTGCGCGGGTCGTAGTTGAAGCACCAGATCTTGAACTCCTCCGAGAATGCGCTCCACGCGCCCCATGAGGGGGGCGCGAAGATCACGCAGAGCAGGAAGACCTCGTAGATCACGACCGCCGTCGTCACGAACACCGCCAGACCCGGTCCGCTCAGGAACGCGGCGGCCGCGCCGCCCAGACGGCGAAGTCCGCGGGCGGCGGCGGGCGCCGCGAGGGAGGCGGGCAGTGTGACGATGCTCATGGCGGGCGGCGGGTGGGTTCCACGGTGGCGCTCAACGCACGTGCCAGACGTCGGCAAGGGCCTTCCAGTTCGCGAAGTAGTAGACCGCGAAACAGGCGAGGAAGACGGCCGTGAGTGCGATCGTTCCCTTCATGGCCCAGTGATCGGCATAAATCGCCTCGCCCGGAGCGTTGGGCAGGGTGCGGGCGACGCCCCAGTCCACCATGGGCCGGCCCGTCGTGCGCTTGCCGAAGAGGATGGTGCCGACGCACAGCGCCACGAAGAGCAGGAGACCGATGACGGCGATCACGGCGCCGATGCCCATGACACCGAGGAAGAGGTGGGCCGCCGGACCATAGACTCCAGCCGGTTCGATGTTGTTCACGCGACGGGCCACCCCGAGAGAGCCGGCGAACGACATGCCGAACGACACCAGAAGAATTCCCCCGCCGAAGAGCCACGGCTGGAGACGCGCCAGCTTTCGCCAGATGAAATCGCGTCGGAACATCAGCGGGATCAGGTAAAACGCGAGACCCATGAAGGCGAGGGTCGTCCCGCCCACCACCGTGGCGTGGAAGTGTCCGGTGATGCGCAGCGTGTTGTGCGCGATGATGTTGATCTGCTGCGTGCCGAGCGTGACGCCAGTGATGCCCCCGACGAAGCCGAAGATCAGCAGGGACAGCGTGGCGGCGGAGAAGGCGGGATTGCGCCACGGCAGCGCACCCACCCAGCCGAAGAGTCCGCGACCGTGGCCCTTGGCGCGCATCGCCATCTCGACGGAGGCCGGGACGGTGAAACCGTGGATCATCGAGGCCAGCACGGCGAGGTACATGGCGTACGAGGTGTTCCAGATCTTCCACGCGGAGCCCACGCCCGGGTCAACCAGCAGATGGTGGGCGGAGGCGAGGTTGATGAAGAGGATGTAGAGGACGAACGCGCCGCGGCAGACCGTCTCGTTGACCGGCTTCGCGCCGGTGGCGAGCTGGCCGATCAGGTACCAGACCGCGACCATCGCGGAGACGTTGACCTGCTGGGATTGATGGCCGAGGCCCCACCAGATCATGCGGTACCACATCGGGTCGGGCTGGGCCGTCCAGCCCATCGCGAACGTGAACGTGGGGATCATCACGATCGCGCCGTGCAGCAGCGTGACGACCGCGATGATCGCCGCGGCGGTGGCGCCGAAGGTGACGAGCGGCACGGAGCCTTCGTAGGTGCGGTCGCGTCGCGCGATGTAAAGGGTCGCGAAGAAATTGTACACGCCCACCAGCGTGCCGACGGCCATCAGGATGATGCCGAGGTAGAACAACGGATGCGCGAGCAGCGGCAGGTAGCTCGTCATGAGCACGTCGGCCCTGCCGTCGAGAATGATGACATTCGTCATGACCGCGCCGGTGATCATCAGCCCGAAGGACAGCCAGGCGACCTTGCGGGAGAAGAGCCGCGACTTCAGCGGGACGGTGCAGGCGAAGTAGAGGATCGCGACCTCGAAGAACAGGATCCAGAAGATCAGCATGTTCAATCCGTGGAAGGTGAGGATGCGGTAGAACCAGTCGACGCGCAGCAGGTGGATCGCCTGCCAGCGGGTGAGGGCGAGCAGAATGGCGGCGATGCCGCCGAGCAGGAGAAAGACGACGGCGGCGACGGCGTTCAGCTTGATGAAGCGTTGCGCAGTCAGGCAGATGCCGAGGCCGGTGGTGTCGCAGGTGCGGGCGGCGGCGCCGGGCGCCTCGAGCGAGGCGGGAAGGGGGATCGTGGCGGATGAGGACATGATGGGTATCCGATTCTTGGTTACAGAATAGACTTTGGGCCTACTCCACGAAGATCTTGCCGATCATGTGCTCGTGCCCGATGCCGCAGAACTCGTTGCAGACAATGGTGAACTCGCCCGAGGAGGTCGGGGTGAGCGTGAGCACGTGGTCATAGCCCGGCAGGACCTGGAAGTTCATGTTGAGCGGCTGCAGCGAGAAGCCGTGCTGCAGATCGGTGGAGGAGAGATGGAGGCGGTAGGTCTCACCGCGCCGCAGTTTCAGCACCGGGTACCACGCCCACATGCGCGCGAGCAGGTAGGCATCGCTGCCAGGGGCGGGCTCGACGATGGGCGTTCCGTTATGGTCGCCGACGGTGTTGGCGGCAACGAACGCCTCCGTGCGCTCGAAGAAGGCGGCCGGGGTGACGGCGTAGGCCTCGCCGCGACTGTTTTGTTTTCCCCGGAAGTGCCAGTACGGCATCATCAGGCTGAGCACGAAGCACCAGAGCAGCGCGACGCCGATCCAGAGCTTTTCGGCCCCCTCAGGCGGCCGGTACCAATCGCGGGCGGGAAGGGAGAGACTCATGGTAAGATCCTCAGGGTAGTTGTGCGGCGGGTACGAACAGGAGTTCGATCCAGCCCCACAGGGTGTAGGAGAGCATCGGGATGACGACGCCCAGCACCAGGAGGAGCCAGGGGTTGTCCATCAGGCGTTTGAGGAATGGAGGTTTGGATTCTTCTTTCATGACGACGCAGGGACGGGTTGGAGCGGGGAGCCGGTTGAAGACCGGCGCCGGGAACAAAGGGGGCGCACAACGAGGACGAGGAACCAGACGCCGGCGGCTGCGGCGAGCAGGCCGCCGAGGCCCATCACAACGAGCCCGGTCTGTTCGCCGAGCGAACGGACCTGCTGCTCGCCGGCGTAGGCCTTGCGGGCGAGGCCGAAAACGCCGCCGATGGCGAAGCCGAGGGCGAAGACGCTCTGGCCCGCGCCGAAGCAGGCCAGCTGCCGGCGGGCCGACGCGCCGAAGCGACGGAGATCCGTGCGAAGAGGCGCGACCATCAAGTAGGCGGCGGCCATGAACGCCGTGGTCACGCCCCCGAGCGAAGCGTGGTAATGGGCCGGGATCAGCGTGGAGGATTCCCGAATCATCGCGCCGAGCACGAAGCCGAGCACGGTGAGGGCGGCGCTGCCCGCGAACCCGTTGCGGGCCATGCGCGCGAGGGGATCGGCGGCGTCCAGGCCGTGCCGGAGCAAATGACGCAACGAGAGGCCGAGCGTGAAGAGCACGACGGGAAAGATGCCCCAGCGCATGAGCAAGGTTGCGCCCTCGATGTAGGTGCGATGCATCGCGCCCTGGCCGGAGAGCAACGGCATCGCGAAGTGCGGCGCGAGCAGCAGAAGAAAGACGAAGCGCGCGCTGCGGGCGGAAAGCACCTCGTGACCGGTCGCCCGTCGCAGAAGCCAGAGCCAGACCGCGAGCATGCCGCAGACGTTGGCGACCTGCAGCACGTGGCCGGCGCCCCAGAATCCGAATTCGAAGAACGTGTGACGATCAAGTCCGGCCGGCAGGCCGGCCTGCGCCGGGATCCAGGTGGCGAGCGCGAGGGCGAGCGCGACGCCGGCGGCCTGGACGCCGACGGCCGCGTCGCGGGGCAGGCCGCCCGGGCGGCGCACGGTGCGGCTGCCTATTGTTCGTAATACGAACATGAGCATGCCGGTGAAGAACGACGCCAGTCCGGCGAGGAACAGGGGGTGATCGATCACGGGAATATAGTTGGCGAGGATCGGGGACGCGCCCCGCATGACGCCGCCGGCAATCATGGCCGCCACGCCGAGGGTCGCGCCAATGAAGGCGAAGGCGTCGACGGTTGAATTTCGGCGCACCACCCGCAGGGCGCAGAGCGCGCCGATCAGGGCGTAGAACCACACGACCAGCGCGAGGTCGACGTGGACCACGAGGCAGCGTTTGAAGAAGAGCGGATCGTCGATCAACCGCGACAGGCCCGGGAGCCGGCCGACGACGACGGAGAGGGAGAGCAGGCCGGCGAGCAGGAGACTGCCGACCGCGAGGGTCAGCCAGCGCCGGGCGGCGGACGGGAGTCCGGCGGCGGGGTCCAAAACGACGTCGGCGCATGGCGCGGCCCCGGAGGTGTGCGGCAAGGGAACCGGAGGCGCGAAGGATGAGGCCGGAAGCGACATGGGAGGACGGCGACGGTTATATCTGTTTCGGACGAGGCGGGCCTTGACGTGGATCAAGGGCAACGCGGGTTGATTGAATTACACTCCGGGCATGATCCTCCGAAGCCCCCTGCCGGTTGTATCCGCCGGCCACTCCTCCGTCCGTCGCGACACGCGGGTCGGCGTGCTGCTCGAGTTGACCAAGCCGCGGCTCGCGTGCTTTTCGATCTTGTCAGGAATGGCTGGATACGCGGTCGCGACGGCGGAAGGCGGCTGGCCGCGCGTGCTGGCCGCGTTCGTGGGCATCTCGCTCGCGGCGGGAGGCGCGCTCTCGCTCAACCAATGGTGGGAACGCGACACCGATGCATTGATGCGTCGCACGGCGAAGCGGCCCTTGCCATCCGGCCGCATCTCCGCGACCGGCGCGCTCGCCTGGACCCTGGCGCTTAGCCTGGGCGGGGTTGGGTGGCTGGCGTGGACGACCGATCTGCTCGCGGCTGCCCTGGCCGCGGCGATCATCGTGATGTACGGGCTGGTCTACACACCGCTCAAGCGCCGCAGCCGGTGGGCGACGGAGGTGGGTTCGCTCTCGGGTGCGCTGCCGCCGATTCTCGGTGCCGCTGCCGCCGGGAACGTTCAGGCGGTGGGCGCCTGGATTCTCGCCGGGATCATTCTGTTTTGGCAGATGCCCCACTTTTTTGCGATCGGGTGGATGTATCGGGTCGATTACCGCGCGGCGCGATTCCCGCTGCTTCCGGCGACCGACGGGCGGGGCCAGCGCACGGCGGCGTGGTCATTCGGGTACACGCTGGCGTTGGTGCTCGTCTCCCTTGTGCCGGCGTTCCTGGGCGTGACCGGCCCGGTCTACGGTGTGGTGGCAACCGGCGGAGCCGTCGCCATGTTGGTTACGAGCCTGCGGTTTCTTTGCGATGCGCCGGATCGTGACCGCCGTGCCCGTCACCTCTTTCTCGCCACGCTCGTCTACCTCCCGCCGGTGATGGCGGGCTTGGTCATCGATGCGCACTGATCCCGACCAAGGCAGCGCCGGAAATTCTCCCTTCCCTGCGACCGGAATGAATCCGGTTTTGACTGTCGTTCGTACCCCTACTGTCCTCTTTCAAACATGCTCGCCGAAGTTCTCCAAGATCGTGCTGCTCTTTTCGTCTCCGGCGCCATGACCGCCCCGGAGCGGGAGAACTTTGAGCTGATCTTGGAGTTTCACGACGAACTGCGCCTTCATGTTTCCGGTTTGCAACGGACAATGACGGCCGTGGTGCTCGCCGAGGTGAGGGCCGGTGTGGCTCCCTCGTCCGCCCTGAAGGACCGCATTTTTGAATCACTCGGTGTGCAACCGCCCCGGGCCGTGCCGGAGGGTTTTGTGGTGACGGACGCGGCGGGACGGGTGGAGTGGATCAACGACGCCTTTACGGCGATGTGTGGCTACACCCTCGCCGAGCTGAAAGGTCGCAAACCCGGTCACGTTTTGCAGGGACCCGACACGGAGGCCGCATCGATTGAGCGGATTCGGGAGGCGCTGCGCTTGCGCCAGCCCTGTCGCGAGCGCGTGGTGAACTATCACAAGAACGGTTCGCGCTACGTCGCTGAGGTGCGAATTTCGCCGATCCTCGACGACGAGGGGGAGCCGCTTTGGTTCGTCGCCCAGGAGCGAGCGGTGCTCGAGCTGGCCGGCGCTTGAACGAAGCGTCGGGGTTTACTTCACCTTGAGAACGCCCTTCATCATGGCGTAGTGTCCGGGGAAGGTGCAGAGAAACGGATAGTCTCCGGGCGCGGAAGGCACCGTGAACGTGACGGTGTCGCTTTCGCCGCCGCCGATAATCTTGGTGTGGGCGAGGACGGCCGAACGATCGTCGGGCAGATAAGCCGGCGCCTTGGTCACGCAAGCCATTCCGAAGGCGTTGATTTCTGCGGCGGACATGGGCTTCACGAGCACCCAGTTGTGGCCCATGGCGGTCTTGGGCAGTTTGCCGACATGCTTGAGCGTCAGGCGGATTGTTTCGCCGGGCTTGGCGGCAATCTCCTTGAGGTTGTATTGCATCGCGTCGTTTGACGTGATCGCGACGTCGCGCGGAGCAGCGGCGGCGGACGTGGCGAGCGCGACGGCGCCGGCCAGCGTGAAGAGAGTGGCGGACAGGAAGGATTTGATGGTCATAACGCGACTAATATAGCGGTGGGATGCGCGGTTTGCCTTGATCCAAGTCAAGGTGGAGGCGCGCTCTTTGCCGTAAGGTTGTACCGATGACCGCACGCACACTCCTTCCCGCCGCCGAGGCGCAAACGTTAACCCTGGCTGACGCCGTTCAGACGTCGACCGCCGGCATCGTCAGTCGCACGGTGCTGCAAACGCCCGAGTTGCGCGTCGTGCTCTTCGCCTTCGCCGAAGGCCAGGAACTCACCGGGCACAGCAGCAAGCGCCGCGCGGTGGTGCAGATTCTGCAGGGCGAATGCGAGTTTCAGTTCAACGGGCAATGGCAACGGCTCGCCAGCGGGACGATCCTGCACTTGCCGCCCGATCATCCGCATGCGGTGCGGGCGACTGGCGGGGCGTTTTCCATGCTGCTGACCCTGGGCAGTGAAGCCGGCCCGGTGACGGTGTAGCCGGACCTTCGGCGATGTTCACCTCGGTCGAGCCGCTGCAATTTCCGCGAACGGTGCCGGAGCCGGGCCCGGGGCCTGCGCGGGTGCCGCTGGTCGGCGGAGCGCGTCTGCCGCTGGCGTTCATTGGCGGAGGTTTGCTCGCGCTCGCCGTTGCCGGCCTTTGGACGGCGCGCCTCAGCGCGGACGGGGGGCTGCCGTTTGCGCATCCGCACATGGTCGCGCTGGCGCATGTGTGGTTGCCGGGATTTCTGCTCAGCATTTGCCTCGGGGCGTCGTATCAATTGATGCCCGTTGTGCTCGGAGTGCCGCTGCGCGCCGGATTGACGTCGTTGTGGGTGCATGCCGCGCTGCACGCGGCCGGAGTCGTGATGCTGGTCATCGGGCTCACGGGAGGCCACTACATCCTGGCCGGGCTGGGCGGCCTGGCGCTCGTGGCGGGTGTGACGCGATTTGCCGTGGCCACGTTTGCGACGTTCGCGGCCTCGACGCGACGCGATGCGCCCGCCTGGAGTTTTCCGCTCGCGGCCGGGTGGCTGTGGGCAACGGTGCTTGCGGGTGTGGTGCTGGCCGCGAATCGCCATGCGCCCTTCCTCCCGGTATCGGCGCTCGATCTCCTGCGTGCGCACGCGCACCTCGGGCTGGTGGGCTACTTCCTGTCCTTGTTGCAAGGCGTCACGTTTCAACTCGTGCCCATGTTCACGATGGGCAGGGCGTGCGCACCGCGCTGGGCGGCGGGCGGTCTGGCGTGCACGCAGGTGGGAGTGACGCTGCTGGTGTCCGGCCTGGCCGGGGCCTGGCGGCTTCCCACCCTCGTTGGGACGGCGCTGGTGCTGGGAGGCATGGCCTGCAGCGGAACCGCCCTGACCGCGACGCTGCGGTCGCGCCGACGCCGGGTGCTCGATCCCGGCTTGAAAGCTTTTGTCGCCGGCGCGGTGGTCCTCGCGTTGGGCGCGCTCTGGGGCGGTGCACTCGCGGCGGGCGTGTTCGGCAGCGACAACGTGGTCGCGGCGACGGCGGTCTACGGGTTGCTCGCGATGGCGGGTGGCCTCAGTCTCGCTGTCCTCGGCATGTTGTGCAAAATCCTGCCCTTTCTCGTCTGGATGATCGCCTATGGTTCGCGAGTCGGGCGCGAGCCGGTGCCCCCGGCGACGGCACTGGCGTCGCGCCGCCTCGAGCAGACGTGGCTGGGCGCGCATCTCGCGGGACTCGCTTTGCTGGGCGCCGGCGTGTTTGCGGAGTCGCGGATTGCGATGACGGCGGGCGGCGGTCTCCTCGTGGCGGGAATTGCGTGTTATCTGGTCATCGCCCTGCGGGTGCTCGCGCACGTGTGGCGTGGGTCCGTGGTGGGACGCAAGCCGGGCCAGCCGCACCCGGGGTCTGCGTCGCCGCATCCTTTCCCATGAACGCTCTTCAGCACGACGCGCTTCGCCAGGCGCTCCGCGACGCCTTCACCCGGGTCTACGATCCGGAGTTTGGTGTCAGCATTCAAGACCTTGGGCTCATTTATGAGGTGACCGTCGACGACGCGGGCAAGGTGGTTGTCGTCATGACGCTCACGTCGATGTATTGCCCGGCTGGAGACGTGATTCTCGCGGGCGTGAAGGCGGCGGCTGAAGGGGTGCCCGGCGTGGCCGAGGCGGAGGTGCGACTCGTGTGGGATCCGCTCTGGACGCCGGAGCTTCTGTCGCCGGCGGCGCGGGAGCAGTTGGGTTGGGATGAGGTGCGGGTGGAGGAGTAGGTCGCCGTTTGGTCGCCGGGGATGGAGATCGGACGGATCGGACGAATACGACGGATCCGACTGATCTCAACCGAGGCCCGGGAACGAGCTCACCGGTAACCGGGGAGGAACGCTTTCTCCGCAGCGAACATCTCCAGCGTCATCGCCTTGATCTGCGCGGGGGTGCAGAGTGCGGCGGTGAGCGGATCGAGCATCAAGGCGTAGATCGCCTTCTCGATGCTCCGATCGATGGCGGCTTGGGCGCCGAGGTCGAACATGGCCATGTTCGACGTGCATAGACCGGCCATCTGGGCAGGAAGCGCTCCGTAGCGGGTGGGTTGCACGCCGTTGCGATCGACGAGGCAGGCGACTTCCACGCAGCCGTCGGCCGGGAGATTGGTGATGAGCTGGCCGCCGCCGCAGTGGTTGTTCATGACGTTGCCGTGAATGCGGAACGGTGAATCTTTTTCGCGCGCCTCGATGATCCACGAGGCGTACTCCCACGAGCGCGGCCAGCCCATGGGTTTGTCGCCGCGCACCATGGCCTTGTGGTCCGCGTCGGCTGCGGCGCGCCAGCGCGGCCAGTTGGTGGCGTAGAAACGCGAGCCGCCATCGTAGGCGAGTCGCAGCAGTTTGCGGCCTGCCTCGCTCTTGCGGTAGTAGGGCAGATACTCGGACAGGTGGCCGGAGCTCTCGGTGATGAACGCGCCGAAGTGGACGCACATGTCCTTGCGGATGAGGTCCACGCCCTTGCTCGGGTTGGTCGTCGTCGAGCCATGGGTGATGTCGGTGGCATCCTGCAGCACGCCGCCCGCATCGAATTCGGCGATGCCGGCGGAGACGTCGGCGGCGAACTGCCGGTGGAGCCGGTCGGTGTAGAGATCGACGCTGCGGTGTTGGAGCGTCGTGAACCAAGCCAGGTGATTGATGCCGGCGCAGGCCCACTCCATCTCGGCGTAAGGCACATCGGCGTACTTCGAAAGCAACTGACTCGTGCCCTGCACGCTGTGGCAAAGGCCCACGACCCGCATTGACGAAGTACGGCCGGCGGCGAGGCAGAGCATCGACATCGGGTTCGTGTAGTTGAGCACGAGTGCTTCCGGGCAGAGCCGCTCGCAATCGCGCAGCACGTCGAGCCAGACGGGAATCGTACGCAGCGCCTTGAAGAGCCCGCCCGGGCCGATGGTGTCGCCGATGCACTGGTCGATGCCATACTTCAGCGGGATGTCGTTGTCGTGCACGACGCATTCGGCGCCGCTGACTTCGATGCAATTAACCACGTAGTCGCTGCCGGGGAGGGCCTTGGTCCGGTCGGTGGTGGCTTTCAGTTTCCAATGTGCCTTGTTCGAAGTCGCGAGCAGTTTGCGCACCATGCGGGCCGTGAGCGTGAGGCGGCGCTCGTCGATATCGACGAGGACGACGGTGCCTCCCTGTTCTCCCGGGATGTTGACGAGGTCGTTGATCAGGCGCGGCGCGAAAAAGCTGCCGGCGCCGAGAAAGGTCAACGTGACCGGACGCGGCATCGCGCCGGGCAGGCCGGCGGCGGCGGCATCCTGAGTGTGGGCGGCGTGTCCGGAAACGGCGCCGGACCGGCGGGAGGAAGAGCGGGATTTGGCCATGGAGACGAGGGGTTCGTGGGCAAGGCTGCGCTCACCGGCGTCCGCGCGCACACGGTAAAGAATTGATTCAAAGTGTGCAAAATGTGATTTTCGTTCGGTGAAGACGGGAACCGAGATTTTTGGGCGCATTGCGGGCGGCGACGAGGAGGAGCGCGTGTCGGCTGCCTATCGTTACGACAATGCCCGTCGCGGCGATGCGAACCGATTGGTGATCCAGCGCACCTTGGGCGGAGCGATGCAGTTTCACGAGCGCAGCGCGGCGCGAAGGGTGGAGGAGGGATTTGCGGTGTTGTTTACCCATCGGGAGCCGACGCGTTACGAGTATCCGCCGGATGCGGTGGAGCCGTACCGGCATCGGTACCTCACGCTCGTGCCGAACGGCGGCATCCGCCCGCTCTTCGACGCGATTCGCAAGGACTTCGGCTCCGTTGTCGCGATGCCGGAACGCTCGGAGGGAGCGCGGTTGCACGACGAGGCCCTGCGGCGACACCGTGAAGGCGGGTTTCGTGACCGGTTCGAGGAATCGGAGGTCGTTTACCGCCTGCTGATCGCGATCTACCGCGATCAAGTGCGCGAGACGAAGGAACGCGATCCGATCGAGTACGGCTACCACCTCATGCGGGACCAGTTGAGGGTACCGATGGGCGTGAAGGAACTCGCGCAGCAGAGCGGCGTGACGCGCGAGCATTTCGTGCGCGAATTTTCCCGGCGCTACGGCGTGTCGCCGGGCGCGCAATGGCGCACGCTCAAACTTGAACGGGCGGAGGATATGCTGAGGACGACGGAGTTGCCCGTGGAGGAGATCGCCGTCGCGTGTGGGTTCGCGTCGAGCAATGCCTTCTGCCGGGCGTTTCGGCAGCGTTACGGCAACTCTCCGGGAAAACTGCGTGCGCCGGCGATTTAGCCGGTCACTTGCCGAACGCGGCCAGATCGGCCCGCGCGGTTTTCATCTCGGCGAGAATCCGGTGCGCGTACTCCAGCAATTGCTGGCCGGCGGGCGTGAGTTTCACGCTGCGGCCCAGGCGATCGAAGAGGCGAAGTTCGAGTTCGTCCTCGAGCGACTTGATGGCATGGCTGACGGCGGACTGGGTCAGGTGCAACTCGTGGGCCGCCATGGTGAAGCTGCCGGTTCTGGCGAGCGTGGTGAACGCAAGCAGCTTTCGGCTGTCGAGAATAGGCGTCATGTCGGTGGTTCGCTACGGGTGAGGTCATCCCAGTCAGCATAACCCAAGCCAGTGCGGCCGCCGGTCTGATCGATTTTTTTCATACCGTTGGCAACGAGGGCTCATCCTGAGGCCCTGCGGCCCACGCATGGCAACCGAAGGAACTTCACCCGGAAAATCGCACGCAGAATAGCCCCGGGAGCGCTGGCCCTACGCGTAACGCTCTTCCTTCCAAGGATCAGCGTGGTTGGAGTAGCCGCGAACCTCCCAGAACCCGAGTTTGTCGTCGGCGAGGAAGGTGAGGCCCTTGATGAACTTGGCGCCCTTCCACGCATAGAGCTTCGGAATGATCACGCGGGCCGGCCCACCGTGTGCGCGCGGCAGGGGTTTTCCGTCAAACGAGGTCGCGATGAGCACGTCGTCGTCGAGGCACCTTTCCAGCGGCACGTTGGTCGAATACCCGTCGTAGCCCGTGAAGTACACGAAACGGGTTTCGGGACTCGGGCGGACTCGCTCGTACAAGGTGGTGAACGCAACGCCTCCCCAGCGACAGTCGTACTTCGACCATGTGGTCACACAGTGGAAGTCGCTCGTGTCATCGACCTGAGGGAGCGCGTTGAATTCCTCCCAAGAGAGTCGCAGCGGGTGCTCCACGAGGCCGTCGAGGGAGAGCGCCCACTCCTCGGGCGGGATGACCGGTTGCACGCCGAGGTCGAGCACGGGGAAGCCGTCGGTCAGCTTTTGCCCGGGCGGCAAGCGGCCCCCCGCCGGCTCGGCGCGCGGGCGCACGCCCGCGGCAACCTGCTTGCGGGCCCAGGCTTCCTTGGCGACGAGGTAGCGGGCTTTCGACATGGGGCGTTGGCAGTTTTTATAGGCCCTATAGGGCGTAGAGGGCCTGTATGGCCTATCATACCCTACGGTTTGCGAAAAAGATAGTGGCTGACAATCCACTCTTCGCCCGCCCGATACCCCCAGAGCTCGGCGCAGCTCATGTAGAACACGCGCCAGTACGACCACCACTTCGTCACCTGGTCGGGACCGTAGGTGTCGGCGAAGAGAGGGAGGATCTCGTCGCGGTGCCGGTCCATGTTCTGGAGCCAGTGCTCGGCGGTCTTCTGATAGTGGGTACCGTTCACCTTCCAGTCGGCGACGAGGGACAGGTCGTCCTGAAAACGCGTGAGCAACGCATGCGAGGGCATCTGGCCACCCGTGAAGAAGTACCGCGCCATCCAGTCGGAAGCATCGCGGGCGACGAAATGATAGGCGTACTTCGTGTGTGTGAAGATGTGCACGAAGAGCAGCCCCTCGGGCTTGAGCCAGCGGGCGAGGTTAGCGAAGAGGCGCTGGTAATTCTTGAGGTGCTCGAACATCTCGACGGACACCACGCGGTCGAAGGCGTCCGGGGCGAGGTCGAGCTGGTTGATGTCGCAGGTGAGAATGCGCAGGTTGCGCAGCCCGCGTTTGCGGGCCTCGCCCTCGATGAATTCGCGTTGTGTCCGGGAGTTGGATACGCCCGTGATGCGTGAACGCGGATATTTCCGGGCCAGATGGAGCGACAGCGAGCCCCAGCCGCAGCCGAGCTCGAGGATCTCCTGTCCGTCGGAGAGGCGGGCCCGCTCGGTGTAAAGTTCAAGCATGGCGTCCTCGGCCTGGTCGAGCGTCTCGTCGCCCCGCGCGTAGAGGCAGCCCGAATACTTGAGATTCTTCCCCAGACAGTACTGGTAAAACGGCGTCGGCACCTCGTAGTGCTGCTCGTTGGCCGCGCGGGTGTCCTCCGCGAGCGGGCGTGTCTTCAGGTCGGCGACGTAGGCCGCCTCGTCGTAACGGGCGGATTCCTCGACCACCCTTTGCGCCAGCAGACGACGGATGCCGCGGCGCACGAGCCAGTCGGGAAGCAGGTCTTTCTCAAGCAAAGTGTCGATCATGAGGACGAGGGGGAGAAGACGCGCGCACTCTCAGCGTTTGCGAAACCACGGCACGAAGGCACTGGTGGTGCGTTGGTAGTGACGGTAGGCGTCGCCTTTGCTGCGCACGGACTGCTCCTCGGTGAGAGGAATGCCGGTGACGCGGAGGAGAAGATAGAGAATGATCGCGGGAGAGATGAACCCGAGCCAGCCCCAGGGCGAGGCGGTGGCGAAGAGCGCGTAACCGACCCAGATCATCCATTCGAAGAAATAATTGGGATGCCGGCTCAGTCCCCAAAGACCGCGTTCGCAGACGCGGCCTTTGTTGGCCGGGTCGCGCTTGAACGCCCGCAATTGTGCGTCGGCCAGCGCCTCGCCGCTCAAGGCAACCAGCCAGAGGGCGACGCCGACGATCTCGAGCGGGTGAATCACGGGGGTCGGGTTAAGCACCGCGAGCAGAAAGGGTGTGCCCAGCAGCACCACGGAGACGGCCTGCATCTGGAAAAACCCGAACATCTTCGGGGCAAAGTTGCCCGCCCAGTCACGGCGAAGCTGCTGATAACGTCCGTCCTCCTCCGGATGGTGACCCATCACGCGCTGGTAGAGATGCGAACCGAGCCGGATGCTCCACAGGCAGACCATGGCGCCAACGAGCAGGCGGCGCGTGGGCCAGCCCGCGGCCGCCAAGGCATAGAAAGCCGCGAGGGCCGCGAAGGCGTAGGACCACGCGACATCGACGATGCCGTAGTTGTCGATGCGCTTCGCGACCGCGTACACCCCAGCGAACGCGGCGCAGAGCGCGACGGTGGCGAGGAGGACGAGAGGGAGCAGGCTCATGGCGACGGGATTGTGCGCACGCGGCGACGGGCGAACTTCTCAAGTACGGGCCGCAGAGGAAAGTAGATGCCGGCGAGCAGCACGGGTGCGGTGAGCGCCCACGCCGTGAAGGCGTGCACCCCGGCCCAGCCGAAGCGCTCCAGGAACTCGAGGAACGACGCCTCGCGGAACGTGTTGAAAACTTCGCTGATCGTAAACCGGTCCGTCGTGGCGCCCCACAGGGTCTCGCCCATGCGAACATACAAGAAGATCATGACCACATGCACCGGCCCAAGCAGTTGGTTGAGCGTGTGCAGGATGGGTTGGTTCAAACGCAACCAGAGTCCCACGCCGAGGTTGAGGAAGGTGGTGAATCCGAAAAAAGGAAACAGGGAGCACACCGTGCCCACGGCGAAGGTGGCCGCGATGCGCTTCGGCGTGATGCCCTGGGTGAGCAGGGCGAAGATGGGGTCGCGCACGCGTCGCTGCCAGAAAGTCCGCGCCGGAGCGGGCGTCTCGGTCGACGGGGGAGCAGCGGGAGTGGCGGGAGCGGAGGACATCAGGCGGACAACATGCGCGCGCCCAGCAGGTAGGCAATCACGCCGACGCCCACAAAGGCGGCGGGCAAACCGATCCCCCCGGGATGCCGGGTGACGACCACCCGTTCCAGCGAATCGGAGGATTTAACCCGGAAGAGTTCGACCAGCAAGTAGGTGGCCATGGCGAAGTTGCCCCAGAGGGCGATGGCAATGAACCACAACACGCGGGCCGCGGGGCTTTGTTCCTTCCACGCGACCCAGAGGTAGAAGGTGAAGAAGGCAAAGTAGGCGTCGAAGAGGGTGACCTGAAACCACGGATTCGTGTACACCTCCGGCGGAATATCGAAGAGCGCCTGCGCCAGACTCGCGCGCACGGTGCCCCATGTCATGACAGCGAGGATACCGATGAAAACGAGGCGAAGGAGAAGGATCATGGGAGAGGAGCGAGGGCTGTAAGTTCGATCGATTACAACAACGTCTTCGAGGGGCCTGTGTAGCGACGGCTGTCCTCAGCCGTTTGTTTGAATCCTATGTGCGATTCGCCCCCCCCGGAAGGCGGCTGAGGACAGCCGCCGCTACACGGTCACAGGGAGAGGTTGTTCGCGCGGGTGTGGAGCGTGTGAACGACGGAGATGTTGCGCATCGCGAAGGCTGCTTCGCAGTAGCTGAGGTAGTAGTTCCATTTGCGAATGAAGCGGTCGTCGAAACCCAGCGCCTTGACCTCGTCGAGGCGCTGGTTGAACGCCCCGCGCCAGAGACGAAGCGTGCGGGCGTAGTCGTGTCCGAGATCCGACATCTGATGAAGCATTAAGCCGCCGGCGCGATTGAGCTGGGTGTTGACGCGGTTCATCGAGAGCAGCAGCGAACCGGGGAAAATGTGTTTTTGAATAAAGTCCACGCCGCGGCGGAACTGATCGTAGCGGTCGTCCGGGCACGTGATGAATTGCAGGGCGAGCAGCCCGTCGCGTTTCAACACGCGGTCGAGCACGGAGCAGAACGCCGGCAGGTAGCGATGGCCGATCGCCTCCATCATCTCGATGGAGACGATCTTATCGAAGCGACCTTCCAATTCGCGATAATCCTGCAAGCGCACCTCGACGCGGTCGGAGAGGCCGGCCTCGGCGATGCGTTTCGAGGCGAGGTCGTGCTGCTGCTGCGAGATCGTGAGCGTCGTGACCTTGCAACCGTAGGTCTTCGCAGCATGGAGCGACCAGCCGCCCCAACCGGTGCCGATCTCGAGCACATGGTCCTCGGGCGTGAGGCGCAGGCTGCGGCAGAGGGCGTCGTTCTTTTCGTGCTGCGCCTCTTCCAACGTTTGCTGCGGGTGGGCCCACTTGGCCGCCGAGTACATCATCGACGGGTCGAGGAAGAGGGAGAAAAAATCGTTCGAGAGATCGTAGTGCTCGCTGATGTTGCGCCGGGCATTGGCGGGCGAATTGAAGCGCACCAGATGACCGAGGCGGTTCGTGAACCGCAGGAGATTCAGGGCCCACGCGCGGGCGCCTTTGCGCGACGAGCCGGAGAGCGTGGGCGCATCGTCGAGGTTGTGGAGGAACCACGCAACGAGGGCGGTGAGGTCGGGTGTGTCCCAGTCGCCGTCGATGTAGGACTCGGCGAAGCCGATGTCCCCGGAGAGAATACATTTGCGAAAAAACGCTTCGCGACGAATGCGCAAGTGCGCCTCGGCGGGCAGTCCGAGCGCCAGCGTTTGACCTGCGGCCTCCGCGTGCGAACCGACGTCCACCACGCCGCCCTCCGGGAGTTCGAGGCGGAGATGCCCGCGACGCATGGCCGCGAAAGCGTTGAGCAACGCGCTGCGATGAAAGGAAGAACGCGCGGCGGACGCGAACGTCCCGGTGTCGGCGGTCGGGGAGGCGGTGGGTGCTCGGCTCATGCGGAATCGGAAAGGTGGGTTGAGGCGATGGAAGGATGAGGACGAAAAAGGTCGCGTTGATCCGAGGCGCGGGCCGCCTTGCGGAACCAAGGCACGCGTTTCAGGTAGAGCCGGAACGCGTGCCAGTGGATGAGCGCGATGATCCGGAGCGTGAGAAGGGGATACTTGAGCGAATACCAGGCGAGGGCACCGTCCGTGAGAGGGCGGGAAGGTCCGGTGAGGGAGCTGGTGAGCGTGCGCGCGTTACCGCTATAGTCGTCGATCTGCACGCTGAGTCGTTCCCCGGGAGGGCGCAGGGCGAAGTCGAAGGTCACATCGACATCGGAAAAGGGCGAAACGTAGAAATTCTTCGGCGCCCGCAGGCGGAAGGCCGCGTCGGCCTCGCCCGGCTTGCGCGTTCCAGGCCCGAGCACGTAGGGCTTCATTTCGCGAAACGTGTTGGTCACCTCGGCGATCGCGGCGAGGGGTTGGCCGTCGCGGTGGTGGCAGAAGTAAAACGAGACAGGATTGAACAGGTAGCCGGCGACGCGCGGCAGCGTGACGAGTTCGACGCGTCCGCCCGTGGCGTCGATTCCATGTTGCACGAGGTGCGCGATCACGCGGTCCTTAAGCCGTGTCGCGGTCGTGGCTGGCGATGCAGACGCGGTTGAAGGCGATTTTTCCGACGGTTGGAAGATCGGTTCCTGGGTTGGCAGGTAGTCCTGTTCGCGGAAGCTGTAGAGGTTGCGCCGATTGACCGAGAACAGGCGCAGCCGGGACGACAGCGCATCGAGTTCGTCGAGGTCGAGCGCGAGCATGAACAGGCGATAGACAAACCGATGGGGAACGGGGCTGAACCGCGCATGCATGACGTGGCATTCGTAGATGCGTGAGTTCATGCGTCGGTGGAGTACAAGGTGCCGGAGGATGCTGGGATGCGCGGTGGGCGGGTTCGCAATCGATCCGGTGCTATCCGCTGTTTAGGTTACGTCCCGGATGGGCGCGAGGATGCATTACGCACCGCTTCTTTGCGCGTCTTACTTGCGGTAGCCGGTGTGGGAGGAGCGACGACACTTTTTCGCCTCTGTATTGGTTCTGTCGCCGAGTTTGGGTACCGGAGGGCATGCGGATGCAGGAGGGCGGCTGGGGACATCCGATCACCAACTTCAAACCCGGCGACGAGAGTGTCGCCTCCTTTCAGGCCCACGGGTCGCGTCCCAGCAGCAGTTCGCTCAGATGCACGGCACTCATGAAGGCGTCTTCGTGGAAACCGTAGCGAAAATAACTGCCGGCGAAGTAGGTCTCGGTCGTGCCTCGGGCGTCAGCGTTGAGCGCGGGCAGTTCTTTCTGCGCGCGGAGTGCGCCTAAGCTGAAGAGCGGATGATCGTAGGCGATGGTCTTGACCACTCGGGCCGGATCAATGCGCTCCGCGCCGTTGATCGACACGAAGTAACTCTCGCGATCACTCACGCCTTGGAGCGAATTCATCCAGTAGTGCGTCGCGGGGCTGACGCGCCCGTCCACGCCTTGGGCCAGTTGGTAGTTCCAACTCGACCAGGCGCGACGCGTGCGCGGCATGACGGACGTATCCGTGTGCAACGTTGCCGTGTTCGGTTGATAGCGGAATTCGCGGAGCAGACGCGCCTCGTTGGCTGTGGGATCGGCGAGCAGACGCAGGGCTTGATCGCCGTGGGTCGCGAGCACGACCCGGTCGAACTCAAGGGTGCGCCCGCCCGCAGTCGAGACGGTGACCTTGCCGCCGGCGCGTTGGACGCGGGTGGCGCGGTCGCCGGTGTGGATGCGGTCGCGCCACGGAGCGGTCAGGCGTTTCACGTACTCGCGCGCGCCGCCGTCAACAGTCCACCACGGATGCTGGGTTTGCAGGCCGAGAAAGCCGTGATTGTGGAAGAACCGCAGCAGCGACACGGCGGGAAACGTGAGCATGAGTTCCGGCGGCGTACTCCAGACCGCGGAGCTCATGGGCACCAGGTAAAGGTTGAAGAAATCGTCGCCATAACCGCGCCGCCGCACGTAGTCGCCCAGGGATTCTTCGGCCGTGCGCGGATCGTCGAGCGCGACGACCGCTTCCTTGTTGAAGCGGTTGACCGAAGAGATCATCCGCAGGAAGCGCAGGTTGAACAGATTCTTGCGCTGGGCAAAGAGGTGATTGAGCGACGAGCCGCACCATTCGAGTCCTGTTTCGTCGTCGCGCACCGCGAACGACATCGACGTCGGCTTCACGGGGACCTTTAGCGTGTCGAAAAGGCGGCAGAGGTGCGGGTACGTGACCCGATTAAACACCATGAAGCCGGTGTCGATCGGCACGGCCCGTCCCGTGCCGGGGTCCGTCGCGTCGACCGTGTGCGTGTGACCGCCCACGTAGTCGTTTTGTTCGAAGACCGTGATCTCGTGGTGACGATGGAGAAAATGAGCACAGCCGAGACCGGCGATGCCGCTACCAACGATGGCGATGCGCATGAGGGGAAAGATGACTACTGGAGGGACGCTTCGCCCGATGATACGCGCACGAGCCGCCCGGGGATGCGCACAAAAAAAGCCGCCTGGGGAAAGGCGGCTTTGGGTAGAGGGAAGATCCGACCGATCCGACCGATCTGCGCCGGGGGACGGGAGCGGAAGCCCGGCCCTATGCCTTCGGCTCGTCTGCGGTGAAGGGGACGGGTTTCTGCTGATTGAGCTCCTCCGCCTGCTCCGTGACGTCTTTGTGAATCGCCGGATCGTCGGACTTTTGCAGCACGTTGATCTGGGCGGCGGCGGCGGTGGCCACGGCGAGCGCGGCAGCGGCGGGGACGACCTTGCGCAGGGCGGAGTACTCCGGATGCACCAGCGCGGCGCGCTGGGCGGCGGCGACGGAGCGGTGGTGCTCGGCGTGCATGCCCTCTTCGAGAACCGACTGCGGAACGGGCTTGAGGCCCCAGATGAAACCGGTCCACGAGAGGACCTTCAGGCCGTAGTAAGTCGGATCGATTTCCCACCAGTAAAAACCATTGCGCGTGGCGCTTTGGTAGCGGTGGTGATTGTTGTGCCAGCCTTCGCCCAAGGTGATGATCGCCAGGATAAAGCTGTTGCGGGAATCGTCATCCGTCTTGAAGCGACGCTTGCCCATCAGGTGGGCCATCGAGTTGATGCAGGCGGTGCCATGGAACAGCGCGGTCGTGCTGACGAAGAAGGCCCAGACGAGCATCTGCGGACCGTTGGTGCCGAGGCCCGGCGCGAAGCGTTCGAGCAGAACACCCACCCCAAAGGTCGAGATCGCAAAGAGCAACGGCACGACCATGTCGAAGCGGTTGAGCCAGACGAGCTCGGGGAACTTGGCGAGGTCCTTGATCGTGCTGTAATCGGTCGGGAAATTGCGACGGCTGGTGATCCAGCCGATGTGCGACCACAGAAAACCGTGCACATGTGGAGAGTGGGCGTCCTCGGGTCCGTCTGAGTGGCGGTGGTGATGCCGATGATGATATGCCCACCAGAGCGAACCGCGTTGCACGGTCGTACCCGCCCAGATCGCGAGCAGAAACTGGCCGACGCGGCTCGTGCTGTAAGTCTTGTGGGAAAAATACCGGTGGTGAATGCCAGTGACGGCAAACATGCGCACGAAATAGAGGGCCACGGCGCTCCAGACGGCGAAGGCGCTGGCGCCCGTCCAGAGGATGCCGAAACAGCCTACGTGCAGGATGACGAAGGGCATGACCCGAACCCAGTCGATCTGGTCGGGCTCATTGCGCATTTTCTCGGCCCCGTCGGGGCAGTAATCGGAATCAATCCATTGGGTAACGGCAGTCAGCGCGCGACGGAATGGACTGGGAGAGGAGGAGGAGGAATCAGAGGCAGGCACAGCAGATAGAGATAGTCTTTGGACAGCAGAAAGAAGGCGGAGTGCGACAAAGTCGCAAGCTGTGAATCGACACAACTCGGTCGAGGCTGGAGCCTCCGCGATGCAAGCAATGGGCGCTTGCCGTGTAGCCGCGACTGTGCCGGTCGTGTCAGGTCGGCAAACGCATGCCGTCCGTCACGCGACCGGCACGGTCGCGACTACACGGGAACAACCCCCGCCGTCGACCTTGCCACGCGCTTGCGTGTGCCTTTTGCTCCGCCGCGCATGAGCAACGCCTCTCCTTCCGGTGTGGGGTCGGTGCCGGATTATCCTCCGGTCAAGAAACGTGAACTCTTCGGCTGGTGCTGCTTCGACTTTGCCAACTCGGCCTTCACGACCATCATCATCACGGTCATTTATTCGGTCTACTTCGCGAAGGTCGTTGCGGACGCCGATCCGCGCGCGGAGGGGTGGTGGGGAACGGCGCTGTCGGGTTCGCAGCTGGTCGTGATTGTGCTGTCGCCGCTCATCGGTGCCTTCGCGGATGTCACCGCGCGCAAAAAAACCGCGCTGATGATCACGGCCTTCGTTTGTTCGCTGGCGACTGCGGCGTTGTTCTTCGTCGGTCCCGGCGAGGTCGTCTTGGCGCTGGGTCTCGTCATTGTGGCAAACATCGCGTTTTCCCTGAGCGAAAACATCTGCGCGGCGTTTTTGCCCGAGATCAGCACGCCCGCCAACGTGGGCCGGGTCTCCGGGTATGGCTGGAGCTTCGGATACTTCGGCGGCCTCTTCAGCCTGATTCTTGCGCTCGTGATCATCCAGAGTGGCGAAGGCCGCGTGCCGTGGACGTTTCTGATGACGGGCGTATTCTTTTTCGTCGCGAGCCTGCCGACGTTGATCCTGTTGCGGGAGCGCGCCCGTCCGGTGGTGCTGGCGCCGGGTGAAACTGTGGCCGGGCACGGCCTTCGTCAGCTGGTGCGCATGGTGCACGAGGTCCCACAGCATCGGACGCTCGCGATCTTCTTTGTGGCGATGACATTCTACCTCGCCGGCCTGATGGCGGTGGTGGGCTTTGCGGCGTTGTATGCGACCGCGGTGGTCGGAATGACGCAGGACGAGATCATCAAGCTGTTCATCGTGCTGCAACTCGCGGGGGTGGCGGGCGCGTTTGGCTTCGGCTTTCTGCAGGACCGCGCCAGCGCCAAGCTCGCGCTCGTGTTGTCCCTCTTGTTGTGGGTGGCGGTCTGCCTGTGGGCGTCGGTCAGCCAGACCAAGGGTGAATTCTTCGCCATCGGTGCGCTGGCCGGCGTGGCGATGGGGGCGTTGCAGTCGTCGGGACGCGCTTTGGTTTCAACGCTCACGCCGGTCGGCCGCGCCGGAGAATTTTTCGGGTACTGGGGTTTTTTTGGCAAACTCGCCGGCGTGATCGGACCGGTCACTTACGGCTGGCTCATCACAGAGATCGGTTACCGCTGGGGCATCGTTGCCGTCGGGGGTTTCTTTCTCGTGGGGCTGCTGATTCTGCTCCCGCTGCGTATCCGTCCGATTCATACAGCGTGAGAACGCTTCGCTGCTCGGTTGGATGCCCGATTTTGATCACCTCGCTGGTGTAGTCGTCCTGCGATTACGCATACTATTCATGGTCCGGAAGAGGCGTGCGTTCGTCATCAAGGAGTTGGGCGTGGGCGGGAGGATTTAACCTGATTGGCACGGGACAACGGGCACGCGCGCTGCTAGAGTGTTTTCGCTTTCAAGGAACCCTCCCCAAAATGGTCAGAATCGTTCATTGAAGTATTGAAGTAGGATTCGGTCACGATTGACGGAATTCGGTTGGACTGGGCGGCCTGCGGGCCGTGCCTGTCGTCCCAAAACTACAGATTTTGTCCCGGCGTGCGTTCAAACGTTCGCCGAGGCAGAACGCGGCTTACTCCTGCGGTCCTCGTGGCCGGTGGGGTCGTCGTGTCTTACAACCGAAAACCAAACTCTCCGCCTGGTGCGGAGTTTATGCACATGAAAAAGTCAGTCCTGAAGATCGCCCTCATCCTTGGTGTGTTTGCCGCTCCCTTCGCCCTCTCGGCGAAGACCGTCGAACAGGCCTATGTCGAGTCCTACAAGGAACGTACCGACATTCCGGTGCCGATCGCGGTGGTAAAACCCGCGGTCAGCCATCGTTATGCCGGCGCAACTGTCGAAGTGGAATTCCTCGTCGATGCCACCGGAAAGCCGGTCGACATCGTCGTTCGCAATGCCGCTCCCTCGGATCTTGCCGGTCCGCTCAAGGTGGCGGTGGCGCAGTGGAAGTTCTCCCCTGCGCGTACCGTCAGCGGCGAGCCGGTCGCCATGAAGGTCCTCGTTCCGTTCAAGATCGTCGACGACTTCGCCGCGGGTTCGACCCTGGCGATGAAGTAACGGTCTCGCGTCATCACTAAGAAACCAACCAAGGCCGCCCCTCTCGCGAGAGGGGCGGCCTTGTCATTTTTTATGGGCGACTGGAAAGGGAGCGGCGACACTCTTGTCGCCGCGCTTGGATGCCGGACGGTCTATAGCAAGCCAGCCCCTCCCCCGTGCCGGCGACAAGAGTGTCGGCCGCTCCTTTAAACCCTCACGCGCGAATTGAGGCAGGCGCGCTGTTATTTGGGATTTGGCAATATGGGATTTGAGATTTCCGGCTTCGCCGGCCCAGGTCATCGCATTTGACGATCGGTCCCACCGGTTGCACGGTGCGGTGTGCTTTCCGATGCGTTCAGCGGCCTGCAAAAACTCGTCCTGCCGGATCGCTGGCAGGCCGAGGCCATTCAGGCGCTGAAGGCGGGTCGCGACGTCATCATCGATGCCCCCACCGGCGCGGGCAAAACCTACGTGTTCGAGCGCTGGCTGGAACAATCGGGCTTCTCGCGCCGGGCGCTGTTCACCGTGCCGACCCGCGCCCTGGCCAACGACAAGTACGCCGAGTGGCGCGAGCGCGGCTGGCGGGTGGGCATCGTCACCGGGGACGTCACCGTCGATCCGGGGGCGCCGCTCGTGGTGGCCACGCTCGAGGCCGTGATGACGCGCCTCGCCGGCCCGGTCGCGGCCGGGGGCGCCCACGCTGACGCCGGCGACCGCTTTCGCCTGATTGTGGTCGACGAGTACCAATGGCTGTCGGATCCGTATCGGGGGAATCACTACGAAGGCGCCCTGCTCACGCTCGATCCCTCCGTGCAGCTGCTCCTGTTGTCGGGAGCGGTCGGAAACCCCGGCGACGCCGCCGCCTGGCTGCGCCGGCTGGGCCGCGTGGTGGAGGTCGTGCAGACGAAGGAGCGGCCGGTTCCGCTCGAGGAAATTGAGGCGGACGATTTGATCCACGGCCTGCCCCGGTCCATCGAGGGCTTTTGGTCCCGGCGCCTCGCAGGCGCGTTGCGCGAGGGGCTCGGTCCAGTGCTGGTGTTCGCGCCGCATCGCCAGGATGCCGAGCGCCTGGCGAGGCAGTTCGCGCGCGAGGTGCCGCTCGCGGAGCCGTTGACCCTCACCTCCGAGCAGGAGGCGTTGTGCGGTCCGCTGCTCGCGAAGCTGATCCGGCAGCGCGTCGCCTACCATCACAGCGGGCTGACCTACGCGCAGCGGGCCGGCATCATTGAGCCGCTGGCCAAGGCCGGGCAGTTGCGCGCCGTCGTGGCGACGCTGGGCCTGAGCGCAGGGATCAATTTTTCTCTCCGCTCGGTCATGATCACGGCGTCCAGCTACCGCCACGACCAGATTGATCGCGAGATCGCCCCCCATGAACTGCTGCAGATGATCGGCCGCGCGGGCCGTCGAGGTCTCGACGACGTGGGTTATGTGCTGGTCAGCGGTTCGGCCCCCCGCGCCCGGCGGGCGGCCCAGCAGCGGCTCAAGCGCGCGGCGCCACTGCCGTGGACGTTTCTGCTGCGTGCGCTGGCGCCGGGTGACGAGGTGCGGCCGATCCTGCTGGCGAGTGTGCAGCGGTTCTTCACCGAGACGCCGGTCACGATGGGGGCGGAGGTGACCACCCGCCTCGCGCTCGATGCGCTGCCGTGCGGTCAACGCACCGACACGGGCCGCGCCCGGCTGGTCCGCCGCGAGAAGAACCCCTTCAAGGCCTGCGCGGAGTGTTTGCATCGGGCGGATTGCCTGGCGCTCTCGCCGCAGCCGACCCTCCTGTGGCAGTTGCAGCGGGCGGGCGTGCTCGACCGCGACCTCCGTCTCACCGCGCGCGGCGCACTGGTCAGCCTTTTCCTGGGCCCGGAGGGTCTGGCAATCTCGGCGGGGCTGGAGGACCGCCGCTATCCCCTCGACCATCTGTTGTTCGACTGCGCCAACCTGTACGCAACGGACCGTTTTGCCGGAACGAACCCCAGAAAGCTTGGCCGTCTCGCGCTCGTGTGCGAGCGGGCCTACCGGCGCTTCAATCTCGACGGGTATCTCACGGAGGGCCTGCCTCCACAGTATGGATACGGAGGAGGCGACGTGGTGCGAGCGCTGACCGAGAAGACGGCGCGGGCCGGGGCGCTGGCGGCCGAGATCGAGCAGGCGGGACGGGGAGACATCGACCGGTTGATGACGGAGTGGCGCAGCCTGTTGCGGCAGATCGCGCACGCGCCGGCGCTGGCCTTCGAGAAAAGCCCGAACCGCACGGCCGACGGATCCCGGCAAGGCATCGATGCCGCGTATCTGGCGGAACGCTGGGACAATTTTCGCGCGCTGTGCCGCGTGCACCTCGGCGAGGACCGGCCGCAGGCGCTGCCCGATCTTCCACCGCTCACCGCGGAGCAACGCCGGCCGATCCAGCACCGGTTTTTCCGTGGGGCGCCGGCGACGGCGGACCGTCGTCGTTGAGGGGTGTATTGAAGGAGGGGCGACACTCCTGTAGCCGGGTTTGATGCGGAACGGGCAAGCGCGGGCCGTCCGGTGTGCGAACTCGGCGACAGGAGTGTCGCCGCTCCTTCCGGGCTCCTGTTGCGTGTCAGCGGAAGGGCGGGACGCGTGCCCCAAGAGGC
This sequence comes from Opitutales bacterium, assembly GCA_038212175.1. Taxonomy (GTDB): domain Bacteria; phylum Verrucomicrobiota; class Verrucomicrobiia; order Opitutales; family Opitutaceae; genus CAMAXB01. Next base: position 23,736 of record JBBQUU010000031.1, on the reverse strand, counting down.
TCTCGATTTACGGCACCCTACGCGTTGCTTGACGGTGCTGCCTGTGCCGGACGACCTGCACGCGCCATCAGGTGTTCGCGGCTTACGTGAGGATCAATTTCAAGCCCGCGATCAGCAACACACAGGCGAGCAGCTTCTTGATGACGTCTCCGGAGAAGCGCCGGCTACCCAAGTAAGATCCGGCGAAACCGCCGATCAGCGCGGCCGCGACGAAGTATCCGGTGAACGCTGGGAGGAATCGCGTGCTTGAGAGGTTGCCGAGCAGGCCGGAGATCGAGTTGACGAGGATGAACAAGGCCGAGACTGCGGCGGCCGCCTTGGTCGGTGCCCATCGCATGACGAGAAGCAGCGGCGTGAGAAAAATCCCCCCACCGGTGCCGGTGAGTCCGGACAGCAACCCCAGTGCGGCGCCGAGGGCGAGGGCGAAGGGGAGCTTCGGGGCGACGACGGCGGCGTCGGAGTGCGGCTTGGTGAAGAAACGAAAGGCGGAGAAGAGTAGCGTGGCGCCGACGAGGATTTGGAAAACGTGATTGGGCAGCTTCAGGTAACCGCCCAGGAACGCGAACGGGATGGAGAGCGCGGCGAAGGGCCAGAAGAGCCGCCACGAAAAGTGACCGGCGCGCCAGAAGTGCCAGGTGGCGAGGCAGGCGACCACGATGTTGAGCACGAGGGCGACGGGCCGGATGGTGGCGGGCGCGAAGGCCGCGAGGGACATCACCGCGATGTAGCCGGACGCTCCCGCGTGTCCGACGGATGAATACAAAAACGCGACGACGCCGATGGCGAGGGTGAGGAGGGCTAGGTGTTCGCTGGGCATCGGGAGCTGGAAGGGCGGCAGCGTGGGGGAAGGGAATGCCTCGGGGCAAGGCCGCGTCTGGCTCTTTCTCGCTCCTCTTGCTCTTCGCTTGATCCGACTGATCGGACTGATCTGCGGCCCGATGCTGTTGGCGAACGTTCAACCCGCTGCCACCGGCTGGCCGGCGGTGAAATCCTCGCGGTCGTGGTAGATCGTCTTCGGACGCGAGTCGCCTTCGCGGTGCTCGCGTTCGATGCGTTCGCGGGAATCGGCGGGGGTTTCGCCGCGATGCTGCTTGAAGACGCGCGCGAAGTAGGCGGGATCGGAGAAACCCGAGGCGTAGGCAATCTCCGAGATGTAGAGCGGCGACGTCTCGAGCGCGAGCGCCGCGCCCTCGATCCGCACGCGCTGAATGTAGTGGATCAGCTTCTCTCCGGTTTCTTGATGGAAGAGATGCGAAAGATAATCGGGCGAGCACATCAGGCGCTCGGCGGCTGTCCCCAGCCGCCTTGGGGGAGGGCTCGCGCCGAGGCGTCAAACCATCGGCTGAGGACAGCCGTGGCTCCACCTGAATCTCTCGAGGTCGAGGGGACGAGTACGATTGCGAGCGCGAAATCGGCACTCACCGCGCGGATTTTAAGGCGCGTGCTTTCGCAGCACGATGTCGCCGTTCATGGTCGCGATCTGGATCTCGGTGCCGCCGCCGTTGAGGGTGCCGGTGACGACCTTGCCGCCGGAGAAGGCCGGGATCGCGGGCGGGCGGGGAGACCGGGGGGCGAGGGGTGGGGCGGGCGGCGCGTCGCCTTCTTTTCGGACGCTCTCCCCCTTGGTTCGCCGTTCGGCGAGTTCCTTCTGAACCTTTTCAAACTGCTCGCGCGCGGCGGCGGCGGCGGCGCGCGCCGCTTCACCGGCCGCGCGGGCAGCCTCGCCCGCCGCTCGGGCCATCTCCTGCATGGCGGTGGGTGACATGGCTTCGATCTGGGTCGTGAGCTCCACGTCCTCGAAATCCGTGAGCACATTGCCGTTGTGCGTGCGGAAGCGCACATTGGCCTTGGTGTCGGCGGGAACGCGCAGCTCGATCTCTCCGTTCATGGAGGTGAACGAAAGCGCTTTGTCCACCGGCAGTGAAGCGTAGGTGGCGGAGATGCGGCCGTTGGCGGTTTCGATCAACGCGGCGCCGGAGAGATTGCGAAGGGCGATTTCTCCGCTGAGATTCTGGACCTCGACGTTCCCGGAGATGTCTTCGATCTCGATCTTTCCGCCCCGGGCACTGCTCACGACCACCGAGGCGGAACGCGGCACACGAATCTCGAAGCGTCCCGGCTTGGTGTCGGCGATATCCTGGGAGATTTGAACGAGGTTGTCGTGATGGCGGATGCTCATGCCCCCGCTGTTCGAGCTGATGACCCGCAGCCCGTCTTTGCGTTCGACCGGTAGGGGAACGCTCGATTGAACGTAGACCGCCGCGGAATCGTCCGTGCCGCGCACGATGACGTTGCCTTGGCCGAGGTCGATGCGGACCTCCGCAGGCCGGGAGGCGTCGGCGAGCGGGACGGTGATGACCGGCCGATCATCGGATCGTTCGACTGCGAACGTGGTGGCGGAGAAAATCAGAGCGAGAAGCAGATGGGTGGTTTTCATGGTGAAGGTGACTGAGGTGGGCGGGCAGGTCCCTCTGCCCGCAGCGAAGAAGGACGGCTAGGCCTGAGCATCCGCTTTAAAGCATCGCGAGCGCGGTTTGGGCGGCGTTGCGCACGGCGCCGTCGACGTTGGCGGTGCGGGTGAGGTCTTCGAAGGCCGGGGCGGCGGCGGGATCGCCGATCGCGGCGAGGAAGTCGATCATGGCCACCTGCACGAGCGGCGAGTTCTCGCGCGGGAGGGCGGCGAGGACGCCGGCACGAACGGGATCGAGGCGGGCGTGGGCGTAGAGTTCCTCCAGCGCGCGCAGGCGGATGTTGGTGCTCGGGTCAAAGGCCAGCGCGTGCAGCAGGCGGGCGAGCGTGGCGTGGTCGAAGCGGCCGGATTGCGCCGCAGAGAGCACGCCCTCAAGGCGGGCGTGGGCGGATTTATGAATCAATGAATTAGATACGACCTGCGACATCGACTCGACCTGCGATCGCAGCGCAGCGATCTCGGCGGCGAGGGCCGGATCGGTGGCGGCCGATGCCGGGGTCGGCGGACGGACGAGGCGCGCGCCGAGGACGAGGCCGACGGCGAGCACCGCGACGGCGAGCGCGCCCTGGAGGGCGGGACGGCCGGGCATCAGCATCGCGAAGAAGGCATCGAGGCGGCTCCACGCGCGACCGAAGGGTTCGGCCTCCCGCACGGGGATCGCGGCCTCGCGTTTTGCGTCGGCGAGCATCGCGTCGAAACGCGCACGCAGCCGCGGGCTGGGCGCGGCGGCGGGCAACCGTTCGAGGGTGAGCAGCGTTTCCTGCAACGCGGCCCACTCGCGCCGGCACTCGGCGCAGCGGGAAAGGTGCGTCTGGATCGCGGCGGCGTCTTGGGCCGGCAGCGAACCGGAGAGGGCGGCGGTGAAGGAGTCGCGGAGACGTTGGCAGTTCATGGAGGAAAAGGGGTCAGTGGACGGGTTCCTGGCGAAGTTGAAAGAAACGGTCGCGCAATGCGCTGACGGCGCGGTGGAGGCGGACCTTGACGGTGCCGACGCGGCAATTGAGCAGGCGTGCGATCTCGGCGTGGGGCAGGTGTTGCAGCCTGTGCAAGGTCAGCACCTCGCGCTGCTCGAGGGGCAGGGAGGCGAGCGCCTCGCGCATGAGACTGAGGTCATCGTTGGTCTCGGCGCGCGCGCCGGCATCGGGCTGTTCGTCGGCGAGGTCATGCAGGTCTTCGGGGGCGACGCTGTGCGGGACGCGGGCGTGCCGACGGAAAAAATCGGCGGCGACCGTGCGGGCGAGGCGGTAGATCCACGCGCTGAATTTGCCTTCGTCGCGGTAGGTGTGGCGGTACTTCAGGATGCGTTCGAACACCAGCTGAACCAGGTCCTCGCTCGCGCTGCGATTGCCGGTGAGGTGGACGAAGAATCCATACAGAGCGCGGTGGTGCCGCTCGAACAGGTCGCCGAGGCAGTCGAGGTCGCCGCCACGCACGGCGAGCATCAAGGCGTGATCACAAGGGGCTTCGTCCACGGGAGTCTCCGCGTTGGAATCAAGCACGGCGGCGGCGGTTTGCACACGGATTTCTGTAGCGAAGGCGGGCATGACGGGCGGAGGGCATGGGCGTGATGACAGCGGAGAAAACCGTTGGGCGCGAAAAAGGTTACGACCGATTTTGCCAACGGGCCGACGTGCGCTACGCTCCTCGGGTCATGAACCGACGCTCCTTCCTGATTCGCACCTCGTTTGCTGTATCCGCGGGACTGATGTCCCGCTCGTTGCTCCGGGCCCAACTTGCTCCGCTGGTCACGGCGTTCCATCCGCTGCGGCGCAACGTTGGCTATTTCACCGGTCGGGGAGGGTCGATCGGCTGGCTCTCGAACAAGGATGCGCTTGCGGCGATCGACACGCAGTTCCCCGAACCGGCAGCGAAGTTCCTGGCGGAGCTGCCCGGTCGAAACGGCCGGCAGCTGGACGTCTTGGTCAATACCCATCACCACGGCGACCACGTCGGCGGCAATCCTGTGTTTCGTCCCGCGACGAAGAAGATCGTCGCGCACGCCAACGTGCCCGAGCTCATGCGCGCTGCGGCGACGCGCGCGAAGCAATCGACCGACAACCTCGTCATTGCCGATACGACCTTTGCCGACACGTGGCGCATGGAATTGGGCGATGAGGTGATTTCCTCCCGTTACTTCGGGCCGGCGCACACGAAGGGCGACATCGTTACGCTGTTCGAGAAGGCCAATGTCGTTCACATGGGCGACCTCATGTTCAACCGCGTCTATCCGGCGATCGACCGCCCCGGCGGCGCGAGCGTCCGCGGCTGGATCGGTGTCTTGGAAAAGGTGGCGGCTGAGTATCCGGCCGACACTCAGTACATTTTCGGTCACAGCCATGCGTCGAACCCGAAGTTCCCCGTCGTTGGCAGCAAAGCGGAGCTGCTGGTGTTCCGCGACTACTTGTCAGGCCTGCTTGACTACACGCAGAAACAGATTGCCGCGGGCAAGACGCGCGAGGAGATCGTCTCGTTGGAGAATTTGCCGGGCTTCGAGGACTATCATGTCGAGCGCAACAGCCGCCTGCCGGGCAACCTCGGGGTGGCGTACGATGAGCTGAAAAATTGAGGCTGGGATTGCCTCGTTGTCGTCTTGAGATCGGACCGATTAGACGGATCAGACGGATCGTGCGAAGGCTCTGGACGGGCAAGGGTGTTCGCGGTTACCCGAGCTACGCCGGCGCGCGCACGAGGTTGATGACTTCGGAGGGGCTGAGTGTGGCCGCCCGTTGTTGGATGCTGCCGGCGTGGCTGGTGAACAGGCGCTGACCGACGCGGTACTCCATTTCCACCGCGTCGAAGAGAAGACCCCGAGCGGGGGTGAAGGGTTACATTCTGGCGTCACCCGTTCGGGGGATCGACGGAGATGGGCGTCCGTGGGACGATTCACCGATGGCACCGACATTCCCATTCTGGCTGACACGATCCCTTTTTCTACTCGCGCTTTCCCTTCTTGCAACCGGCTGTGGCCGTGAACCGGCGGCCGGTCGTGCGGATGGTCAGCCTGGCTTTCGCGTGCGGTCCGACTTCGCGGCGGCGTTGAACGCCGATCAAGGCTGGGCGGGAGCGCTCAACGAGAACGTGACGGTGCAGGCGGACCGGCCGTTTCGGGTTCGCTTCGAGGTGGCACGTCCCGCAACTGCGGCGACCGCCGCCTCCCGCTACCGCCTCCAATACCGCCGCAACGCCGGCGATTGGTCCAACGTGGAGGCGCATGACTTTCCCCATCCGCTGGCCGAACTCGGCATCGACTTTGCGAACGTACCGGTCGGCTCCCCTCCGGAGGGTTGGAGCATCGTGCAGGGCCGGGCGGCCGGCGTCGCGGTGGCCGCGGATGGCGCGGACCGCATCCTGCGCGTCGAGGCGGGCCGGGAATCGCTGACCGCGCTTTACACGCCGCCGTGGGAATCGGAGGAGATCGAGTTTGTCACCCGCGTTCGGATACCGGGCGGCAATCCGCGCGGGGTCGCCCTGGTCTTTGGCTATGTCGACGCCCTGAATCATTGCCGGGTGCTGCTCGACGTGGCGTCCGGCTCCGTGCGGGTAAGCCGGCTCGTCGATGGCGCGGAGACCGCGGTAACGGAGCGAAAAGCGGCCGTCGTCGTGGGTCAGTGGCTCGATCTCGAGATCCAGTACAGGGGGAGTGAGGTGGAGGTCAATTTCGGGAACGATGCGGTGGAGTTCACCGCCAATCTGGGCGCTCCGGTTCCGTTCGGGCCGCTCGGCTTCCATGTGCCGGCGGATGGCACCGCGGAGTTCCAGGAGTTTAAACTTGCGGGCGAACCGAAGACGCCGCGGGTGAGCGTTGTCTCCGTCGCCGCCTATGAGGCAGGTTCTGTCACCACGGATCTGTTGACCGGTTCCGCTGCGTCGTTTCAGCCGGGCGTGGGTCTCAACCTTGGGGAGAAGACACCGTCCTGGTCGGGGACGGACGTGCACACCGAGTTCGAATGGCCATTGGTCGTCCGGCGTTTTGCGGATGGAGCCGTGACCAACGAGGAGGGTGACACCTTCGAGCTGCGGGTGGTGGACGCCGAAGCCGGGTTGCCCGTATCGACTCGCAGCGCGCTGCTGCGTCTGGCCATTCCTCCCGGACATGTCGGCGGCACGTTTGTGGAGACCCCCGGACGCATCGGGCCGTGGCAGGCCGCGAACGGCGACCTCTATTTCATCATGGAGCCGGCTGAAACCAGCAACCTTTTCATGATGATCAAATCGTCCGACAACGGCCTCACCTGGCGCGAGGTCGACGGTGCGAACCGCCCGGCGACGGGAGACCTCGAATCGGTGGACGGACGGCAGATTGGCGACACGATTCACATCGTGCATCAGGTGACCCGGTCGAGTCGCTATCATGCCTTTCGCACCTCGGATCATCCGACGCACCCCGACACCTGGGCTGTGCGGGACGAAGTTGGCGGCAGGGCGGACTCCTTTGCGCAGGCCGCCTCGATTGTGGTGCGCTCCGACGGAAGCATGGTCATCTTTCATGTCGGCCAGGCCACCGTTCACGCCAGTGTGAGATCGCCGTCGGGTATTTGGGCGATGGATACCGTGGTCGACGTCGAATCGGCCAGCGCGCACGCCGTGCTTGGCGCGAACGACGTCATTCATCTCGCTTACTACGGCCTCGATGGAACGCTCTGGTATCGGCGGATGGCGCCGGACGGCACGTTCACCGCGAAGGAGACGCTGGCCGTGGGTGCCGGCACCTCGCGGTCGGTCTATGGCGCGGTACTCCCGCTGGTGTTCGATCCCGAAAACAACATCGCCTTCATTCTTTATCGGCTCGCCAACGGACAGTTGTGGAAACGCCGCGTGGTGAACGAAGGGCCGCTGACGCCGGCCGTTCAGGTGACGGATCGGAATGTTGTGACGGATGCTGTGGACTCGCAGCAACCGGGAGCCGATGTGGTGTTTGATCGCGGCACGCTCCACGTGCTGTTCATCGAAGCGTCGTCGCGCAGCATTTTCAGCACGCACAACCGCGGCGGCTGGCAGTCCCCGACGTTGCAGGTGGAGAACATCCAGGGGTCCTGGGTGCGCGGCAACGTGGTCACCCGACCGGACGGCGTGCCCGTCTACGGCTACGTGTACGACGCCGGCTCGGACGGAGGCGCGGGCATGAATCGATTTGGCGCGCTTGCGATACCCTGATGCAGCCGCCCTCCCCATGGGCGCGGATTGCGTGGTGTGAGTGACATCCCGGACGGATGAGGACATCCGTGGCTCGTGTCGGATTTGCGCGCGTGCGTGACCTCCGATGCGGACGAGGATATCTGTGGCTGGGCGTCGGCCAGCCCTCAGCGGCGGAAGATCAATTCACGCGACGGCTCGCGACCGTGTCCCGTGACGATCATGCGTCGAAATCGTGATTGCCCAAGAGGTGATGCCAGCGATGCCGGCTTGCGGCGAGCGGTTTGAGGATGTCGTCGAAGCTCTTCCAGTCCTTTTCGATGAGATCGCCCTCGTGCACGCAGAAGGCGAGGTCGCGCCGGTTGAAGTGCTCCACCGCTTCGGCGAGCCGGGGGCAGGCCATCGCGGTAAAAACGGGTTCCGCGCGCCTCGATCGGTACATGGGTATCGTAGGTCCACGGCGTGCCATGGTTCGTGCCGGTGTGTTTCAACCACGTCTATGAACGAAGTGAATGCATAGGGGCAGGATTGAGTAGCGGGTAGTGAGTAGCGAATGCCTTATCCGTGATATCCGCGTTATCCGTGGTTAAATACTCTGCGGTGTGGACGATCTCTGCGCCCTCTGCGACTTCCTGTAAAGTTAGGTCTTCTAAAACCAAATCCGAATTCAGAATTTTCACATGAGGTCGCAGAGGTCACAGAGAGCAAGCCACGACCCTGGGCGTCGATGCGCGCACTTAATGTTTTGTTGTAGCCGCGGGCCCCGCAAAAGCGGGCGAGGGTGACCGCGGTCTGCAACCGTACAGACGCCTTTGCGAGCATGACCCTCCCCCCTTGACGACGCACAATCGTCACACGTTCGAGCCTTCGCTTCTGCGCTTTTTATGCATCGTGGGGCGTTGAAATCATCCCCACTGCGTCCGGACCGGGTTCGCGGTCCCAGCCCTTTCACTCATGAAATACACATCAGGAGTCTTCGAGAATTACGACCACACCTACAAGGTCACCCACCCGCTTCGCGCGAGCCAGCCCCACCCCGACGGCACGCGTTATCTTGGTGACGGGGCCTGGGCCGTGAACACCCGCGTCCTTCGCCCGCTGGAAACGTCGCCCTACATCGAACGCGCCCATTCGAAGAACCACGTCTTTGTCGCGACGTTCCAGCGCGGCCGGGCTGATTTTCTTGCCGTCGATCCCCAAGGGGAGATCTTCGACCGGTTCTCGATCGACGCGCGGCGCTGAGGCCCGGGCAGACTGAGTTCGGCTAGCGCTGCCGTCCCTTTCGCGATGAAGGCCCGGCGCCGTCGATCCGGGCACCGCCTACGACGACACGACGGCGTTTCCTGCGGGTGCGGCCCGGTTGGGCGCGGGGGCATGCCGTTGACCTCATTGACGGAGATGCTCCAATTGCGCTGCGTCGTCCTGGCCGCCGACCAGTCGGCGCGGGAAGGGCGCGCGGTGAAGCTCTCTGCATTCCATGACTAAACTCAACGCCATCGCCATCGCGGCGCACCCGGACGACATTGAATATATGATGGCGGGCACCCTCTGCCTGCTGAAGGAGGCGGGCTATTGCATCCACTACCTCAACGTCGCAACGGGTTCGGGCGGCAGCGTGGTGCATCGCGCCGCCGCGTTGCGCACGATTCGCCGGCGCGAAGGGCAGGAGGCGGCCGCGATCCTCGGAGCCGAATTTCACGAGAGCCTGGTCGATGACCTTGAGATCGTCTATTCCGTGCCCCTTCTGCGCAAGGTTGCCGCCATCGTGCGCGAGGTGCGTCCGATGATCGTGCTCACGCATTCGCCGCAGGACTACATGGAGGACCACATGAACACCTGCCGGCTGGCGGTGACCGCGGCCTTCGCGCGCGGGGTGGGCAATTTCAAGGCCGGCTGCGCCGCGGCGTGGTCCGGCGACACGACGGTCTATCATGCCATGCCGGTTGGACTCTGCGACGGCCTGCGCCGCCGCATCGTGCCGGGCGCGTTCGTCAACACGGAGAGTGTGCAAAAACAAAAACTCGCCGTGCTGGCCTGCCACCAGAGCCAGCAGAACTGGCTGCAGGTGTCACAGGGCACGAACTCCTATCTGCAGCAGATGGAGGACATCGCGCGTGCGGTCGGCCGCATGTCGAAACGGTTCCGCGTGGCGGAGGGCTGGCGCCGCCATTCGCACCAGGGCTTCTCCGCAGCGGATTCGGATCCGTTGGCCGCGGCACTCGGAAAGAATTACCTGATCAACCACGCCTACGAACGGGGCTTGGCGAAAGGCTGATGCGCCCCGCTCTCCGGCAGACCGCACAAACCGTGTTACACAAAGAACACAGAGTACGTTGAGGATACGGTAGCCTGTCAGCATGGCGACGCGCTCCCCGCCGTGAAGCACGACTCGAGGTCAGCGCCGATTCTCCCGAGGAAGGAGTTCTCGCAATTCGTTCGGTTGCCCATCGTTTCGCTTCTTGAGGACAAAGGCGTCATAGAGATTGCCGGTCGCGGTGCGCGCCTCGTAGTGGATCTCGTCGCCGTTCACTTTGATGATCTGGTAGAGCTGGGTGTCTTCGGCGGTGCGCACGAAGGCCTCGTTGGTGATGTTGTACATCTTGGGGCCACTGACCGACACGACGTAGACAGTGCCGACGGCGGGGTCGTAGGTCTGCATTCCGGTCGGCACATTGACTCCACCTACCTTGTTCGAGAGATCACCCGACCGTGCGTACGTGTGGTCGTGGCCGGTGAGTACGAGGTCGACCTTGAACTCGTCGAGGACCGGTTTCCAGAGCTGGCGCAGCTCGGGGTTGTCGCGGTTGTTGGCCGGCGAAACCATGGGATGATGGAAGGTGAGAATCGTCCAGCGCTGCGGATTGGTCTGGAGCACGTTGCGCAGCCAGCCGACCTGGCCGGCCCGATCGCGCAGGGAGTCGAGCGAGATGATGCGCACACCCTGGTAGTCGATGTAGTAGCAAGTCTCTTCGAGGCCGGACGGGGCGCCTTGCTCGGGAAACGCGAACTGCGGACGCCAGTGACGGCTCACCGCCGGCGTGCCGCGGACCGCAATGCGGTCGCGCAGCGGTGCCTTGTCCGTTTCCGTGCCTTTCAGTTCGTCCAGGGTGAAGCCGGCAAGGGCTGTCATGCCAGCGTCGATACTGACGATCTCCTCCCCGGCATCGAGCGTGAGATTGGCGGTTTTTCCGCCGGCGCCTCTTGCGCTGACGCGGTAGCCGGTGGTTTTCCCGCCGGCGTCGCGATCCCGGGCGAGGTCAATCGTCACGGGGATCGTGCGGCCATCCTTGGTCGCCCAAATACGCTCATTTTCCGGGCCGGCGTTCTCGTTGAAGTATTCGTGATTACCGGGCGTGGCGATGACGGGGATCGTTCCGTTCACCCAAGCCGGCGCGCCGTGCCATTCGCCCCATTCGGCGTCGCTGGCATCCTCATTGATCAAGTCGCCGGCGTGCAGGGTGAAGGCCGCGCGCGGGGCGTCGCGGAAGGCCTCGCGAAAGACCCGGGACCAATGCGTTTTGATGTCGTTCTGCGCGTCGCCAAAATAAATGAAGGTAAATGGCTTCGCGTCACGGCTGGCCGTGCGAAAGTGGTACCACTCGGTCCAGTTCGCGCCGTCGCCGACGCGGTAGGCGTAGAGTGTCTCCGGTTTCAGTCCGGTGAATTGAACGCTGTGGTAGTGGGCTTCATTCAGGGCGCTTTTGAGATCCGTGGTCGTGGCGGGAAACGTCTCCGCTTTGAGCGCCCGGCCGTTGTCGTTGGCGAGGGCAAGTTCGGCGAGGCCGCGCAACACGCTGGTGTCCGTGCGCCAGGTGACGGACTGCGTGGCGGCGGGATCGCCGGCCCACGTGAGCACCACGCGATCGGGCAGGGGTGTGGGGGCGTGGGCGGATGCGTCGGCGTAACGCACCGGTTTCCAGTTCGCGAGGGAGTGGTTCTCGTGAGCGGTCAGCGGGACGGCGAGCAGCAGCGAAAGGGGAAGCAGGAGGGAGGGTTTCATGGTGAGGATTAAGAAAAAGGGAAAGAAGGCCGGGGGTGAGCGTTCAGCAGGACCGATTAAGGGAGTGAAAGCGCGCAGCGATGGGGTGGCGGTCCGGACTTGATCGTGATTGAGGGCGCGGTGATCGCAAGGTTGTCAGGTTACGATTGCGCGACGGATTGGGGACGTCCTAACACTGAAGAACAAAAAACCGGGCGCAGGAGAGACCTGCGCCCGGCGGAAACCAAACATGAGAACGATCAGAACGAGTACTCGCCGCCGAAGTCGAATTTTCGATCAGAGTAACTGCTAAGCCAAACGATGCAATCCAACCACAGATGAACACGAATTAACACAAATCCTGGGGAGGGGAAAGTCGCTCCTCCAAAGTGGGAAGGAGGGCCGCTGAAGAGTGCCACGTTTGTTAGGGATTCAAAATATCCAAGAATTTGATCTGTGTGTATCCGGTTTCATCTGTGGTTACCTTCTACTGAATTCTTACGGCTAAGATGTGAGAGACGAGACTTCAGATCCTCCCGACGCCGTCCTTCACTTCGCTGCGGCGCGGCGCAGCCGGTCGTTGATCGCGGGCGCCCATCCGTCATCCCCGCGGGCGAGCTCGACGTGCAGGCGTTTCCACCGTCCATCGTCGATTTCGCGCAAGACGGCGAACAACCGGCGTGCGACTCCGCGCAGGTCGCCGCGCGCATCGAGCCAGAAAACATTCGCCGACCGTTTGCCTGGTGGCTTCGCGAGAAACACAAACCCCTCGTCTGCCCTCGCGCGACACTGCGTTTCGCCGGGCAGCCTGGCGTGCAGCGTGACGGGCGTGCGCGGGCTGTAGTGCCGGGTGAGTTGTCCCGGCGCGACCACGCGGGCCTTCGCGCCGCCGCGCGGGGTGGACGCGATGCGTAGTTGAATGCCCAATACGGCCTCGATCGCCTCGCGGGGCAGGGCACCTGGACGCAGCAGCGCGGGTTTCGCGGGAACGCGCAGATCGATGATCGTCGACTCCAATCCGTAGGCGCACGGGCCGCCGTCGAGAATATACCGGATGCGTCCGCCGAGTCCGGCGCGCACGTGGTCCGCAGTGGTGGGGCTGAGGTAGCCGAAGGGGTTGGCGCTCGGCGCGGCGAGCGGGCGTCCGCAGGCCTTGAGCAGCGCGCGGAAGAGTCGGTGGTTCGGCATGCGCACGGCCACGCTGGGATGCCCCGAGGTCACGCGGTCGGGTATGATCGCGCGTTTGGGCAGCACGAGCGTGAGCGGGCCGGGCCAGAAGGCGCGGGCGAGGGCGAGGGCGGCCTCGTTGACCACGGCGAGTTCGGCGAGCTGCCCGAGCGCGTGAATGTGGACGATGAGCGGATCGTTGGCCGGGCGACGTTTGGCTTGGAAGATTTTCGAAGCGGTGCGCGGATCGAGGGCGTCTCCGGCCAGACCGTAAACCGTTTCCGTGGGCACGGCCACGAGTTCGCCGCGCTGCAAGGCGCACGCGAGGCGGGCGATGTTGGCGGGCGTGCCGGAGAAAATCTGGGTGCGGAGGGCTGGCATGGGGACACAAAAAAGCCGGAGCGAGGCTCCGGCCGTGGGAAGGGACGATGAGCCGCGCCTTATTTGGCGAGCAGCATGTTGCGCGAACGCTTGAGCGTCTTGGTCACGCGGCGCTGGTGCTTGGCGCACAGGCCGGTGTACTTGCGCGGGAGGATCTTGCCGGTGTCGGTCACATAGCGGACCATGACCTGCGGGGTGGTGAAAGGAATTTCCGCGGGCGTGAGGCTGCGCTCAGGCTGGGCGGCGGGTTGTTCGGTGGTGCTCATTGTTGAAAAAGTGGAAGAGAAAACCGCCCGCCGGCCGGGGTTGTCAACCGGCAATTTGGCCCGAGCGCGTTGCAGGAGCGCCTAATCAGGAAGGCACTTAAAGGAGCACGCGAAGGGCGCAGAGGGGGGGCGAAGCGAGTAGAGACAGTGTAGCCGCGGTCGCTGACCGCAGTCCGATCTCGGCGCTGGTGGTTGATGGAGCGGCGGCACTCTTGCCGCCGGAGGCCCTATGTAAGTCGGTCCGGCATCCAAACCCGGCGGCAAAAGTGCCGCCGCTCCTTGAAGCGAGCCGACGCAGCCCAATCACGCCCCCACCCGGCCGCAGAACCCGTTTGCACCACCGCCCTCAACCCGCAAACCGCGCTGTATTGCAAATAAAAGTTAATAATAAGCTAGACATAAACGCAAATAAATAGCTTCAAGGCGAAACCGTCGTAAATGAATTCATTTGCGTTAATCTATCCTCTTTCCCGTCCGTCGACCGCTCATCGCTGGCTCTCTTTGTTCAACCACGGCACGGTCCGCCACACGTGCCGGATGGCCGTTCTTTCGGCCGGCTTCTTTCTCGCGTCAGCCCCGCCGGCATTCGCTTCCGCCATCGTGCAAATTCTCCCGGCGCTTTCCGGCGAGGTTCACGGGGAAATACGGGTGTTATCGGCCGAGGATCTCACGCTTCGGGGGAATGTCCGGCTCACGGGCAGCCTTCTCGTCCCCGGCACGCCCACGCTTCGACTTCAAGGTAAAGGCGGTTACGGAGCGCTCCTCACTGGCCCGGGCTCCGCGTCGCCGCACGCTCACTCGCTCACGATTTCGGGTCATGCTTGGATCCAATCGATCGTCCAGCGCGTCGATCCGGTGGCGTTGCCGGCGGTGGCAAACCCGCTGCCGCCCTTGGGCACGCGCTCCGTGGTCATAAACGGGCCGGGCGCCTCTTTGGGCGATCCGGCAACCCTCCGCAATTTGACCCTCAATGGGAACGCCGGCGCGGTGGCCGTACCGCCGGGCGCGTACGGGCAGTTCATCGTCAATGGCGGTAATACGCTCATCTTGGGGGAGGGAGGCGCGAGCGGTCCGCTCTCCATCTATCACCTTTCCGGGCTTATCCTCAACGGGAACGCCCATCTGCATCTCGCCGGTCCCGTTCGGTTCGTGGTGGGGTCCACCTGGGTGCTTAACGGCACCGTCGGCTCCGCCGTCGATCCGAGCCGGCTGCAAGTCGAGTTGGCCGAGCCCGCCGGCCTGATCATGAACGGCAACGCGCGTCTCTTCGCCGATGTGCGTGCACCGGGAGGGACGGTGACGATCAACGGCCCCGCCGAATTCACCGGTTCGCTGGCCGCGCAGCGTCTCGTCGCTCAAGGCAATCCGATCCTGCGCTTTCAAAGCGGTGTGACCAATCAGGTGCCGGTTGTCGTCCTGACGTCCCCGGTCGACGGCGCTTCGTACGCGCCCGGCGTCTCTGTGCCGCTCGCGGCGGACGCAAGTGATCCCGACGGATCGATCGTCCGCGTGGAGTTCCATTACGCGGGGGGCCTGATCGCCGTGGTCACGGCCCCCCCGTATGCCCACGCCTGGGTGAACCCCCCGTCTGGACTGCATGCGGTCACCGCTCGAGCCACCGACAACGCCGGCGCCGTCACG
Source organism: Opitutales bacterium (assembly GCA_038212175.1). GTDB lineage: Bacteria > Verrucomicrobiota > Verrucomicrobiia > Opitutales > Opitutaceae > CAMAXB01. The sequence goes on along the minus strand of JBBQUU010000031.1, from coordinate 8,699 downwards.
GTCTCGTCGGCCGTGACGTTTCAAATCACGTCAAACGCAACGCCGTCGGTGGTGCTGCTCGCCCCCGAAACCGGCGCGGCCCTCGCCGCATCGGAGCCGGTCATCTTCGACGCTGCGGCTTCCGACCCCGACGGACCGATCGCGCGGGTCGAGTTCATTGACGAAGGCGACGAAACGCTCGCAACGGTTTCGACGCCCACGACATTGCCCGACCGTTACGCCGCAGCGGTCGTGTTGCCCCCCGGACACTTCACCGTGCGCGCGAGGGCCTTCGATCTATCGGGCACGTTTGCCGATTCCGGGGCGTCGATCTTTCGCGTTGTACCCGGCCTGCCCTACGTGACGGGCTTCGAGCCGCAGGAGCACTACTTGCCGGGCAGGCTATCCGGGGCCAATGGCTGGACCCTGCTCGCAGGCACGGCCGAAATCCAAGCCGCGAACGCCGCCTTCGGTCAGCAGTTTGCCGTCCTCTTGCCCGGCACGCCGGTGGCCCGGCTGCAGCAGGATTTTTTTGCGAGTCCGTCGCCCGTGTTGTTTTTCGAGGTCTTCGCCCGTCTTCCCGCCGCGACCGATGGCCTTCCCGTGGCAGGTTTCGAGACGGCGCACGCACGCGTTGCGCTGCGGGCCGTCGACGGGTTGGGCGAAGTGTGGGTGCCGGTCCACGGTGGGTGGCGCGCGGCCTCACCGCCTGTCCGGCTTCCGCTGGGCGAGAATGGCCGGACAGAGGCGTGGGTTCGGTACACCGTACGCGAGGATCATGCGTCGCAGATCTGGGATCTGTATGTAAACGGAGTTCTCGCCGAGAGAGGTCTGCCCTTTCGAACCCCTGCGGACGGAGGGTTCCCGCGCTTCACTGCGATCGGGCACGGCAGCGCACCGGTCGAGTTCGACGATCTTTACGTAGGGGAGCAGAACCCGCTGTTTCCGGACGCGGATGGCGACGGGATTGACGACGCCTACGAAGTCGCCAACGGCCTCGATCCCACGCGCAACGATGCCGCAGAGGACCTCGATGGCGACGGCCTTGCGAACCTGCAGGAGTTCCTGCGGGGCACGCGCGCGAACGTCGCCGACTCCGATGGCGATGGCATGCCGGACGGCTGGGAGGTGAGGCATGGCCTCGATCCCTTGGCCGCGGCTGGCGCGAACGATGATTCGGATGGCGACGGGGTAAGCGATCTCCGCGAGTTCTGGCTCGGTCGGAATCCCGCCAAGGGAGCCGTGCTCGACGACGGAACCCACGTCGGCCTCTCCGTCCACGCCCCGGCGACGTCCCCGTTAACGGTTTCCCTGCAATGAAACACACCCGTACTGTGTCCCGATTTTTCGTCCTGCGGTTGGTCGCAATCGCCTCAGCCCTCGCGTTAACTCCAGCGGTCCGCGCCGACTCCGGCAACGAGCTGATTCAGGTCGAAAACATCGACTACGTCCAGATCCGCAAAGTCACCCGCTATATCGGTTTCAACGAATTCCAGAATTCCGTCGATCCGGCCGATGGTGTATTCATTAAAAAATACAAAACGCTGGACTGGAGCGGAAGCATCAAGGAAAGCGGCACAATCAGTATTCTGGGAACCCAGCGCACCGATTTCACGGGAACCGCGAGTTTTCAGGAAGGTGTGCTTGCGAACAACCTGCTTCGGCGCGAATTCCGCAATCTCGGTGATCCTAGCAATGAAGGAGACGGTACCGGCGGTCTGTACACGGTCGTGGGCGCGATGGGCGGCTGCTGGCCGGAGCGTCATTACAATCTTCTCAACGAGTATCCCGGCTCACCCGGCTATACCATGCATCATGTCGACTCAAGCGTGGTCGTCTCATCGACGCGGCGCGATCGTTTCGGCTCCATGGGTATCCTTTGGTCGCGGGTCCACCTCCCCTGCAACCTCTTCACTTTCCAGACCCCGTCGGACACGTATTGGTCAACAGGGCCAGTCACGGAGGAGTTATCCGATCCGTCGGAGGGCGAGGTTACCGTGGATTCGGTGACCGCCGGCCACTTTGCGGCCCCGGAGGCGTCATTGATTTACCGCATGGAGAACAATGAGGGTTGGTCGCCTCTTTCCACCACGCCCGGTTTGATCGAAGACGTGGCGTATGAATGCCGGCTGCAATTCCGGCTGCCCGACGGTTGCGCGGGAGAGGGACCGTATATCATGCATGTTACGATCGAATCGTGGACCGGAAACGGACCGCGCACCACGCAAACAATCTCCCAGGCGGTGACACCGACGTCCTCGCCCGCGGGCCTGAGCGAAATCGAAGGCGTGCTCGAACTGCGGGCGGAGAAAATGGGCGAGTCGAAACGCATCCTGACTGCGGTCCTGGAGATTCAGGGCGGCGATTGCGCGCGTTGCTCCACCGGCCCGGGTGCGCCTTCCGCCTGGTTGGGCTCGGTGGCGTGGCGCATGGACCTTGGGTCACTGCCGGACGGCACCACGGCGGGCCTCGTCCGTCTTCACGCGGAGACGATCTCACCTTCGCTCTTCACGCCCGCCGCCCTCGAATTTTTCCCGCCCGCGAGGCGCAATCGGGATCAAGTTGTCGTGCGCCGATCCGACCAGAGTTTGAGGCAGATTCGCACGGGTCGCCATTTGCTCGATATTATGAGCGCCGAAGACGATCCGTCGGTGCCTGCTGGCGGTTACGAACTTCGCTTTTTCGCTCAGGCCGGGAGTATGCCCGTGTCGTCCGGCGAGATTCTTCATGCTCCGGCCGGCGAGCCGCTGTCGGTCACGAGGATCGCCGATCCGGCGGGTGAGGGGACCTCCGTGGCGCTTCATCGACACCACGCGGACCAGTCGGAGCCTGCCAGCACCTGGGTCTATGCTCACGATGCTACTACCGACACGTGGACCTTCACCGAAGGCGACTTACGGCGCACCGAGCGGCAGGTCACGCCGGTGTCCGCCACCGAGGATAGCGAACGAACCATCGTTTGGGATTTGCGCCATGGCGAGGTCAAGCTCTCGGATGTCGTAGAGAAACATCGGCGTTACGCATTGTCCGGTCGCGACCATCGAGTGCGTTATGAGCGAATCGTCGACCCTGACGGCGAAGCCTTGGTTTCGACGTGGCAGTATGCGGTCGATGCAAAAGGAATGCTGCGCCTGACCGCTTCGTCGGACCATCGCGGCGGCTGGACCACGCACACGTATCGCGTCTCGCAGTTCCCGGGTGGCATGGTGGAGCGCTTCTATAACGACAATGGACCGTTCCTGAACTCCGGGTCCACGAGCCCCGTGTCGGAACAGCGCACGCGACTCAACTATACGTTGGGTACGGCGGACAAGGATGGCGATGGACGGGTCGAGAGAGACAGCTATGTGTATAATCGAATCGGTTCCATTCTCGACATATCGCTGACCCGGCAGTTTTCCAAGAGTACGACCTATCGAGGAATGAAATGCTCCGTGGTGCACCGCGTGCGCTACAAAATTGCCTCCGTGAGTCCCAACGATGCGACGCTTCCATGGGAACGCGAATATCACTATACGGATGCCCCCTTCGCAGGCCGCGTGGCGTACCGTCTCTCGCCGAATGGCACGTTGGAAACCTTCGTTTACCAATATGATTCTGGATCGGGCGAGATCACCGAGATCGACGAGACGGGGGTTCCCACTGCGGACCTGCTCTCGGTCGCTCAGGGTACCCGTACCATTACGGTGACCGATGGGGACGGCCGTCGGCTGAGTCGTGTTACGACGGATCTCGAAACGGGTCTTACGGTCGATCTGGAGGTGGTCTTGGAGCGCGATGATTCAGGCAACGCCACCTTGCTTCAGCACCTCGACGGATCCAGCGAAATGCGTGCCTACAATCCGTGCTGCGGCCGGTTGCAGTCGGTGACGCGTTATGGGCGCACTTCGTCCTACCGCTACGATCGCCTCGGCCACCTCATCGCGGAGGAATCCGACGGGCTTCGGTTTGAGTACGACGTCGATGCCTTGGGGCGTCGCCTTCGCACCACGCGAATCGGTGGGGATGGCACGTCCATCGTGGTCAGGGTATCGGGCTATGACCTCGCGGGTCGGCTCCGTTTTGAGCGGGATGCCCTCGACCGCACCACGTTGTTCGACGAGGAGTATCTTCCAGACCGCTCTGTTCGGCGCACGACTACGTTTCCGGATGCCACCACCGCCGTCGACGTGACGAACGCCGACGGCTCGCCCAACTTACGCGCAGGTTCGCGCAGCGTTCCTGCACATTGGGACCACGCTCTGGAAACCAGGGACGGATTGCCTTACCTCGTGACGACCGAGTACCGCGGCCCGCGTGGAGGCGACGTCACTGAGTGGCGGCGCGTCGTGCGCGATGGCTTTGGTCTCGAGGTGGCGATGGAGTTTCCCGATGGAGCGAGCGAGACGAAGACCTACGACCGCATGCAGCGCTTGGTCCGCCAGGACGACGACGACGGGGTGGTGACGCTCTTTGGGTACAACGCGCGGGGTGAACAGGATGTCACGGCAATCGACGTGAATCGCAACGGTTTGATCGATTTCGACGGCTCTGACCGCATTGTGCGGACGCGGCGCACGTACATGGCGCGCAACGGCGTTGCGGTCGAGCGAACGACCGCCGAGGTTTGGGAAACCGAGGGCGAGAACGAAACGATCGAGGTGGAGGTGGTCGACGTGTCCGTGGACGGCTTGAAGCGTTGGCAGACCTCACGTGGTTTGACGACCGTGTCGGCGACGACCTTCGACCACGCGGGCGGGCGGGAAGACACCGTGACGAATCCGGACGGCTCCAGGTGGGTGCAGACGTACGCTCAGGGTCGCCTTGCCGAGAATCGCCGGTACGACGGAGAGGGGGCCATGCTGGCGACAAGCGAGTTTCGCTACGACGCGCACGGCCGGCGGGATGTAGAGGTGAATCCAGAGGGAGGCGAGACGGTGTACAGCTATTTTGCCGACGATCAAGTTCGCTCGGTTACGTCGCCCGACCCCGACTCGGAACGCGCCGGTCCGGGCTCGGATCCTCAGGTAAGGACTTATGATTACGATGCCGGCGGCCGCGTCGAGAAGATCACCTTGCCTGATGGCGGTGAAGTGCACACCACGTATTGGCCCACCGGGCAGGTGCGCCGGACATGGGGAACGCGCACGTACCCCGTCGAATACACCTACGACAATCAGGGCCGGCCAGCGACGCTCACGACCTGGCAGGACTTTGCCAACGACAGCGGTCGGGCGGTGACCACCTGGCGCTACCACTCGCAGCGGGGCTGGCTTGAGCAAAAGACCTACGCGGACGGACGGGGGCCCGTCTACGGCTACACCCCCGCAGGTCGGCTGGAGCGGCGCACATGGGTGCGGGATGGAGGCATTGTTACCGCCTACGCCTACAACGCGGCAGGGGATCTCTCGGGTATCGATTATTCGGACGACACCACCGACGTCGCGTTTACGCACGATCGGCAGGGAAGGGTGCGCTCCATCACGGATGACTCGGGCGAGCGCTATTACGACTACCATGCATCCGGCCAGATGGCTTCCGAGCGCTATACCAGCGGGGTCTTCACGGGTCGTTCCGTAGAACGCACCTACGACGCGCTCCACCGCCTCAACACGTTGAGTCTTCCCGGTACCGCTTACGAGGTGGGCTATGGTTACGACGCGGCGTCGCGTTTGCACCACGTGACTACGGGTGACTCCCGCGCGACTTACGGCTATTTGCCCAACACGTCGCAGATCGGTTCGGTGACCTTTGCGCAAGCCGGGGTGATGAAGCTGCACGTCGCGAAGAATTACGATCACCTCCAGCGCCTGCGCTCCATCGTTTCCGCGCCGGCGGCGTCGGCTCCGATGTCGTTTGCCTACGACTACAACGATGCCAACCAGCGGACAAAAGCGACCCGGGAAAATCTTGCGGAGTGGCGATACGACTACGATGCGCTGGGTCAGGTGACAGGAGGAGCGAAGCACCGCGCCGACGGAACGGTTCACCCGGGCCTCGATTTCGCCTGGACCTACGACGACATTGGAAACCGTCGCACGGCCGCGCGGGAAGCCACGTCCAGCGAGCATCGCGCGGTCGAGTCCTACACCGCCAATGCGCTCAATCAGTACGAGTCGCGCACCGTGCCCGGAGACCTCCGCGTCACCGGCGAGGCGCATCCGCTGGCGACGGTTACGGTCACCCACCCGGCACCGGAGGGTCCTGTTTTCGCGACGGACCGGAACGGCGACGCCTTTGCCTGGAGCCGAAGCATCGACAGCAGCAGCGCTCCGCACTTTGCCCCTCTCGCCATCACCGGCGTCCGCAACGACGCCGGCCCGGCGGGTGAAGACGCGGTCACGGAAGAGCGCCGCGACGTGTTCCTCCCCCAGACTCCGGAGACCTTCGCCCACGACGCGGACGGCAACCTCGTCGCCGACGGCCGTTGGACGTATCGCTGGAACGCCGAGAACCGCCTCGTCGCGATGGAAACGAATCCGTCTGCCGCCGCCGCCGGCGCCCCGGACCTCCGCCTGGCCTTTGCCTACGATGCCCAGGGACGCCGCTTCGACAAAAAAGTGTCCAAGCGCACGGACGGCGAATGGACGCTCGACTCGCACACGCAATTTATTTACGACGACTGGAACATGATCGCAGAGATCGATGCCCGCGCCCTTGGTATGTCACCCAAGACCTACCTCTGGGGACTTGATCTCAGCGGCGACTTCCAAGGCGCCGGAGGGGTAGGCGGTCTCCTGTTCACCCATGTGGGCGGCGAAACTCACGCCGCAGCCTACGACGGCAACGGCAACGTGGTTGGCTTGGTGAACCTTACCACCGGCCAGACCTCGGCCACGTATGAGTACTCTCCGTTTGGCGAAACCGTCACGGCGGCAGGACCTGCGGCGGGTGGGAATCCCTTTCGATTCTCGACGAAGTTTGGGGAGGATGAAAGCGGCCTTCTGTACTATGGCTTCAGGTACTATAATCGGTCATCGGGGCGTTGGCCAAGCAGAGATCCAATCGGGGAAAACGGTGGATTGAATCTATATGGTTATGTATTTAATAATCCCATAAACTGGATTGATGCACTGGGTTTGGATGTAACAGTTCATTCACGGGACGTTTCTGGAACAGGTGGCACGGGAGCCCACTCTTGGACCGAAGTAAGTGATACATCAGGAAGAAATTCATACTCCGGGATCAAGGATGCCAATGGCAACTTGGGTGTTAAAAAAGACTATCCATCTGATTTTGATGCAGCAAAAAAAGGAACTGAGACTTCAAAGAAACTGGTTCCTCCCCCGCCTGGTATGACTCAGGCCGAATGGGACAAAAAAGTCAGGGATAGTGCTGAAAAACAGTTAAAAAAAGACGGGAAGCGAACCTACAAACTAGGGGGAGGTGACGGCGGAAAAAAGTCTGGGAATTGCCATACTACAACAAGCGACATCTTAGAGGGTGCAGGCGGATCTGTGCCCAAAGATTGGGATCCTCCTGGCTTGGACTGGGGGCTTAGAAATGAATAATTACATCAAAACGTTAGGACTTGCAGTCCTGTGTGCGGGATTGGCTTGGCTCCATCTCCGATATTCGGCCGATAAAACGGCTGCGTTGGTCGGGTATTTTGTTTCTGTGTTCTTAGTTCCTGCGTGCGTTTATATTATACTCACTTGGCTTAGCGGCCTTCTCAATAACACCCCTTGGTGGTTTCATATAATATGCCTCGTCGTTGTTTATATTCCTGTCCTGCTGATATTTAATGTAAGATACGATTCCTGAAAAACCGGCGATGAGCCGAAGACGTCAGGTCTTAACTCTTGACAAAGCGGCCCGTCGCCCGCGTTCGCAACGTCCTCAATGATCCGAGCGGCACAGGCCACGCCAGCCCCGGGCGGCTGTCATGTCCTCTGCTTCCTCCCTCGCTCCTAAAGTCGCTCCGTCCGGTGGAGTCCAGCCCCACCGGCGCAGGCGCTTGTGCTCCGAAGGCTCGGAGCACGGGCCGCTCGTTAGCACTCGCTTTCGCGTCCGGCGTAGAGTGCCCGGTGGGGACCCCGCTCCACCCTTGGGCTCCCACGATCACCTCAGCCGCCGCAGACGGCGGGTCGGTGTCGCGCTCCGCTTGCGCGTCGGCCCTCGGCTCCGGTCGCTTCGCTCCCTGCGGAGGGGTGGATCCAAGGGGTCATTTCTTACCTTTTACCTTTATCGACTTGAGAGCCATTGAGGGTAAAAGGTAAATAATGACCCCTTGGAATTCGCTTCCAAACCGCTAACTCTCTGTTGATGAATTTCTTGGCTCCTGCTCGCTCAAATTCCAGGTAAACTCACGCTAGATGGGGGAGAGCCGAGTATCGACGTTTGATTAAAGATCCTAAGGTAATCTCAACGTGCTGTCCGACTGACGCGGAGAAAAAGAAATGACGAAAATCCTCATCGGCTGTCTTTTAATTGGTGTGATTGTCGCGCTCTTGGCTTGGAAAATTGAGAGCGTAAAAGTCCGCATAATCATCGCCGTTGCGGTGGCTGTGGCGCTGGCTGCAGCGTTCTTATTGGCGCTGATATTGGGCGGGGATCATTAATCGGTTCGGCTCTGTCTTCCGCCTTCGCAACGTCCTCAATGAACCAAGAGGTTCTCTCATTTGAGAAGGACGATTTTGAACGGGTTATGAAAGTCCGGGAGGGCATGGGATTCAGGCGTTTTTTGGCGTGAGCGGGGCGGTGAACGGGGAGCCGTGTTTGCGTTGGTTTTCAAGGTGCCG
>JBBQUU010000030.1:0-54628 GCA_038212175.1 Opitutales bacterium | reverse complement strand
CCATGAAAAGCCTTCGCTTCAAAATCATTGTTCCACTCATCGTTCTCACCGTGGCGCTCTGGGTCTTTCGCGAAGCGCTGCGGGAAAGAATTCGGGAAAGAGCCACGCTGGCCAATGACGCGCCCACGCCCGAGGTCGTTTCGGACCTGATCGAGCAGGCCGCCGATCCGCGCGCCGTGCTGCTGACGGCGTGGAACTCCGGGTGGACGCTGCAACGGCGGCGAACTTCCCACCACCGACATTGTGGACGCGCAGGGCAACGTGCGTCGTCGTTTTATCGGTGCGCGCAACATCGCAGTTTTCGAGGCGATGGTTGCGGAAGCGACCCGAACAAATCTGGAATAAACCCCGCCCACCATCTTTCCCATCATCGTGAACGAAGCGGATTACGAACAGGCGGTCGCGACCTATTACGAGGCGCTCTATGCGTTTGGATACAGCCTCGCTGGCAACGCGGATGATGCGGGCGAGTTGACGCAGGAAACGTATTGCCGCCTGCTCACCAAAGGCAGCCAGTTGCGAGACATCACCAAGGTCAAATCCTGGCTGTTCACTACGCTTTACCGGGTTTTCCTCGGCTGGAAAGATCGTCGGGCGCGGCTACCACACTTTGAAATCAGCAGTGTCGAGGGTGAGTTGCCAGTCATCACGCCGGAGCATGTGGATGTGCTGCGCGACGACGCGATCCGCGATGCGCTGCTGGAACTGGAGGAGCATTACCGCACGCCGCTGATGTTGTTTTACATGAACGACCACTCCTACGAGGAAATCGCGGGCATCCTGAATGTGCCCATTGGCACGGTGATGTCGCGGCTGTCGCGCGCGAAAGGGTTGCTGCGCGAGCGACTGGTGGCCCGCGCCATAGGCGTCGAGAGCGCCAACGAGAACAAGATTTTGCCTTTGGAACGAAAGTCCAATTCAGCGCAGTAAGTTTATGAACAACGAAGAAGCCAGATTCATTCTGCAAGCGTATCGCCCCGGCGGGCAGGACGCGAATGAGCCGCGATTCCGTGAGGCGTTGGAGCAGGCGCAGCGTGACCCGGAACTGGCCTGGTGGTTTGCCAATGAGCAGGCGCTCGATTCGCGCATCAGCGCCAAGGTCAAGGCGTCCATCTCCACGCCCGCGCATTTGAAATCGCAGTTGCTCGCGCAAACAAAAATCATCCGCCCTGTGGCGTGGTGGAAACAACCCGCGTTGCGTTTCGCGCTGGCCGCGTGCCTGGCTTTTCTCATGACCGTCGTCGCCGTGTGGTTCAACTCAACTCGCGCAAAAGGTTTTGCGAAGTATCGCACCGAGATGGCTGAGTTCACCGCGCACAAACTCGACCGGCTTGACCTCATGTCACGTGACGTGACGGAAGTGCGTCGCTGGCTGGAGCAAAAGGAATCGCATGGCGATCTTGTGCTGCCCGCCGGACTCGATGGCCGGCCGAGCCTCGGTTGCCGACTGCTCGATTGGAAGGGTCACAAGGTTTCGCTCGTCTGTTTCGAGTTGGAAAACAAGCAGGTCGCGCATCTGCTCGTCGTGGATAGCGCCGCATTCAAAGATGCGCCCACCGAGTCGCCCGTGTTCAATCAAGTCGGCAACACCGCCACCGCCAGTTGGAGTCGCGGCGGCAAGACCTACATCGTGGCGAGTAAAGAAGCCAGCCAGACCGATTTGATGAAGCTTCTCTGAACTTCCAAACCAACGTCATGAAAAGCGAAACACTTTCTCTCCGTCCCGAAACTGCCACCCAGCAACGATACGCCGCCGCCGCCAAAGCGCCGGAAGCCGCGCTGTGCTGCCCGGTGGAATACAACCAAGACCTGCTCAAAATCATCCCGCAGGAAGTCATCGAGAAAGACTACGGCTGCGGCGACCCGTCGCGCTACGTGAAGCCCGCCGAAACTGTCCTCGATCTCGGCAGCGGCACGGGGAAAATTTGTTTCATCGCCGCGCAAGTTGTCGGTGAGAAAGGCCGCGTCATTGGCGTGGATATGACGGACGACATGCTGGAAGTCGCGCGTCGCAATGCGCCCATCGTCGCCGAACGGCTCGGCTATGCGAACGTCGAGTTCCGCAAGGGCCGCATCCAGGACTTGGCGCTCGACCTCGAAAAGCTTGATGCAGAATTGATCCGCCGCCCGATTACGAGTGCGGCGTCTTTTCTCGCCGCGAATGAACTCGCGACGGAATTGCGATTCACCCATCCGCTTGTCGAAACTGAGTCCGTGGATGTCGTCGTTTCCAACTGCGTCCTCAACCTCGTCGAGCCGCAGGACAAGCGGCAGTTGTTCCAGGAAATTTTCCGCGTGCTCCGCAAAGGCGGACGCGCCGTCATTTCCGACATCGTGAGTGACGAGGACGTGCCGGATGTGATGCAACAAGACCCGACGCTCTGGAGCGGATGCATCAGTGGCGCGTTGCGCGAAGATCTGTTTCTGAAAGCGTTTGAAGACGCGGGCTTCTACGGCATTCGCCTGCTCAAGCGCGACGCGCAACCCTGGCAGACGGTGGAAGGAATCGAGTTCCGCTCCGTCACCGTCGAGGCTTTCAAAGGCAAGCAAGGGGAATGCTTTGAATTGAATCAAGCCGTGATCTATCGCGGCCCGTTCCGCGAAGTGTTGGACGATGACGGGCATCACCTGCGTCGAGGTGACCGCGTGGCCGTGTGCGACAAGACGTTTCAACTCTACCAGCAAGCGCCGTATGCGGAGTTTTTCGAGTTCATCGAACCGCGCGTGCCGGTGAAACCGGAGGAGGCCAAGCCCTACGACTGTGGCCGAACGAAACTTCGTCATCCGCGCGAAACCAAAGGCCGGGCCTACCACGCCACCACCGAGGCATCGAAGTGCTGCGACAGCGGCAACGGGGGAGGTTGCTGATGTTGTCCGTGCTCATTTTTCTCGCCGTTTGCTTTCTCGCCTACTCGAATGGCGCGAACGACAACTTCAAAGGCGTCGCCAGTCTGTTCGGAAGTCGCACCTGTGGTTATCGCACGGCCATTTCATGGGCCACAGTCGCCACGTTTATGAGTCAACTCTTACGCGAAGTGACCGGCTTGATGAATGTTACATCGCACCAAAGAATTTTTATCGTGGCGATTTGCTTCGCCATGATTCGCGGAGCGGCCTTTGCGGCTGAAAACCCGGCCACAGGCGAGTCGCCCACCAACGTCAGCGGAATCTTGGCGCGCGTCGCAGCGCATGACTTTCATCCCATCCGCGACGGGTTCACCTACGACCGCAAGTTGAACAAGCACGGCGTCGCCAGTCTCGACGATCAGGATTGGCGCGTGCGGACGCTCGCCGTCCGCGATCTGGTGCGCTTGGGCACGCCCTTCGCACCAGAATTGGTCGCGGCGTTGGCGGACAAAAGCGAACATGTTCGTCACGTTGTGGCGATGACGCTCGGTATTTTGCGCGCCACCAATGCCGTGCCCGCATTGGAAAAGGTATTGCGTGACGACAGCGATTCGGTCGTCCGCTCGCAGGCTGCGATTGCTCTCGGGCAAATCGGCGTGCGCGATTCACTCGTCGCCGTTCAAACCGCGCAGAAGGAGGACAAATCGAAGGATGTCCAACATCAGGCCGAGCTTGCCGCCTACGCCATCGAACATGGCAAGACCGCAACGCCGGAACTGGCTCAGGCTTACGTTGCACTCGACGAATCCAAGTTCGGACGGGTGCGGGTCGGCCAGCCCGCGAGCGATTTCCAACTCACCGACACCGAGGGCAAGGCGTGGCAGCTCTCGGATTTTCGGGGCAAGAAACCTGTCGTGCTGATTTGGGTGTTTGCCGATTGGTGTCCGGTCTGCCACGCCGAGTTCCGCGAATTGATCGAACTGCGCCGGCAATTCGAGGCTGCCAACGCCCAGGTGTTCACGCTCGAATGTCACGACTTGTTCCCCGCCCGCGTGATGGTCGGCAAGGAACTTGAGCCGAAATACTGGTTCAGCAAAACGTCGTTCAAGGATTCCTACACGAAGAACATCTGGTGGCCGCATCTCGTGGACCGGGCGGGCGCGGTGGGCGCGGAATACGGCGTGCAGCCGATGAGCTTCACGGTCCACGCGGAATGGATCAATCGTCCGTCGGTCGTCATCGTGGACAAAGAAGGCATCGCGCGCTTCGCCTACTACGGCACGTTTTGGGGCGACCGCCCGAGCATCCATCAATTGCTAGAGATGGTGCGCAGCGGCAAATACTCCTTCGACGCGCCGAAGCGATTGAAACCGAAGTCCAAGTTCTAAATCCAGTGGTGATGGCGGCAACTTTTTCGGAATATCCGGGTGATGCCAGCGTTCTCATCTTCGGAAACATGAATCGTTTTGAATCAAAACTGGACGAGCACCGGCTCGTTTTGCGGCGCGGTCAACTCCAGACGCTGCAAATCAATGTCGGCCGCAAGTGCAACCAAGCCTGCACGCATTGCCATGTGGACGCCGCGCCGTGGCGCACGGAAATGATGGCCGAGTCGGTAGCGCGTCGGGTCGGCGACTGGATTCGCGTGAATCGCCCAACCATCGTGGACATCACGGGCGGAGCGCCGGAGTTGAGCGAGCATTTCCGCTACTTCGTCGAGACGGCGCGCGAATCCGGCTGCCATGTCATTGACCGCAACAATCTCACCATCATTGAAACGCAATCCTTCGCCTGGCTGCCGGAATACCTCGCGCAACACGAAGTCGAAGTCGTGGCTTCGCTGCCGTGCTACTCGGCGGAGAATGTAAATGCCCAACGCGGTGAGGGCGTGTTCGAGAAAAGCATTTCCGCACTGAGGAAATTGAACGCGGTCGGCTACGGGACAAAGCTGCCGCTGAACCTGGTTTACAATCCGCTCGGCGCGAAGCTGCCCGGCCCTCAGGCGGAATTGGAGGCGGATTACAAGGAGGCGCTGTCTCGCGAGTTCGGCATCGTGTTCAACAAGTTGTTCACGATCACCAACCAGCCCATCGCGCGGTTTGCCGAAGACCTTCGCCAGCACGGGCAGTGGGATGCGTATCTCGATTTGCTCGCCAACAGTTTCAATCCCGCAACCGTCGAGGGTTTGATGTGCCGGAGCACCATCAGCATTGGCATGATGGGCGAAGTCTTCGATTGCGACTTCAACCAGATGCTCAAGATGCAGGTGCGAAATGGGAAGCCGCTTTACTTGTGGGACGTGACCCCGGAGCGACTCGAAGGCTGGGACATTCTGACGGGCGTTCATTGCCTGGCTTGCACCGCCGGTTGCGGGAGCAGTTGCACGGGGGCAGTAACCGAGTCCAAATCCATTTTCTGATGCGGGTGGTGATTAAATCGCTGAACGCTTCGGGATAAAACGGCCTGGCCTGAAAAGTGATTGATGATGGCGGGCCGGGTTCGACAGCAAACAAAACAAACAGGAGCAGTATTATGAAAAACAAAACAGGATCAATAGTAGCCGCCGCAGCGTTGGCGGGACTCGTTACTGGGGCGATGTTCGGCGTGACCGGATGCTCGTCCGGCAAGGCCGGTATGGAATCCAGCAGTTCCATGCAAAAGCATGATTGTGCCGGAAAAAATGCCTGCAAGGGCCTGGGTGGTTGTAAAACCGCGACCCACGACTGCAAGGGAAAGAACGCCTGCAAAGGCCAGGGCGGCTGCAAAGTCACCTGACTCAACGTCTCAATACCGTGGCTGGAGTGGGGAATTAAACCATCCCCGCTCCAGCCCAGTTGACTTCATGCCTGCGAATCGTTTCAACGCTTTCACCGATTACGGAGTCGGCATCGGTCTCCGCATCCCGCACTACCAGCATATCTTCGAGAAAAAGCCGGTCGTGGACTGGTTTGAAATCATCTCGGAAAATTTCATGTGCGATGGCGGACGGCCTTTGGAAATGCTTGATAAGATTCTGGAACAATACCGCGTCGTGCAGCACGGCGTTTCGATGTATTTCGGCTCGGCGGAACGGATCAATCGCGAGCATCTGAAAAAGTTGAAGCGCCTCGTCAAGCGCACGAAGACACCGTGGCTTTCGGATCATCTTTGCTGGGGCAGCGTGGACGGACGCTACACGCACGATCTCCTGCCGATGCCCTACACTTTTGCCGCCGCCAGAGTCGCCGCGCGGAAAATTCGCGAGACCCAGGATTTTCTGGAAGTGCCCATTGCGGTGGAGAACGTCAGCAGCTACGCCGAATTTCTTGTTTCGGAAATGACGGAGTGGGAGTTTCTCACCGAAGTGGTCGAGCGCGCGGACTGCGGCATTCTGCTGGACGTGAACAACATTTACGTTTCGTCATTCAACCACAACTTTGATCCGTTTGTTTATCTGAACAACATTCCCGCGGAACGGGTCGCACAAATTCACATCGCCGGCCATTCCAAGTATCGCAAATACATCCTCGACACCCACGACCATCCGGTGATTGACCCGGTTTGGAAACTTTACGCCCGCGCCCTCCAACGCGCAGGCAAAACAGCCACACTTTTAGAATGGGACGATCAGATTCCCTCGTTCAATGAAGTTCACCATGAAGCGCTCAAAGCCAATCGATTTTTCCAGCAGACCGAAGCCGCCGCCGTCTAAACGCCAAACGTTCGGGGAGTTGCGCGAATTGCAGCGTCTCATGGCGCGCGCCGTCATGCGTCCATTGACGCCCGCCGCCAAAATGAATCAGCGCTGGATTGATGGCACTCCGGCCGCCACCGTTGTCTCCCGTTTCATCAAGCCGAATGACCGGCTGACTTCGTTTGAGCGCCTGCAACTTTACAATCGGCAATACTGGTTTCGCCTGCTCGATTGTTTTTACGAGGATTATCCGGGGTTGCGCGCCGTGCTGGGCGAACGCAAATTCTCACGACTCGCAAAGGAGTATTTCACGGAGTGTCCGTCGGTTTCGTTCACCATGCGCAATCTTGGGCAATTTCTGGTTCGCTTCATCGAATCACACCCCAAGCTGGGCGCGCCTGAAAATCAACTGGCGCTCGACATGGCCCGGCTGGAATGGGCGCACATCGAGGCGTTTGACAACGCCGACGAAACTCCAATCACAGCCGACGACATGCGCGCCGCCAATCCCCAAACGCTGCGCCTGGGATTGCAACCCCATCTCACGCTGCTCCGGCTAAATTATGAGTTGGATGATTTTCTGATTGCTGTGCGGCGCGGTCAAGGGCTGCGCCATGAGGCGAGCAACGCGGTGGAAAATCGCCGCGAGCGTCTGCCAAACAAATCAAAAAAGTTTCATCGTTCCAAAGCATTCTATCTTGCCGTGCATCGCCACCGGAATTCGGTTTTTTACAAACGGCTGCGGCCCGATCAGTTCGCCTTGCTGTCGGCTTTGCAGCAGGGATTTCCCTTGGAGGCCGCGTTCGCAAGAGCTGTCGAATCTGCCAACTCCGCAAAGTTCCAGCCAAAGCAAATCACCAGATGGTTTCAAGATTGGGCAGCGCTCGGCTGGTTTTGCCACGCGACGGAGGTGAAATCGAAACGAAAGCCGCGTTGCCCGCCCAAGACAAGTTCGCTTTAACACACACACCCAAAAACATTCGCCATGAAGAAAACATTCCTCTCGATTCTTCTGCTCGGCACTGCACTGACCCAGGCTCAAACCAACTCCACTGCGCTTAAAGCCGGAACTTGAACTTATGACTAACGCAAATCTGAAACTCTCAGCTAAAGACCTCACCAAGGATTATCCCCGCAGTCCGCGTGAAACGCTTGCGGGCTACGTCATTGCCGCGCGGATGCTCGACAAGTGCAGGGCCGTGCTGACGGGGACGGCAAACGAATACCACTTCGATTGTCCGCTCGATAATCAGTTCCTGGGTTTTACCGGCATTGCTGCCGACGAGTTCAAAGCGTTCGTCGCCACCGGCGCCACCGACGCAGAAGTCGCCGATTGGATACAGCAGCATTCGAAGATCAAGGAACGACCCGAGATTGTGGCTTGGAACAACAAGCTCCGCGCGACGCGGCCGTGTGACATGCCGATTGAGCTTCAGCAGTTCCTTGAAGGCTACATTCCAAAATTCGTGCCGAAGAATCGTCCGGTTTATGTTTGGTTCGATGTTTACGATCTGGAGGAGGGAAGAATTTGAGACCGCTGCGACAGACCAAGAAATCCCCGACCACCAAACCCGCAAACCGCATTGGCATCATCGGCGGGAGCGGGCTGTATCAGATCGAGGGCCTGAAGCGGCAAAAGTGGGTGAAGGTGAACACGCCGTTCGGTGCGCCTTCTGATGAATTGCTGACCGGCGAGATCGCCGGACGCGAAGTGGTGTTCCTGCCACGTCATGGGCGGAATCATCATCTGCTTCCGAGCGAGTTGAACCACCGCGCCAACATCTGGGCGATGAAGAAACTCGGCGTGGCGTGGATCATCAGCGTCAGCGCGGTCGGCTCGCTCCAAAACCGCTATCGTCCGCGCGACATCGTGTTCGTGAACCAGTTCGTGGACCGCACCAAAAAGTCCGCCGAGCACACGTTTTTTGGCCGGGGCATCGTGGCGCATGTGGCGTTTGCGCAGCCCGTGTGCGAGGAATTGCGCCAGACGCTCATGCGCAGCGCTCGCGCCGTGAAGGCTCGCGTTCACGACGGCGGCACTTACGTCAACATGGAAGGTCCGGCTTTCAGCACGCAGGCGGAATCCATCCTCAACCATCGCGCGGGCCATGCCGTCATCGGCATGACGAACTTGGGCGAGGCGCGGTGCGCCCGCGAAGCCGAGATCGCCTACGCCACGATGGCGATGGTGACGGACTACGATGCGTGGAGGCCCGATGAAGCGCACGTCACCGTGGACCTCGTGATCGAAAATCTCCGACGCAATGCGGAACAGGCGAAAGCCATTCTTGCGCACACCATCCCGCGCATTGAGTGCGAGGCAATCTGCTCCTGTCACAAGGCTCTTTCGCAGGCGATTTTGACGCCGCCGCACGCCTGGCCGAAGCGAGTGAAAGCCGAATTATCACCGCTGCTGAATCCAGTCGTGCTTCGGCAGCGCAACGAGGTTCGTGCCGCATGAGCAACGATGAAAGCCCGAATGCAATATCTCGCGAACTGACGTCTCTCACCTGTGAGTGCCGACATTTACACAAGTCATTGCCGCCCGTGATACCGCTTTCCAGTGTCGCACCGCGCCTTGAGAAATTCGAACTCCTCGAACGCGCGGGCATTGGCCATGCTGACGGCGGCGTGATCGGCGAAGACGCGTAACCATTCAAATTCAGACGGGCCAAGCACACCGGCGTCGAAGAGGGCGAGCACGCCGAGCACTTCGTCCCGAAACACGAGCGGCTGCGCAGCGAATGTCCTCACGCCTTCGCGTTTCATCCACTCAGGATCGGCGTCCATTCCTCGTCGCCGCGCACGTTGGGGAGCGGGAGCGGTTCGCCAGTTTTTCCCGCGCGCCCAATTTTCCGCACTCCGAGCGGGAAGCGACGGAAAGCTCCGTCGATCCGTGATTAATCTTGAGTCGTGCCGCGAGGATTCCCTGCGCTGGCTAAATCACCGGCGCGTCGTGCGGTTGCTCCGCCGTCTTTGGCACGACGAAGGAAGTCGCTGAACCGGAAGTACGCAGCATCGTCGAACGCGTGTTCTTGTTGATGTCGTGTCGTTCGATTGGAACTGCCCGAAATACATCACTCCGCGCTACACCGCCAATTCCTGTGCTCGTATATTGCGGTGAACACCCCATAGCGCCTGCCCGCCTTCTAGTCATTCTTTGACAGAAGTATGTTTGTAAGAAATCGCCATTCGCC
Organism: Opitutales bacterium; assembly: GCA_038212175.1. Classification (GTDB taxonomy): domain Bacteria; phylum Verrucomicrobiota; class Verrucomicrobiia; order Opitutales; family Opitutaceae; genus CAMAXB01. The sequence continues at coordinate 44,911 of JBBQUU010000030.1, read as the reverse complement.
GCGAAGTGGGGATGTGAACCAGCAGATTACGACATTGTTACCGGACGCCGAAGCGGCGGCCAGCGGCGTTCCCGCGCTGGGGGCGGGAGTGGACTACACCTGGGTGGTCGAGCAATTTTACGAGGCGCTTTACAAGTTTGCCTTCAGCTTGGCCGGCAACGAGAGCGATGCGGCGGATTTGACCCAGGACACCTACCGCGTCCTGCTCACCAAGGGCCACGCCATTCGCGACGCGCGGAGCGTCAAAAGCTGGTTGTTCACGACGCTGTATCGGCAGTTCCTTGGGCGGCGGCGTCATGGCACGCGCTTTCCCGAAACGCCCGTCGAATTAGCGGAATGGGAACTGCCGACGATTACGCCCGGCTACGCGGATGACCTGGACGGCTCGTTTGTCGTCGCCGCACTCCAGCAGTTGGAAGAAAAATATCGAGCGCCGCTGGCAATGTTTTATCTGGAGGAACTTTCCTACAAGGAAATGGCGGAAGTGCTGGCGCTGCCCATCGGCACGATCATGTCGCGGATGTCGCGGGGAAAGGAAATCCTCCGCCGCCGACTGCAAGCGCCATCACCCGTCGCAGTATCGTGCGCCAACACAACGCGGAATGCCGCCTGGACTCCGCGCATTCTGGCCAGCATCGCGTAGTTGTCCTCGAAGATTATGGAATATCCCAAGCCACTGATTGTTCCCACCCCAAGAGTATGACGAGATTCAAAACCATTCCGCAGCTATTTGCCGTCGCGCTGTGTTTCGCGACACTCAACTTACATTCGATTGCCGCCGACTTCGACCAATCGCACGCAATCTTCGATGGCGTGCTCAAGCAATACGTCAAGAATGCGCGCGTGGATTACGCGGCGTTGAAAGCGCATCCGCAGGACTTGAACCGCTACCTCGACCAGGTTGCGGCAGTGAGCAAAGCGGAGTTCAAGCAGTGGAGTGAGCCGCAGCAAATCGCCTTTCTGAGCAACGCCTACAATGCCTACACGCTCCGGCTCATAATCGAAAATTACCCGCTCCAGAGCATTAAGGACATCGGCGGCTGGTTCAGCGGGCCGTGGGATCAACCGGTCGTCAAGCTGTTCGGCGAAACCATCAACTTGAATACGCTGGAGCATAAAGTCCTGCGCGTTGACTACGCCGAACCGCGTTTTCACTTTGCGCTCGTCTGCGCGGCAAAAGGCTGCCCGCCCTTGCGCGGCGAGGCTTTGGTGGGCACGCGACTCGAAGAACAACTCGTGGATCAGGCGAAGCAATTTCTTGCCGAAACGACCAAGAACCGCGTGGACGCCGCCAACCGCACTGTCTATCTCTCGCCCATTTTCAAATGGTATGGCGGCGACTTTGAAAAGAAATCCGGCTCGGTGCTGGCGGCGTTGAAACCCTACTGGCCGGGGAAAGCGCCCGCCACGGACGGTTTCAAAATCCGCTACACCGACTACGACTGGTCGTTGAACGAACAAACCAAGTGACGGTTCGCCCATTTTTCCATGAACTCGCATCCTGGCACCATCGCCATGACTGAACCCGCAAGCCCCGCCGCCAAATCCGGCTCTCGCTGGAAATGCCTGCTCTACCTCGGAGCGGGCGTCCCCAGTTTCCCCGAACTGGCCAGACTTCTGCCGTGCGCGGGCGGAACACTCAGCAGACAAGCAATCCAAACACTCGAAAACTATGAAACCCAACGATGAGAACGGCAAGCTGCCGCCAGAAAAGCGCCCGTTCCGGGTCTTGATTATCGCTGGCTCAGACCGGCGGCAATACAACTGCCCTGGCGTTGATTCCAAAGCGCGAACGTTGATGCACCGCATGGCGGATAAGCTGCCGCAGGAATGGGAGATTGATTATGAGGATCTGGGCAACGTCTTTGGCCGGGCGCGCATTCAAAGTTGCAATGCCTGCGTCTCAACCGCCATGGCGCTGTGTGTCTGGCCTTGCAATTGTTATGAGGCGAAGAACTCAAAAGAACCGGATTTAATGTGGGATTTAGACCTCTACAGCCGGCTCGATCTCGCCGACGCCTGGGCCATCATCGGCCCGATTAACTGGTATGCCCCGACCTCGAATCTGAAACTGATGTTCGACCGTTTGGTTTGCATGAACGGTGGGAATCCAAAGGAGGAATTGATCGAACACAAAAATCCGGAATTAGCCATGATGCTTGACCACTCGGCGGGATGGGAGGAATTGAGCCTCAACCACCTCGAGGGGCGCACAGCGGGATTTTTCTGTTACGGGGATGGCGGCGGTGACGAATTGGATGCCACCGGACGGCCGAAACTACTGCGACATCCCGATTACTTTGACCCACACGAAGAACCGGCTAACGATCGCGACTTGTATGCGCCTTTGGTGTGGCAATGTCGCTACGGAGGAATCGAAGTCCCTGATTCGTTGTGGCGTTACGTGAAATTCGGCGACGGCAAAAAATACAGTGATACTCAAGCGGAGGACATCGCGAGTGAACCCCATGTCTATAAGGAATTCGACGATTGGACGAACGCGTTCGCGGCATTTGTCGAGGCCAAGGGCAAGGTAACTCCGGGGAAGTTTCGCGCCTTTGGCTACAAAGCTCCCGGCCACCGATGGCGCGACCTCCAACTCAAATGGCGCGAGCTGAAAATTCAGGCTGGTCACGCCCCATCCGGATCGTCGCCCGCCGCCCAGGAAAAGTCGGGACTCAATCGTGATGCTGGAATAGGGGTGAAAAAATCAGAGGGAGAAAAACTGCGCGATGACTAAGCCCCAAAAAAAATCTACTCGGAAATGGCTGCTCTATCTCGGCGGATCCATCGTCCTCATCGCTGCCGGGATTGTCGGCTTCAAATACTTCCATGGTCAGGAGCGCCTCAAGCAGGCGCTCGACTGGGTTGGGCAGCTCGGGCCGTGGGGTCCGATCATCTTCATCGCGATCTATATCTTGGCGGCCGTGCTTTTCATCCCCGGCTCGGTGCTGACGCTCGGCGCGGGCGCGGTGTTCGGCGTGGTGTGGGGGTCGGTCTATGTCTCCATCGGCTCAACGCTGGGGGCGACGTGCGCCTTTCTCGTTGGCCGGTATCTCGCCCGCAACGCCATTGCCCGCAAGATCGAGGGCAACGAACGCTTCGCCGCGATCGACCAAGCGGTCGCGAAAGAGGGTTGGAAAATCGTCGGGCTGACGCGACTCTCGCCGGTGTTTCCTTTCACGCTGTTGAACTACGTCTTCGGCCTGACGCAGGTGAAGCTGCGGGATTTCGTTCTTGCCTCGTGGATCGGCATGATGCCCGGCACGATCATGTTTGTGTATCTCGGTTCGCTGGCACAAGCCGCCACCGGCGAACGCGGGCGCACCACCGGCGAATGGGTGCTCTACGGCGTCGGCCTGCTCGCCACGGTCGTCGTCACCGTCTTCGTCACGCGCGTCGCGAAAAAGGCGCTCGCGAAAAAGACCACCCATTAACAGCACGCCGCCCCCTCTCGATGAACGAACCAACGCAACCGCCCCTCCAACCGTGGGATGCGCACAATCAAAAACTCGTCTCCAACGTCCATCCGGCAGACTGGAAAAATCCAACGCCCGCGTCGCGCTACAACCTCGTCGTCATTGGCGGCGGCACAGCGGGTCTGGTTTCCGCCGTCGGGGCGGCGGGACTCGGCGCGAAGGTCGCGCTGATCGAAAGACATTTCATGGGCGGCGATTGCTTGAACGTCGGCTGCGTGCCTTCGAAGGCCATCATTCGCGCCGCCCGCGCTGCGGCTGCAGTTCGTGAGGCAGGTGAGTTTGGCGTGAACGTGTCCGACGGCACGTCCGTGGATTTCGGCAAAGTCATGGAACGAATGCGCCGCCTGCGCGCGGACATCAGTCCCCATGACTCGGCCAAACGTTTCACCGAACTCGGCGTGGACATCTTTCTCGGCACGGGCAAGTTCACCGGGCCGGACACCATTGAGATTGGCGGACAGACACTGAACTTCGCCAAAGCCGTCGTTGCCACTGGCGCTCGCGCCGCCGCCCCGCCGATTCCGGGATTAAAGGATGTTCATTACCTGACCAACGAAACGCTTTTCTCGCTCACCAAACTACCGAAACGCCTTGGCGTAATTGGCGCAGGGCCGATTGGCTGCGAGATGGCGCAGGCTTTTGCCCGCTTCGGCTCAGAGGTGTATCTGGTGGAAGCCGAGCACGGGATTCTGCCTCGTGAAGATCGCGATGCGGCGGCGATCGTGCTGGATTCCATGGTCAAGGACGGCGTGAAGCTGCTCTGCTGTGGTAAGGACCTTAAGCTCGCCAAAGACCCGAACGGCGTTCGTCTGCAAGTCGAGTCGCACGGAAAAGGCTACGACGTGCTGGTGGATCAACTGCTCGTCGCCGTGGGCCGCGCGCCGAATGTCGAAGGACTCGGCCTTGAAACCGTCGGCGTCGAATTCGACAAGAAAGGGGTGAAGGTCAACGACCGTTTGCAAACGGCCAACCCGCGCATCTACGCCTGCGGCGACATCTGCTCACCGTATCAATTCACCCACGCGGCGGATTTCATGGCGCGCATCGTCATCCAGAACGCGCTGTTCATGGGCCGCGCCAAGGCGAGTTCACTCATCATTCCATGGGCGACTTACACTTCACCGGAGATTGCCCACGTCGGCCTTTACGAGAAGGAAGCGAAAGAGAAGGGCATCGAAGTGGACACGTTCACTCTGGAGATGAGCAAAGTTGACCGCGCGATTCTCGACGGCGAGACCGAAGGGTTCGTGCGCGTGCATGTCCGCAAGGGCACGGATGAAATTGTCGGCGCGACGGTGGTTGCGGCGCACGCGGGTGATTTAATTAGTGAACTCACCCTCGCGATGAAGGCCAAGGTCGGCCTCAAGACCATCGGCGCGACGATTCATCCTTATCCGACCCAGGCCGAAGCCATCCGCAAAATCGGCGACCTCTACAATCGCACGCGCCTGACCTCGCTTGTGAAAAAACTCATGCACCGCTGGCTCGTATGGACGCGATAGGCATTAATAACTTGGGAAGCAGGAATGCCTGATGAATTCAGCCGTGAAACAAATGCAGACAGTGATTTTGGTTGGTGCGGGCCATGCCCATTTGCACGTAGTCGCCCATGCTGAAGAGTTGATTCAGTGTGGCGCGCGCGTGGTGCTGATTGATCCGGGCGCGTTCTGGTATTCGGGGCTCGCAACCGGGATGCTCGGAGGAAGGTGGCCGCCAGCCGAGGATCAAGTAGATCCGAGGGCGTTGGCGGAGGCTCATGGGGTCGAATTCATTCAGGCCCGCGTCGAAACCGTGAACCCCACGCTCCGGCAGGTTCGACTCCTCGGCGGAGGCGAACTCACCTATGACTATTTGTCCCTTAGTGTCGGCAGCCGCGTGAATGCTGCCAGCATTGCTGGCGCGGCGGACGATCCTAGCGTCTGGCTGGTAAAGCCGATCAGCAATCTATGGAAGCTGCGCGTGCATCTGGAGGCTGGTTTCCAGGAAGGACGAACGCCGCGAGTAGTGGTGGTTGGCGGTGGGCCAACTGGCTCGGAAGTAGCGGCTAATTTGATCGCGTTGGCCGCGCGCCAGGGAATCACCACGCCCATCACGGTAACCACTTCCAGCGAGCGATTGATCCCCGACGCACCTCTTGGAGCCTCACGCTCGCTTCAACGCAACCTCACCCGACAAGGCGTGGCCATCCGCACGCGCACGCGCATTGTCCTTCGCGAAGGGAAATTCCTGGTCGCGGAAGACGGCCAGCGGATTTCTGCGGATGTCGTCGTCCTGGCCACCGGATTGGAAGCCAATCCACTCGTTGAGACAATGGAACTGCCGGTGCGACCCGGAAAAGGGCTGCTGATAAACGGCTACTTACAATCAGTCGCGAACGACCGGATTTTTGCAGGGGGCGATTGCGCCGCCATGGAGAGTTTCGACCTGCCGAAGCTGGGCGTTTTTGGCGTGCGACAAGCCACCTGCATCCATGCCAACATTTTGGCGAGTTTAAGGCAAAAATCTCTGACCCGCTACAAGCCTCAGAAACGTTACCTCGCCATCCTCAACCTCGGCGATGGCACAGCCCTCGCGTCCTGGGGGTGCTTTTGGTGGACCGGTCGTTCGTGCATGGCGCTAAAAAACCGGATTGATCGGAGCTTTTTGCAAGGCTACCGAAGGCAGATTGGGAATGCTGCAGCACGCCCAAAGCACGCAGCAACGCTGCACAGCCCTGGCGCAAACGATCCTTCGGAAAATTGATGCGTGTGTGCAAGGCCATGCGCAACGCTTAAACGGGGCGGGCCCGCCTCCATGCGCAGCCGCCTGTCGAGGACGAAGGCTTGAAAGAATCATAAAACAACAGTCTGCCCCCGTGTCTTGTCTTCCGAGCCGGAACATCTGTAGCCGCGGGCGCTGACCGCGGTCCTCCCCGTCCAATCCAAACGGGTCGTCGCCAGCACGAACCGCACTTTGGATGAGGACATCAGCAGATCCAATGCACGCTTCGCGGACTCAATGTCGGGCTGAAGGCCGGTGATCACAGATATTCTCACGAAGCCTAACTCTGTAATCGAACAGGTACCGTCAAATCCAAACGGGTCTCAAATCCAAACGGGTCAAACCCTAATGTCTGTTATTACCGTCAAATCCAAACGGGTCAAACCCTAATGTCTGTTATTATGGCGAGCACCACAGACATTCGGATTTGACCCTTTCTATCGCCGGCTTTGACCAATTTTCATTTTTCCTGCTCGACGCGCTCACGTTCCTGCCGCTCGGATCAACAAGCGATCCCACTGGCGCGGATGCGTTGTTCGCAATCGATATCACGGGGCGGAGCGGGGGAGACGCCAGTAGTTTCAATTCCCCCGGAGGGGGGAGCTCGTGGAGTGTCACACAGGTGCCTGCCACCAGCGTGCCTGACACCGGGGTTACGCTCCAATTGCTGGCTTTTTCGTGCGCTGCCCTCGCCTTGGTGCACGGTGAGCGACGCAACGGACGGATCGCCGTTTCGCACTAAATGACCCGTCGTTTCGCTCTGCGGGCGCAGCAATCATTTCGGCGCCTGCAGCGGCACGATCACCGTATTGCCGCGTAATTTTCGCACACGAAGATTCAACATTGCTCGGTCTGATCCCGTGGATCGATTTCCCAGTAGATCGATTGGGCGCGCTACTTTTTCGCCGGCTGGTTGCTGTATTTGCGCAGCTCTCCCGCGACCCCCTTCATCCCCAGCCCGCCGCGCAGGAGACGTCCGGAGCGAAATTTTCAACTCGCCAGTTGACGACGAATGCGCCGGAGGTTTGTCTCGTTCCCTGACGGTCTCGCAGTAAATTTCCTCCGCTTAGTAAGTTCGGCCCTGAATCTGACCGGAGGTCTCTAGGCGCCGATTCTCCCCTTGGGGGGCTAAGGGGTCCGGTTTTATGACATCCCCCTTCCCGGCCCAACCCCCGAAGATCCAGTTTCTTTCCAATCATTTCCGCTTCAGCAGGCAAACGTTTTGCTGATCGTCTCGCTCCAATCCTCAGCTTCAAGACCCTATGAAAACGCTCACCTTCGCATTCAGTCTGCTGCTCGCTCCCGCGGTGCAAGCCAGCATAATCGGCGATACCATTCGAATCGATTGGCTTTTTCCGGACAGTACCAAGGTGATCGCAACCACCGGGATGATCGCGCCTGACGTATATTCTTTTGCCGAGGGTGCCATTGTCGCGATCACCGATGGTCAAATCACGATTGAGAATATGGGTTCTGGGTGGGACGGTGCTCTATTCAATGGTTTTGTCTTCACGAATTTGACCAACGATCCTAGATTCACGTCATTCAGCATTGTTTCCGAGACGCATCCACTGGCGATTACTCCACTCACTACGTTTGGTTCGAATTTCTTGAGTGTAAATTTCGCTCCGACAGGAGAAATCAATTCGGCGACTGGTTTTAACTCGATTGCTACCTTTGCCTTCACCACGGACAATCCGACCGTCCCTGACCATGGCAACACTGCACTTATGATCGGTCTCGGACTTTCAGCGATCGCCCTGTTTCGGGCGAAAACTACGAAGCACGGCCGACAGCTGAATCGTGTAAACTCCCGCTGACTTTCGAGCAATCGCTCCGATAGGGACCAAAGCTCACAAAACCAGGTCCAAACTGATTGAAGGTACGGCGAAGGGGTCGGACCGGAATGGCGCTAAGTTAAGCCACCAGTGAAGAGGGTTAATGGGCTCCGAAGATGGGGTCGAGGCGTTACACGTTGCATCCTCTGGCGAAGCGGCGAATTGCCACGCACAGCGACCTGGCTTCCCAAGAGGGCGAGGCGATCCATGATCCATCGGTGATGCGTCCCTCCCTCTCGCAGTGCGGTCTCACTTGGACGGTTCAAGCATGCCGTGGAAATAGTTGCGCACGGTCGTGGCCTCGGAAATCGCATGGGGCGGGACCGGGAAAATGAGGTTGGTGAAGACGTCAGAGGTCTCCTGCCCCATCATGCGGACGTAGAAATAGAGACAACAGGGGGCCTCTCCGCCAAGGGCGACTTTGAGAATCGTAAAATCGCCGCCCCAAAACCGAACGACTCCGTTCACATTCGTCCTATGGTTAAACGTGTGAACGTAGCCTCCGATCATCATGCCCCGGGGACCGACGATGACGTCAATACCATCGGGTGGGATCGCTGCAGGGACGGAGATTTCGTTGGTACTGAAAGTCCGGTTAAGCGCGATGAATTGCTGCCAGGTAGAAAGATCCACCCGCCAGCGCGCGAGCACGTCGTTGTTCTGCAGCAGCGAAGCTCTTAAACGTGCCTCCACGTGGGACCATCGGACAAACAGGCCGCCCGAGGTGACCGCAATCAGTCCTGTTCCGAAAAGCGCCGGAAACAACCAAGGCGTCCGTGGATTCTCCGACAGCACAAAGGGCAGCACGCATAACACGAGTCCGCCAACAAAGGTGAAAAGCCAAAAGGTGCGCCGACGGTGCGGGTCTTTCATGGAGCGTGGTTAAACCGTCTCCGCCGGTGCCGGAGAAAAGTCTGACGGGGAGAGTTCAGCGCCCAACACACATCGATCGCAATGCTTTTGAGCGCGCGAAGGCTCAGTCCCGGATCGACGCCACGGGAAAGTTCCCACTGCTTCGGAGTCATTGCTGAAACAATGCCTTGCAAGCGCATCCTCTCTTGATCCGACAACGCTGTCGCGTTTTTCAAGTAGTTCGCGGCTTGCTTCGGGTTTTTCGGGGCCCATTTGAGGACACCCGATTCAATCTTAGCCGGTCGGTCCTGCTCCGTCGAAGTTGCTATGATCCAAATGAGGGCCGACTCTGGTGCAGTATTCGTCAGGAACACACACAAAAGCCGTCAGCAAAATGATCGGCGATATTTTACCCCCTCGGCTTGGTTACCCCCTCGCCTTAGTTGCAGTTTGCTGAGCCACATTCTTTTGCGCATTCACCAACGGGGAATCACACTAGGGGATCTAGGGCGCATGGCCGTCTGGATGGACACAGAACTGATCGTCCCCGAGGAAGCGTGGTTCAAGCGATTCGACACCATTCATCCTCTACGGGGAAGGGGAGCTGGTTAAAACGGTGCTGACGGCAAAACAAACCGCCATCGGCGAGGAAGTAGACTAAGGTGAGCACGGGCGAGCGGCCGAGGGGTTGAGGAAACGGGTCGTCGAGGCGGAAACAGGTCAAATCCTAAGTTCTGTGATCATGCTCAAGATCCCATACTCCTTGGCCTCCCTGTCGGACCGGGCGCGAATGCGGATCCGACTTCGCAGCGCCCTGCCAGTTCCTCAATCGGTCGACCATGCACTTGACGTGTTCGAGGTGGAGGGCGCCGAGGCAATTGCATTGCTCATCGGACCGAGGTCAACGCCCGCGGCTACAACGCACCCGCTGCCTCACTCCAAAGGCCAGGGAAGAGCGCGAGCTACAAGACCACCTTGATGCCTTTGCGCAGGTAGGTGGGTACGTCGAGGTCCTGGCCTTCGAAGAGGTTGCGGTCGGTCCGCTCGAAGAAACCGCGGCTCTCGGCTTCGCCACCGAAGAGGATCTCATCCTGCACCGGCTTCGTCGCACCCAAGAAGGTGGTCGCCGAAGCCCTCTCAACGGGCATCAATCCCAGCATCGGTTGAGCGCGGGCCGTTGGCGGCGCTTCGACCGGAACGGGGCGCGGACGGGCCACCGTCGCCGCCGGACGCCGAACAGGCACGCGGCCGCCGAGGTCGCTGGTGCCGAGCACGCAAACCTCCACACGGCCCTGCATCTCCTCGTCGATCACCGCCCCCATGATGACGTGCGAGTCGCGGCCATACTGCTCGGTGACCGCGGACATGATCTCGTTGACCTTCGCCAGCGTGAGATCGGTGCCTCCGATGATGTTGACCAGCAGGCGGTCGGCCTTGCGGGAGAACTCGGGCGTCGCAAGCAAGGGACAAAGTTTCAGGCTTTCGATCGCCTCGGCGACCCCGCTCTCCCCCGCCCCGGAACCCAGTCCAAAGAGCGTCTTTCCGCCGCGGGTGTGAAACGCCTGACGCAGGGTTGCGAAGTCGAGGTTGATCAGACCGGTGCGGAAGAGCATCGACCAGATCGATTTCACCCCGCGCCCGATCCACTCGTCAGCCCGCGCAAAGGAATCGAGCGCCGTCTCGCCGTCCGACGCCTCCTGGAGCAAAATGTCGTTGGGCAACGGAATCACCGCATCGCAGCAGCGGCGCAGGGTTTGCAGTCCCTCTTCGGCCTGCTTCGCGCGGCGGCCGCCTTCGAAACTGAAAGGAAGCGTCACGAATGCAATGACGAGCGCCCCGGCCTCCGCCGCGACTTCGGCGACGATGGGCGCGGCCCCGCTGCCGGTGCCGCCGCCCATGCCGGCCACGAGGAAAACGAGGTCGCAGTCCTTCACGAGCGCAGCGATCTTGTCGCGGTCGGCCTCCGCCGCCTCGCGACCCAGATCCGGATCCCCTCCGGCGCCGAGACCACGGGTCACGCCTGCACCGATGAGCACCTTGTCCTGAACGGGCGAGGCCGACATCGCCTGCAGGTCGGTGTTGATCACCGCCATTTGCAGGCGGTCGAGATTTTCCATCTTCAGCCGGTCGACCGCGTTCGCGCCCGCACCACCGACGCCGAGCACCTTGATCGCGATCGTTCGGTCCGAAAGCAGGTCGGGCGTGAGGGGAAGTTCGTTGGAATTCATGCCGGTATTCATGGCTCAGGCACCCACCGCGAAGAATTTTTTGATGAAGCTGGTGCCCGTTCGACGCGGCGGCGGGGCGGAGGCTTGCGACTGCGCACCGTAGTTGAGCAGGCCCGTGACCGTCGCGAAGGCTGGATCGCGCAGCTTTTCGTCGACCGCCCCGGGCAACTCGCCGAGATGCACCGCGGAGCCAAAGATCTTCGCCGCGGCCTCGGCGAGGCCGGGCAGCTTTGACGTGCCGCCCGTCAACACCACACCCGCCGCACAGCGTTCGGGCGCGAACGTCGTGCCGAGCTTCTTGCGCACCACTTCGAGCAATTCCCAGACGCGGGCCGAGGTAATCGTTTCGATGGTCTGCTTCGGGAACTGCCGGTCGCCGATGGCGAAATCGCCGTTGAGCCACACCCGGTCGGAGCGGTCCTTGGTCACCACCTGACCGCGTCCATAGCGCAACTTGAGCTTCTCGGCCTGCCCCTCGGTTACGCGCAACCCCAGCGCGAGATCGTTCGTCAAATGGCCGCCGCCCACGGGCACCACGCCCGTCACGGCCGCCACCCCGTCGCGATAAAGCACGTAGTCGGTCGTACCCGCGCCGATGTCGATCACGAGGGCGCCGTTCTGCCGGTCTTGCGGCGACGTCAGCACGGTGCCGGAAGCGAGACTCGACAGGATCAGATCGCCGACCCGCACATTGAAGCCGCGGATGACATGGATGTTGTCGGCGATGCGGTTCTCCTGGCCGTGCACCGTCCAATAACCGACGTCGAGCCGCTGACCGACGAGGTGTTCGGGATTCGCCCCCACCATGCGGCTGTCGAGGTAGAAGGGGCGGCGAATGTTGTGCACCACCATGCGTCCGTCGGGCAACGACTTCGCTTTTGCAAGGCGGCAGACCGTGTCGATGTCGAGCTGGCTGACCATGTTGTCGGCCGCGCTCACGCTCACCGAGGCCTCGTTGTAGAAGCCCTCAAGATGTCCGCCGGTTTGTGCGAGAAATACTTCGTCGATGTTCACTCCCGCGCTCTCCTGCGCGGCGACGAGGGCGCTGTGCGCCGCATCGGTGGCGGCCTTGAAATCCATCACCGTGCCCTTGATGACGCCGCGCGATTGACACTCGCCAAAGCCGATCAGGCTGAGGCTGCGGCCACTGACGAGTTCGCCGACGAGCACGGCGACCTTGGACGTGCCGATTTCGACGGCACCGACGATACGGGACTGGGACATTACGTTAGAGCGAAGAGCGTTTGGGCGGGAGAAAGAGAGAGGAACCTTGCGCGGGCGTGCCGAGGCGGGCGTTCACCTCGCCAAAGGCCACCGGCACCTGACGTCCGCCGACGGCGAGGTTGATGCGGGCAGGCGCGGGCAACTGCGGGCGTTGCGCAATCTGCTCCAGGGTAGAGTCGAGGAACGCCACCTGGCTGAGAAAATCCTCCCGGGTGCCAAAAACGACCTCGGTGCGATGCCCCGGATGACTGAAAGGCGCGCAACTCACAAGGATCTCGCCGTCGGTCGGCAGACGATCGAGATCCACCACGCTCCAGCTGCGGTAGAGCGCGGGCGCGTTGGCCTGCGCCACCAGCAAGAGATCCGCCACCTTGCCCAGTCCTTCGAGCGGGGCAAAACCAACTCCCGCCCGCACCAGCGCCCCGACCTTGAGCCAGGGCAGCGAGCCGATCAGCGATTCAGCATAACCGACACCGACGAACACGGTGCCATCGCGGGCCACCACATAATCCTGCGCTTCTCCCGGCCGCACCTCAGCGCGGATGCGCACCACCGGCGTCCGTTCCTGCAACGTGACGACGAGGGTGTCGGGAAACCGCCGCGAAAGCACTGCACTGTGCACCTGACCGCCCGCGACGAGACGTTCCTGCAGGGCATACAAGTCGACTTCCATCAACCGGATGTCAGGCGGCAGCGCGAGCACGCGCGCCACCCAGGCTTGGTCGAGCACGCCGTCCGTCCGCAGGTCGAGGTGCCGGACCGGCTCGCTCTTGCCGGGTGCCGTCAGGCGCGTGGGCGTTTCCTGCAACGTGCGCCAGATCTCAACGCCACCCCAGAGCGTCGCGCCGCCGATGACGACGGCCGCGATGGTCTTCGCGGTGGAAAAAGCGAGCCGGCGGCGACCGGTCTGCGACATCGCGTGCGGCGCGACCGTTTGCGGGATATCGCGCCACGAGCGGGCGGCATGATGGATGGAATCGGATTTGCTCATGACGAAAATGCGGCAGCCTGAACCGCCGGAAAACGTTGCAACGCGGGTGTGATCATCTCCCTCACCAGTGCCGTGAAATCCTTCCCCGCGCAGCGCGCACTCATCGGCAGCAAACTGGTTTCCTTCATGCCCGGAAGGGTGTTAATTTCGAGCAAAAACGCTTCATCGGATGCAGAAAGAATGAAGTCGACCCGGGCGTAGTCGCGGCAACCGCACGTCGCGAACGCCGCTTCCGCCGCGTCCTGCACGCGCTTTGTCGTCTCGTCGCCCAGCGGCGCCGGCGCGAGGTACTCCGTCATGCCCTTCGTGTACTTGCTCGTGAAATCATAGACACCCGACCGGGGACGGATCTCGACCACGCCCATCGCGCGCCCGTTGAGCACGCCCACCGACAGCTCGCGTCCGCGCAGCCGCTGCTCCGCCAGCCATTCGCCAGAGGTCACCTTAGCCAAGGCCGCCGCAATCTCCGCCGCTCCCGAAACCAGCGCCAGCCCGACACTGCTGCCTTCCGCGTTGGGCTTCAGGACAATGTCCTCGCCGAGCGCGGCGACCAACGCCTGCACAGTGGGTGGATTTGCCCCCGAGAATCGAACCCCCGGCCCCACCCGCACGCCCACGGTCGCCACAGCCTCCTTCGTGCGGGTCTTGTCCATCGTCAACGCACTCGCGGCCGCATCGCAGCCGCCATAGACAACCCCTGCGGCATCCAGCAATCGTTGCATTCCCCCGTCCTCGCCAAAGGTGCCATGCAGGGTGGAAAACACCACATGCCGGCTGCGCTCGAGGCCGTCGGGCAGCGCCTCAGCCGCGACATCGAAGAGTCGGGTGGGAAACGACCGCGCCAACGCACGGGCCACCGCGCGACCGGAGCCGAGGGATACCTCGCGCTCCGCCGACGTTCCCCCGGAAAGGACGGCGATGATGGGGGTGTTCATATAATCTTTCTCTTCCTTCTTTCTCTTACTCTTTCTCCCCGTTTTGACTCCGAAACTCTGAGCCCTGACGAAAGAGTAAGAGAAAGAGGGAAGAGAAAGAAAAGGACTGCTGAACCCAAGATTCCACCGCGCAGCTGCTGTCGATCTTGGGGGTTCACAGCACCTCCCTCCACGTGCGCCCATACAGCAGCACCTCCGGTTCCAGCCGCACGCCTTGCGTGGCCTCGACCCGCGCCCGGACGCGACGCACGAGTGCGATGACGTCGTCGCTCGTCGCCCGGCCGCGGTTGACGATGAAGTTCGCATGAACGACGGACACCTCCGCGTCCCCCACCCGCTCGCCCTTGAGCCCCGACACGTCGATCAGCCGGCCCGCCGAATCGCCGGGCGGGTTCTTGAAAATACAGCCCGCACTCGGCTCGCGCGGCTGCGACTTCTGGCGCTTGTCCTTGTAGACATCGATCTGCCGGGTGATCGCATCGGCCTGCGACGCCGAGGCCGGCTTCAACACCGCGCCGATCGCGATCTCGTGCTCCAACTCGGCGCAATGCCGGTAATCCACATGCATCGCATCCCGGCGCAGGGTCCGGATCGCACCCGCGTCCGACACCATCGACACCTCCTCGACCACATCGAACATCCATCCGCCCATCGCCCCCGCATTCATGCGCAGGGCGCCGCCGACGTTGCCGGGGATGCCTTCAAGAAACTCGAAGCCCGCCAGCCCGGCCTTCACCGCGAGGCCGCACAGATTCTTCAGCCGCAGGCCCGCGCCCACGCGCACCCTCCCTTCGGGCAGCACCTCGAACGTTTCCCACGCGGGATGACGCAGGCTCAGGACGAGCGCTTCGACGCCCTCGTCCGGCACGAGAAGATTCGAACCGCGGCCAAGCACCTGCACGGCCAGCCCCCGCTCCTGCGCCGTGCGCAGCAGCGCACACAGGTCGTCGAGCCCGGCCGGCTCGGCGTACAGACGCGCCGCGCCGCCGACACGCATCGTCGTCTTCGTCGCCAGGGGCTCTTCCCGGCGGATCGTCGTCAAGGTCGAGACCGCCGCGCGCAACGCCTCCGCGTGCGCATCCCAGCGGGCCGCCTGCGCCACCCGGAAGCGTTCCAACCAAAGCCGGGCATGCCGGTCGATGTCGCCCGCGCCCACCACGGCCACAAGGTCGCCAGGCTTCACGCTCGATGTCAGCGCGTCGAACCCGGCCGCCGGCCGTCCCTCTGCGTATCCAATCAGTAATGACGCATGTCGCCGCTCCAGCTCATCGCGGAGAGCGGCGCTGGTGCCGTCCTCGCGCTCCGCCTCGCCCGCGCCGTACACATCGAGCAGGTGCACCGCGTCCGCCGCGCCCAGCACCGCCGCAAAATCCTTCTTGAACTGCGCCGTCCGACTGAACCGGTGAGGCTGGAACACCACATGCAGCCGGCCTCCCTCCGCCACCCGCATGCGCAGGCTCGCGAGCAGGGCGCGGATCTCCGCCGGATGGTGAGCGTAATCCTCCACCACGGTCACGCCGCCCGGCGCGGGCAGCACGCTTTGCCGCCGGCGCACACCGCCAAACGTCGCCAGCAATTCCGGCGTGAGCGTCGCTCCCATGAGATGAGCCGCAGCGAGAGCGCCGGTGGCGTTCGCCGCGTTGAAGTCCCCGCTCGCCGTGATGGTCGCGGCTTCCAGCGGAAACCGTCCGTGCAACGCCAGGTACAGTTCGTGGCCAGAGTCCGAAACCACCGTGCTTCCGTAGTCGCCGTCCCTGCCGAAGGTCAGTCCCTTGAACGGCTCCGCCAGTCGACGCGACAACGCACAGTCCGCGTTCACCAGCACCGCCTGCCGCGTCCGGCCCATGAGCGCGGAAAACGCCGTCTCAAGATCTTCCTGCTGCCGGTAGTGGTCGGGATGATCCCAGTCGAGATTCACCACCACCGTGATCTCGGGAGAAAAGGCCGCGATCGTTCCGTCGCTTTCGTCGATCTCCGCCACCACCCACTCGTTCGCGCCATGCGCCGCCGGCGGCAGCGTCGGGTCGTTGGGCAGTCCGCCGAGCACGTAGCCCGCGGAAAATCCCGCCTGGCGCAACGCGCACGCGAGCATCGTCGTCGTGGTGGTCTTGCCGTGCGACCCGCAGACGGCCACGAGCCGCCGGTCGCGCGTCACCTCCGCAAGCAACTCGCCGCGGCGGATCCGTGCCAGCCCGCGTGCTCCCGCCGCACGATGTCCCGGATGCTGCGGCGCGATCGCCGACGAATACACCACGAGCTCGCAGTCCTCCGGGAGGCCCCCGGCGGACGTGATCGACACCCCGCCGGTCTCCAGTTGCACGCGCATCGCATCCGTCAGCGCATCGTCCTCGCCACTGACGCGAAAACCCCGTTGCGCAAGGTAGAGCGCGAGCGGGCCGACGCCCATGCCTCCAATGCCAAGGCAATGGAGGGACTTCACGTCGCGGTTGAACAACTTCGGCGGGAGGACGACGCTCATGATCGCGGAAGGTCAGGCCAGAAACGTGCGTGAGGGCGGCAGCGGCTCGGGGCGCCCGGCGGGATGCGCCAACGCCTCGACATCATCGAGCATCGGTTCAACCGCGTTGGCCCGATCGAGTTCTCGCAGCGCCGTGCGATGCTGGCGCAACGCCGCCACGTCAGCCAGCAGCGCCGGCACGTCGCGATCAAGGGTATCGATCGCCCCCTGCGCAACGACGCGTCCTCCGCCACGGGCGACGAAATACGCGGCATTCGCCGCCTGATGATTGTCGGCCGCATGCGGGAACGGCACGAGGATCGCCGGCGTGCCGCAGCGCGCGAGTTCCGCGATCGTGCCAGCGCCGGCGCGCGAGACCACGAGATCTGCAGCCGACATCACCGTTGCCATCCGATCGGAAAACGGAACGAACTTCGCCTGCGCCGGGCGTCCGTCGGGGGCGGGCCACGCCAGCGTCTCGTCCTCGCCTTTGCCAAGCCCCGTGAGCACGTAAAGTTGAATGCCCGCGCGAGCCAGCGGTTCCACCTGCCGGCGCGCCCAGTCATTGAGCGCGGTGGCGCCTTGGCTGCCTCCAAGCAGCGTCACGACTTTCAGCGTCGGATCAAGTCCCAGAGCGCGGCAGCTCTCGTCGCGCGGCAAGGGCTGGATTTCACGCCGCACCGGCATGCCCGCCGCGATGGCCACACCCCGGCGCAATCCCGGCATCGCCACGCCCGGCGGCAGATACACCCGGCGCGCGTGACGCCCGAGCAGCCGGATCGCGCGGCCCGGAACATGGTTGGCCTCGTGCAAGGCGACCGGCACGCCGCGCAGCACGCCGGCCACGATGAGGCTCGCCGTGGTGAAGCCGCCAAACCCCACGATGGCCTTTGGCCGCTCCCGCCGCAGCAGGCCGAAGCTGAAGAAGAACGCATGCGTCTGGCTGCACAGAAAGCGCACCAGCCCCACCGGCGTGCGAAGAAACGGCGCGCCGGGAATCCGACGGAATTCAAGATGCGGATACTTTTCCACCAGTCGCGCATCGACCTTCTTCCGGCTGATGAGCAGCACTGCCCGATGCCCGCGCCCGATCAGACCCTCGGCCAGCGCGATCCCGGGAGAGAGATGCCCTCCGGTCCCGCCACAACTGATGAGGATGGTCACAGCGACGGCTCCTTCGTCGCCGTAAATCTCAAACACCAAACGTCCAAATCACAAAAAATAGCGCGCGTCGCGCCGGACCCATTTGGGATTTGGCCTTTTGGCGTTTGGAATTTTCCTCCTGTCATGCGGAGACCTCCTGCAAGCGGCGGCGGCCGCGGGTGAAGGAGGGTTTATCCCAAGTGCGCTGCGTATTGATGATGATGCCGATCAGCGCGCCCATCAGGAGCAGATTCGAAAGGCCCGCGCTGATGAACGGCAGCGACATGCCTTTCGTCGGCAGCAATCCCGTCACGACGCCGAGATTCACGATGGCCTGCAGGCTGATGAGCAGCACGCAGCCCGACACGAGCAGGAACTCGAAAAGATTCGGTGCGCGCCGAAGGTGGATCACGCCAGCCACGAAGATAATCAGAAAGAGGAGCACGGTCCCCAGCGTGAACCACAGCCCGAGTTCTTCGCCCATCACGGCGAAGATGAAATCGGTGTGGGCCTCGGGCAGGAAGTTCATCTGCTGACGGCCTTGTCCGAGTCCCGCGCCCTCCGTACCGCCGACCGCGAAGGCCGCGAGCGACTGATAAAGCTGGTACGTTCCGCCCTGCTTGTTGCCTTCCACATCAAGGAAAGCCAGAAAACGCCGCAGGCGGTTGGGGTTGTGAATGACGAGCACCGTGAATGCCACCACCACCCCGCCGAGCGAGGGAATGATGTAGCGCCAGCGCGCACCGGCGAGGAACAGCATCGTCAGTCCCACCGCCACCGCGAGTGCCGCCGTGCCGAAGTCCGGCTCGAGCACGATCAGGCCGGCGAAGCCACCGATGATCGCGATGGGAAAGAGGAACCCGCGCTTGAACCCGCCGATCTGCGTCTGGTTTACCGCCAGGTAGTGGGCGAGACAGAACACGAGCGCCAGTTTGCCGAACTCCGACACCTGAAACCGTACGGGCCCCAGGCCGAGCCAGCGCCGGCTGCCGTTGACCTGGATGCCCAGACCCGGGATGAGCACGAGCACGAGCATCACCACCGCAGCGAGCGCGATGATCCATACCTGGCGCCGCGCGAATTCGAGGTCCACGCGGCTCGCGATGAAACACACCATGCCCGCCAGCGCCACACCGACGAGCTGTTTGCCAAGGTAGAAATAAGGCCCCTGCCGAAACGACGCACTCGCACTGAAAAGCACGATCAGGCCAAGGATCGTCAGACCAATGGCGCAAAAGACAATGACCGTGGCAGGAGTCAGAACACGCGGTCGCGGAGAAAGCGTCTTCGACGACACCGGACGCGCACGGGGAGCCGGACGAATCGGTGTGAAGAAATCACTCAATGCGGGGCGCGCCATCAGCCGGGGGCGAATCCTCGACCCGGATCACCGGGACATCGTTGTTCTGCGACGGAGACTGGCCTTGGTTCGCCCCTGGAATGATAAGATTGATCGTAGGCGTGGAGTTCGATGCAGGCGCAGGTACCGGTGCAGGCGTCGTGGGTACCCGCGTCGGAGCCGGCGTCGTGACAGCGGGCGCAGACGCTTTCGTTGCGCCAGCCGCCGGAGCCTGGTAGCCCGGAATCGTCAGCACCTGTCCGGCACGCAGTGCGCGAGGATCCTCGATGTTGTTGGCCACATTGATCTCCCGCGCGGGGATTCCGTACTTGCGCGCAATCTCGCTCACCGTCTCGCCCGGAGCGACCACATGAGTGAGGCTGCCGCCGGTCCGCACGGGAGCAGAAACCGCCACCGGGGCGGACTCGATCGCAGGGGTGTTGGCGATCGCCACCGTTCCGCCCGGCATGATCAAACTCTGACCGGGTCGAACGTTATCGGACGTGAGACGATTGGCCGACTTCACCGCCGCCACGGTCGTGCCGTGACGACGGGCAATCGCGCCGAGGTTGTCCCCGGACTGCACCGTGTACGTGGTGCGCTCCATCTCGGGTGCCATCGCCGTCGCGCCCATCGCCGGGGCGGTGACGACTTCGGTCCGGGGAATGACCAGGCTCTGATTGAGCTTCAGGCTGGCATTGTTGGGAAGATTGTTGGCCTTCGCGAGCTCGGGAACGGTGATGCCGTGTTTCTTCGCCACGCTCCAGAGGCTGTCCCCCTTTACGACCGTGTAGGAGACGCTCGGGGCCGGCCCGGGAGCGGGCGCCGCCATCGGCGAGGGCGAGAAACCACCGGTCGAACCACCGGTCGCCGACGGACGCGTCGGGCTGTAGCGCACGCCGGCCGTGTCGTAGGAAGCCATCGGACGCGCGCCCGTATCGGTAGCGTTGATACCCAACGGACGCGACGAGGCATACGTGTCCCCGCCGCCGGCGGCCGGAGCCCCCCCCGCCATGGTCACGGATGCCGAGCCCGGAACCTCGGAGGCATCGGTGGCCTTCCGGGCCGACGAGCGGCAGCCGGGTATGGCGAATATCAGGATGAAAACGGCGGCGTGAACCGCGACCACAAAGCCGAAAATTTTCACTATCTTCATGCGGGAACCTATGTCGTAAAAGGAAAGGGTTTGCTACTTCAAAACGGACGAAGAACCGAGGTTGTTGACCAGACAGGCGAATTGCTCGCCACGATCCTGATAATTGCGGAATTGATCGAAGCTCGCGAAGCCGGGACTGAGCAAAACGTGGTCGCCGGGCGCGGCAAGCATGGCAGCACCCGCCACCGCTTCCCCAAGATCGGCGCACACGGTATGCGAAAGGCCTGCCGGACCACCGAACGTGGAGAGAAGACTGCGCGTTTCCCCGATGAAGAACGCATGCTTCACCCGGGGCGCGATGCGACGGACAAACGCCGCGATATCGCCCCCTTTGGCCTTCCCACCGGCAATCAGCACCACCGGCGCGGCAAATCGGGCAAGCGCCGCCTCGACGGCATGAAAATTCGTCGCCTTCGAGTCGTTCCAGTAGGAGATTCCCCCCACCTCGCCCACCTTGGAAAGCCGGTGAGCGGCCAAGGGAAACGTCTGGGCCGCAGTGTAGAGCAACGACTCGCGCAAACCCGCCGCGCGCCACCAGGCCGCCGCCAGCAGGAAGTTTTCACGCTGGGGGTAATCGGCAAAGACCGAACCGCGCAACAGCACATCGCCAGGCTGATCTTCCGTCGGCACGCAGGCATCCGCCGGCAGGCTCTGCCCCAACTGGGCGGCGTAACGCTGCACACTCGACCCGGCAAAGACCGAACCGCCGACCGTCCGCTCGAAAAGCCGCCATTTCGCGAAGAAATAGTGCTCCATCGAGCCGTGGCGCTCGAGGTGATCCTCCGCAAAATTCGTCCACAGGGCCGCATCCGCACGGAAGTAGCGGAACGTCTCCGACTGAAACGAGCTTACCTCGCACACCGCCACCGAATCCGGCGCGCCGCCGCCTCGATCTGCCACCAACTGCGAGAAGGGAAAGCCCACGTTGCCCGTCGCCTCGGCGTCCCGCCCGGCGCTGCGCAGCGCGTGCGTGAGAAACTCCGTGAGCGTCGTCTTGCCGTTCGTCCCGGTGATCGCGATCACCCGGCCCCGCCAAAGGAGCGACGCGAAGTCGAGCTCGCCGAGGCACACCACCCCGGCCGCCCGCGCACGGGAGATCCAGGGGTGGGTCGTCGCAAAACCGGGGGAAAAAATCACCAGACCCGGGGCCCCGGCCCCACCCCCGCGAAACTCCTTCGCCGCGCCGTCCACCCCTTTCTCATCGTACACCCGCGCCTCCGCGCTGAGTTTTTCGAGCAGCGCCACCACCCCGCGGCCGCTCACGCCGCCGCCGAGCACGGCGACCGGGCGGATGAGCAGGGGTTTGAGGAATTCGGGAACGGCGAGCATGGAGATGACGGACAGGAAAAAGGCCGGGCGGTTCAGCGCAATTTCAGCGTGCCGAGGCCGGCGAGCGCGCACATGAGAGAAAGTATCCAGAATCTAAGGACGACTTTGGTTTCCGGCCAGCCCTTCTTTTGAAAATGATGGTGGATCGGCGCCATGAGAAAAAACCGGCGGCCTTCGCCATACCGGCGCCGGGTGGTCTTGAAGTAGCCGACCTGGATGATGACGGAGACCGCTTCCATCACGAAGACGCCGCCGACGATCACGAGCGTCAGCGGTTGCTGCACCATGAAGGCGAGCATGCCGATCAATCCGCCGAGGGCCAGCGAACCGGTGTCGCCCATGAACACCTCGGCCGGATGCGAGTTGTACCAGAGAAACGCCATGCCCGCGCCCACGAGCGCACCGCAGATCACCGCCAGTTCGCCCGTGCCCGGCACGTAGCCGATGAGCAGATATTCCGCGATGCGGGCATTGCCGGCCGCGTAGGCCATGAGGCCGTACACGAGCGCGACCGTGATCGTGCACCCGATGGCCAGACCATCGAGTCCGTCGGTCAGGTTGATGGCGTTGCTGAAACCCACCACCCAGAAGAACATGAAGACAAACAGGAGCGCGACGGGCACGCCGACGAGCACCGGATGCTTCAGGAAGGGCACCCAGATTTCGCGGATCTTGTCCGCGCTGGTCGGATGCCAGACGAGCACCGAGAGCGCCACAAGAGTGATGACAGTCTGCCAGAACATCTTTTCCCGCGACGCGATGCCGTCGCGGCTCTTGCGCACGACCTTGAGGTAATCGTCGCGGAAGCCCACGGCCGTCAGCGCAGTGTAAACGAACAGCGCCACAACCACCCACACATTCGGAGCGGCCCACAGCACCGTGGTGATGAACACCGAAAAGAAGATGAGCAGGCCGCCCATCGTCGGCGTGTTCTTTTTGTCGAACTTCTGCGCGAGCTCACCCGTGCGATCATCGTCGTAATGCTGGCCGAACTTGAGACGACGGAGACGCGCGATCAGCCACGGTCCGATGACGAAGCCGACGAGGGTCGCGGTGACGGCCGCGCCGAGCGTGCGGAGCGTGAGGTAGCGCAATACCCGCAGCGGTCCAAAGAGGTGCTCATAGTCGGCGAGATAGCTCAGCATGGGAACTCAGTGGGCGACGGGTGCATGCCCGTTCGCGAGGATACGTTCCAGTTGATGGCGACGGCTGCCCTTCACAAACACGGCGCCCGAAAACGCGGCGAACCGCGCCGACATGGTTTCGATCGACTCCAACACCTCCACTTGATCGGGCCGCGCGCCGGCGGCAAGCGCCCCGCGTTTCACCGCGCCGGCCTGGTCGCCGATCACGCAGACGTGATCGTCGGGACCAAGACGCAGGCTGGCGCCAAGGTTCTCGTGGTGCACGAACGAATCCGGTCCAAGTTCCTCCATGCAGCCGAGCACGAACAATCGTGGACTCTCTCCGGACGGCACCAGCTGGCGAAACGCCGCCAACGCGTCCGCCATCGAAGCCGGGTTGGCGTTGTAACAGTCGAGGTAAAGCAGGCGCCCGTCCTCCCGGCGGATTTCTCCGCGCAGCGGCGCGGGCGCATAGTCGTCCAAGCGGCGCTGAATGACATCGCGCGGCACACCCAGCCAGAGCGCGGCGCAGATCGCGAGCACCGCATTCTGCGCCATGCCATCGGTCACGCGCCCGAGCGTGAAGACGAGCGGCGGCGGACGTCCATAAGCCAGGGCGATCGCCGTGTTCTCGCCGCGTTGCGTGATGGTGAAATACACCCGGTCCCGCGGTGGCTCGGCCGGACGGATCACGTCCGCCGCCTCGACCGTGAGGGTGCGCACGTTCAGATCGCGGAAGACGGGAAAATCGGCGCAACGCCGCGGAAAGATCGCGATGCCGCTGGCCCGCACCGCGGCGGGAAGGACAGCCTTCTCCTTCGCCACGCCGTCGAGGCCGCCGAGCTCCTCCGTGTGGGCGTGCCCCACGAGCGTGATGATCGCGACGTCGGGCTCGATCATCGCCGCGAGCGGCGCCATCTCGCCCGACGCGCTGATCCCCGCTTCAATCACGGCAAACCGGTGCCTCGCGGGGTCGAGCCGGGTGAGCGTCAAGGGGACGCCAAGGTGGTTGTTCAGGTTGCCCTCGGTCGCCAGGACGTAGCCCGTCTCGCCACCCAGGAGCAGGGCGAGCAGGTTCTTGGTCGACGTCTTGCCGGCGCTGCCCGAAATGCCCACGACGGGCGCACGGAAGGTCCGCCGGTGCTCGCGGGCGATCGCTTGAAAGGCGACGAGCGGATCCGCCACGACGAGCTGCGGGAGCGCCACCGAGGGGTTCGCCCGCGCGACGATCGCCGCGCCCGCCCCGGCGGCGCGGGCCGCTTCCAGAAAGTCGTGTCCATCGCGCTTGTCGGTGCGAAGGGCGACGAAGATGTCGCCGGCACGCAGCAGCCGGGTGTCCGTGCAAAAGCCGTTCAACGCGGCGGCGGGCGGGACCGTCCAGGCACCCGCAGTCCAGCGGGCTAGTATCCTTGAATCAAATACAGGCATGTGAGACGGGGTACAGGGTGGTTCAGGGTTGCTTCAGGCGCTTGATGCCGAGCAGTTCGCGCATGACCTGGCGGTCGTCGAAGGGAATGACGGTGTCGGCGAACTCCTGATAGGACTCGTGCCCCTTGCCCGCGATGAGCAGGCAGTCGCCGGGCCGCGCCATGTCGAGGGCGAGGCTGATCGCACGGCGGCGGTCGTCGATCCAGGTGAGCTTCTCCGGGGCGGTGACGCCCTCGCGCATATCGTCGAAGATCTGCGCCAGCGCCTCGCGCCGGGGATTGTCCGCGGTGGCGAAGGCAAAGTCGGCCTGTTCCTGCACGGCGCGCATCATCGGGGCGCGCTTCGAGCGGTCGCGGTTGCCACCGCAGCCGAAGACGACGAGCAGCCGTCCGCTCGTGACGGCACGCAGCATGCCGAGTGCGTTGCGCAGGGCGTCGTCGGTGTGGGCGTAGTCGACCAGCACGTTGAACGGCTGGCCTTCGTCCACCCGCTCCATGCGTCCGGGCACGCCCTTGAAGGCGCGGATGCGCGGCATGAAGACCACCGGGTCGCGGCCGAGCGCCCAGGCGGTGGCGACGGCGGCGAGCAGGTTGCTGAGATTGTAGCGTCCGATCAGCGGCGACTCGATCGGGAGCGAACCTTGGGGCCAGACGAGGCGGAACGAGGTTTGCTTTTCGCCGAGCGCCACCTGCTCCGCTCGAACGTTCGCCTCGGGCGCTTCTCCGAACGTGACCGTGCGCACGTTGCCGGGTATCCGGGCGGTCAGCGCGCGGCCGTGGGCATCGTCAAGATTGACGACGGCCACCTTCGGTTCCGCGCCGGTGCCTCCGTTGAAGAGGCGGGCCTTCACGTCGAAGTAGGCGTCGAGCGTCTTGTGATAATCGAGATGGTCGCGGGTGAGATTCGTGAACACCGCCGCGCCGAACTGCATGCCCAGCACGCGCTGCTGGTCGATGCCGTGCGAGCTGACTTCCATCACCGCCTGCCGGCAGCCCGCATCGCGCATCTGGGCGAGCATGCCGTAGAGGTCGAGCGATTCGGGCGTGGTCTTGTACGACGGCACCGTGCGCGCGCCGAGGTCGTAGTTGACCGTGCCGATCAGGCCCACGCGCTGGTCGCCGTTGAGGAAATGCTTGAGCAGATGCGTGACCGTCGTCTTGCCGTTCGTGCCGGTCACGCCGACCACCGTGAGCTCGCGATCGGGGAAACGGTAGTAGCGCTGCGCCACCCGCGCGAGCATCGCGCGGGGGTCGTCGACCTGGATGAAGGTCACCTTGGACGAGGTCGCAAGCGGAAGCTTGCCGGAAACGATCGCGACGGCACCGCGGGTCACGGCTTCGTCGATGAATCCGCCGCCATCAGTACGCAGTCCGGGCAGGGCGAAGAACAGGTTGCCCGGCACGACGCGCCGGCTGTCCATCACGATCCCCGAGATGGGACGGTCGAGCGGCCCTTTCGAGGCGACGATTTCGTCGTCCTTGAAGTAGTCCGAGAGTTTGGGGGCCATTTTTAGTTCACGGTTGCGGGCGAGCGTTTCCTTGCGGGTCCGGCCGTTGGGGTGCGACTGGAAGGCTTGGATGAGCGGGTGGTTCTGAGTGAGATACCCGATCATCGGCGGCCTCCTTCCGCCGCGGCGTAGGTACGCGGGGCGGCGGGGTCTTCGACCGGCTTGATGTCGAGGTAGGAGATGAGTTTCTCCGCGATATTTTTGAAGCTCGGAGCGGCGACGCGGCTGCCGTACGCGCTGAATCCGTTGGGCATGCGCGCCTCGTCGACGATCACCGTGATCACCACCCGCGGCTGGGTCGCGGGGAAGAACCCGGCAAACGAAGCGACATGATGGCGGTCGGAGTACCGTCCGTCGACGATCTTCTGGGCCGTTCCGGTCTTCCCCGCCAGCTGGTAGCCGGGAAGCATGATCGAGCCCGCGGTTCCTTCGCTCGAGACAACGGCCTGCAGCATGCGCGCCATCGACTCCGCCGTACGGGGTCCGATCACCCGACGGCGGGACACGCCGCCAAAGGTGTAAACGGTCTCGCCGCGCCGATCGCGAATCTCGCGTATGAGCTGCGGACGCAACAGGTCGCCGCCGCTGGCGATGACGCCCATCGCGTAATGGATCTGCAGGGGGGTGGCCGAAATCGAGTAGCCGGAGGGGAGGCGGGTGATGTCGATCCCGCTCCACTTGTCTGGCGAATGCAGAAGGCCGCTGATCTCGCCGCCAAAGGGAAACCCCGCCGCCTCGCCGAAGCCGAAGGCACGCGCGTAATCGTAGAATTTGCGATCGCCGAGCCGCATCGCGAGCTGGGTCGTGCCGCGGTTGCTCGACTTGGCGATGATCTGGCGCACCGACATCGGCTCGGCCGCCGGATGGTCCTCACGCATGAAGCGCACGGTGCGCCCTTGGTAGACGATCGTTTCCTCGCTGCAGTCGATCCGGGTCTGCGGGGAAACCAAACCCTCCTCCAGCGCCCCCGCCACCGCCACGATCTTGAACGTCGAGCCGGGATCGAGCTGGTCGGTGATGGCCACGTTCCGCTGCACCTCGAGCGGAGCGACGTTGAAGGTATTGAGATTAAACGTCGGATAGTTGCCCAGACCAAGGATGAAGCCGCTCTTTGCGTCACTGACGATGATGGTGGCCTTGGCGGGATTGAACTTCGCCGCGATCGCCGCGAGTTCCTCCTCCACCATCTGCTGCACGAACGAATCGATCGACAACACCACGGAAAACCCATCCGTCGGCGGCACGTCGCGCGTGCGGAACTGCGGGAGTTCGCGGCGCAGGCCGTCCTTCTCCGACTCGCGCCAGCCATCCTGCCCGCGCAGGTAGAAATCAGCGAAGGCTTCGAGACCGGCGGCGGCGACGTTCTCTTTGTTGACGAAACCGATGAGGTGCGCCGCCAGCGCGTTGTTCGGGTAAACGCGCGCAAACTCGCGGCTGCCGGTCACGGCGCGAATGCCGAGCTTTTGAATCTCCTCGTAGGTGGACTCCTCGACGGTCTCGCTCAACTTCACGTATTGGACGGGACGCTCCACCACGGGCGAAGCGGGATCGGCCGGATCAACCCGCGTGGGCCGCGTGCGCTTTCCCGCCGCCTGCTCCAGCTGCGAAAGCGGAAGGTTCAAAAGACGCGCCAGCTCGGGAAAACGAGCGTGGTCCTCGGGGCGCACCACCTCCGGATCGATGCCGAGCACGATGAGCGTGCGGGAGGTCGCGAGCACGTCCCCGCGGACGTCGAGAATGTCACCTCGCCGCGCGGACTGCACCACGAACGTGTCGCGCACGCGGTCGACGTGGCGGATCAGATTCGCCCGGTCGATCACATGCAGGTCCACCAGGCGCGTGCCAATGGCCCCGAAGCCCGCACTGATGGCGGTCGCGAGCAGGACGATGCGGTAATTGGAGGCGAACCCCTTGTTCATTCGGACGCAGCTTAGGGCGTGCGGTTGCCGGTGAGACCGAAGCGGATCGGCGTGCGCGTGCGCACGGTCTCCTCGGCGAAAATCTCCAGGTTGCGGCGGGCCGCGAGGCGCTCCTCGGGCGACTCGGCCACCCAGACGATCTGGGAGTCGCGCTTCGGCACCAGGCCGATCGCCATCTTCGCGTTCTTTTGCTCAAGCGCCTCCGGTGACTGCTCCGCCGCGATCAGCGCGGTGGTCTCCGCGATGCGGCGCTCCACCTCGGACAGCGTGTTCTCGATCTGCCGGGTCGTCTGGGCTGTAATGGAAATCTGGTGACGCATCCACACGGCACCGAGGCCGATCGTGCCGCTGAAGAGGATCATGGCCAGCGTGCCGACGAGCAGCTGGTTAACAAAGGCGTGAGTGTCTGACTTTTTCATGACGAAAGCGCGCGGCAGGCGGAAGAAATTCGGAGGGGGGACGAAAGGAGAGAGGGGAAGGACAGCGGCGCCGGTCAGTGTTTCCTGACGGCGCGGAGCTTGGCGGAACGGCTGCGGGGATTGACGGAGACCTCGTCGGGACCGGCGGTGAGGGGTTTGCGTGTGAGGGCGTCGGCCCATTTTTCGCGCAGGTCCTGCGGCGTGCCGTCGTCGGCGCTCGCCGGCTGTCCGCACATCCGGCGAAAGAACTGCTTCACCGGACGGTCCTCGAGGGAATGAAAACTGATCACCGCCAGCACGCCGCCGGGGATGAGGTGCTCGAAGGCGGCAGGGAGCGCGCGTTCGAGCGCGCCGATCTCGTCGTTTACCGCGATGCGGATGCCTTGGAAGGCGCGCGTGGCCGGGTGGATTTTCATCGTGTGGCGGTCACGCGCCGGGATGGCCTCCGCGATCGTCGCGGCCAGCGAACCCGTGCGGCCCAGCGCACCCGTTCCGCGGGCCTCGCGCAGCACCCGCACCACCCGGCGCCAATGCGCCTCCTCGCCAAAATCCCGGATCGCCCGGACAAGCATCTCCTCGGTCGCCGTCTCCAGCCATTGCGACGCCGGCACGCCTTGGCGCGGATCCATGCGCATGTCGGCGGGGGCGTCCTGCCGGAAGGAAAAACCGCGCTCAGCCTCGTCGAGTTGAAACGAGGAGACGCCCAGATCGAACAGAATGCCGTCGAACCGGCCGAGATCGAGGGTCGCCAGCTGCCCGAAGTCGCGGTCGACGAGTGTGAAGCGCCCTTCGAACTCCTCGCGCAACACCTCGGCCCGCAGCTGCGCGGCCGGGTCGCGATCAAGCGCAACCACCCACGTGTCCGCCGCAGACTCCAGCAAGGCGCGCGTATGCCCGCCGCCGCCGAAGGTGGCGTCGAGATAGCGGCCTCCGGCGCGGGGCGCGAGCAAGTCGAGCACCTCGCGCAGCAGGACGGGTTGGTGGCCGGGAGTCATGGCAGGACGGGTGCGTTCAGGCAGCAGGGCGCGCATGAGCGGACCTCCTCGGCCCCGGGGAAACGGAGCGAATGTGTGATTGAGCACCGGATACGCCGGCGACTGCGCCCGGCGCGACGCGGCGCAGCACGAGACTGGCGCGCACCCGGGCGGACACGGCCGGGAAATAGCGGTGGGACCCGAGCCCTTCCGGCGGGCGGTCGGGCCGGGGATTCGGAAAGTGCTTTGCCTTGGCGACCATGGCTAGATTCCGAACCGGCGCATGAAGTCCGCCTGACTTGTCGGCGACGACTTCTGCTCGATGGCCGCCCAGCGTTCCGGGCTGTAGATGTTGAATTTGCTCAACCCGCCGCTAAGCACGGCGTCCTTGCCGATGCCGGCATGGGCGAGCAACGCATCCGACACGGGCACACGACCCTGCTTGTCGAAGGTGAACGCCTGCGTGGCGGCAAAGAATGCCGCGATCTCCTCCTGGGCGGAGGCGTCGGACAGCGGCACCGCTGCGATCTTCTCGTAAAGCTTCTCCACCTCGGCCGGCGGGAGGACGGAAATGTACCCGGCGGGATTGGGCGTCGCGAGGAACGTATCAGACTCTCCATGCGCAGACCGCCAGGCCGACGGAATCGTTAGCCGATTCTTGTCGTCCAGGTTATGCCGGAAATTCCCGGTATAGAACGGTTTGCCAAGGGATGCCATAAGCGGAGCGCACAGGGCGCCCCAGATTGCCCCCTTTCATCCCCTTTTGACCCCCACCCGTCAAGCCAAGAGGAGGAGAGAAGCCGGTATTTAGCAAAAAGTTATTAACAACGCCTGCGGCGAATAACGTCCGCAATCACCGCATATTTTGCGGTAATTAACGTTGAGCCTCTCGGAGTCTGAATGTAAGCTTTCGATTTCTTCGCAGAGTAATGTACATTCACCAAGATCCGAACTGGCCGGCTTTCGCTTGGGACAAGGCAAAGCTTGCAGACCTTTTGTCCGAGGTTCGCCACCTCCAAGGCCGCTTGGTCGGCCGAATGGAAGCACTCGGCTTCAACCTTAAGGAGCAAGCAACGCTTCGTATCCTCACCGAAGACGTTGCCACGACGAGTGCGATTGAGGGCGAGCTTCTGGACCTAGGCCAGGTCCGCTCCTCCCTTGCCCGCCGCATGGGCATCGACGTGGGCGCACTGCCTCCTGTCGACCGCAACGTCGAAGGCATCGTCGAAGTCATGCTCGACGCGACGCGCAATTTCCAGGAACCGCTTGCCGCCGAACGCTTATTCGCCTGGCAAGCGGCGCTGTTTCCGCATGGCCGAAGTGGACTTCAGCGCGTCTCGATCGGTGCCTGGCGAACGGAGTCCAGCGGACCGGTGCAGGTGGTGTCTGGCGGATATGGCCGCGAAACCGTCCACTTCGAAGCGCCCAGCCACGACCGCCTCGCGTATGAGATGGATCGATTTCTCGCCTGGTTCAATCAGTCCACGAATGAGGATCCCGTAATAAAATCAGCGATCGCCCACTTTTGGTTTGTGACCATCCACCCCTTTGACGACGGAAATGGCCGCATCGCCCGTGCAATCGCGGACCTCCAACTGGCACGCTCCGAAGGAACCGCCCACCGCTTCTACAGCATGTCGGGCCAGATCCAAGCCGCGCGCAGCGACTACTACGGCAGACTCGAGCGCAGCCAGAAGGGTTCGCTCGATCTCACGGCCTGGATCGAGTGGTACCTCCACTGTTTGCGAGGGGCGATCAACGCGTCTGCGGGCATGCTTGACTCTGTCCTCGCCAAAGCACGTTTCTGGAACACCTACGACGGGACGCCCTTCAACGAACGCCAGCGCGAGATGCTGAACCGGCTGCTTGATGGATTTGAAGGCAAGATGACTTCGACTAAATGGGCGAAGATCGCGAAGTGCTCGGCCGACACCGCGCTTCGGGACATCACCGACCTCATCGATCGTAGCATCCTGATCAAGGACGGCGCCGGAGGGCGCAGCACCGGCTATCGACTCGTCGACACCCAAGTCTAGAGGCCGGCGGGTCCGGTCACTGAACCCAAATCGTCCGAGAACGGGTATGCATGCGTTGATGATGATCCCGCCACCAAAGCGCCGACGGCGCGACGGCGGCTGCGAAAGGATGTACTCCTTATCTCCTCTGCAACCACTCTTCCGGCATGGCCGGCTCGAAGGTCAAGCTTCTGGCCCTCGACTACCTCTCCGGCGAAACCGTGTGGGAGGCCGACCAGATCCTTGGGCAATATCTCGCCACGTATCCAATTACAACCGCGTAGCCGGCAAACAGAAAGCCGCCACGCAATCGGGCGACGACTACTCCTACGTGCTCACCACCATCGAGGAGGGCCGCAAGAAGGGCGTCGTCCGGCTTCCGCGGATCGCCATTCTGGGCGATGAGGTAGCAGGCGTAGCGGGTGAGCATCACGTCATCGACTTCGCGCCGACTGCCGGAGCCGAGATCGACCATTTTCCTGACGTCGGGAAAATGGTCGGCCACCTTCCGTTCCGAGACTTCACACGCCGTCTTGGCCTTGGCGATGACTTGCAGGAAGTTTTCCCACTTGGCGTAGCCGAGGAGGTGCTGGATGTCGCGGGCCAGCCAGTATTCCACGCCACCCTCGGCTTGCTGGGCGTGGGCTTCAAACGTGGTGGTGAGAGTCTGAATGGCGTTGGCGTTCATGTGGTGAGAATTTCCGCGACGTTGGCGGCGATGGTTCTTTCGAGGGTGCGGGCAAGCTGCGCACCCTCACCCCAGCCCTCTCCCACAAGGAGAGGGAGACAAGTCCGGTCGATGATCGTCGCTGGGTCATCACGATTCGAGGATTTCGGCGATGTTCTGCGCAATCGTGGTTTCCAGCTTTCGCGCTTGGGGGTTGAGGGTTTCCAGCTCCTCGGCGTGCGGGTCGTCGTAGTAGCTGATGGCCTGCTTAATGTCGCCTTCGAGGCCGTGGACCGCGAGGTTCATGCGGCAGAGGTCGCCGGTGGCGCGCTCTTTTTCCTGTCCGTAGATGGCGAGTTCCTTGGCCGGGTTTACCCGGTGTTCGGAGACGAAGCGGGCGGACTGCACAAACATGCCGCCGGAGCCGCAGGCGGGGTCGAGGATGCGGCCGTGGAAGGGCTCGATCACCTCGGTGAGCAGACGGACGATTCTGGAGGGGGTGTAGAACTCGCCCCCGCCCTGCCCTTCGGACATGGCGAACTCGGCGAGGAAGTATTCATACACGCGCCCGAAGGTGTCGTAGTCGGCCGAGACCGGGGTCTCGGACATCTTTTTGAGCAGCTGCTTGAGGAGGGTGCTGCCGAAGAGGTTGTAGGTCTTGGGGAGGACCCCGGCGAGCTGGGGGTTGTGGTGCTCGATGGCGCGCATGCCCTCGTTGACCTTGGCCCCGATGTTTTCGGCCTCGGGGAGATTAAGCGGGTGGCGGGCGGCAGGTAGAGCAGGCCCTCAGCGTGGTAGGCGGTGGGATCGTCGAGCCGGGAGCCGCGCCGCGCGGAGGCGGCGGTGGTTTCGAGCTTGGCGCGATGGGTGGCGAAGCGGGCCTCGGCGAAACGCAGGAAGATGAGCCCGAGGACGGGCGCGGAGTATTCCTGAGCCTATAGTTCGGAGTTGGCACGGAGCTGGTCGGCGGCGGACCAGAGGCGTTTTTCAAGGGCATCGGAGGCGGCGTCTTTTTCCGAGGGGGCGATCCATTGCATGCGGCGGCGAAACTTCTGTAACTGCTTGGGGATGGCAATTGTGGAATCGAAAGATCCCATCCCTGCGATCCAAGGCCGGTCATTCTTCACGCGGTTTCTGCCGCGTGTTGTCCGACCCGCGGGAAGTGGCGGTCGCCGAGGGAACTCCCCGCCGCCGCAACCGTTCGAGGTTGCGGCGCGTTCGTTTTTGCCAAGGGTGCGAAGTCGTCCTTCTGCCATGAGCCAGCCGTCACCCGCCACCAAAGTATACTCCCGGGAACCCGTGTGGGACCCTGCGCGGTGGCTGCCCACCACGCGCGACGAGGTCGCGGCAAGAGGCTGGGACTACCTCGATGTCATTCTCGTCTCGGGCGACGCGTACGTTGACCACCCCGCCTTCGGCACCGCCGTCATCGGCCGCATGCTCGAAGCCGAAGGGCTGCGCGTGGCCATCGTCGCCCAACCGAACTGGCGCGACGACCTGCGCGATTTCAAGAAACTCGGCGCCCCACGGATGTTCTTCGGCGTCACCGCCGGCTGCATGGACTCCATGGTCAACCGCTACACGGCGGCGAAAAAACTGCGCAGCGAGGACGCCTATACCCCGGGCGGCGAACACGGGTTCCGTCCGGACTACGCCACCACCGTCTACTCGCGCATCCTGAAACAACTTTTCCCGGAGGTGCCGGTCATGATCGGCGGCATCGAGGCCAGCCTGCGTCGCGTCACGCATTACGACTACTGGTCTGAGCAGTTGAAGCCGTCCATACTCGCCGACAGCGGCGCGGATCTGCTCGTGTACGGCATGGGCGAGCTGCCGCTGAAGGAGACGATCCGCCTGCTCAAGCAGGGCGTGCCCTTCGCCTCGCTCACCACCGTGCCGCAAACCGCCGTGCTTCTGCCGCCGGGCGAGGACGTGCCCAAGAACAAGCGCTGGGAGGATTACGCGCTGCACAGTCACGAGCACTGCCTCGATAACCGCGAAAAATACTCCCGCAATTTCAAGGACATCGAAACCGAGTCGAACCGTGTGAAAGCGCGCCGCATCCTCCAGCAGGTCGGCGATCGCACGCTCGTGGTTAACCCGCCGTTTCCGACGATGACGGAGCAGCAGATCGATCGCGCCTTCGACCTGCCCTACACGCGGCTGCCCCATCCGAAGTATCGCAAGCGCGGGCCCATCCCCGCCTACGAGATGATCAAGCACTCGATCAACATGCACCGCGGGTGCTTCGGCGGGTGCAGCTTTTGCACGATCTCGGCCCACCAGGGCAAATTCGTCGCCTCGCGGTCGAAGGAATCGATCCTGCGCGAGGTCGAGTCGATCAAGCAGATGCCCGACTTCCGCGGCACGATCAGCGACCTCGGCGGCCCGTCGGGCAACATGTACAAGATGAAGGGCAAGCAGCAGTGGATCTGCGACGAGTGCGTGCGCCCCTCCTGCATCTGGCCCGATGTGTGTCGAAATCTGGATACAGACCACACCGCCTTGCTCGACATCTACAAATCCGTGCGCGAGACCGAGGGCGTCAATCACGCCTACGTCGCCAGCGGCATCCGCTACGATTTGTTCCTGCACAACAAGGGCGTCACGCCGGAAGTGAAGGCGAGCCACGAAAACTACATCGAGGAACTTGCGGCGCACCACGTGCCCGGCCGCATCAAGGTCGCGCCCGAGCACACGAGCGACCATGTGCTGCGCGTCATGCGCAAGCCGAGCTTCAACCTGTTCTACATATTCAAGGAAAAGTTCGAGGCCGCCGCCGCCAAGGCCGGCAAGCCCAAGATGCCCGTCGTCCCCTACTTCATCAGCTCGCACCCCGGCTCGCGCCCGGAGGACATGGCCGAACTCGCGCTCAAAACCAAGGACCTCGGCTTCCGCCTGGAGCAAGTGCAGGACTTCACGCCCACGCCCATGACGGTGGCGACAGAAATCTACGCGACCGGCGTCCACCCCTACGACGGCGCCGACGTCTGTGTGGCGCGCACGCCCGAGGAAAAGCAGACGCAGCGCAGTTTCTTTTTCTGGTACAAGCCCGAGATGAAGAAGACGCTGCGTGCCTCGATGCAGAAGCTCGGCCTGTCCGGCATGGCCCGCCGACTGCTCGACGAACCGCAGAAGACCGAGGACGTCACGCCACCGCCGCACATCACGCCGTGCGGCAGGAAGGTCCCCGCCTCCGCCAAAGCTTCGCCGCCCAGGGAGTCGAAACGAGGGATGGACCGGACACGACCTGCGGCCAGCACCGACGCGCCGGCAAAGCGCAAGAGCGCCTTCGAGAAGTTCTTCAGGAAACGTTAGGCTGGTCGATATCGCCCGCCCGCAGTAACGGCGCCCCGGGGCCGACGAATTCGATTTCCACGATGTTCGTTGAAACAATCAGGTTTCTCAAATGAGTCAGTGGGAGCCGGAGCCCGGCCTGAACTGTTTCGCCGCCGCCTCGCCGGGCGAAGGGGTTTCGCGGAAAGCTTCGATCGGCAAATTGAACGTTTGTCAGCTCTTCCGATGGATTTGCCGGTATTTCGCCTGATGCGCGGATCGCCGCATTGCGCTATCCTCCGTCAACCGCTCGTAAATTCCATCCTGCGGCCTGAACCTTCAATCCATTACTTATATGCTCAAGTGGGCCATCATCTTTGCCATCGTTTCCCTCGTCGCCGGTGTGCTCGGCTTCGCAGGCATCGCCGGCGCTTTCGCAGGAATCGCGAAGGTCCTCTTCTTCATCTTCGTCGCGATTTTCGTCATCCTCCTGATTGCCGCCATCGCCGTCGGGAAGAAAATCCTCTAGCGCTACGTCGCGAACAACGACCGCGTTGACGCAGCGCGGGCAACGTCGGGTTTTTACAGTGGGTGGAACGCGGCAAAACCGGCAAACGCGTTCGCATGGACAGAAGGGCGCGTCTGCCATTCACAGCGGTTGGAAACGCGGGGCGCCAGCTGAGCCCGTTCGTCCGGACGCAAAGGAACCGGTGCGCTTAAAATCGGTCAATCTGGGCGCCCCGTGGAAAAAAGCCCGAACGCTGGATCGCGTTTTTTTCCTGAAGGTGGTAAGTCCCCATCCCACCTTTGAAATCTCTCTTCCCGAAGCTCCCCGAAATGACCGAGGCGGAACGTCGGGCGAGCCGCGCCCGCTGGTTCGGCGGCGTCTTCCCTTGGGGAGTGGTCCTGCTCTTATTCTTCGCGATCGCGGTGCTCTTCTATCGTTCGTCCGCGCGGATCTGGACGCTTGAGCGGGATAGCCCCGTCAGCATTGAACATCCGACATTTCCTGACGCCTTCGGCCCGCTGCTCGGCGCCGAGTTCATCGGAGGAAACTCGGTTGAACCGCTGATCAACGGGGTGCAGATCTTCCCCGCCATGCTGGAGGCGATCCGGCAGGCGGAACGTTCCGTCACGATCGAGACCTACATCTGGGCCTCGGGAGAGATCAGCGACCAGTTCATCAAGGCGCTCGTCGAACGCGCACGCGCGGGCGTCAAGGTCCACGCGCTGGTCGATGGCGCCGGGAATTTCAAACTGAAGCTCGCCGACGTGGACCGGATGAAGGATGCGGGGATCGAATTTGTCGTCTACGACCGCGAGCGCTGGTACAATCTCAAATTCAATATCAACCATCGCACCCACCGAAAATTGCTGATCCTCGACGGAGCCATCGGCTTCACCGGCGGTGTCTGCATCGAGGATGGGTGGATGGGCGACGCCGACTTACCGGAGCGGTGGCGAGAAACCCACGCGCGCATCACGGGGCCCGCCGTTCGTCAGATGCAGGCGATCTTTGCCGCCAACTGGCTCCAGACGACGTCGAGACTCCTGGCCGGTCCGGAGTACTTCCCGGCAATCCCGTCCGCCGGTTCCGCCCGCATGCACTGCTTCATGAGCGGCCCCAATGAACGCCCGGAGCTCGCGCGCCTGTCTTATCTGCTCGCGATTTCCTCCGCCCGAAAATCCATCCGCCTGTCCCACGCTTATTTCATTCCCGACAATCATTCGATCGAACTGCTGCTCGCGGCCCGGGCCCGCGGCGTGCGGGTCGAAATCATCGCGCCTCTCATCAACGATTCGCGCATCGGCCGCGCCGCGGCACGCTCCCGCTGGGGAAAACTGCTCGAAGCCGGCGTCGAGTTTCATCTGTATCAACCTTCTCGTTACCACTGCAAACTCATGATCGTGGACGATGTCTTCACGACGATCGGATCGATCAACTTCGACAACCGCTCGTTTGCGCTGAACGACGAAGCCAACATCAACGTGATGGATGAATCGGTTGCACGCGCATTTCTCGAGGGCTTCAACGCCGATCTCGCCCGCTCCCAACCGCTCACGCTGGACGCTTTTCGGGACCGACCGTTTTACATCAAACTCGGCGATCACCTCGCCGGCATGCTACGGTCCCAGCTTTGACCTCAGGCTGCCGGTAACGCCCAACCCAAGTGTCTTCGTAAATAGGCGCTGGGTCGTGTTCGACGTTGGACATTGGATGTTGAATGTTCTGACCATTGGCTGCGCCCACGTAAGATGCTCTGCTTGACCACGCCGCACCCGCAGGCACCTGCATTCCTGCAGAGCTCGCGGCCAACGACTCCATGACCCACACTCACAACGCTCTCGGCCAGCCCATGGGCCTTTCGGTCGGTGATTGGAAACCGCCGGCACGGCCCGACTCAGCGCCGATTGCAGGCCGTTACTGCCGGCTGGAGCGACTGCAACCCGCGCTCCATGCCGACTCCCTCCGCGCCTGCAATGACCTCGACACCGAGAACCGCCTGTGGACCTACCTCCCCTACGGCCCCTTCGCAACCGCAGCCGACTACCGCGCGTGGCTGGATGAGGTGAGCCGCAAGAGCGATCCCTGGCTGTACGCCATCATCGACCTCACAACCCAGGAAGCGACGGGCGTCGCGGGTTACCTTCGGATCGATCCACCCAACGGCAGCATAGAAGTTGGCCATCTCGCGTACTCGCCGCGGCTGCAGCGCACCCCTGCGGCGACCGAGGCCATGTACCTGCTGATGGCCCGCGCCTTCGAGTTGGGCTATCGACGCTACGAATGGAAATGCGACGCCCTCAACGAACCGTCCCGAGCGGCGGCGCGTCGCCTCGGTTTCACCTTCGAGGGCATCTTTCGCCAGGCCACCGTGGTGAAAGGGCGCAATCGCGACACCGCCTGGCACGCCATCCTCGACCGCGAATGGCCGGCCCGCCGGGACGCGTTTCAACGCTGGCTTGCGCCCACGAACTTTGACGCCCGCGGCCGGCAACAGCTTCGGCTCTCCGACCTGATGGCGGCGCTCCCACGTGAGTGACAAACCCAAGGGTCGGTCCCCTCGGCCATGACCTGCTGATATCGAGCGCAAGCAGAACCTCCCTGCACTGGCCGTCGCGTCGTTGCGTTTAAGCCGTCAGATTGGAGCGGCGCCCGAAGTCGGAGTCGGCACGACTGGTCAGTTTTTTGGATACACCGCCTTCTCGGTCGGCTCGCCCGTCTCGTAAAGCAGCGTGGGAGGGTAAAACGCCGGATCGTGCGGACGCGGCCGGGTGGGACCGCCCCAGGTCGAACCTCCGAGATCGCGCCAGGGCCGGCGGCCCCAGTGCGGGCCTCGCAAGGGATCACGCGTTTCTCCCATCCGGGCCAGCAGAACATCGTGCAACGCATCCCGGGCCGTCGCCGCGGCCGGATCATCGATGCGGTTCACCCGCTCATGCGGGTCGATCGCGAGGTCGTAGAGTTCGTCGGTATCGATCAGGTTCACCGCCAGCTTCCACCGCCCGTCGGTCACCGCCCGGATCGGGGAAAACGCGCCAAAGCCGTCATGATCCACCTCAAAGCGGTTGAACTCCATGAACACATGCGCATTCACGCAAGCCGTCTCCGGATCGGCGAACACCGGGAGCAGCGACTTGCCCGGCAATAACGACGGCGCCGCAACCCCGAAGAA
Source organism: Opitutales bacterium (assembly GCA_038212175.1). Lineage (GTDB taxonomy): Bacteria > Verrucomicrobiota > Verrucomicrobiia > Opitutales > Opitutaceae > CAMAXB01. The sequence continues at coordinate 6,173 of JBBQUU010000030.1, read as the reverse complement.
CTCCAACAAGGTCGGCACCAGATCGAGGTGCGAGGCCAACGCGGAGGTCTGCCTGCCCGCCGGCGCTCGCCCCGGCCAGCGCACCAGCAACGGAACCCGCGCCACTTCGTCGTACACGGCCGGGCCTTTGCTCAACAAACGATGGTGCCCCAGCATGTCACCATGGTCGCTCGTGTGCATCACCAGCGCGCCCGGCGTTGCCGCGTCGACGGCCGCCAACACCCGACCCACCTGCGCATCGCTGTAACTGTTGCAGCCAAAAAATCGCGGATGCCGCACGCACGCCCGTCCCGCCGCGTCGCGCCGCACCGACCCCGTCACGCCCGCAGCCACATGGGCCGCCCACTCGCGTTGCTGCCGCGGCTTCGTCGCCAGCGCGTCGTCGGCATTGGGTAATTCCAGCTCAAACTCCTCAAACGCACTCACCCACGGCTCGGGCGCAATGAACGGATGGTGCGGCTCGTCGATCGACACCACCAAGAAAAAATCGCGATCCCGGTTCTCCTCGATGAACGCAATGGCCCGATCCGCGCTCCGATGCGCGTGGGTAAACTCCGACGTGATGCCTTCCGCCGCCACGGACGCGGCGTCGTGCATCCGCCGCGATGCCGCGCGCTCGGCTGGAGACAACGACTCGAGGTAGTTGCGTCCATCAAACCACCACCGCGGCTCCCATCCCGGCGCACATCGGCCGTCGCCAAAATAATCACTTCCATCCAAGTGCCACTTGCCGATGCAGGCGCACGCAACGCCGGACGGAGCCAGTCGCTGCGCCACGGTCGGGCAATTCAGCGCCGGCGCCATGTCGTTGCCGAGCACTCCGTTGGCGTGAGGAGGCAAGCCGGTGAAAATCGCCGAGCGGGCCGGCCCGCACACGGGGCTGCACGTGTAGGCGCGGTCAAAGCGCACGCCTTCCGCCGCCAGCCGATCCAAGTGCGGCGTACCGAGGGCGGAGTTGCCGGTGTAAGACCCAAGGACAAACGTCCCTTGGGTATCGATCAGAAAAATGACGGCTTGGCGAGGCATGGGCAGGGACGGGTCAGATAATAATCGCGCCACCGGCGCGGTGTCATCGCGAAACACTCCGGCGTCGAACGCCCGGTTTCAAGGCAATGTCAACCCGCCGCTCGCAGTGCCGGCGCCCCGGGCTCGAAGCGCACCAGCGAACCATCGCCTGCGATCGAAACCGAAGAATATCATCAGATCCGCGAGGCAATCCAGCGCTCAGCAGTCCGATCGCCGCGCGTGTGGAGACCCACCCGCAAACGACTCCGTTCTCCGGGATAACACCCTATCGGCGCCGGCGGCGCCACGCGGCGACGCTCATGAGGCCGCTGCCCATCAGCATCAGCACCCACGTGGACGGCTCGGGCACTGCGGTGAAATTAGAGAGCACGAGCTTGCCGGCACCAAATGGGCTGTCGGCGCCGAAGTTGGCCGTGAAGAGCCCGAGGCCGTCCGTGGTGAGCAGGCTCCCGCCATTCGCCACGTTGCTGAAGTTACCGGAAAACGCCGCGCCGCTCACCAACTCGAAGGTCATCGAGCTGTTAATCGTCGTTTCGAAGCCGTTGATGAAACTGACCTCAACGAGTCCGCCGGTGGCGATGCTTCCACTGACCTGAAGGCTGTCATAGCCCGCGCCGCGCACGCTGCCTCCCAGTTTGAAGAGCGCCTTCGCGGTCCCCGAAAGGGAAAGATCGCCGGTGATCGTCAGCACGTCGGTCGTCGTTAACGTGCCGGGGCTGATCGTGCCGGCGAAAGTGAGCGAAGGCGCGGTCAAACCGCCCCCACCCTGAAGCCGCGAATTCTCGCCGAAGGTCAGCGCGTTCGCCGAACTGAATACGGCGCCGTGGGCGACATTCAAAGTACCGCTGTTGGTCAAGGTTCCCGTCAGCGCAAGGGTGCCGCTCGCAACATTGATCACGCCACTGTTGGTCAGCGGTACGGAGATCGCGGTGGTGCCGCCGGATTTGTTGTACGTGCCCGTGGCGCTATTGGTGAAGGTTGTGCCTCCCACGCCGCCGTAATCGTTGTTGAGGGCGGTGCCGCTGCCGGAATCATTCCACGTGGCATGATTGGTGATGCTGCCGCCGCTGCCCGAGCGCAACCGCCCGCCGGTCCAATTCACCGTGCCGTTATTGACGATGGCGCGGCCGGTGAAATCGTGATCGATGGCTCCGGCGATCGTCACGGTGCTGGCATTCGCGAAGGTGGTGGTGCCCGACGTGTTAAGATTTCCCGCGAGCCAGCTCAACGTGCCATCGAAGATCTGCGTGCCGGCGAGCTGACCGCCGTTGAGGAGGAAGTTCTGCACGCCGATCGTGCCGCTGGCGGTGAGCAATCCGCCCGCCAATTGCGCCACCCCGTTCCCGGAGCTGCCGATGCTGGAACCGTGGCTCAGAGTACCGCCAGTCAGATTGAGTACACCGCCCGTCACACTGACCAAGCCTTGGTTGACCAACGTACCGTCCTGAAACGTGGTGATGCCCGCGCTCTTGTTGTAAGTGCCCGCGTTGATAAACGTCGTCCCACCGACGCCGCCGAAGTCGTTGTTGACCGCATAGCCGTCAGCCGAGTCGTTCCACGTGACATTATTTGTGACGCTGCCGCCGCTGCCCGAGCGCAACCGCCCGCCGGTCCAGTTCACCGTGCCGTTATTGACGATGGCGCGGCCGCTGAAGTCGTGATCGCCGGCTCCGGAAATCGTCACCGTGCTGGTGTTGGCGAAGGTGGTGGTCCCCGTCGTGTTCCAGTTGCCGGAGAGCCAGCTCAGCGTGCCGTTGAACGTGTGCGTTCCCCCGAGCTGACCGCCCTTGAGCAGAAGATTTCGCGATTCGATCAGGCCACTGGCCGTGAGAAGCGCGGAGGTGAGCTGCACGAGTCCGTCCCCGAAGCTCCCGATGATCGACCCGTCGCTGAGGACGCCGCCGTTGAGGTTGAGCGTACCTCCGGTCACGTTGATCGTCCCTTGGTTGACCAGGGTGCCGTCCTGAAACGTGGTGATTCCGGAGGTCTTGTTGTACGTACCCGCATTGGTAAAGGTCGTCCCGCCCACGCCGCCGTAGTCGTTGTTGACCGCGTAGCCATCGGCCGAGTCATTCCACGTGGCGTTATTCGTGATGCTGCCCCCACTGCCCGAGCGGAGGCGTCCGCCAGTCCAGTTCACCGTACCGGCATTGACGATGCCGCGGCCGCTGAAATCGTGGTCGCCGGCTCCGGCGATCGTGAGCGTGCTGGTGCTCCCGATCGTGGTGGTGCCGGAGGGGCTCAAACTACCGGCGAGCCAGCTCAGCGTGCCGTTGAAGGTCTGCGTACCCGCAAGCTGCCCACCGTTGAGCCGAAAATTCTGCGCGCCAATCACGCCGCTGGCCGTCAGCGTTCCGGTGGTCAACTGGACCACGCCCGCTCCGGAACTGCCGATGCTCGATCCATTGCTGAGCGTGCCCCCATTCAGGTTAAGCGTTCCGCCCGTCACACTGATGGTGCCTTGGTTGACCAGGGTACCGTCCTGGAACGTGGTCGTTCCGGCCGTCTTGGTGTAGGTGCCCACGTTGGTGAACGTTGTCCCGCCCACGCCGCCGTAGTCGTTGTTGACCGCATAGCCGTCGGCCGAGTCGTTCCAGATGGCATTGTTCGTAAATCTCCCGCCGTTCCCCGAGCGGAGCCGCCCGCCCGTCCAGTTCACGGTGCCATTGCTGATGATCGTATGAGAGGAGAAGTTGTGATCGCCCGTCCCGCTGATGGTCAGCGTGCCGCCGGCCGCGAAGGTCGTGGTGCCGGCCGTGTTAAAAGCGGTGCCCACCCATTGCGTCGTGCCAAGGAACGTGGTGTTTCCGGAAACGTCGCCGCCCGTGAGGATGAAATTGCCCGCCGTAAATCCTCCCGGGCCGCTGCCGGTCAGGGTGCCGCCGGTGAGTTGAACCACGCCGGCCCCGGTGCTCCCAATGCTCGAACCGTCGGCAAAGGTTCCACCACCGGCCAGGCTCAGAGTGCCCCCTGAAACAATCACGCTGCCCGCATTATTGAACGCGACCGAAAAGGTGGTGCTGCCCGACAGCTTGTTGTAGGTGCCGCTGGCCGCGTTGACGAACGTGGTGCCGCCGATACCACCGTAAGCATTGGTCATCGCAACGCTGCCACCGGTGTCGTTCCAAATGTTGTTGTTGGTGAAGCGGCCTCCGTTGCCCGAACGCAGGGCTCCGGCACTCCAGTTCACCGTGCCGTTGTTCGCCACGGCACGAGCGTTGAAATCGTGGTTGGAGTCCGTGACGATATGGAGGGTAACGCCCGCAGCGACCGCCGAGGCAACGCCAACGGGGCTGATGTCTCCCGTGACGATGTCGCCTCCGGTCCACGTGATGACGGTCTGCGCAGTACTTTCCGCCGAAGCCAGCAGGGCAAGGAGTACGGAGATGGATAGCCGGCCAGATTGGCAGGCCCGTCCAAACCCAAAATTATGCACGATCATCGGGCCCAAGAGAACCTAGTCCCGCGGTACGAGTCGATTATTTTCACCTGACGCCCCAGGGATTCTGAAACGGCGGAAGACGACAAACTTGCCTACTCTACCACGAGACACCCAGCCTCACCGTAAACCGGCTGAGCCGCCCCGGTCCGCTTCGATTCGAGCGCTCGCTTCAGTCGTCACCATGCGGCGCTCCGTCCCCCCTGTAGCAGGCCGCGTGCCCCCACGCGGCGGATTGGGGCAACGTATGCCAAGAAGCTGTGCAAGCGGGCGTCGAACGCGTCGAATCCTTAATCGATGACGTGTGTATTCGGTGCAGAGCCGGTGCGGCACGTCTTCGGCGCGCCCGGCGTTTCAAAGCTCCACCCGGGCCGCAATGCTGTACGTCCGGCCCAAGGAGGAACCGCCGCGATAGCCCGAGATGTTGTCGGCGAAGGGCGGATCGCGATCGAAGACGCCCCCGCGCTTGCCTGGGTGGATCTCGGCGTGATGCTGCTTGTATCCGTCGCGTTGTTACCGGTGGTCCGCGGCGGGGGCCGCATCAGTCGCGGGGAGGGAGCCGTCCTGCTCGCGATCTATCTCGGCTACACCTTCTGGCTGCTTCGCCACTCCGCGGCATGAACCCGGCAGGCGGGGGGCAGGTGACGACGGCGCCCCCCTCCGGAGCGGAGGATGGCCGGCATCTCGTCCTTCAAACCAACACCGCCTGCTCAAAGCGCTAGGTTAGGAGGCGGGAGAACGGAGTCGAATCCACCTCCCGATGTCCGCCAACAGAACCGCTTGCCCGAGGTATTTTTTCAAAACGGCTCGTCGCCTTGGATCGTTTCGCCTTCCGGCTCCGTCAGGGGGGAGCCGTCATCGTCCGTGGCGGCCGGCCCCGCGGCGGTTCCGACGGGCTCCAACTTCCAGGCGTTCAGGTTCACAAAATAGCTCTCCTTCCACTCGCGACCGCGGAGGTCGAAAAAGACCTTCATCTTGTCGCCCGGCTTCGCTTCCGCGAGCAGTCCGACTTTGTCCTTTACGCACTCGAATTTGATGTCCTGCGGAAAGCGTCCGGACTCGATGGTCAGGACGAATTCGCGTTTATTGAAGCCGCTGCCGAAGGTTTGTTCTTCGAAGACTTTCTTGATGGTGCCGGTGATCTCAAACATGACCGCTAGGGTGAGGCCGGAAGGCACGTGGGCGCCAGTCACTTTTCTTGGCGTCCTGCAAAACGTGCTCGCTGATCTTCGTCACCACCGTTCCAACGGCCTTCCTGGGTTGCGCGCCGGAACGCTCTGTGATACCTTGGTTTATGTCTTCCTCCTCAAAAGTTTCGGGACAGAAAACCCCCTCATCCGACAAGAAGATCGCCGCCAAGGCCGGGAAAGCCCTCGGTAAAATCACCTCGCAGCGCTTCGCCGAAACCGGTCGCACGACGCGGGTCCAAGGCCACGTATCGGCCCACAACAAACGGTCCCAAGCCAAGCGCGACTCGCGCTGATCCCTCGCGCAGTGGCTCGACGCGACGCGGCCAGAATGACTCAAAGCCAGGCCCGGCTCCCGATGCTCCCGGGAGGAGAACACCCCCTATCGGTCTCCGCGGAAATCCGGTAATGTCTCCCCCGCCCCCAGCTCCCGCTGGAGGCTCGTTCATGAAGACAACCCATCCAAGCTTCCCCATCGTGTGCGTCGGCGGATCAGCCGGAGGCCTCGACGCCTACACGCG
>JBBQUU010000029.1:0-54920 GCA_038212175.1 Opitutales bacterium | reverse complement strand
ACCGCCTTGACCTGCATCAAGCGGGCGCAAAAAAACCCCGCGGATCGCTCCGCAGGGCTGAAAACACGTAAAAGAGGGCGACGGCGCTTATTCGTCGCCGTCGTTGCCAATGGCCTCCACCGGACAGCCCTCGAGGGCCTCCATACAAAGCGCGATATCTTCCTCGGTCGTCGGCTGTTTGTGCACGAACGAGTAGCCGCCTTCATCGTGGCGGGTGAAGAAGCCGGGCGCGGTTTCGCGGCAAAGATCGCAGTCGATGCATTGCTGATCGACGAAGAACTTACCCGCAACGTTGGTCTCCCACTTATCTGCTTTGTTAGCCATGGCTGACGGGGCAACAAAGACGAATTCCCCTGCCTGTCAAGCGGCCCTCCCGTCCGTCGTTCCCAAAATCCCCACCGGTGCGCATCAAAGCGTCCGCTACTATGGTTTTTTAACGCAAAAATACCGGGGACGCGGCTTGTGTTCACACCCCTGTGTTCCTACTCTGCGAGCACAGATGCTTTCAGATCGCCCCTACATGCGAGACCACGGTTTCGGCCAGCAGACCACCTCGGTGCTTACGTGGATGATTTGTGCCATCGTCGCCTGTTTTGTGGTGCAAGTTCTCTTCATCACGTGGTTCCGCGTGGATGTCAGCCAGCTGTTCGAACTTACGGTCCAAGGCGTGCAGGCCGGCAAGGTTTGGACGCTGGTGTCGTATGGGCTGATGCACGACACGAGCATGTACCTGCATGTGATTGGCAATTTGCTCGGTTTATTTTTCTTTGGACGAGAGATTCTGCCCTACCTCGGAGCGCGCCGCTTCCTCGGGGTTTTCAGTGCAGCCGTAATCTTCGGCGGATTGCTCTGGCTCGCGACCAATTGGAGCCATGGGGGTGCGGTCGTTGGCGCGTCCGCCGGGGTGGTGGCGCTGGTGGTGATTTTTGCCTGCCTCAACCCCAACCAGCCGATCACGGTCCTGCTTTTCTTCATTCTGCCTGTCACGCTGAAGCCGAAATGGATCGCGATCAGCCTGCTCGCGATGGATCTCTTTGGCTTTGTGTTCTACGAAGCGCTGGGAAATCGTTCGCCTTTGGGCTTCGCTCATTCGGCGCACTTGGGCGGCATGCTCACGGGCTGGATTTATTTTCGCTACGTCCACGCGCGTGAGTGGCGCACTCCTGACCGCGCAGCCTCCGTCGAGCTTCCGGGCTGGTTCAAGCGGGCAAAGCAGACGCCATCGACCGCCGCACCTGCGTACAAGGTGAATGTTTCCAATCGTGAAGATCTGCGGGCCGAGGTCGATCGCATCCTCGACAAGATCAACAGCGAGGGATTCGGGGCCCTTACCGTGGAGGAAAAACGGCTGCTGGACGACGCGCGGGAGGCGCTTGGGCGGCGTTGAAAATTCCGGCAGTGCGAGCATCGTGCTCCGGCGCGGACGCAGACCGCCACTTCTTTTCGTGAACCTTTATCCTCACCTGGCATCCCATAGTCTTTAATCGCGATGACGCTTCGCCACCTCCGCTCTCTTCCCCTCCTGTTGTCCTTGGTCCTGGCGATCGGGATTGCTCCTCTCGCCGCCCGCCCGGATCGCTCTTTCGCGCTTCCGCAGACGCTGCAGATCGAGATCAAGTACCTGATTCGCCTGCTGGAGGAGGCGCACTACAACAAGGAGGCCGTCAAGCCGCGTGACTATCGCGAGCTCATCACGAACTACATGAGCGATTGGGACGGGCAACGCCTGTTCTTCCTCAACACCGACCGCCTCGAGTTCGAGCAGCGTCACGGCGAAGGTCTTTACTGGAACATCGCCTCCCTCGGCCGCATTGACGCAGCCTACGAGATTTTCAACACGTACGAAACCCGCGCCAACGACCGGATCAATTGGATCTTCGCCGAGCTCGATCGCGAGTTCTCCCTCGAAACCACGGATACGTTCACGCTCGACCGCGCCAAGGCTCCGTGGCCAGCCAACGCCGAGGAGGCCGACGATCTCTGGCGCCGGCGCCTCAAGTTCGAGCTCATTCAGCAACTGCTGAGCGACAAGACGATCGAGGAGGCCAAGACCACCGTGCGCAAACGCTACGAGCGCATGCTCAAGAATCTTGCGGACATCGAGGGATTGGACCTTGCGGAGATGTTCTTGACGAATGTCGCGAAGCTCTACGATCCGCACTCGACGTATTTTTCGGCCGATACCTTTGAGGACTTCAGCATCCAGATGCGGCTCCAGCTTGTGGGCATCGGCGCGCTCCTTGGACTCGAGGAGGATCATTGCGTCGTAAAGGAGATCATCACCGGCGGCCCGGCCGATCTCGATAAACGGCTCAAGTCGAACGACAAAATCATCGCGGTTGGCCAGGTAGGAGCCAGCGCGGGCGAACCGGTCGATGTCATCGGCATGAAGCTGCGCAAGATTGTGGAGATGATTCGCGGCGCCAAGGGCACCCAGGTGCGGCTGATCGTTCAGCCAGCCGAGTCGGTCGACGGTTCGAGCCGCTCGGAAATCGTCATCACGCGCGATGTGGTGAATCTCGATTCCGCCCGGGCCAAGGGCGCCATTTTTGAAGTTCCCGATCACGAGGGCAACATCAAGCCCATCGGCGTTATCTCGCTTCCGACCTTCTACGGACCAGACAGCGGCAGCGACGGCAAACTGCAGAACAGCGCAACCAAGGATGTCGCCGAGCTCGTTCGCCGCCTCCAGGAATCGGGAATCGAAGGCATCGTTCTCGACCTGCGCAACAATGGAGGCGGCTTGCTCAGCGAGGCCATCGAACTGACTGGACTCTTCATTCCCAAAGGCCCGGTGGTCCAGGTCCGGAACTATTACGGCGACGTGAAGATCGATTCCGACGAAGACCCCTCAATCACGTATGCCGGACCGCTCGCCGTGCTCGTCTCGCGCTTCAGCGCTTCGGCCTCCGAGATCGTTGCCGGCGCCCTGCAGAACTACGGACGCGCCGTGATCATCGGCGACACCTCCACGCATGGCAAGGGGACGGTTCAAACCGTGGTCGAAATGCGCGGACTCAACCCCCAGCTCGCCCGCGAACGCAGTGGCGCCGCCAAGCTGACCATCCAGAAATTCTACCTGCCCAACGGTGCCTCCACCCAGCTCAACGGAGTCGTGCCCGACATCGTGCTTCCGTCGATCGAAGACTTCCTCCCGATCGGTGAAAAGGATCTACCACACGCGCTGGTCTGGGACGAAATTCCCTCCAGCTTCTTCGAGGGCCGTCCTCTCGAGACGCGCATTCTCACGCCGCTGCGCGAATCAAGCATCAGCCGCCAGGCTTCGTTGGAGGAATTCGCCTACCTCAAGCGCCACATCGAATGGTTCCGCACCCGTCAGGACCAGAAAGATATCTCCCTCAATCTGGCGGTGCGCCGTCTGCTCAAGGAAGCCGATGAGGCTTTCAAATCCGAAATGGATGCCGAGCGCGATCGCCTCGCGAAGACGAAATTTGCCTTCAAGGAGTTCCATCTGGGCAAGCCCCCGGCGCCAAAACCGAAACCAGAGCCTGCCAAAGCAAAGGATGACGCAGGATTGGATCTGAGCACCGACCCCTCCGAGGGCTATGACCAGCTCGACATTCATCTGCGTGAGGCTCTGCGCGTCGTCAGCGACGCCCTCGAAATGGCGCACAACCCGCACGTCGCTGCTGAGCAGGCACCCTTGACCGCCAAGGCCGACAACAAGAGCTGAGGCCGGATCTCTTAGCCTGCCCGACGGGCGAAAACGTAACGGTCGCGTCCGGTGAGATCCGGACACGATTCCCACGCGGTGAGTCCCGCCCGCTCCCCCCACGCCAGAAGTTCGGCGTGCTGGGCGATTCCCGTCTCCAAGCCGATCAATCCGTCCGGGTTGAGGTGACGACTCGCTTGGGTCAGGATCACCTTGATATCCGCCATTCCTGCATCGGACGATGCGAGCGCGGAAATCGGCTCGAAAAGGCGCACCTCGGGTGCGGCGGCTGTCGTTTCTTCTTCGGTCAGATAGGGCGGATTTGCCACGATCAGGTCGTAGCGTGCGTCCGTCGGGAGCGCCGAAAACCAATCGGAAATCAACCACGTCAGCCGATCCGGCATGCCATTGAGTCCGGCGTTTTCGCCCGCCAAGGCGAGCGCGGGCGACTGCAGGTCGACGCCCGTCACCTGCGAATCCGGATAGTGTCGAGCGAAGGCCAGTGCGAGCGCGCCGCTCCCGGTGCCGAGATCGAGGATGCTCGCGGGCGGCTTCGTCAGGCGTGCCGTGAGCAACTCCACCAGGTACTCCGTTTCCGGTCGCGGAATGAGCGCCCTCCGATCGACTTTCAGACGAAGCCCGCAGAATTCGACCTCGCCGAGAATGTATTGAAGCGGTTCTCGTTGTCCGCGTCTTCGCACCAGCGGACGGATTGCTTCCAGCTCTGTTTCGGACAGGACTCGCTCAAACTGAAGGTAAAGCGCCATCCGCTTCAGCCCGAGGGCGTGCCCGACCAGCAGTTCTGCGTTGAGCCGGGCACTCTCCACCCCGCGGGCCGTGAAGAAATCAGTCGTCTTTTGGATGACCTCGAGAACGGTGAGCATGAAAGGAACGCGGAGCTTGCGAAGACGACCGTGCGAAGAGCGAGCCTCAATCGTCGTTTGCCGCTTCAGCCGAAAGTGGGCGCAACCGATACGGCTGGCCGGTCAGGGTCGCGAGGCGCGCTTCGAAGTCGGCGCGTTGCAGGGCCTCGATCACTGGGTTCATCGCGCCCTCCATCACCTGGGGTAGGCTGTAGAGCGTGACGCCGATGCGATGATCCGTGAGTCGGTTCTGCGGAAAATTGTAGGTGCGGATGCGTTCGCTGCGATCGCCGGTGCCGATCTGGCTCTTGCGATTGGCCGCATAGCGCGCCTGCTCCTCATCTTCTTTCTTTTGCAGGAGCCGCGAGCGGAGCACCGCCATGGCACTCGCCTTGTTTTTCTGCTGCGAGCGTCCATCCGCGCAATAGACCATCGTGCCGGTCGGTTTGTGAATGATGCGAACGGCCGAATCGGTGGTGTTCACCCCCTGCCCGCCCGGACCGCTCGCGCGCATGACCGTAATCTCGAGTTCCTGCGGGTCGAGTTGCAGATCCACCTCCTCCGCCTCCGGGAGAACCGCCACCGTGACCGTGGAGGTATGGATGCGTCCATTCGCTTCGGTGAGCGGAACGCGTTGCACACGGTGAACGCCGCTTTCGAATTTCAGGCGACGATAGACGTCGTCGCCGCTGATCAGGAAGCTCACTTCGCGAAATCCACCGCGCTCGCTTGGGCTGCTTCCCATGGGCTCGACCTTCCATCCGCAGGTGTCCGCAAACCGCGAATACATGCGATGCAGCTCCGCCGCAAAGAGGGCCGCCTCCTCGCCGCCGGTGCCGGCGCGGATTTCCATGACGGTGTTGCGCGAATCGCTGGGGTCGGGCGGGATCATTGCCGCCAGCACCGCGCGATGCAGCTCCGCGCGCCGGCTTTCAAGCGCGGGTCGCTCCGCGTCAGCGAGTTCCCGCATGTCGGAGTCGGCCTTGGGATCGCGGCTCATGGCCTCCGCTTCGGCGAGTTCCATCCCCAGCTTGGTCCACGCCACGTGGTCGGCGACCAGCTGCGCAAGCTTTTGCTGCTCCCGGGTCACGTCCGCCGCACGGCGCGCCTGGGCGTAGAACGATGGCTCGGCCATCTGGGAACTGAGTTCGTCGAGACGGCGTTGAAAAGGAAAGATATCGGGAAGGTTTTCCATGGAGGAGGAGAAGGGGCCGTCGCGTGGGACGAGGACGGCAAAGCGGAAGCGGGCGGGCGGACGATTTGCGCATTGCGAAAGCCGCGCACGGCGGCTTGCTTGGGCCGGCAATAAGCCGGAAGGCGAGCCCGCCTAACGGTGTTGATCCGCAATGGCCACGACGCTTTTCACTCAGAACATCATCGCCTGCATCTGGGATTTCGACAAGACCTTAATCCCCGACTACATGCAGACGCCGCTCTTTCGACGCTACGGCGTGAACGAGCCGAACTTCTGGGCGGAGACCAACAGTCTGGGCGAACACTACCGCAAACGCGGTTATCATATCTCGGGAGAGATCGCGTACCTCAATCACCTGCTGACGTATGTGATGGCCGGACACATGCCGAAGCTGAACAACCGCGCCCTGCGCGAGTGTGGCGCCGAGATCACGTTCTACCCCGGGCTGCCGGGCTTTCTCGATGCCTGCCGCGCCTACGCGCATGAGAAACCCGAATACAAGAAGCACGAGATCCAATTGGAGCACTACATCGTCAGCACCGGCCTGGCGGAGATGATTCGAGGCAGTGCCATCGCACCCAAGGTGGAGGGGATCTGGGGCTGCGAATTCGTGGAATCTCCCCTGCAGCCCGGTTTCCTTTCCCAGAAGGAGTTCGAGCTGTCCGTCGAATCCGAGATCGCCCAGATCGGCATGGTCATCGACAACACGACCAAGACGCGGGCGATCTTCGAGATCAACAAGGGCACGAACAAGAATCCCGCAATCGACGTGAATGCGAACATCAAGCCGGAGGATCGCCGCATTCCCCTGATGAACATGATCTACGTGGCCGATGGTCCCAGCGATATTCCGAGCTTCTCCGTGGTGAAGAACGGTGGAGGCAAGGCCTATGCGGTCTACAACCCGGATTCGACGCCCGAGTTCGAGCAAAATGATCGCCTCCGTCAGGTCGGGCGAATCGATCACTACGGGCCGGCCGATTACCGCGAGAGCAGCCCGACCGCGAAATGGCTTCGACTGCAAATCCACAAGATTTGCGACCGCATCGTCACGGATCGTGAAGCCGCCCTCGCCCAAAGGGTTTCGCGTCCGCCGCGACACCTGAATCCAGACCCCACCGAAGCCGGAAACAAACGTTCCGCGACGGCACTGCGACAGGACACATTCCTCGACGAGGAAAAGCCGTGAAAAAAAAGGCGCGACCCCCCGAAAGGGATCGCGCCTCGCAAGACCATGGGTCTGGTTCGAAAAAGATCAGCGGACCGAAGCCAATTGGCGGGCCTTAAGGTCGCCCACAAGATTGGTGACGCGGCTGGCGTAGTTACGAGAGGCTGCCGGTGCCCGCCCCTTCACCACCGCGGTCAGCCCGGCATTCCAAGCCATCGCGATGTTGTACGAGGTCGGAGCAAGGCCATTGCGGACAAGGCCTCGCTTGAGCCATTCATAATGTTCGACGGCCACCTTGTCGGCGGTCGGCCGATGGTTTGCCAAATGGAACGGCTCCGTCGTGTGCATCTGCCAGGTTGCACGACGGAACTGGTAAGCCCCCAGCTCGCCATACTTGCCCGGCTGCGTAGATTCCGTCGGATTTTCCACCCAATGAATCGCCTGGAGCGTTTCCCAGCGATCCGCTGCAGAGGCGGCGGCCGCCAGAAAACCGAAGACGATGGTCAGTAGTGTTGCCTTCATAGTGAGGGGCCTAACTCCAACAGCGCAGCCCAGCCTTACAAGGGAGGCATCTACTTATTTTTGTGGTTTGCATTAGTGACGTTGTGTCCCGTCTGGAGCGACGGCGACACGCGAGCTGGATTTAGGAACGAAGCTAGACCGCTCGAGGGGCCCGCAGTTCGCGGAACTTATTCACAAATTATTCAGAATGCGGCCGTTAGCGGTAGGCCCGTAGAATCAACGACTTCGCAATCGAAACGGACGGTGAACGGTCGGGCGACGCTTGAATTCAGCCGCCAGGCAGCTCAATCAGAGAGCCCGTTTGACCGCCTCGAGGCCGGCCCGGCTCACCAATACGTAGACGTGCTTATCATCCACCCAGGTGCATGAAGCCAGCTCGCCTTGCTCGCGGTACATCGGAGCGTATTCGGCTTCCTGACAGCCAAAGTCACCACGCCGGGCAATGTAGAGGTGGTACCACACATCCCGACGAAAACAGATTTCGAAGACCTCCCGCCCGGCGACCGTAACGACGCGACAGTTGTCGCGGCGTAGTTTCTCCAGATTGACAGGAAGTCCGTCCGCCATGCGATTTGAGGCACTGGCGAGCCAGGCTCCGAAATCGCCGAGCTCGGCCAAAGGTTGTCCGCGCGGATGTCCTGGCATCGAAAGCTCATTCAGGGCGAAACGCGCAAGCTCGTCGACGCTCGTCGCAGCTGACACGGGCTTGGGAGAAAACCAAACAACTCCGAAAACAAGCGCAACGGAAGCGGCCATCGCCATCCATGTGCTCGTGCGTCGAAGACGCGGCGCCGGTCTGCTCGCCCGGGCTCCGGCGAGAATTGATTCTCTCAGCCCGGTTGGAGGCGTGACGGTGCGGAGCTTTTCGCCCAGTTCGCCATCGAAGGTCTGTTCTCGCTCGAGCCACGCCCGCAATGCGGGATCCGTGGAGGCCCGTGCAAGCACCTCCGCAAAGGCCGGATCAGCGGCATCCTGGCCGCCGGGCCGATAGGCACGAAGGATAAATTTAGCCTGCTCGTTCGTCATGACGCTGAATTCTTTCTCTTGGGGTCGAAGGGGACGACCTTGGGCGGGGCACTGGCGCCACTTCGGGCCAGGGCCGCCCGAAGCTGGGCTTTGCCTCGAGACAACCGTGACATCACGGTTCCCACCGGCACCTCCAACGTTGTCGCGATTTCCTGATACGACAAATCCTCCAAATAAAAAAGTGTGAGCGGAGCGCGAAAAACTTCATCCACCTGCTGCAACATCTCGACGACTTGCACGCCGTCGAGCCGGCGGACGTAATCGATGCTCTCGGCGGGCAGTTCCTGTTCCTCAGGCGAAAGGTCTTCGATCGCCATGATCCGAACGTCACGACGCCGCCCGCGCAGGAATTCTCTATAAAGGGTCGTGAAAAGCCATGTCTTCGCCTTGGCGGCATCACGCAAGGCCGCCCCCTTTGTTGCCCAAATGTAGAACGTTTGCTGCACTAGGTCGCACGCGTCCGCCTCGCATCGCGCCAAACTTAGCGCAAAGCGATATAGCGCCCCGTAATGGGCGTCCACCAACTGGGTGAAGACAGGTGACGTCATGCTCTTACCGTGGGATGAAACCACGACCCGATTTATTCCGCCATTTTCGCCTCGCGTCGAGCGCGGACACTTAGACGTTCGGCATTGATGCTCCGTTTGCTGCTTCCGCCCAACCTTGCTGCTGCCGTGACACGCAATGCGGTGCCGCTCAAGGTCGAGCTGGATTTGAACCGTCCTCCGCCGGAGGAATTCCTGCCGGCGCTGGCGGTGCTGCAACGTATCGGCGCCAAACCCGCCCCGGTGCTTTTCATGCAACTCACGTGCGATCAGTTGCGGGCCTTGATCGCAGCCGCACGGGGACAGCCCCTCTTCCACTGGCTCGACCGTCCCGACCGTCCGTTGGTCTGGGTGGGACCGATCTTGCGCGGCGTCACGGAGCATCTTGGCGAAGCGCCGGTACCACCGACAGCACCTGCCCGCCCGTCGCCGGTGCCGCGCGAGGTTTCGACCGCTGCCGCCCGCCCCCGGACGCTGTCGTCGACGAAGACGACGCCCCTGACGGTCGATGGCAGCGAGCACTTTCTCGCCCTCACCCTTCCCTCTCGGGAGTCGGCCGGGTACGCCGCGGCGCTCGATCTCGTCAAAACGCACGGCTTCATGCTCGAGCCCTCGAATCGCCGGTGGTGGCTGCGGGACCGGCACAAGGTGCTCAACTTCCTCGCCGCCCATGGCCGCGCGTTGCGGGAACAGTTCCACGCGGAATTTACCGACAACTTTGAGAAGAACACCGCCCGCCTGAAGACTGCGGAGATCGTCGCCGAGGCAACGGCCCGCGGCGACGACTACCAGGTGACGCTCGGCCTCCGCGCGGGTCGCGCGACGGACGGCGCCTTGCTCGGGGCAGTGTCGTCGGGCCGCGGATACGTCGAGGACGGCGGTGATGTGTATTTGATCGAACGTGACACCTTGGAGCGTGTGGTCACAGCCCAGCGCGCACTCGCGGGCGAACCTGGCGGATCGGGCGGCGCCCGCCGCACCCAGAGCATCTCGCGCGCCCGGGTTGCGGAAGTGGAGGAGGTGCTCGAAAGCGTCGCACCCGGGTTTCAACCTCCCGAAACATGGCGCACCCGCAGCGAAGCGCTGCGTCACACCGAGCGCCTCCAGCCCGCACCCGTGCCGTCCGACCTCGATCGTCAGCTTCGTCCGTATCAGCGGCTGGGCGTTGCGTGGCTCTGGCATCTGTATCGCAACGAACTCGGCGGAGTGCTCGCCGACGAGATGGGGCTTGGCAAGACGCTGCAGGCGCTCGCTTTGCTCGCAGCACTGAAGGCCGGCGACTCCCCGTCATCCGCCTCCCTCGTGGTGTGCCCCGCGTCGCTGGTGGAAAACTGGCGCCGCGAAGCCGTGCGTTTTACGCCCGGTCTGCGCGTCTTCGTTCATCACGGTGAGCAACGGGCCCCCACGTCTCATGGTCTCGGCGCCTACGATCTGGTCATCACGTCCTACGGCACCCTCGCGCGCGATCAGGAGTTGTTCGGAGAATTCCTGTTCACCTGCGTGATTGGCGACGAGGCTCAGCACATCAAGAATCGGCGCAGTCAAAACGCCCAGGCGCTCCGGTCGTTGCGGGCCCGGGGGCGATTCCTGCTCACGGGCACCCCGCTGGAGAACTCCCTCGACGACCTGCGTTCGCTCTTCGAATTTCTGATGCCGGGCTTGGTGACGCGAGTACCCCCGGGCCTGCGCGGCGACGAGCGTGCCTGGTACGATGATCGTCTGCGGGCCCAGACCGCGCCGTATTTGCTGAGGCGCACCAAGGTCAGTGTCGCTCCCGAACTTCCCGCGAAGCAGGAACAGATCATCTACTGCAAACCCACCCCGGAACAGGCAGCGCTCTATCGCGACCGGCAGGAACAATCCGAGCGCGATCTGCTCGATCTCGCTGCGGGCGGCGCGAGCGAGGGTTCGCTTCGGCTGGCCACGCTGACGCAACTGCTGCGCCTGCGTCAGATCTGCTGCGATCCCCGCCTGGTCTCACCGTCCCTGCCACCCGAGGCTTCCGCCAAACTTGAAGCGTTTCGCGAACTGCTCGACGAGGCGCTCGACGAAGGGCACCGCCTGCTCGTGTTCTCGCAGTTCACCTCTCTGCTGGCCCTGTTGCGCGAGGAGTTGGAGGCGGGGGGAATCACCTTCTGCTATCTCGACGGGTCGATGACCGCCAAGGCGCGCCAGTCGGAAGTGGATCGCTTCCAGACGCCGGATGGCCCCCCCTTGTTTCTCCTTTCGTTGAAGGCAGGCGGCACCGGTCTTAACCTGACCGCTGCGGATGTCGTGGTGCACCTTGACCCGTGGTGGAATCCAGCCGTGGAAGCCCAGGCCACTGATCGCGCCCATCGCATCGGGCAGACGCGCATGGTTACGAGCTACAAGCTGATCTGCAGCGGCACCGTGGAAGAGAAGGTGCTCGCGTTGCAGGAGGAGAAACGCGCCCTGCTCTCGGATGTGTTCGACGCCAGCGATGCGGTCACCGCGAAATTGAATCTCGCCGATCTGCGCGAGCTGCTTCGGGACTGACCTGACCGTCCGTTGGATGGACCGTCGACTTTCAAAGCGCAGACCCAAGTCGACATCGGCGAGGTCGTCGTGATTGGTTCTGAAGATGCCGACCGGCCGAAGCAGTAGATGCAGACGCGCCCCGCCCGGGCAGGTGAAGGCTTCAACCTGCCTTCACTTTTGCCGCGATTTTTGCGGTGTGCCTTCCTTGGAAGCGGGCAATGGCGAGTTCGTTCTCACTTGGCCGCCGGTCACCCTGCGGGCCGGCGATGGTCGAGGAACCGTAAGGCGAGCCACCTGTGATCTCGTCCATCGCCGTTTGCTCTTGAGCGGAGTAAGGCACGCCAACGACCACGAGGCCTTGGTGAAAGAGAAAGGTCTGCATGCTGACGAGCGTCGTCTCCTGTCCGCCGTGTTGCGTGGCAGACGAGGTAAAAACACCGCCCACTTTGCCGACCAGAGCGCCTTTGGACCATAGACCACCGGTCGCGTCGAAGAATGCCTGCATTTGCGCCGAAGCGCTGCCGAAACGCGTACCACTGCCGAAGAGAAGGCCATCCGCATCGGCGAGCATCTTGGGGTCCGCGACCGGGATGTGGGCGAACGCCTTCTTCGTCTCGAGTGCGTCCATCTTTTTCAACACGGTGTCCGGCAGGGTTTCGGGAACTTGCAACACTTCGACCTCCGTTTCCGGGACTTCCCGCGCCCCGGCCGCAATGGCTTCGGCGAGTTCGTGGATGTGTCCGTGGAGGCTATGAAAGATGATTTTGATCTTTGTATTCATAAAGGAGAAGCAAGGTGAGGAGGTGAAACGGCGGAGAAACCTGGCGCCGCGTTATCTATGACAACGATTCAGGTGCGTGGTGCCGCGCCAGCACGCGGCCGCGCAGGCGCGCAGGCAGGTGGGCGAACGACACGGGCACGATGACGTCGCGTGGCAGCGAGGAAAGGTCTCGGATCCGGTGCGCTTGATGCTGGAGAGCCTCCCCAAGGATCCGCGTCCGCCATATTGGCCTTCATCCGTAAAAGGTGACGGGGGTGGCCAGACAAAGGACAGGCTTCCATCTTCAAGGGCAGACGCTTTAAATGAAGGCATGAACCTGCCCCGTTCTCTCCTGCTCGTTATTGTTTTATCCTTCGCCGCCACGCTTGCGGCACAACCCCTGATCACCGACGCGCAACGTGTCGCGTCACTCGAACGCTGGGAAAAGGAGGTGGCCGAGCTGGAGGGGCGGGACCGCTCGGAACGCCATGGCCCGGAAGGCATCCTCATGATTGGCAGTTCGAGCATTCGCCTTTGGAACGATATCGCCGATGGCATGGCGCCTTATAAGCCGATTCAACGAGGATTTGGAGGTTCAAACTGGACGGATGTTGCGATCTTTACCGAGCGACTGCTCCGCACCCACACGCCTCGAGCGATCGCCTTTTTTGTGGGCAACGACATCGTGGGCAAAGACACAGATCGCACGCCGGAGGAAGTCGTGGCGCTGTTTCGACAGGTGCTCGACGTTGTTCGCGCAAAGCATCCTTCCACACCCGTTTTCTACATCGCCGTGACCCCCTCCGGATCGCGTTTTGCAGCGTGGCCAAAAATCAAGGCCGGCAACAACGCGGTGCAGATTTTTTGCGAGGCGACGCCGCACACGTATTTCATCGCAACTGAGAGTGCCTTCCTCGATGCCGAGGGAAAGCCCCGGGACGAACTCTTCATCGCCGACCGCCTGCATCTCAATGCCGACGGCTACGTGCGTTGGGGTGCCATCATCAAGTCCCACCTCGATGGAGTCTTGGGCGGCGCCCTTCCGGCGACTCCGGCATCCGAAGCTCGACCGGAGTAAAGGATGGTGGAGCAGATCGGGATCAAACCGACGACCTCGTCGTTGCGAACGACGCGCTCTATCAACTGAGCTACTGCCCCATATCCAACGGAAGGGTCGTTCTGGTGAAGGCCGCCGCGGGAGTAAACACCAATTTTCCAACCCCGACACGCCGTCCGTCCGCGGATCCGCAACGGTGGTCAGCGGTCGTCAGAACGGCAGACGCGACCGGCCGAGCTCGTCGCCCGCCTCGCCCGGAATACGGGCGAAGATCATCTTGCCGCCGGCGGACGGAAGCACGCTCGTGATCTCCGCCTGGACGCGATTGCCGATCAGGTGGCGCCCGTTGCTCACCACGACCATGGAGCCATCCTCCAAGAATCCGACCGCCTGGCCATCTTCCTTCCCCGCCTTGACCAACTCAATCTCGAGCGCTTCGCCCAACATGCGCTCGGGTCGCAGCGCCCGCGCCAGCGTATTGAGATTGAGCCAGTGCACGCCGTGAAACTCGGCCATCTTCGCCAGATTGTAGTCCGTCGTCAGCAGCTTTGACTTCATCGACTGCGCCAAAAACACGAGCTTCGCGTCGGTTTGCGTGCGCTTGCTGACGTCGCTTTCGTGGATGCGTACGTCGAGGTTGCGGATCTTGCGCAACTCCGCGAGCACCTCGAGTCCGCGCCGCCCTCTCGCCTGCCGCAAGGGATCCGGCGAATCCGCGACCCGTTGCAGCTCATCGAGCACAAACCGGGGAATCACCAACGCCGCGCCCAGGAAGCCTGTCTCGCAAATTTTCGCGATGCGGCCGTCGATCAACGCACTCGTATCGACCACCACCAGCGGCACGTCGACCTCGTGCGGCACGAAGCGCACGTACGGGATGACCAGATTGAATTCATCTTTGCCTCGCAGCGCGATCACCGTGCTGAGGTAGGTGACAACGATGAACAACACCAGGCGCACCAGGTAGATGATCTCGGGATCGCCTTCCCCAAAGAGGGGCGAGGTGCTGAGCAGATAGGCAATCACCGAGCCGGCCGCGAGACCGAAGGTGATGGCCGACAGTCCGCGCAGCGAGAACCCCTTGAGCAGGATGTCCACCAACACCACAAGCACCCCGATCATCAGCCCGACAAACACCGCTAGGGCGCGATGTTCGTCCCAGTCGGTCACCGTATAGCACACCAGCCAGCCGGAAGCTGCGCACAGCAACACGAACACGAGGCGAATGGGAAACAAGGTCTTGTTCATCGGGCGGAAATTTCCGACGACACGGACTGATGTTTTGCCTTTGGCGCCAACCCTTTGATCATTTCGCCACGCTCAACTCGCCCGCCTTTCATGACAATCCAATACTGGCTCGTTAAGTCCGAACCCGAAGCCTACGCGTGGACCGATCTGGTGCGCGACGGTCGCACCGCGTGGACCGGTGTTCGCAACTATCAGGCGCGAATCCACCTCAACGCCATGAAGCGCGGCGACCGCGTTCTCTTCTACGAGAGCGTCACGACCAAAGCCGTGCTGGGCATCGCGGAGGTCTCCAAGACCGCGTTCCCCGACACGACCGCCGAGCAAGACGGCTGGGTTGCCGTCGAGCTCAAGGCGGTCTCCGCGTTCGCCCAACCTGTCACCCTCGCCGCCATCAAGGCCAGGCCTGCCCTGGCCAAGATGGCCCTGCTGCGCCAGAGCCGTCTCTCCGTCTCGTCGCTGACCGTTCGTGAATTTGAAACCATGGTGAAGATGGGTGGCGCGAAACAACCAAGCCGGCCCGATTGAAGACGCCTCGTGGGCTGCAAGCTCGACACGTCCGCTCCGCTCCGCCGTAAACAATCTCAGCCCTTCCCCCTCGTGCTCGACCAGCTCGTCATTCTCGCCCCCGGACTCCTCGGTGGTTCCGTCGCCCAAGCGGCCCGCGCGCGCGGCCTGGCGCGGCGCATCGTCATCTGGGCCCGGCGTCCCGAGGTTCGACTGAAACTAGAGTCGCAACCCTGGTGCGATGCCGTGACGGATACGCCCGAGAGCGCCGTGACGGAAGCCAGCCTCGTCGTCCTTGCGGCTCCCGTCGCCAAAATCGTCGAACTCGCGCGTCATATCGCAATCCACGTTCCCTCCGGCTCGATTGTGACGGACGTCGGGAGCGTCAAGGGTGACATCTGTCGCGAAGGTCACTTTGCCCTCAAACGGCGCGCCCACTTCGTTGGTTCGCACCCCATGGCCGGAAGTGAAAAGGCAGGCTGGGAACACGGCTCTCCGGAACTGTTTGTCAATCGCACGTGCTTCGTCACTCCCCTGCCCGACAGCGATCCCTCCGCCACGGAGAAGGTCGTGCGCTTCTGGGCCGACTTGGGAAGCGAGGTAACCACGCTTCATCCCGACGCGCACGATGAGATCGTGGCGCACATCAGCCATCTGCCGCAGGCGTTGGCCACCACCCTTGCCGGCTTCCTTGCCGCCCGCAATCCGTCATGGCGCAACTTCGCCGGTGGCGGGCTGCGCGACACCACCCGCATCGCGGCCAGCGACGCCGGGATGTGGATCGAGATCTTCCAGCACAACCGCGACGAGGTGCTCCGCGCCTTGCGCCAGTATCAGGACGAACTCCAAGGCCTGCACGCCGCCCTTTCGAACCGTGACTGGCCGGAAGTCCGCGCCCGCCTCGAACGCGGCAAGGCCTGGCGCGACGGCTTCCGCCCTTAAGCCCCGAAGGAGAAATCCCCTCCGAGCTGAATTTTACATGAGTTCGCAGAGGACGCGGAGAAAACCTGCGACCGCAGACTCGGCCGATTTTCCCAGAGCCGACCGACGAGCAAGTTAACCCCGGTATCACGTGGGTGAGCAGGTTCGCCGCTCCCTCAACCACCAGCGCTCTATCGACTCGCTACCCGCTACTCTCTCCGCCTCTTTCTGCGTCCTCCTCTTAAGCGTCTTCGGGAAGAGACGCCTCTCCTTTTGCCCAAAGGGTTTCTGGGCTTGGCGAGACCGGGCAGATCGCGTCTCGTCGTGTTTTCCATGCCGCTGCCTGACCTCCTGCCGATCAAGCCGTTCACGCGACCCGTACGCGGTGAAGTTGTCCTGCCCGGATCCAAGAGCCTGACGAACCGGGCGCTCCTGCTCGCGGCGCTCTGCGATCAGCCCGTCACTCTGACCGGCGCTCTTTTCAGCGAAGACACGGAGTTGATGGGGCGGGCTCTGACGCGGCTGGGCTTCGACGTCTTGGCGGATCCGGTGACGGCAACGATGCGCGTGGCGGGCAACAAAGCCGCCTTTCCGGGCGATGAACGCGAACTCTTCGTCGGCCTCGCCGGCACCGCCGCGCGGTTCCTCACCGCGCTGTGTGCCGCGGCGCCGCGAGGTGTCTACCGCCTCGACGGGGTTCCTCAAATGCGCAAGCGACCGATGAAGGGCTTGATCGACGCCCTTCGCGCATTGGGTTCCGAAATCCGCTGTATCGGCGAGGAAGGCTACTTCCCCATCGAGATTCGCGCCCACGGCCTGCGTGGTGGACGAGTCACGCTCGATGCGAGCGCAAGCAGTCAGCTCCTGTCGGCACTTCTGATGGCTGCGCCCTTGGCGGGCGGCGACGTGGAGGTGCAGCTCGTAAGCGGCGTGCGGCATTCGTATGTGGAGATGACCGCACGGCTGATGGCCGGGTTTGGGGTCAAACTCACGGCGGGTGCCGACGGACGAACGTTTTCGGTCAAGCCCTCCAAGTACCGGGCTCCAGCCACTTTTGCCATCGAACCCGACGCCAGCGCCGCCAGCTACTTCGTTGCGCTTCCCGTCGTGGTGGGCGGCCAACTGGACTTGCCCGGGTTGCGAGCGGCTGGAGCCGGGCTGCAAGGTGACGCCGCTTTTGGCGAAGTGCTCGGGCGCGCGTTGAAACGGACCTCGGGAACGCTCTTCGAGGAGAATTTCCACGAGATCTCCGACACCTTCCTCACCCTCGCGGCGATCGCTCCGCTGCTCTCCGGCCCCACGCGCATCACCGGCATCGCCCACACGCGGAAACAGGAAACCGACCGCGTGGCGGGCATGGCACGCGAATTGCGAAAACTGGGTCAGGATGTGATCGAGGAGGAGGACGCGCTCACCCTCACGCCGCGTCCCCTAATCAGCGGCGTGGAGATCGAGACCTACCACGACCACCGGTTTGCGATGAGTTTCGGCATCCTCGGCTGCCATAACCTGCACGGCGACGGCCGCCCTTGGCTCTCGATCAAGGATCCTGGCTGCTGCGCGAAAACCTTTCCGCACTTTTTTGATTTGCTGGAGTCGCTGCGCGCAAAATCCTCCTCCGCCTGATGGCCACGCCGCCCTTTCTCATTGTCGCGATCGACGGCGGCGCCGCCTCCGGCAAATCGTCCACCGCGCGTGCGCTGAGCGAACGCTTCCGCTTCCTGCACGCCGACACCGGCTCCTACTACCGGGCCGTGACCGCCGAACTGCTCCGTCGCAAGGTCCCCACGGGAGACCTCGCTCAAATCAAGGGTGCATTGACCGACCTCACCTTGACCACGCGGGTGGACGGCCGCTCCGCCCGCATGGAAATCGGCGGACGCATCGTGCCTGAGACCGAGATTCGCAGTCCGGAGGTGAACGCGGCCGTCTCGCATTTCGCGGCCATCCCTGAAATCCGGGCCGCCCTGCTTGCCTATCAACGCGGCCAGGCTGACGTCGCCCGCCGGGATGGCTTTCGGGGGCTCGTCATGGAAGGCCGTGACATCGGTTCGGTGATCTTCCCCGACGCCGACTTCCGGTTCTTTCTCCACGCCGACCCGGGCGAACGTGCACGGCGGCGCGCGCGCGAGGGCCAAACCGACTCCATTGCCGAGCGCGACCGCCTCGACTCCTCGCGCAAGGCCTCGCCCCTCACCTGCCCGCCGGGCGCGATCGACATCGATTCGACGTTCATGACGCTGAACGAGGTCGTCGACCGGCTCGCCCGCCTGCTCGGGCCCCGTCTTGCCTCGCAGCCATGAACCGCCGCTACAAGCAAGGCGAGATGGGCCTGGTGTATGGTCTTTTCCACTACCTGACCGTGGTGATTTACGACATGTGTTTTCGCGGCGAGGTGGAGGGGCTGGAGAATCTGCCCAAGAACGGCGCATTCCTCATCGCCTCCAATCATGCCAGTCATCTCGATCCGCCGATCGTCGGCGGCCAGGTCTCGCGCCAGATGTGTTTTTTTGCGCGCAAGACGCTGTGGAAGCCGGGCATCGCCTCGTGGTGGCTGGACGAGGTCGGAACCATCCCGGTCGACCGCGACGGCGGCTCCGACGTCGCCGCGATCAAGCGCGTGCTCCGGGCGCTGGCGGACAACAAGGCGCTGATCCTCTTCCCGGAAGGCACGCGGACGCCGGACGGACGCCTCCAGCCCGCAAAGCCGGGCGTGGGCCTGATCGCCTGCCGCACGCAGGTGCCCGTGGTGCCGGCGCGCATCTTCGGCTCGTTCGAGGCCTACGGCCGGGTCGGCGGCATGCGGCCGGGCACGCCGGTATCGGTGGTATTCGGTCCACCGTTACAACCGGTGGACTACGACGATCCCCAATCCGGCAAGGAACGCTACCTGCGGGCAAGCGAAGCCATCATGGCGGCGATCGCGAAGCTGGAAAAGCCGCCGGTGACGATTGTCTAAGCGTTGAACCTTCGCCGGCCCCGCGTCCGACGCCGGCCAGACCAGCGAAGACGCCATCCCTCACGCCAGCCCCGCTGCCTTGCGCGCGCGGGCGAGCACTTCGGTGGCGAGCGCGCGGGCCCGCGTCGCTCCGTCGCGCAGCACCCCGTCGACGTAATCGAGATTGGCAGCCAGTTCGGCGCGGCGGGCGCGAGCCTCGGCGAAGTGGTTCCAGTAGTGCTCGAACAACGCCTTCTTCAAGTCGCCATAGCCGAGCCCGCCCGCCCGCAGCCGGGCTTCGTAATCGGCCGAAACGTCGGCGGGCGCAACGAGCTTGAGCAACTGCACCGCAAGATTTTGGTCGGCATCCGGCTTCGGCTCGGCGGGCGTGCGGCTGTCCATCACGAGGGACATGATCTTCTTGCGGGTCGCCTTCTCGTCGCCAAACAAGTCGATGGTGTTGCCGTAGCTCTTGCTCATTTTCTGACCATCCAGCCCGGGTACGGTGGCAACCTCCTGTTTGATGACGGGCTCGGGCACGACAAAGGTTTCACCATAGGTCAGGTTGAACTTGATCGCGATGTCTCGGGTCATCTCCACGTGCTGCTTCTGATCGCGGCCGACGGGTACGAGGTTCGAATCGTAGAGCAGGATGTCTGCGGCCATCAGCACCGGGTACGAAAACAGGCCGAAGTTCGGCGAGAGGCCCTTGGCCGTCTTGTCCTTGTAGCTGTGCGCACGCTCCAGCAGACCCATGGGCGTGAGGGTGCCGAGGATCCACATGAGTTCACAAACCTCGGGCAGGTCGCTCTGGCGGAAAAACACGGCCTTCTTCGGGTCGAGCCCGCACGCCAGAAAATCAAGGGCGACGCCCAGGGTGTTTTCGCGCCGTCGCGCCGCGTCGGTCAACGACGTCATCGAGTGGTAGTCGGCGATGAAATAAAAGGCCTCGCCGCGATCCTGCAGTTCGATGGCCGGCTTCATCATGCCGAAGTAGTTGCCGATATGGAGTGTACCGGACGGTTGGATACCAGAGAGGATTCGCATGGGAAAATAGGGACTTAAAATTCTTTCTCTTTCTCTTAATCTTTCTCGTTCTCCGCCTGGTTCCTGGGAAGAGATCGAGATCGATCAAGATTACCCCGCTTGTGTACGGGCAACCCGACACGTCAAAGATCCCGCCGCGGGATCAACGACACCGACGTCCGCACGCGGGCGATCATTGCCGGTGGCAGATAGCCGGTGAAGGTGGCCGTCGGCATGATGAGCGAACGCGGACCGAGCAGCGTCCCCGGATTGAGCACCGCGTTGCAGCCGACCTCGGCCCGCTCGCCGACAATGGCGCCGAACTTCCGCAATCCCGTATCGACCACGTCCCCCGCCAGCCGCACCGTCACCGTGCGCTGGTCGAGGCGGAGGTTCGAGCAGATCACGCCCGCGCCCAGGTGCGAGCCGCATCCGAGGATTGAATCGCCGACATAGTTGAAATGAGGCACCTGTGAACCGTCCATCACGAGGCAGTTCTTGAATTCGCACGCATTGCCGAGCACGCAGCCAGCACCGACGATGACGTTGCCGCGGATGAAAGCTCCCGGACGAATCTCAGTGTTGGGCCCGATCCAGGCGGGACCGATGATCGTGCAGTACGCCGGCAGCTTTACCGTCGGATCGAGGTGAACGTCGCCTTCGATATGCACTCCGGGCGGAAGATTTGTTCTCTTTTCCTCAAACCGAAACGAGGCCAGCGCGGGGCCGATGCGCCGCAGCCACTCCCAGGGGGGAAGCTGCGCTGGAAAATGGTCCGCAAACAGGGCGAGCGTCGGGGGCAGGTCGAAGAAATCGGAGGCTTTCACAGGGTTCATCCCTCAGGGAATTTTACGCGCGAATCTAGACTTAATTTCAGCGGTCGCGCGTCGGGCGAATAATCGGAGCGAATCAAGACCGTTCGGCCTGAGGGGACGCCGCCGCTTCAACCCGGCGCTCGCCATCCGGCAGCACCGGAATCCGCGAGGTGCCCGACGTACGGGAGAACACGCGTTTGATCGCGTAATGGACAAGTCCATAGACAGACAAAAACCAAAAAAATGGATCGATGAGATAGTCCCAGACATTGTCTGACTCGATCAGATCCACCCCATGGGCGGCGAGCGCCACGACCAGCAAGATTCCGATGCGATTGCCCCTGACGATCAAAACCGCCGCCAACGCGCCCGTACCCACTACGACCCATTCACTCTCCCATGCCCAGGCGTAGAGGTCGGGCCGCAGGTAACCGGTGGCGGAACCGTACAGCACGCCTCCGACGACGAACGCGATTAGGTAAGCGGTGAGCCGGTCGGCGACCGTGAGCCAGGGACGTCCCGCCAGGCGACTGCCGACGTAGGCCGCGAGAAATCCGACGAAGAGCACGCTCGGATTCGCATGCACGCTCATCAACCAGCGCCACAGCGTGAAATCGCCCAACGGGAACGCTGTTCCGCTCAAGGCGATGGCTCCAAGACTGGCCGTGAGCGGGAGCCCCGCCCTCGCACCGCGCGTCACGGTCAGTTCCGCAGTCCAGACTAGAACGCTCCAAAGCAGTAGAGCCACCGCGAAGACAAAATAGCCGTGATAGAGCGTCATGGGTGGCTCGCGATGCGGCCCGACGTGGGCGCCAGATGATCGGCATGCAACTGCACGTGTTTGATGCGCAGACGTTGCCAAGTGTAGGTCACGTGGATCACGCCTCGACTGTCCTGCACCAGGCTCGGGTAGGAAAACTCCCCCTCGTCCGCCTCCTCGAGCACCGGGCCCGTCGCCCACGTCCTGCCTTCATCACGCGAGACCGCGAGGCGCAGCCGCCGTCGGTCTTCGCGGGCATCGTTGTAAGCGAGGACGATGCGCCCGTCGTGCAGGCGGATCGCATCGATGCCGGAGTCCGGGTTCGGGATATTTGTGGGCGTCGGTTTCGTCCAACTCCAACCCGCATCCGTCGAATGCGCCACGTGCAAGGTGCGCGCGTTGCCACTGTCTCGAAGCAACATCAGAGCCCGCTGCTCATCGAGTGGCACGACCGCCGGCTGCAGAAGATCGGCGACGACCGGCAGGCGACGAAGATGGAAGCGGTTGACCGTTTCGTCCGTCCCCGGTTCCAGCCAGAGGATCTGCGGGTACTTCGCGACAAATTCGTGATAGACGGGCAGCCCAATCCACCCGTCGGCCGTGAAGAACGGTTTCGCCCGTACCAGCGTGCTGAAATTCAGGAACGGACTGAGCGTCAGACGCTGGCTCTCCGTCCATGTGCGCCCGCCGTCATCCGAGCGCTTCACGTTGATAAGGCTGCCGGACCATCCTCCCACGCTCACGCTGACATAGACCAGCCACAGCCGTCCCTCGGGATCGGGGAACAGGACGGCATTGCCCAGTTTGCGCACATTGCGCCCCGTGTCGGATTCGACGTCGGAGGGATCGAGCAACTTCTCCGCCGGGCTCCACACGCCGTCCGGACCGGCGCTGCGCCGCGACAGATAGATCGCCACGTCGGGTGCGCCCTCCCTCTGCCCACCATACCAAATCGTCGCCAGCTCACCCCCGGGCAGGGCGCAGACGGAACTGCCGTGCACGCTGGGCGTGAGGTTGTCGCCCACCACCCAGGACGATGACGCCATCGATCGCGCCGCGACAAACTCACCCGCTGGACCGTTCGGCACTCGCAATGACGAGCGGGGTCCGACGTTCGAGACGCTCGCATGCCACACCGCGAGGCCGGTCACCACCAAGGCGGCCAGCAGCCAGAAGGCGCGGGAACCCGGCGAAAGCGGCCTCGTCGCCGCGAATGGAGTGTTGCGGGCTGAGATCAACGTCGGGCGGCGGCGAACGCCGTGCGATTGTGGGGGTAGAGCACGATCAGGAGAAAAATGATGCAGCCACCGAGCTCAAGCAGTTCCCCTTTGCGACTCGAAGGAATAAACGAAGAGAGCGCGGCGATGGCCAGATAACCTCCGATGTGCACCCAGCGCGGTAACGGAATCGCCCAACCGTCCACCCAACGTCGCACCCCGTCGAATCGCCGGTAGAGCAAAGGGAGGATCAAGACATACGAGACAATCACCACCGCGAGGATCTTGCCGAAGACCAGACGGTTGATCTTCACCTCGCCCACGACGAGATTGTGAAGATTGGTCTCCTGCTGGGCGTTGTTGGACTTGAAGAACTCTGGAGACTCCACACCCAGAATCCGCTGCCCCCAGGAAATCTCCTCGCCGGCACCGAAGACGAACAGCGAACCCAACAACGCGGTGCAGAATAAAAACCACGTCGAGCGTTGCCCGCGCAGTCGCGCAACCCGCGTGAAACAAACCGCTGCGGCCGCTACGAGCGCAACGACGGAGAGTGACTCCACCAAGCCGTCCTCGACCGTGTAGACCTCGTTGAAATACGGGAGGTTCGTGTGGGCAAAGTAGACGCCGAACAGCATCATGGTCAGCAACACGGTGAGCGCGAACACTTCGAACCGGTTGATGAACGGCGGGGTCGAATTCATGCAGATGGACAAAATCGAAGCGGGGAGGAAGAATGAAGCCGGACGGCCAAGGATGCCGTCCGAGGCGCTGCGTGGAGCAAAAGGATCGTCCCCCGCCTTTTCCAGAAAATTGCTGAGCGAATCCCGCAATCATCCGGCGATAGCACACCGGGCTCGCGAAAATTGCGGCAGTGTGGCCAAGGCTGATTCGAAATTATCGAGCGTCATGCCCGGATCGCAATTGACCCCTTCCTTCTTCAGCCGCGTGCGTAACCTGCGTCCCGTGTTTCCCGTTCTTCACTGCCGACGACGAAATCGGCTTCTCAATCGTCTATCGACAGCCTGTCACTCCCGACGAACTGGCGCTAGCCGAAGAAGCGCGCGAGGGATGCCCCACAGAATCCATAGGCAACGACGGGGACTCACCCACTTAAATTGATTTGTCTACGGGCTGAAAAACTTCGAGGAGCTCGCCCTCCGTCACGATCCGGCGATGAAGCACCTTCACGCGAGCGAACATTCGATGGTGCTGGAAGGTCAGGCATTCGGCGATCTAGAACCGAAATCGCCTTCAAAATGACGGACGATCTTTTCGCGGCGGACGTGGGCAACACCGCCCTTAGTCCGGAGGAACAGCTCGATCTTATCCGAGCCTTTCGACGCGCGCCGAACTCAACGAAGCCGAGCGGGCCAACATTCATGCGGCGCGCGTCTGGGCAATGCGTCCTCGCACGCTGGCACGATCAGACCTTTTGACCGACGCCTTCCCGCGTGAACTGCACAAACGAATGTACAACCAGACAATCTTTGAGTCGGATCGCCTTTTGATGATTCAGCAGCCTTACGTCCTGTTACACGAATTTGTTCTCACTTTCTTCTCATTCAGAAAAGAAGAAGCCCCGTAACTCTATGAGCTACGGGGCTTTCCAATAAAATGGAGCAGGCGAAGAGACTCGAACTCTCGACGTCCACCTTGGCAAGGTGGTGCTCTACCAACTGAGCTACGCCTGCAAAACAGGGGATGAGAAGTAGGCCTTCGCCTAACCGCGTCAATAGGTTTTTTGCGGCTTAATCGGCACGCTCGCCGAGGCGAATCCGCTCCTCACCACCCTTGGTCCCACCGTCGGCACCCCTGCGCGTCGGCTTCTCGTTGCGGTAATAGGCGTAGTTGGCAGTGTAGTAGTCGTAGTCCTCCCCGGATCGCGCCGGGACCCGGTTCAGCACCACACCGGCGAGGGGTGTCTTCAATCCGTCAAGCACCTGACGGGCACGAAGAATCATGCTCTGAGGATTACGGCGGTGCTGGATCAAAAGGACCGCTGCGTCGACACATCCGGCCAGCACCGCCGCATCGCTTACCCCGATGATGGGGGGCGAATCGACCAAGATCCGGTCGTAGCGCTCTTTCCATTGCCCCAGCAGTGCCCGCAGACGTTCGGCATGCAGAAGACCCAGTGTGAAGCCAGACACGCCGCCGCTGGGCAGAAAGTCGAGACCGTTGACCGCCGTCTTGCGCACGGCCGCGCCAAACTCGGCACTCCCGGTCAATACTTCGCCCAACCCCGGCGCGCGCGGCACGTCAAAGAGGCGGTGCTGCACCGGTCGGCGAACGTCGCCATCGACGAGCAATACCCTCTCCCCCGCCTCCGCCATGACGATCGCCAGCCGCTGCAAGGTCGACGACTTGCCTTCGCCGGGCCCGGCGGAAACGAGGGCAAGCACCCGCGGCGCGCCCGCTCCGGCGGTCAGATTCAAATTGGTGTGCAAGACGCGAAAGGGTTCGGACACCGCAGGGTCTTCTCCCCGACCCTTGTCCTCCCCGCCCGGCAGCACCGGCAAGACCCCGAGTACGGGTAAACGCAGCCGTGTCTCGACCTCGGTAACGCTGCGGAAACTGGTGTCGAAATAGTCGATCAGCACCGCCACGCCCACCCCGAGCGCACCCCCGAACAGCACCGCAAGGACTAGATTGACAGGCCAGCTCGGCCGCGCCGGTTGCCGTGAAGGCTGCGCCGCGCCGAGAATCTCGATCGTACGCTTCGGCACTTGGAAATCCACTTCGCGCTGACGCAAGGTGAGACGCAAGGTCGTCGCGATGCGCGTCTCGTCATCCAATTTCTGCACCGCCTCCTCGAACGGACGCACCCGGTCGCGCGCAGATAGAATCTGTTCGACCTTCGCGCGGGCCAGCTGGCTTTCGAGCTCGGCCACACGGGCGTCGGCCTCCTTGTAGCCGATCTCGAGCGCGCTCTCGTAGCCGCGGAGTTGTCCGTCAAGTTGACCACGAATGACCTCCACGTTTCCAATCGCGGCAATGAGGTCGGGATGCGCGTCGCCCAAGCGTCCGCGCAGCCGGGCCACGTTCTGATCGGCCACGAAATACGCCTGGAGCAGATTCTGAATGTTCGCATCCTGAATCAGCTCGGAGTTGACGAGGTTCGCACGGTCTGCCGCCGGAATGTCGCGAAACTGCTCCCACCGCGTTTTCCGTCCGATCGCGTCGACCCGCAAGGTGATCAGCGAGTTCTGCATCTGGCGCAGGGTCTCGATCTCCATGTCGGAATAACGCGCGCTCAGATCGACGCCGGCGAGGTTGAGGTCGTTGCGCACCCGCTCGACCACATCGCGCTGCGCCGAGACATTTCTCTCCTGAATCTCAAGTTCTCGCCGCAACTGATCCAGCCCCTGGCGTTGCTCCGAGGTGGCAAACTCGATGCGGTCCTCCGAATACACTTTGGCGATCTCGTTTGCGATCTCCGCTGCCATGCGGGGCTCGCGGGCGAAGACCCGGACGTCGATAAGCGACGAGTTTCGCACATTCTCGATGCGCAGCATCTTTCCCAAGAGATAGCGGTACGCCACTTCCGTCGGCAGCGGCGCGTCCGCACCCAGCTGGCGGCCGAGGCGCTCGTTCAGGCCGAGGTTGGCGATGACGGAGTGCAGCACCCGGGGCGACTGCATGATCTTGAACTGATCCTGAAGAAAGTAGGGATCGTAGATTCCGCGCCCCTGGTTCTGCTGGTACAGTTGCACGCTGCCCTCGGGCTTCTCCACCCGGATCTGGGTGGAGGAAACGTACCACTTCGGGAGAAAGGCGGTGACGGCGGCCGTAGTCACGAACACCAAGGCCGCGATGACGAAGATCAGGGCCCGACGCTGCCGCAGGATTTGCAGAAAATCAGCGAGCGTCGCTTGCTCCTTGCCGGCGAGAGAGGAAGCCATGGGTTGACGGCAAGGCAACGCCCGCCTTCCCGCCTCAGCAAGCCCGTTTTGAACCCTATCCGAGGACGACGCATACCAAGAAAGTCACCGATCTGAGAAACTCTGAGGCGGAAGGAAAGCTCGGTGTGTATCCGAACTGATACAATCGATCCGGAGACACGAGTCCACTGTGGCTGGATTAGGGCATCAAGGAGGACTGGCCAGATGACTGAATTTTACATGAGGGCGCAGAGGGCGCTGAGTCGGCCGATTTTCCCAGAGCGGACCGACGAGCAAGTTAACCAAGGTATCACGAGGGTGCGCAGGTTCGCCGGGGTCGGTTTCAAGGAGCGGCGACACTCTTGTCGCCGGGATTGAGTGCAGGAAGGGCGCGCGCGAGGCCGTCCGCCCTTCAAACCGGCGGCAAGAGTGACCCCATCCGATCACCACCAGCGCCGATTCACGGACCCCACACGACCTTGATAAACAACCCAACGCGTCGGAGTTCTTTGCCCCGCGTAACACTTATCCATCCGAGATCCTCCATCTACGCCCGCGAAGGGAGCCGAGGAGCTCTCAGCGTTGCCTCTCTCTCTGCGGCCTCCGCGTGCTCCTGTTAAATGGCTTCGTGAATAGGCGCTGCTTCCCCGTCGCCTTCGCGCCTTTTTCCTTTGCCCCGTCGCCCGATTGCGCGAGCGTTCCCGGCCTGATGAGCAAGGAGACCAAACTAACCCCGATGATGCAGCAATACTTCGAGGTGAAGCGCGGGCTGCCCCGCGACACGCTCCTGCTCTTCCGGCTCGGCGACTTTTTCGAGATGTTTTTCGACGACGCCGCCGTCGCTTCAAAGATCTGCGGGCTCACGCTCACCAAGCGTCAGGACACGCCCATGGCCGGCATTCCGGCGCACGCGCTCGACAACTACATCGGCAAACTGCTCGTCGCCGGCCGCAAGGTCGCCATCTGCGACCAGGCCGAACCCGCCAAGGCCGGCAAACTCGTCCGCCGGCAGCTCACGCGCATCCTCTCCCCGGGCACCACGCTGGCCGCCAACCAGCTCGACGCCGCGCGCAACCACTATCTCTGCGCGCTCGCCCTCGACAAAGCCGGACTGCACGCCGCGTGGCTCGATCTTTCGACGGGCGAATTCAAGGTCGCGACGGATGCGCGTGCCGCCAATCTTCTGCCCGTCCTCACCGCTCTCGACCCGGCCGAGCTCATCCTCATCGAAGGCGAACGCGAACGGTGGCAGGCGGCGCCGCACGACCAGACCGACGTTCATGCCCTGCATGCCTTCTGCGGCTCGCGTCTCGTCACCGAGCTTCCCGGCTACCATTTCGAAACCGCCGAAGGGGCGCGCACCGTCATGTCGGCGCTGGGCGTGCTCAACTTGCAGGGTTTCGGCCTCGCCCACGATCACGCCGCGCTGGGACCCGCCGGTGCCCTCGTGCACTACGCGACGGAGAATCTCTGCGCAAAGCCGGAGAACCTGCGCGCCCTCCAGGAGTACCGCAGCGCCCGCACTCTCCTGCTCGACCCCGCGACCCTGCGCAACCTGGAGATATTCGAGTCCGCCCGCGGCACCCGCGACGGCACCCTGCTCTCCGCGATCAACCGCACCGGCACCTCCCCCGGCGCCCGTCTGCTCGAACGCTGGCTCGCCGCGCCGACGCTCGATCTCGACGAGATTACGCGTCGGTCCGGGTTCGTCGGGGATTTGCTCGCGCAACCACCGCAGCTCGGCGAGTTGCGCGAACTGCTCGCGCAGGTGCGCGACGTGCCTCGCATCCTAGGCCGGTTGCAGAATCGTCTGCGCAACCCACGCGAACTGGGCGGCGTGCGCGACACGTTGCTGCAACTTCCGCCGCTGCGCGCCACGCTGGCCGGCTTCGGCGACGGTCTGGCCGACCACTACCTGGCGCGGCTCGCCGAGTTGCCCGCCTTGTCCGACCTATTGGGACGCGCCCTCGCCGACGAACTGCCGACCGACCTCGCCGAAGGGAGCATGATCCGCGCCGGATTCGACGCCGAGCTCGATCGTCTCAAGGCGCTCACCACCGACAACAAGACGTGGCTCTCCGAACTGGAGCGACAGGAACAGGAGAAGACCGGAATCCGCAGCCTGAAGGTCAGGTTTACGAATAACTTTGGGTATTACATCGAAGTCACCAAGGCCAACCTCCACCTCGTGCCCGCCGACTACATCCGGCGCCAGACGACGGTCGGCGGCGAGCGCTACGTCACCGAGGAATTGCGGGCCAAGGAAAAAGAGATCTTTCATGCCGAGGAGAATGCCTTGGCGCGCGAACAGGAGCTGTTCGCCTCGCTCGTCGCCGCGGTGCTGGACGAATCCATCGCCCTCGCGCAGTCCGCCGACGCCCTCGCCGAGATCGACGTACTCGCCGGCTGGGCCGTGCTCGCGCGCGAGTGGGACTACACCCGGGCCGAACTCGACGAGTCCGACGTGCTCGACATCGCCGAGGGGCGCCATCCGGTCGTTGAACAGGTGCTCAAAGACCCCAAGGCCTCGGCGACGCGCGGCAGCCAGGCGTTCGTGCCGAACGACACCGTGCTATCAAGCAGCGACGCGCAGATCGCGGTGCTCACGGGTCCCAACATGGCGGGCAAGTCGACCTACATCCGGCAGGTCGCCCTGATCGCGTTGCTCGCCCAAGTCGGCTGCTGGGTGCCCGCGAAGCGCTGCCGGCTGGGTCTGGTTGATCGCATCTTCTCGCGCGTCGGCGCAAGCGACGACCTTGCACGCGGCAACTCCACGTTCATGGTCGAGATGAACGAGACTGCGAACATTCTGAACAACGCGACGGACCGCTCGCTGATCATCCTCGACGAAATCGGCCGCGGCACCTCCACCTATGACGGACTCAGCATCGCCTGGGCGGTCGTGGAGCACCTGCACCGCGACGCCGAACGCGGTCCGCGCACGCTCTTCGCCACGCATTATCAGGAACTCACGCAGCTGGAAAAACACCTGACGCGTCTGCGCAACTTTTCCGTCGCGGTGAAGGAGTGGAACGACGACATCGTCTTTGTGCGTCGGGTGGTCCCCGGTGCCGCTGACCGCAGTTACGGCATCCAAGTCGCCCGCCTCGCCGGCCTGCCTCCCACGGTGATTGATCGTGCGAAGGTCATTCTTTCCAAACTCGAGAGCGACGACGGCGCGAATGTAGAACTGCCCGCCCCACAGGCCCGTCCGAAAAAGAAGATCGCGGTGCAGCCGGCCGACGATGCGCAGTTAAGCCTTCTTTAGCCTGAAAACCCGCCCTCCCACTCACCCTGCCATCCCTCGCGATTTCCACCCGCGCAACGTCCATCGTGCGCCCTACGACTTCGATCGGTTGCGCGAGGCTTGTCCCGAACTGGCACCCTTTGTTCACCCTCATCCGCTGGCGGGCGACACGATCGATTTCGCGGATCCCGCCGCAGTGACCGCCTTGAACCGGGCGTTGTTGAAATTCCACTACGGGATCGCCCCCTGGCACCTTCCTCCGGGCTATCTTTGCCCGCCAATACCGAGCCGCGTCAACTACCTGCACCATGTCGCGGACCTCCTGGCCGAAGGCTCGGGGAGTCCGCGCGGTGAAACGGTCCGGGTCCTTGATATCGGCGTGGGTGCCAACGGCATCTATCCGCTGCTCGGCGCGCGGGTCTATGGGTGGAGCTTTGTCGGCTCGGACATCGACTCCGTGGCAGTCGCCCATGTTCGTCAGCTCGCCGCGGCCAATCCCGCGATCGGCGACCGAATCGAAGTCCGTCACCAGCCATCGAGCCATGCGATCTTCGCCAACGTGACCCAACCCGGCGAAACATTCGCGTTGTCGCTGTGCAATCCGCCCTTTCACGCTTCCGCGGCGGACGCGGAAGCGGGCACGCGGCGCAAGCTGCGCAACCTCGGCGGCGGACGAAAACCAGCCAAAACCGTGCTGAATTTCGGTGGACGCAGCAACGAGCTATGGTGCGACGGTGGCGAAGTCGGATTCGTGCGCCGCATGATCGCGGAGAGCGCCGCCCGCCCCGACCTTTGCATGTGGTTCACCACACTCGTCTCCCAAAGCGAGCATCTGCCCGAACTCGAACGCGCCTTGAAACAAGCCGCGGTGACGGAGACCCGCACGGTTCCGATGGCCGCTGGTCAGAAGCAGACCCGGATTCTCGCGTGGACGTTTAAGACGAAGACCGACCGCCAACGCGGGTCCCGCTGAACCCGGAGTTTTTAACCACGGATTGCAGGTATGCGGATTAATGTCCCTTCGGCTCGATGCCTGATATCCGGATCGAATCTGCGAAATCTGTGGTTAAATTTCTACTCTCAGCGCGCGTTCTTCTTGTCCCGTTTGGCGGCTTTCTTTTCGGCCGGGGTTTTGAGCGGCTGTTTCTTCTGCTGTTTCTTGGAATCTTGTGATTTGGCCATGGTAAGTGAGGGTTGAGAGGAGCGGGTGATGACGGGTTACTTCTTCTTGTTGGCCGCGGCTTTCGCCTTGGTGGCCTGCTGGGACGTGATGAGGTCCTGCTTCTTCTTGTTCACATCATTGCTTTTGGCCTGTTTTTGCGACGCTTGTTTCTGATTCGATTTCGGAGATCTATCGCCCATGGTGGACACTTTCGTTGAGTTATCTCGCCGGCGGTATGTTCGTTTCCCCGACGGCGTTTCACCTTGTCCCATCGAAATCGACAAAGAGCAAGGTTGCAGACGATCACGGTGATTGCGGGCGACGTCTCTTCCCGAAGACGCTTAAGAGGAGGACGCAGAAAGAGGCGGAGAGAGTAGCGGGTAGCGAGTCGATAGAGCGCTGGTGGTCGAGGGAGCGGCGGCACTCTTGCCGCCGATTCTGGTGCCGGGCCGGTCGCCGCATACCCGTCCGGCATCCAAACCCGGCGGCAAGAGTGCCGCCGCTCCTTGAAGCGACCCGGCGAACCTGCTCAACAACGCGATAGCGGGGTTAACGTGCTTGTGCGGGAAACCCCGAGGGGAAATCCTCTCACGATTGGATCATACGCGCGCGATGAATCGCGGCGGCGAGCGCGCGGAGGCGGACCGGGTCCTTGATGCCGGGAAGGGATTCGACGCCGCTGCTTACGTCGATGAAACGTGCGCCAGTCTCCGTCAGGGCCTCGCCGATGTTCTCCGGGTTGAGTCCACCGGCGAGAATCCAAACCTTTTTCGGATGCTTCTGCTGATGCCGCGCGAACTTCACCCAGTCGCCCGTCTTGCCGGAGCCACCGAAACCGCCGGCGTGAAACGTATCCA
Source organism: Opitutales bacterium (assembly GCA_038212175.1). GTDB lineage: Bacteria > Verrucomicrobiota > Verrucomicrobiia > Opitutales > Opitutaceae > CAMAXB01. Next base: position 23,033 of record JBBQUU010000029.1, on the reverse strand, counting down.
TGAGGAAATACGTCGCAAGCGGCAGCCACTCGGCGAAGACGTCGTCCTCCGGAGGCAACTTGGGCGCAAGCCAGAGGCGGTCGGGTGTCACGGCTTCGGACCACGCCGCGATGGTGTCGACCGGCAGGTCGTGCCGAAAGTGAAGCTGGAAAAAGTGAAAGTTCTCGGCCGCTGCTTCGGAGAGTTCCTCCACGGTCGGCTCGACCATGACCGCCACACGGCGGCGCGGAGGCAGGAGCCCTTCCATGGCCCGGTACTGGTTGAGGGAAAGATAGCGCGGCGACGCCGGATGCAGAATGAAGCCCAGGCAATCCGCCCCAATCGCATCCGCCGCCTCGGCATCCACCAAGGAGGTGAGCCCGCAGATTTTGAGTCGGATGCCGTCGATCATGTCAGGAGTACGGCGCAAGGGAGCGCAGGTGAAAAGGCAGAAGTGTGTAGCCGCGTCGTGTCGGGCTCGTGACGGACGGCCTACGCCACCCCAAGTCTGCGCGGGCGACACGCCCGCGGCTACACACACTCAGCCACGCAGAACGTGAAAGTTTGCCATGGAGATGCCGCTGAGCATCGCGCCGACGATCCCCAGAAATCCCTGGTCGGTGCCGCACAGATAGAGGTTTGCCAGCTCCGTGCGACCGTCGCGGACCTTGTTTGGCGCGCCATAGATCGCGCCGGAGAAGTGGCCGGTGAACTTGGTGATCGTACGCGGCGTGAACATGTCCGTCGCCACGGTCGCTCGCTCGAGCGCATCGGGTGTCGGCAGCGGCGGAAGGAAACGTTGTGCGCTGCGCTGGACCTCGTCGTACCACCGCGTCTTGTCGGCCTGGTACGCGTCCTCGGCGAGCCCCACCCAGCGGTCATAGTTGGCCAGACACGTGCAGCGGAAGAGTCCCTCGGGCAGTCTCAGATCCGGACCATAGTCGAAGTTGTTGGGCATGCAGATCACGCCACTGCGCGGATCCACCTGCGCGTCCGGACGTGCGTACGTAAAGCGCTCGGAGTCGTTGAAGAAGATGATGGTGTCATCCCCCCAACCCAACGCGGCCGGCTGGCGGTCGAGCACGGTGATGGTTTCGACAAACGACAATCGGCCCGCCGGCGGACCGCTTACATTCCGATCCTTCAACGCCGCGGATTCGAGCAGCGCTGCGGTTTCGGGGGCGCCGATCGAGCTGATCACGTGATCGGCGGTCACCTCCTCGCCGGTATCCAACACGAGCGCGGTGGCCCGGCCCTGCGCGGCGATAATGCGTCGTACGCCGCACTTCATGCGCCGCTCCCCGCCGGCCTGCCGGTATTTTTCGAGCAACACGCGCAGGATCACGCGCACGCCATCGAGCGGACGTGCGAAGCCTTCGAGGAAGAGGGCCTTGAACATGATCACGAACTGCCCGAACTCCATGTCGTGCTCGTGCGCACTGCCGTAGTACATCAGCGGACAAAACAGCATGTCCTCGAGCAGCGGATCGGTGATCTCGCGCCGCACCACCGCGCGGGCGGACTCGGGCTTCGCCTCGAGGGAAACGTCGTCGTAAGTCCGGATCAGCGCGACCAAACGGCGGAAGCCGTCCACCTGTTTCAGAAATGCGCGCGCAATCTCCGACTCGAAGACGGCGAAGTCATTCGTGAACGTCAGCGATGCTTCGCCCCGCGGTCCGAAGGCGACGCGGGACCGCTTCTGTTCGCACAGGGCGAACTGGTCGCGGTCGATGCGCAGCTGGCGCAGCAGCTTGCCGAGGGGCGTGCCTTTCACCCCCGGGCGAACGAAATTCGTCATCGCATGCAGGCCGACGTCGTACTTGCGGCCGTCGAGGCTGTAGAAACTGTTGAGTCCGCCCACGGCATTGTGGCGCTCAAAGATGCAGACCTTCTTGCCGAAATGCGCGAGGCGGATGCCGGCCGCGAGGCCCGACATGCCGGCTCCGATGATGGCGACGTCGTAGTGCGAGGCGGTGTTCACCAATAAAACAGGCCGGGCGAAGGCCCGGCCCGGAAAGTGCAAACGTTGCGAACGGCTCAGCCCTGCGGGGCGAGTGCGTTGAACTTGGGCGTCAAATACTCGGCGCAGCTGTCGAGCGAGGCGAGTTGGATGTAATCCGCCTCTGGCACCTCGATGCCATGCCGCTTGCGCAGCTCCATCACGATATCGAGGAAGTCCATCGAATCGAGCTGGAGCTGGTCGCGCAGACGAACGTCCGGCTTCACATTCGACAAGTCCTCATCGGGGGCGATATCGGAGATGATATCGAGGACCACCTGTTTGCATTCGTCTTTGGTCATGGTTTTGGGCGAAGAATCAATTAAGCGGCAAAACGCTTCACAATCAACGTGGAATTTATGCCGAGCATACCGAACGAGTTGTTGAGGATGGCGTCAACCCGCGCGGCCTTTTTTGGCGTATTCAGCACGAGGCCAGGCAGGGCGCACTGGGGATCGAGGTCGTCGACGTTGATCGTCGGGTGCACAATCAGATCGTCGAAGGACGGCAGGTTGCCCGCGAGTTCAAGCGCGCCAGCGGCCCCCATGCAGTGACCGATGAAGCTCTTGGTGTTGTTAATATGCGTATCGGGGCAGTTTTCGCCGAAGACCGCCCGGATCGCCTCGCACTCCTGGATATCGCCGAGCGGTGTGGCGGTGGCGTGGGTATTGACGATGTGGATGTCGCTCGCGGCGAAATCGCCCTTGGCGAGGGCCTTGCGCACGCACTCGGCCTGGCGGATGGGATTGGGCAGCACGTAGTCGCTGGCGTCGCTGTTGACGCAATAACCGGAGATCTCGCCGTAGATCTTCGCGCCGCGTCGTTGGGCGTCGTCGAGGCGTTCGAGCGTGTAAAGCGCCCCACCCTCCGACACGACGATGCCGTTGCGGGCTTTGTCGAAGGGACGGGAGGCTTTCTTCGGGTCCTCATGTGAAGCGAGCGCCCCTTGGGATTTGAAGCCGGCGAAGATGCCGAAGGTATGAATGCTTTCGCTGACGCCGCCGCAAATGGCGAGATCGACCTCCCCGAGGCGCAGCATTTGGGCGGCATGGATCAGCCCCATGTTACCCGCGGCGCAGGCGGCCCCGATCGTGTAAGCGGGGCCCGTCGTGCCGAGATTGAGCGAGGTTTCGCCCGCCGGGTTGTTGGCGACCGTGCGGGGATTATGGTAGTGCGACCAGTACTTCGTATCGTAATTGAATTTGGAGATATTGTAGATCTCGTTCTCCGTCTCGACGTTACCATGTTCAGTGCAGCCGATGTAAATGCCAGTGCGGTCCTTCACCAAAGCGTCCACATTCAGACCACTGTCGGCGAGGGCTTCGCGCGCACAGTAGATGGAAATGGAGCCGGCGCGGGTGCCGACCCGGACCTCTTTCTTCTTCTGGTAGCGCAACGGATCATAGTGGCACACCCCCGCCAGCAAGGTGCCCATGTACCGGACTTCCATCCGCTCCACCCCGGCGACTCCGGTCAGCAGGTTTTGACGAAACTCGGCGAGTGAATTGCCGTTGGGGGCCGTCAAACCGACACCGGTGATGACAATGCGGGGAAGCGAGTAAGGCATGAAAAAAGAAACCGCTAGCCAACCCCGCCCCGAACGCAATACAAGCCTCGTCCGCATGAACGTTCTCGTCGTTGGAGGAGCCGGCTACATCGGCAGTCACTGTGTTCGCCAACTGCTCGCCGCCGGACACAATCCGGTGGTGCTCGACAATCTGGTCTTCGGCCATCGCGGGGCGGTGCCGGAAGACGTCCCCCTTTACACGGTCAACCTCGGCAACGAGAGCGAAGTCGGCCGCATCCTGCGCAAGGAGAAGATTGAGCTGGTCATGCACTTCGCCGCCTACGCGTATGTCGGCGAGAGTGTGAAGGAGCCGTTGAAGTATTATTTCAACAATGTCGTGGCCACCTTGCACCTGCTGCGCTGCATGCTCGGCTCGGGGGTGAAGAAGTTCGTCTTCTCGTCCACCTGCGCGACCTACGGCATTCCCGAACTCACGCCCATCGTCGAGGACCTGCCCCAGGCGCCGATCAACCCCTACGGCCAGACCAAGCTCGACATGGAGAACGCTCTGAAGTCCCTCGCCGCCGCGCAGGGCCTGAGCTTCGCCGCCTTCCGCTATTTCAATGCCGCGGGCGCCGCCGAGGATGGTCGCAGCGGAGAAGATCACGAACCGGAGAGCCACCTTATCCCGCTGGCGATTGGCGCCGCCACCGGCCAGCGCCCGCCGCTGCAGGTGTTTGGCAACGACTACCCAACACCCGACGGCACCTGCCTGCGCGACTATGTCCACGTGGACGACCTCAGTCGCGCCCACATCGCGGTGTTCGAAAAGCTGGCGACCCCGGGCGCCGCCCTCTTCTACAACTTGGGCACCGGCAAACCCACCTCTGTGCTCGAGGTCCTCCGCGCCGTGGAAAAAGCGACGGGCAAACCTGTGCCACACACCTTCGCCCCCCGTCGCGCCGGCGATCCGCCCGCCCTCTACGCTGATTCGTCGAAGGCCGTGCGCGAACTCGCTTGGCAGATCAAGTTCCCCGAGATCGACAGCATCGTTGCGACCGCGTGGAAGTGGCATGGGAAGCATCCGGACGGGTACGGGAAGAAGGCCAAGTCTACGTAACCAACCGGCCGGGGTCCCGACCTGGGTAATTCGCACCGAATTCCGGGACCTGTCATCGAATCAAAACTCCGTCTTGACGAAGCGCGCCAAAACCGAACTCTCTTCCTCTCCACTTCCGCCCCCATCGTCTATCGGTTAGGACAGGAGATTCTCATTCTTCAAAGCGGGGTTCGATTCCCCGTGGGGGCGCCAATTTTCAGAGGTAAGCGGAAGGGGGTGCACAAGGCGCACACAAATCACCACTACGGGCGCCTGTCCAACGCGGACCAGGAGCGCAGCCGTACGCGGACCGACGACGGTCGGGGCCACCTGAATGGACGCGGCCTCTGGGAGTTTTGTGACTTCACGCTGCCCGTGATGATCGACCAGATCGCGTAGGAGCAAGCCGATGCGCCATCGTCTGCAGACGGCCGCCGGCAAGAAACTCTACAAACTTCGTCAGCAGACGGTCGAACCGGTCTTCGGCATCGTCAAATCGGCCCTCCGCTTCCGGCAGTTCCTCCTGCGGGGCCTTGAGAAAGTATCCACGGAGTGGACACCAACCACCCGTTTGCCGGTCTTCACCACGTCCTGCACAATTGACCCTCCCGGCCCCCATCCTCACCTCCTGCCAGCAGTCTAATTCGATCAATATCGACCGCCTTTCTCTATTTTCATCAAAATCGCCTTTTCGACCTCCATTGCGTCCTAATCCCCTGAAAATTGACATAACGGCAAACAACTGCAATAAGTGATTTAATTAAATAGGCGTTTGCATTCCTTGACTCTATTTTAATAATAGTTGTCATTTCTCCTCCTCTTCTTCACCTATTCGCGCAAACATGGCGCTCATCATCAGTACTGCGGCTCGATCAACCGAGATCACCCGCGCCGCCAAAGCGGGAAAGCTCCGCAAGCTCGCCTCGAAACTTTTCACCGACGACGTCCGCTCGCCGCCGGAAGCCATCCTGCGCCGTCATCGCCTGGAGATCGCCGCGCATTTCTACCCCGGCGCTGTCATCAGCCATCGCTCCGCCCTTGAAGGCAACGTTTCGCCGGGCGGGAAGCTCCACCTCACCGTGCCCCAGGCGGTCGCCCCGGTTCGCACGTTGCCCGGACTGGAGATTCGCCTTTGGCGCGGCCCGGCCGCCCAACCTGACGATATCCGCACGCCGGTCATCGACGACACCCGCGTTCTCTACACCGCCAGTCAGCCCCGCGCCGTTTTGGAGAATCTTCAAATTGCCCGCGCCCGCGCCGACGACGAAGCCAAGACGCTTGATTCCGAGGAACTCGAAAGATGGTTGGATCGTCACGTGCGTATCCATGGTCTGGATTGGCTCGACGCACTCCGCGCCAAGGCCGCCACGATTTCCACCCCGCTCGGCTGGACGCGCGAACAACAGCAACTCGACGCGCTCGTCGAGGCGTTCCATGGGCGGCAATCCACCTACCGACTCAGCACGGAGGTCGCCCGCGCACGGGCCAAGGGTCAGCCTTTCGATCCCGACCGGATGCGGCTTTTCACCCAGCTGCACGCCCGGCTTGCCGCCGAGTCCTTTGGCGAACTGCCACTTCCGCCCGCCACCGAGTTCGACAACCGCGCGTTCTGGGAGGCCTATTTCTCGAACTTCATTGAGGGAACCAAGTTCACCGTCGATGAGGCACGCGTGATCGTTTACGATCAGGATCCCGCCAAGTCCCTCGAACGAAAACGTCCCGAGGACGCTCACGATGTGCGCGAAACGTACCGGCTCATCGTCGATCCGAACATCAGCGGGGTGGTGCCGCGCGAGAGCGCTCACCTTATCGAGCTGCTCAAGCGCCGGCACGCGCGCATGATGGCCAGTCGCCTCACGATCGAACCCGGAGTCTTCAAGAAAACCAACAACGAGTTTGGCGCACGTGTGTTCGTGGCCCCCGAACTTGTCACCGCCACGCTCACCCGCGCCTTGCCCGCCCTCCACGATCTCCCCTCGCCCACCGCTCGCGCGCTCTACGCGCTCTTCGTGGTCGCCGAAGTCCATCCCTTCAACGACGGCAACGGCCGCATCTCCTGCCTCGTGATGAACGCCGAACTCGAAGCCGCGGGTCAGGCTCGGCTCATCCTGCCCACGTCGCTCCGCCTCGATTACCTCACCGTCCTCGAAGCGCTCACCGTCCGCGGTGATCCCGATCCGTTCGTCGCCTTCGCCCACAAGCTCATCGACATCAACCGTCGCATGCCCTTCGGCTCCTTTGAAGAGTCGCACGCCTACTTCCGCCGCACCGGCACCCTCGATGAATCCTCCAGCGGCTTCGGTCTGCTCAACTTGCTCAAGACGCCTGCTCCCTGAATCACCAAGGAAAGCCTTAATCGTCGGCGCGACGGGCCGAGCTGCGCGTTTTCCCGGAGGCGAAGGCCGCCAGCTTTCGAGGAAGTTCGTTCCGCCCGAAATTTGCCAGCTTGGGCAGGGAGGTCGCTCTCAAGGCCTCAACCGGCATGACGTCGCCAAAGCCAATTGAGTATCGACTCGACACCTCGCGGACGCCCGGCGACGTCAGAAGGACCAGCACGTCCCTCAAGAGCCGAAGTGCATGCCGTTCCTTTCCCGGTGCGGCACCGACGACAACCTCTTGCAGGAACTCCCGCAGTACGAGCACCATGATCTTGATGTGCTTCACATCCTGGCGATCACGTTGATCGAGCTTCAGGGCGTTTGCCACCTTTGCCTGAAGAAGCAGATGCGGAAAGAGCACCGGCACGGCGTAGCCGCACACCTCCATGGTAATCGCGCTCTGCGCATCCAGCTTGGCCAGGCCATGGACGCTTCTTAGCACATCCAACTCCCGGGTGTTCGGCTCGACGCCGATGATGAGCGTACCGTCGGTAATCTCGCGCGGTCCGCTCAGCAGGAGCTTTCCGCCCAGGTCCTCGTGCAACCCGATCAGCGCATTCCGCGTGGCGAACACGTCCATGTCCGCGCTGGTCAAAGGACGCAGAGGCGCGAGCTGTTCGCCGAGTCGGTCCTGATAGCTGAGCGCCCATACGTTGACGGCATGTCCGCCCACGAGAATCACCGGCTCCTTTTGGCGGCTAAGCGCCTTGAAGACAGCTTCAAATGCCCCGACGGGACGGAGAGGGGTGCGCGCCATTGAGGGAGTCAGGTCAATCGCCGGCGCACGTGCCGCCGGATCGATGGCCAAAGGTCAACGATCCGAACGGGCGTGCGCACCGGAGCATTGTCGTCTTGCGCCTGATCCGGTGTCAGTACGCCCGCTCGGATTTTCCGCTTCGTCGCTTGGCGTTGCGCCGCCTTGGTCGCGGCACGCCGCTCCGTTAGAGTGGACTCAGGCTTGGCCTGCTGATGCTGGAGAAAATAGGCTGAAGTCGCCTCCCGCAGCATAACCGAAAGATCAGTACTGCGTTCCCGCGCGATGGATTCCATCCACGCGAGAACCTTGCGGCTTTCGAGATAGGTCACGGACTTCCGGTCCTTGGAGATGACATTTGGCATGGGTATAAGATACCTGGTGAATCGACTGACGGTCAAGCCATCCCAATCGACCGGAGGCCACCCGAACCATCCGTGGTTAAGATTCGGGATCGGTGAATCGGGAGGCAGGAGACGGGAATCAGGAGACCGGAAAGCGTTCCATCAATCGCAGCACAGCAGCCATGTTCGCTTGAGCGATTGGGCGAAATGAATTCGAAAGGCCGGCATCCGCCGCGGCCCTTTCCCAGAAGGCCGCAGCTGCAGCGGCCGCGTTCGGCCAAACGTCCATGACCGCAGCAATGGGAGGACGAGGGGAAAAGGTCCTTTCAGATAAATCGCCCTGAGAGCCTGGCGCGTAAAGCATCGGCAGCATGTCATAGAACGGCGTGAGCATGTAAGACCGCTGGTCGCCGAACCAGAAGCTCGCGTTGGCGCGGTGCATGTCGGTGTTCGCAATGAGATGGCCGAAGCACCAGATCCAGCGAAGGGAGCGGGCTTCCGCGGCGGACGTCCAGCCTTCCTGTTCGAGTATTGTCGCAGCGGCCGGCCAGTCCGCGGAAGGCTGTGCGAGGAAGGCGTCCTCAAGGGCGCCCAGCGAAATCATTCCACGACGGCCGATGGCGTTGATTCGGTCGAAACGTTCGACTTCGAGAAAGCGGCGGCCGCCGGCGTCGACGATTTCAGAGCGGGCGGTGATGATACCGTGCGCACGCATCGTTTCGGCGGCGAGATGTTCGCACCAAAGCAAGTCTGCCCAGCGCTGCGAAACCGGCGAAGGGTCCGCGGAAGAGAACTTGACGAGTACGGATTGGAATTGTCCCGATTGCCGGGTGACGTTGACCAGGAACTTCGGTTGTTCTCCGCCAGCGGAAGACCCGGTCAGCTCTCCTCGCTGTGCCGCCGCCGCCCGCTCGGGATACGCCCGTGCGCGGTCTTCGCCTGCGATGGCCGTGGTCGACAAATTTTCTGCACGACGATGGGCCCGCTCCATCGCGCGATCACCCACGATCAGATCCCCCGGCAAATCATCGCCCTCCGTCAAAAAACACGAAAGCACGTCATCGTCATTCCACTGACGGGGTTCGGTCGGCGCCTCTTGACGCGCAGCGAATTCGCGCGCAATGGCACGCCCGAGATAACCCTGGGGTCGAACCTCCTGCAGGAAAAAAGGCAGTCCGGAAAATAAACCGTCGGGATAAGCCGATTGCATCCACGCGGGCATGACGCCCTGCGGCTCAAAACGAAAACCGCCGTGCAACGCACGAAGTTGTCCCCACACCCGCGGACGTCCCTCCGCGTTCAAGCGATAGACCGGCCATTGATCACCCAAATTACGGACTGCGCGCCGCAACACGTACCGTGAACTCCGGGCTGCGCCCACGCGTTCGACCGATGAACCGAGACGTCTGATCAGTCGGGACACAGTGGGTTCGCTCACCCCTAAAGCCTCAGCCAATGCTCGCCCAGACAGCGCACCTTGGGCTTCGAGAACCAGCGTCAGTTGCCGAGGATCTGGAACGCGACGAGCCATTTAGTGAAAGGATACTTTGCCAGATATATATCTTACGTCTAGTTAATTATCAAATAATTAGGATTTGTTGATCGATTTTAATGAAAGAATCCGGGCCCTCACGGACGCATTCCAAACAGCGGGAGGAAACGCGCTGACCGCGGACTTGGAAGCGCACGGTCGCGGAGTTGGAGGCAGTCGCAGCACCATCGGCATGAGGAGCCCTCAAATCCCCGAGCCCGCACTCTCGCGCGCCTCGAATATTCCCCGACATCAATGAACAAAGAGTTCGCGAAGGAGCGTGCAGCCCTCCGCGACTGGCTGCACGGCGACCCATTGATTCGCCGATTCTTCGAGCCGTTTCTTTTTGAAGACGTACCTGCTGCGGACCGACGGGCCGACGAGGTGTATCTCGACGAGGTTGATCGCTGCGATGTCTACCTCGGTCTGTATGGGAACGACTATGGCGTCGAGGACCGCGAAGGCGTTTCCGCCACGCACCGGGAATTTGAGCGCGCCACCCAGCGCAGCAAAACACGACTGGTCTTCGTGAAGGGAGCGGACGATTCGACTCGTCACCCCAAGATGCACGCAGTCGTCCGGCAGGCGGGAAACGAACTGATCCGCAGGCGATTTGCCGCGACTCCAGAACTCATTTCCGGCGTCTATGCCGCACTGGTGCTTTATTTGGAAAACCGGAAACTCATCAGAAATGGACCTTTCGATTCCACGGTGAGCCCGGAGGCCCGACTGGTGGATCTGTCCGACGAGAAGATTCGGCGCTTTGTTGGCATCGCCCGCCGTGCCCGTGGATTCCCCCTCACCGAAGACACGGAGCCCCGTCTGGTGCTGGAGCATCTCCATTTGCTCAAGGAAGGCCGGCCAACCCACGCCGCGCTGCTGCTTTTCGGTATCGAACCGCAACGCTTCGTCATTTCGTCGGAGGTCAAGTGCGCACATTTCCATGGCACCCAGGTCGCCAAGCCGATTCCCTTCTACCGGGTTTACAAGGGCACAATCTTCGACCTCGTCGATCAATCGGTCGATTTCGTGCTCTCCAAGATCAACCTCGCGGTTGGCACCCGGGCACAGAGCAATCAGGCCCCGGTCGCCTACGAGATGCCCCCCGATGTCGTGCGAGAGGCCATCGTCAACGCCGTGGCCCACCGGGACTACACCAGCCACGGCAGTGTACAGGTGATGCTCTTCGCTGACCGCTTGGAGGTATGGAATCCGGGCACGCTGCCGCCCACCCTCACGCTAGAGCAACTCCGGCAGCCTCACGGTTCGGTGCCGGCTAATCCACTGCTCGCCGAGCCACTCTACCTGACAAAGTACATCGAGCGCATGGGCACCGGCACCGGCGACATGATCGAGCGCTGCCGGAAGGCCGGCCTGCCTGAGCCGGAGTTCACCCTCACCGACGGCTTCATCGTCACCCTCCGTCGCAAGCCCGAACTCGCCTTCGCGGCCGTGGGAGGTCAAGTCGCCGGGCCAGTCACCCCACCAGTCACCCCACCAGTGGAGGTCTTGGCCCGACTGCTCAAACAGGCCGGAGAATTGGGCAATGCGGATAATCGAATCACTCGTCAAACGAGTCTCAAGAAAAGCAGAGGTCAGAGCGATGAGTCCTTGCCCTCCAGTTAATTGCACCAACAGAATCCGCTCTTGGGAATAGCCGTGCTGATCTCGGCCCATGCCCATCCAGCGTTCCCTTGCTTCAATGGACATCTTTCGCACGCACTCCCAAGTCATCCAGGATTACGAATCGTACATCAAAAGTTTCCTGAACATTGCGGATGCATCAATCCGGACCGAGGTCGAACGTGCCCTTGAAGGGGGCAAGCTATGGCCGGCTCCTCTTATTCAGTTTAATCCTTCATTTGAGGTAATTGGCGATATCGCAGATCTGACGAAGACCAACCTCCTCCACCCTGCCTTCGCCGATATCTTTCGAGACGCCAAGAGCGGTCAACTGTTCAAGCTGTATCGTCATCAGATCGATGCCCTCAAATTAGGAACCGCAGGCAAGGGTTTCGTCGTTACCTCCGGAACGGGGTCGGGCAAGTCCCTGACCTACATCGGGACGATTTTTGACCACTTACTTCGGGAGCCCGCGGCAAAAGGGGTCACTGCTGTGATCGTGTATCCGATGAATGCACTCATCAACTCGCAGTATGCAGAGTTCGAGCGCTACAAGGCCAATTTCGAGGCCAGCACGGGGAAGGATTTCCCCATTACCTTCGGCCAGTACACCGGTCAGGAAAAAGAGGACCGCCGCGAGGCGATGCGCGAAAACCCTCCGCAGATCCTTCTGACGAATTACATGATGCTGGAGCTTCTGCTCACGCGCGTTCGCGAGCGGCCAATTCGCGATGCCATCTACGCGAACCTGCGTTTTTTGGTTTTCGACGAATTGCACACCTATCGTGGGCGCCAGGGCGCCGACGTCGCGATGTTAATTCGACGTATCCAATCCCAAAGTACCCACAATCTCGTGTGCATCGGCACATCCGCCACCATGGTTTCAGGTGGCACGTTGGAAGGGCAGCAGACTCAAGTGGCCGCGGTTGCAACCAAACTCTTCGGCCGTCCCTTCACCGCGGGACAGGTCATCAACGAACTTCTCACACGGTCACTCGATTTTAGTGGGGCGATCCCGGTTCGCGATGCTCTTGCGCAGGCCATCGCCACTCCAATCGACCCCGCAGCGCCGGTCGCAAAATTGAAAGCCGGTCGGCGAACACGGAGACTTGGACGGAGGCGGCGGAAGCGTAGTTTAGCACTTCTCGGACAGTCTTGTGACATGGTTGAGGAGATCGCCAGATCCCTAGATGATAACGCGATAGCCAAGAGCGTGAGCCAGTTCATAAAAGAACGAAACAACGCCATCCATGCAGCTCGTATTCCAATGGCCGAAGACTACGCCGGTATAAAAATAGCCATCATCTCACACAACGATAATGAGCCGGGCTACAGAAACCGAATTCCGTGGGACTCAGTTCATGGAGATAACTTTCAGTATCTTGAGCAGTGGATTGAAGATACATCCCGCGATTTCTTGGCGGTTCTTAAAAATCCAGTTTATCCGATGATCAACAAGGCCGCCTCGAAAAGGTTCGGAGGGAGAGAAGTAAGACCTCCTAGTTTACAGTTTACTTCGTATCCCTCCGATATTTCAGCTGAATCATCATCGCTAAACAGCTTCCGCACAGAGTCGTCCCCAAAGCCTATCACAACGTTGAACATAGGTATTTCGGGAAAGAAATAAGATGAAGCCATGAGTCATGTTATGGCGTTGGTCATCGACAACCTCATCCTCCAACAGGCGGGTGAAACCTTGCAGGTCGGATTGACCGACGATGATCGCGTGGAACTCGCTGCGTCCGCAGAGACCGGTTACGAGGTGCGAGCCGTCCCTTCGCCGGGCGTTCAAGTGGAGGAACTGCTTCAACTACTCAACGCCATCGTCCTCAGCGACGAACTCGTGATCGATGCCGCCTCCACATCCTCTTGGGCCGATGTCGGCCATTTCTTCGCGCCCTTAAACTTCGCTCAAATTCTCGCCGCCAAACCCTTCTCCGAGGTCAGGAGTGAATGGTTACCCTTACGAAAGTATGCCGAGGAGGCACTCTGCTTTTCGCCAAAACTCAGCGCAGACTTCGCCCAATTCCGCGCCAACTGGAAACCCGGTGTAAATGATCCCGTTCTCTCCACGCTGATGTGGGGCACCGCAGCTACTATTGCCCGCAGCCAGTATCTCAAGACGCCCTACCTCAGTCATCCCACCCGTAGTCGCCTGATCGACCGTAGCCGTCTCGCCCCACATCGCGAAAATGCTCAGGAGATCGTGCAACGGTTTGTCACCACGGAACGAGTGAAGCTCTTCGACCGCGTTACCGCCGGGCAAAAAACTCGCGCCACCACATTGAGCCTGCCGCCACTGGGACTCGAAGTAATCGCCGAATGCAGCGACCGCAGCCAACTCATCCACACGGCAATTCAGATCCGGGAGAAATACCGCCACCTCCGTGAGTGGATCGGTGAATACCAACGCGCCCTCGAAGCATCGCCAGCCGAAGCCGCCAATAAAATGGCCACGCACGAAGCCGCCGCCAACGACATCGAACGCCTCTTCACCGGCTCATGGTGGAGCAAGCTGTCGATCAACTTCGGTATGGGCCTAACCGACCTACTGCCCTCAGTGCCCGTGGCGGCCATCATCCAGCGAGCCCTACCCGGCAGCATCCGCTCCGCAGTGAGCAAACTGATCCAACGCCCCTGGGAAGAAGCCACCCTGGAAAGACTCTTCGTTCTACTTGGCACCGACTCCCCCAAACTCCGCACGCATGCCTTGCGGCACCTTCAAGGAGCATGAAATCCGAGATGCCTCCACGCACCATCAAGTCACCACCCTGCCGTTTGTGTGGTGCGTATGAGCCCCTATGTCGGTCGCACATCTACCCGCGTTTCACCTTCAAGCGAATGAAAGAAACAGACGGTCACTTCATGCGTTTCGACGGAAAGAAGCGTGCGTGGGAGAATCTCAGACGACAAGACGACTGCTTCGAGTACCTACTTTGTAAAACCTGCGAGCAGCGTTTCCAGCGCTGGGAGAGCGCAATAGCACGAATCATCTCTCGAGGCTTTTTTGATAATTTAGATCCTGTCCCGGGAAAGAAATACACTGTCTTGCAGCTTCCCGGCTATCCTACGGCGAAGCTTTACCTATTGTCACTGCTGTGGCGAAGCCACGCAGCCAGGAGTTCCAGCTTTCGCCACGTGGATCTTGGCGAGAAACACGATGCACGATTACGGCAGATGCTCCTCACAGACGAGCCAGGTGAGCCATGGGAATACGGCTGTTTCATGTCCATCCCGCACTTAAATCTGGACGATGGTAAATTTGACCGCCCGCCAATCGGAATGATGCCCGCGGCCATGCGCTTCGGCACCGAACACGGTCTCAAGTTGGTAAGAATGGTGATAGATGGCATAGTCCTTCACTTTCTTGTTGGCAGCCCTGAACGAATGAAAAATTGGAGGGGAGCTCTCATGTTTCCCCAGCGTGACGGTCGTGTAGTGATTGGAATCACCGACGCCATGGACATGACCTTCTTTCGCGAACAGCTCCTCATCACGATGGGGACTCACAATCCCATGTGGGACTAACCTTACTCAATATGGCCCGCAAAACCAATAACCGAGACTTCACCCCAATCCTCGAAGCGGCCAGGACGTGGATTGACAGCTGCCTGATCGACGACGGTTCCGCGTTCACCGACGGGAGACTCTGGACTGCTGCGCACACGGAAGAACTGAAGCGCTGCGTCATCGACACTGCCGACGAGTCCGATCGCAAGTTCTTGGAAAAGCTACGCGATCAGATTTCATCAGGTTCAGCCGGTGCGAAACAGCTTATGGCCGAGATGCTGTGGGCGCTATCCCTCTTCCCAAGCAACGCGGGCCCCACGGCCAAGCGCGAGCCCGTGGTCCAGATCTGGGCGATGTCTGGATCGGCGTTGGATGCCTCCCACCCGCTCTTGAATGACGTCGTACTTCAAGGCATCGGAAGTGCCGGTACTGCCTTCATGACCCAGCGCTGGCGTGAGATCCGCTATCTCATCACCCTGCTGCTGGACCTAAAGGCCAAAGAACCCAACGAGCGGGCTGCACTGTTTAAAACCTACGGCGCGCTCGCCGACTGGCTTCAAACGTTTGCCGATACCGATTCCCGCCAGCTGCATCACATGCTGCGCTTCTTTGCCTTTCCGGACGAGGTCGAACGCATCGCATCTACACGCGAAAAGGGCCGAATCTTGAAGGGCTTCGGTCTGCCTTTCACAAAGAAGTGGTCTCAACGCCAAATTGACGAGGAACTGCTCAAGCTGCGGCGTCGCCTGGAAACCGAACATCCGCAAGCGACCCTCGACTTCTATAATCCCCCGCTGGACGTCCTATGGGACAAAGATAAGAATGAGCCATCACCGAAGACCCAAAGCGTTTCGTCGGTCAATGAGGCGACCCCGGAACCTTACAGCCTTGGCACCGCCGATGGGCCGAAGAACATCATCTACTTCGGCCCGCCCGGCACCGGCAAAACCCACTGCGTTCGGAAACAGTTCAAGGACTACGTGGAAACTCCGGAGGCGAAGAACCGCGACGCTTGGTTAGAGGCCCTTGTTGCCAACTACGGCTGGCGCGAGGTCATCGCCGTGGCACTGAACCAACTGGGGCCGTCGGCCGTGCCCGCTTTGCGTGAACACGAGTTGATCCTGGCCAAGGCCCGACAACGAACCACGGACAAGAACTTGGGGGCTCGCCTCTGGGGCACTTTGCAGCGGCACACGCCCCACGCCGTGAAAACGGTGAACTTCGGCCTCCGGGCTGAGCCGTTCATCTTCTCGAAAGATGAGGACAGCACGTGGTCTTTGTTGGCAGACTGGGGCACGTTGGACGAGGAGGCATCGAAACTCGGTGCCGACTACCGAGCCGGCCAACAATCCGCAACCCCCGTCAAACGTTACCGCACGATCACCTTTCACCCATCCTACAGCTACGAAGATTTCGTGCGCGGAATCCGCCCAGTCGGCACCGAAGAGGAAGGACGCACCGAGTTCCGGATGGTGGACGGCGTTTTCAAGCAGATCTGCGACGAGGCCCGCGCGAACCCCACCAAGAAATACGCCCTCTTCATTGACGAGATCAACCGCGGCAACATCGCCAAGATCTTCGGCGAACTCATCACCCTTATCGAGCCCGATAAACGTATCACCATCACGGCCGACGGCAGCGTCGTCAGCGGCATGACCGTCCAGCTCCCGGGCAGTAACACGGGCGAAATTGCTGAGCCGCCTTTTGGTGTGCCCGCCAACCTCGACCTCTACGGTACGATGAACACGGCGGACCGCTCCATCGCCCTGCTCGATATTGCCCTGCGCCGCCGCTTCGAATTCGTCGAGATGCCGCCGCGCTACGACGCCACGATCTTCCCCGCCCCGGTAGACGGTGTGGACCGTGGCGCCCTGCTCCGGCGCATCAACGACCGGCTCGAATACCTCTTGGATCGCGATCATCGCATCGGCCACGCCTACCTGATGCAGGCGCGAGGCCTCGCTGACCTCCGCGGCGCCTTCGCCAACCAGATCATCCCCCTCCTCCAAGAGTATTTTTTCGACGACCTCGAAAAAGTGGCGATGGTCCTTTCCGGTCCTAAGGGCCGCAGCGCGTTCGTTGAGAAGATCGAGGTAAGGCACTCCGACCTGTTTCCAGGCTTCCAATCACGCCACGCCGCTTCCTCCCGGAATCGTTTTCTCGTCACTCACCCCGAGACCTGGACTGCGGATGACTTTGAAGGTATCTATGCCGACGCGACTGCCATTGAGGAAGAGAGTGCCGAGAGCGGATCCTGAACGCCACCGTGTCCCCCTCTCCACTCAGCACCTTCGAACACACTGCCATTCCGGTCGAGCCGGGGGGCGGTCCTTTCGCATTGGCGGAGGCGGAGGCGGAACATCTCACCCTGATCGGGGCCGCCCTCCCGGGATTCTGCGAGCGCGGATATCGCAGCGTTCGTCTCAGCCAATACTGCGGATTGGTGAACCTCGGCGGCAGGCTTATCGAAATTCTCCCGAAGGTCGG
Organism: Opitutales bacterium; assembly: GCA_038212175.1. Classification (GTDB taxonomy): domain Bacteria; phylum Verrucomicrobiota; class Verrucomicrobiia; order Opitutales; family Opitutaceae; genus CAMAXB01. The sequence continues at coordinate 5,822 of JBBQUU010000029.1, read as the reverse complement.
CGAACATCCTGATGCACTTCAAGGACGCGGCGTCTTGCTTCGCATGCTCCGCGTCGCCAGCGACCTCCCCCTGCATCGTCAGGACGCCGCTGCCCAATCCGACCGCAACGCACCGCTCTTGGAGATCTTCATTCGGGCCTTCTTCGAAGAGCTTCTGGTTCTGCTCAAAGGCGGATTGTTGCGCCGGTACACTGAATGCGAGGACGACCTGTTGGCGGTTCGAGGAACGATCCGGCTTCAACGTCAGTTTTCCACCCTCGCCAATCGTACCGACTATGTTGCCTGTCGGTACGACGAGTTGACGGCTGACAATCCGTGGAACCGTTTCCTGAAGGCAGGATTGAACGCCGTGCGCCCTTGGATCCAAAGCCTGGCCCTTCAACGCATTTGGTTCGAGCTTTCGCCCGCCTTCGAAGACATCAGCGATATCCCCCACCCCCGGGCCATGCTGAAGGACCTGCGTTACGACCGACAGGCGGCTCGGTATCGTCCAGCGGTTGCCTGGGTGGAACGGATACTGAACCTCCTTTCGCCAGATCTCCGTTCCGGAAACAACCCCGCCCCGGGCCTGCTCTTCGACATGAATCGGCTTTTCGAGCGGGTCGTCGAGCAACGCATGGGCCAATGGGCCAGCGAACGCGGCTGGTCTTTGGCGGCACAGGACCAATCATTCCTCTTCGCCGAGATTAACGATGCCCAACGGCGTCCCATGTACCGCCTTCGGCCCGATCTCGTGTTTAGATCGCACGGGCGGGTGACATTCATCGCCGACTCCAAGTGGAAACGCCCGGCGCTCAGCTCGCACCACTATGTCGTTCCCGACCTAGCCGACATCTATCAACTCCACGCCTACGCTACGGCGAGTCGCTGCAACACGCTGGCCCTGATCTACCCTCTCGATCCACATACCGTCGCGAAAGCGAAGAACACCGTCCTGCGCCTGACGTCTTCTGCCGCGAGCAGTCCCCGCTTGGTCGCCGGCTTCGTCGATATCACTCACGACCAATTTGAACTCTCGGATTCGCTCCGTGGCATCCCAAACTTATTATGAAACCCAAACCCTCGATCATCATCAAGTGGAGCGACACCGACGGGTGGCATGACATCATCCCCCTCGATGCCCTGAGGAGGTCCAGTGGCCCGGCGGGAATTCGTCACAGGGTGCGCAATGCCGACGAATCGAAACCTGAATCCGAGGCGAGATGCCGGGTTACGGTGAAGACCCCTACCGTCGTCGAACTCGATTACAGACCCTTCGACACCTTCAATCGCCCGCGGGATATGTTGAGCGGCGTCGCGATACTTAAATTCGAATCACCCGACCGCACCAAACTCACGGACGCATCGTGGAGATCCAGCGCGAAGAAGAGCCCCAAGAAGAAATCGTTGAGGTCCTTCACCTTTGATCTGCCGCCACCGGCGCCTTACAAGCGGCAAGCCGCCTTGAAATCGAAAGTAGAAAAGCTCGTGCAGGAGAGGCCTGGGCAAGTGAAGTTCCGCCGGACCCTGAAAGCGGCGTACGAAAACACCTGCTGCTTTAGCGGCTGCCCCGTGGACGGGGCGCTCGAAGGAGCCCACATCGACCCTTATCGCAACGCTGCCTCCGACAACCCAACCAACGGTCTATTGCTACGAAGGGACCTCCACGCCTTGTTCGACGCACACGTCATCAGCGTCGACCCGAAAACAATGAAAATCCACGTGTCGCAACTGGCCCGAGCCTATGCAGGCTACGCGTCCCTGCACCTCAAACAAGTCGGACGTCCCGCACCGGAATCATACTCGCCTGACCTCACAGCCTTGCACCGCCACTGGAAGCTGTTCCTCAAGAACACATGATCGCAACGGGCGCGAATGTATCGGGCTGCACGACCAAAGCCGTGCGGGCGACCTTAACTCTTGCCGCTGCCAGATGCTGATTTCGCTCCAAGAGGCTTCCTCATTTTTGCGGGATCACCACGTCGTGTTCGACGAACTGTGGCGGCATCGTGAGGACTCGCTCACAGAAGCGGATCTCCTCTCGATTATTGGCGCGGCGCAAAAGCAGGTGGCTGCGGCCTATTTGTTATCCCAGCTCAAAAAAATGCGGTTCCTCGTGGAGGCCGACGCGTATGCAGGGGCTTGGGAGCTTGCACCCCCGTTCGCACGCTGGGTCGAGCACCTTCAGCAGATGGCGCGACCGGTTTCATCGGCTGTTATTCATGGGCACCTCACCGCCCTTGAGCAGTTTTTGGCCGCGTTCAAGGCCGCCTCGATGAAAGGCGATTGGGTGGAGGGTCGCGAGATCCTCGGCGATACACGCCGGGGGTTTCAGCAACTCACCGAGAACCTCGGCCAGACTCGCGCCGCGATCGCCAAGGTCGTCAGCGAGGTAAAAAGCGAGCACCGAGCCCAAGGCGCCGTCGAACGCTTCAGGCGCATCAATAAACTCTGGAAAGAGCACCTCATGCCGATGCTGGAGCTTCTGGATCCGGCCGGACACCTGGAGGTAATCTGCTCGGGCTGGGAGCGCCAGCTGGCCCTCTCCTTGGAGCAGGGGTTTCTGCCTGATCTCCGAGTGGCGGAACGGATCGAACGGGAAATGCAGGTGTTGCGCGTGGTCCTTCGCCAAAGTTTTCGCGAGTGTCGAAACGAGCTGGAACCGCTCCATGCCAGTCTGCGTCGCGACAGTCTCTGGGCCGAAGGCGCGGCACGCATTCTTGCCCAGATCGAGCGCGAAGGAACGGCAGGCTCCGTCCTTGCCACCAGCATGCCTCTATCGACCTTCCGTTTTGTCAGTCAGATCTCATCTGCCGCCTTGGAGGCGAGCGCCGCTCGTTGGCGCGACATCAGCGAGCCACCGGGAGTGATCGACTTTGGCGCCAATGCCACCCCGGCGGATTCACAGGCGCTGGAGGACATTCTCGCCGACATCGAAACCATGCCGGCCGACCGCTTCCCCGTGGACGATCTCCTGGGTTTTCTCGCGCGCGAACACGGCAGGCGGGGCTTCCACCCGGTTATCCAGGTCTTCTCGCTGCTCGTAACCGATTCCCGATTCATTGCCAGCTTCCGTCAGCCCATTGCGGAGTATGCACTCGCCGACGGCGTGGTGCGCTGCGGTCGCGTACGACTTGAACTTCGCCTCACGCCATGAACGAAACCGCTTCGACGTCTACGCTACCGCAACTCGCCGCCATCTTTCGCGGCATCAAGGCAGGACGCCATTGGTGTTTCGGCGATGCCGAATACTCGGACCTCAGCGGTGAGCGCTTCGAGGACTATAAGGCCTTCTTTGCCCAACTGGAACTCACCCTGCATCGCGACACCCGTGGCTTTGTTTACGCGACGGCAGACGACGACGATTACAAGGGCAGCAACCTGATCACCCGATTTGTCGTGTTCACCGCCGTCTGGGTGGATGCGATGGCTGACGAAGGGGCAGACATCGGAAATGTCCTCTTTGCCGCTCATCAGTCGGTCGATGATCTGCCGCACCTCAACGCGGAGTCACATCGACGTATCCTCGATCAAGTGGGCATCCGCACCCTGATCGACCTAAACGACACTCTGAAAAGCTTCGAGCGTCTTGGGTTCTTAGAGTGGAACAGCGAAGGGCGATTCACCCTGACGGCGGCATTCAACAGGCTGCTGGATGTCTGCCGAAACAGCCAAGGGGCGACGACGGAACCGTCAGCTGAAACCACGGCGACCGCATCAACACTTTCGACGCCTAACGCAGAGGAGGACTCACCATGAGCAAGGCAACTCGCCCGTTCACCGGTCCACGCCGACTGATCCTGATCCAGTCGGGTAAATTCGACTATGCCGAACTCGACCTAGGCCAATCCTTCCAGCTCGTAGGCGTCAATGGCCTCGGCAAGACCGCCCTCATCTCGACCCTGCAATACCTGTATATCGATAACCAGAAGGACATGCGTTTCGGGCAGCATTCGACGGAGGAGAGCCGCCGGTTTTATTTCCGAGCCGACGCAAGCTTCATCCTCTTCGAATGCGAAACCTCCCTCGGCACCGTGACCTTGGGTGCTCGCAGCCTCGGCCCCACGAGCGGTTATGAATTGCAGCGTTTCACGTGGCACGGCGGTTACCAGAAAGACGATTTTATCGATGCCGAAGGCAGGGCGAAGCGGTGGGACGAAGTACGCGCTACGCTCGGGGGCAAGGACCTTAAGATTGTCGAAGGCCCAGACCTGCGTCGTCTGCTGGGCGCGGTGGATGAGGATACTGCGGAGAGCTGGGGACTCGTGCCGCTCGTCGAGGCGCGCGACTACCCGCGTTTCAGGCAAACGTTTCAGCGGCTCCTCCAGCTTCGGGATATCCGGCAGGATGATCTCAAGCAACTCCTGGCCGACTGCGCAAAGTTGGGCCCCAGCCAGCGTGAAATCGATCTGGCGAAGGATTTTGAGAAGGACCTCGGCAAGATCGAACGGGATCGGGCTGAGGTGAAACGGCTGGAAAACGCACGCCCTGCGGCGGAGGAAGTACGAAAGCTCTACGACAAGGAGTTCACCGCCCGAGCCATCGCGCATGCCTGCGTTAAGGAACTCAACGAACGACATGCCGGCTATGCGAGCTGGTTCAGGCGTGAGACCGAGGTGCTTTCTGATTTCTTGGAGAACTCGAAGAGGGAGAAAGCCCGACTCCTCGGCGTAAAGGACGACCTAAAAAACGAGTTGAATAAAGCGTCTCTCGAAGGAGGACAAGCCGCGGCCAGAATCAGCGCCTTGAATCAGGCAAAGGATCGGTTCGCCGACTACGTTCCTGAGATCGAGGACCAAGCATGTGAGCAACTTGTCGAGGAGGTCTCAAGTCTTACCGATCGGCTGAAGAACATGCCGAAGGAGTCGCCCGAAGCACTCTGGGAAAAGCTGGAGGCGAAACGCCAGGAACGGCAGCAATGCGAAAAGAAAGCCAGCCAGGTCAGCGACCTTTTCATCACTTGGCTTCGCGCACGGATGCCAGAGCAAAACGTGGCCCGCATCGGCGCGATTCTAAATCACGAGATTCTGGAGTCCGTGATGGACGAAAACATCAACGTCACGAACGAGGCCACATTGATAGCTCGTCTCCAAGCAGCTGCTGATCGGTGCGACGTTCGTGGTTACGAGGACGAATCCGTAGCCGTGGAGTTTCCTGCCGGTGCACTTTCAGCCGCATCCAGAGTCGGACGACTTGATCAGATAAAGGCCACCGTCCAAGAACTAAGCCAAGACATCACGCGACTGGAGAGAGACCGGGAAACCGTCCTCCAAGCTGCTCCCTTCCGGGTACGCTTGCCCGCAGCGCGACAGGAATACGAAGACAAGATTAAGCGCCGGGCAGCTTACCGACAGTTCCAAGACGACCTTGCTCAGGAATCGAGCTACCAAGCCGAGGCCGATAGGTGGAAAACCGCCGTGGAAGCGTTGCAAAAAACGCAGGATGAAAACGAAGATGCCCGCCAAAAGAATGACACGCTCGCGGCGGATGCAGTGCGCAAGTTTGACCAACTAACTGGCGACCAAACCGAGATTCGCAGGCAGGCCACGACCCCGCCCACGGCCGACGGTGACAATCCTGGCGAGACTCCGGTATCGACTGCGTATGTGCGCGAACTGCCCGAATCGCTTTTGGAGGTCTTCAAGATCGTCCGAAACAAGTGCGCCGAGGCCCGTACTCTGGCGCAGACCCTGAACGACAAGGTGGGCCTTTTGGACCGCGACTTCATCAACGCCAGTTTCCCCTACAATACCTCTGCGCCAATCGAAGATCGTCTCCGGGTTTTGGAAGCTCAGATCGCCTCCCTGCCGCAACGCTCGCACAACAACGAGAACCGCTGTATC
>JBBQUU010000028.1:0-55400 GCA_038212175.1 Opitutales bacterium | reverse complement strand
CTGAAAAGATATGGGTTCACCCTGCCGTGGGAAACGGCGACGACATAGGTCGTCCTCTGTCTCAACCGCCGGATGCGGAAAACCGCATGTCCGGTGGTGTGGAAGGGTCACGGGGCGCAATCCCCGTGACCCCATCCGATCTTCCGGCTCAGCGTCCGTTCCGTCCGACTTCAATCCAGTAACGTCGCTTCCGTCCGTCGAGGTCCGGGCGGTCGGAGTAACACACCTTGCACCAGCGACGCGCTGCTTCGTCGGGAGCAGCGTTGCCAGCCTCGGAAAAGGTCTGGGAGGCGAGCGCCCACGATTGCTCGGAGGCGCAGGCCCGGGCTTTCTGAAGGAGCTCATCATACGGGGCGACTTCGGTCGATACAGACGCGGGGTCGGAAACCAACGTTTCCTGTCCGCGTAGGGTTAATGTGAATACGGCGAGGACGGCGAGCGCCAGGAGCGACGCGGTGGGGATGGGTCGAGTCATGGGGGAAAGGAGCGCCAAAAGGACAGCGGATGAAGCCCGGGGAACTTGGGGGAAAAGATGCGCAATACGTGCCGGTGGCGTGAGGGGAGTGGCGGCACTTTAAACCACCTCTGTATTGGAGACTGCCTCCGTGAAAGTTGTCATCAGTCGTGCGTCATTGGACGTTGGACATTCCGCCGCTCACGGCGCCGGCGGCGATGTCGCTGATCAGACGGACATTCAGATACAGGCGGGGAGCGATGGAATCGATCAGCACGTATTCGTTGTCGGTCGAGTGGGCGCCGAAGCCCTGGAGGCCCAGGCGTTCGAGCACCGGGCCTTTTGCCTCCAACGCGGCGAAGGCGGCGTCGGTGCCGCCGCCTTCGGGCTGGTCGTCGACGACGAGGTCGCGGCCGATCTCCTTGAAGATGCGCGTCGCGTGCGCACCGAGGACGCGCGATGCGGCGGTGGCCTCGAGCGGGGGGCGGCGGCGTTCGAAGCGGAGCTCAACGGTGCTTTCGGGTAGCAACTTCGTGGTGATGCGTTCGCGCAGGGCGCGTTCGATGCGGTCATAGTCCGCGACGCGCAACACGCGGATGTCGGCGCGAGCGGTCGCTTCGGGCGGGATCATGTTTCGCACAATGCCAGCCTGCGCCATCGTCCAGTTGACCTTGAGTCCGACCTCGGGCTCGGAGAGATCGCGCGCCTGCAGGATCTGGTGGGCGAGTTCGTAGAGGGCGTTCACGCCGCGTTCGGGGGCGGCGCCGGCGTGTGAGCCGCGTCCGCGGGCAATCAGCGTCGCGGCGGCGATGCCGCTGGTGGCGAGGGAGATCTTGTCGGAGTCGACCCGCGAGCCCTCGTACGAGAGGACAACGTCGTGCGCCGCTCCGAGACGGGTCAGGAGAAAGCGCGACGCCGGGGAGCTGATTTCCTCGTCGGCGTTGATCAGGACGGTGATCCGCCCGTAGTCGCGAACGTTCAGCCGGCGGAGCAGCTCCAAGGTATGGAGAATGACGGCGATGCCCTGCTTGTCGTCGGAAATGCCGAGGCCGTAAGCGCGGTTGCCGTCGATCCGGAAAGGTTGCCGGGCCAGCGTTCCGCGCGGGTACACCGTGTCCATGTGGGCGATGAGCAGGATTTTTTTCGTGCCGGTGCCATCGAAGGTGGCGAGCACGGAGCGGCCCGTTTTTTCCGGGGTGTCCTCCATGCGGTAGATCTCGTCGCCCTGCTCGGTGTTATCAATTTTTCCACCGAGAGAAAAGAGGCGGGTGGCAATCAGGTCGGCGATGCGGCCCAGACCCTCGAGATCATAGCTGCCCGACTCGATCGCCACCAATTGCTCAAGGGTGGCGAGGCAGGCCTGCTGCTCGGTTTCGGCAAGTTGGCGAATGGCATCGTGAGCGGGTGGGGGAACCGCGGCGGAGAGGGGTCGCGTCGCGACGAGAGCGAGGCAGGCGAGCAGAAGGAGGACGTGCGGGTGCATGCCAGAGCAGACCTCTCGGAGCGGGAAGCAGCAATCACCGACTCAGGGGTTGCGGTTCTCCGTGTTTGGAGCCGGCAACGGGAGGAGGCTTGGTGTCGGTCGGGAGTATCCCCGGGCGCCCACTGCCAGCGGGGTGGCACGCATTCCTCGTTGAATGAAGGACGGGCGTCCGTTGGGATGTGCTTGCCACGCCGCCCCGTCCACCTTTGGTCTTGCTTATGCGATTCGTACACGTGTCCGTTTTAACCTCGCTCGTCGTTGCCTTGGCTGCGGCGCCGCTCTCGAGCGCGCTCACTCCGCGTGAACCCCCGCCGGCGCTCACCTGGGACGATGTGCCGTCGATTCTGGCGCGCATCGTGGCTCCGACGTTTCCCTCCCGCGACTTCACGATCACCGACCCGGAGTATGGCGCCGTCGGCGATGGGACGACGCTGTCCACCGATGCGATTCGCAAGGCGATCAAGGCCTGCCATGCGGCGGGTGGCGGGCGCGTGGTGGTGCCGGCGGGCCGGTACCTGACCGGCGCGATTCATTTGAAGAGCAATGTGAACCTCCACCTTGTCGAGGGCGCGACGCTCGCCTTCAGCACGAATCCGCAGCACTACCTGCCCGCGGTTTTCACCCGCTGGGAGGGCATGGAGTGCATGGGGTATTCACCGTTTGTCTACGCCTTCGAGCAGGAGAACATTGCCATCACCGGCAAGGGCACCCTCGACGGCCAGGCGGGCAATGAGCATTGGTGGCCGTGGAAGGGCAATACGGTCGACGGCTGGTCGCCCGGCATGCCGCGCCAGCATGAAGCGAGGGCGAAGTTGTTTGAAATGGCTGAGGCGGGCGTGCCGGTCGAGCAGCGCCTCTTTGCGGAGGGTTCCTACCTGCGGCCCATGTTCATTCAACCGTATCGTTCGCGCAATGTGCTCATCGAGGGTGTCACCCTCATCAACTCGCCGATGTGGGAAATTCATCCAGTGCTGTGCACCAACGTCACCGTGCGGGGCCTCACGATTCGCAGCCACGGCCCGAACAACGACGGATGCAATCCGGAGTCGAGCCGCGACGTTCTGATCGAGGACACCGTGTTCGACACCGGCGATGACTGCATCGCGATCAAGTCGGGCCGCAATGCCGACGGCCGGCGCATCGCGACACCTTCGGAGAACATCATCATTCGCAACTGCCGCATGATCGAGGGCCACGGCGGCGTGGTGATGGGCAGCGAGATTTCCGGCGGGGCGCGCAATATTTTCGTCGAGGACTGCGTGATGAGCAGCCCCGAGCTCGATCGTGCGATCCGCTTCAAGACCAACTCGCATCGCGGCGGGGTCATCGAGAACATCTACGTTCGCAACGTGAAGGTTGGACAGGTGAAGCAGGCGGTGATCCTGGCCGACTTCTTCTATGAGGAGGGAGACACGGGGAAGCACGACCCGATCCTGCGCAATGTCGTCATCGAGAACCTTACGGTCGGCAAGGCCCCGCATCCGCTCTTCCTGCGCGGCTACGAGCGCGCCCCGATTGGCAGCATCAAGCTGATCAATTGCCGATTCGAAGGCGTGACGCAGCCGTCGGTCATCAGTCATGTCTCGTCGATCGAGATGATCAACGTCTCGCAGAACACCGGGGCCAAGACGGACGAGTGGGGCAATCCACTGCCGTAGGATTAAAGGAGCGGTGGCAAGATCGCCTGCGCACCGTGAGCGCAGTGCCCGGGCATAGGCGTTTTCGGGGGGACGAAGTCCGTCCGCCACCGCGGTCGGCGCCCGCGGCTACAATTGCCGTAGGCGAGGGCGCTGACCTCGTCCCTCAGGCTTTGGGCCACGGATTGGTCTGCAAAGGCGCTACCGCGCGGCCGCGCGGCCGCCGTGCAGGCGTTCGCGATAGACCGTGGGCGCTTCGCCGGCGATGCGGCGGAAGACGCGGTTGAATTGGGAGAGCGATTGGAAGCCGGCTTCGAACGCCGCCTCGCTGATGCGCTTGTGCGGATTGAGCAGAAGGTTTTTCACCTTCTCGACGCGGACGCGGGCGAGGTAGTCGGTGAAGGTCATTCCGGTCGCCTTCTTGAACATCTTGCAGAAGTAGAACGCGCTCATGTTCACGTTCTTCGCGACCTCCTCAAGCGACAGGTCGTCGGCGTGCCTGTCGGCGATGAGCACGCGGGCGCGGGTGATCGAGGGGGCTTCCGCCAATTCCTTTTTCACCATGAGCTGGTTGCTGATGGTGGCGAGGTGTTGAGCGAAAATCGTGAGCAGGCGCAGGATCGACTCGTACTGGCGTTTGGTGACGACGCGGGTCTGGAAATACGCTTCCTCGAGTTTCTTCAGATCGATCTCGGTGCCCCATTTGAGCAGCTGGCTCGTCGTTTTGGCGAACTGCTTTGCGTCGGGTTTGCTGATCAGAATCTGGCCGGTCTGAAGAAAGGCGATGAGGTTGTCGCCGACGCGGATCGGCACCGCGGAGTCGCACAGGCCGGCGAAGCACTTAAGGGTTTTCGGTTCGAGCTGCGCTTCCACTTCCACGCGACGTTGCAGCTGAAGGCAGGCTGCGCACGAGTGGTTGGTCGTCGCCATCAGGGCGCAGAACGGGTTCTCGTTTGGATCCTTGTGATGGGGGAGATCGAATGCCTCGATCGGGCGCAGATTGATCGGCAACCCCGTGGTGTCCCGGAAGGCCTGCTCGTAGTCGCGGTAGATCTGCGACTGCTTGAGGTCAGCCACCATTTCGCGACTGTGTTTTACCGCATCCTGGGACGTCATATCAACGTAGAGGGGTATTCGTCTCTTCGGCGCGAAGCAATCTGGAACCGGCCCGCCCGCGCCCGCCCGCAACATTTGCAGCTGCGAAAATAGGGTTTACAAGCTGGGCGCGATCCCGGATTTTCCGGCCTCCGCCGCCGGGATGGCGAAATTGGTATCCGCAACTGACTCAAAATCAGTCGTTCGAAAGAACTTGGGGGTTCGAGTCCCCCTCCCGGCACCATCACTAGAGGTAAGCTGTCACACAGACTAGAGCGATGCAGGCACAAAATAGCCCTACGCGCAAACGAGGGGCGATTGGGGAAGAGGCGGTCTGCCTGACCTCGTAGCCGTTCCACACGCCGACAGTGTGTATCAGCTTTCTTCGATTTCCGTTCAGAAATTTCCGATGACATTCAATCGACAGTTCATCTGGTTGTGCTTGGCGATTGCCAAGGAAAGCCGGCTTCCCTCGCGAGCGGGCCGATTCGCGCACGGTCCTGCTGGAAGCGATCCTGCTTATCGCGGACGAGGCGTTGAGGGAGAAGTTTCTACCCCTCTTCGAGGAGTTGTTCGCCGAGCGGACCGGCGTCTTGCCTTCCAACGTACGAATCGCCGCACTCCGGGCGTTGCCATTCCTTGGCCAGGAGAATGCAGGTGCCAGCTTCGATCTTCTCTCGAGCGATATTGCAATGGGGCAGGAGCGTCAGGTGGCCATAGGTGCTTTGCTGCAATTCCTGCGGACGCGATGGGACCGGGCGAAGGCATTGCTCCTCGTGAACCGCATAGTCGAGTACGCGCAGGCGTTGCCTGTGCACCAGCGATCATCAGATGTATTTCTGGCAACCGTGAAGCTCGTCGACGCACTTGCCGGCTCACTCTCAGCGGCCGGACGCCGAGCGGGCTCGCCAGGAGGTGGGGCGGCTTGGCGTGAAAGTCTTCCATCTCAACGCGGTGCTGGAGAGTATGGCATACGATGTCACCCGGCTTGTGGTGAAAACGGGCCAGCCGTTCGAGATCGTTTTCCAGAACGGCGACATCATGCCGCACAATCTGGTCATCGTCCCAGCCGGTTCAAGATCGCGAACGCACCATGTAATCGTCCTCGATTTGGGCGGCACCAAATGTGCGGTCAGCCACTTCCGGAAAACTCGGCTGCAGGAGGTGCTGCGGATTCCAAACGGGGGCTATTCGTTTACATTCGATGCTTTGTGGCGGCCATTCGTGGCGTGCCCGATAAACGTACCGTTGTCTTTGGAATCAGCTGCGGAGGGAGCGATCCTGACGGCCCGAAGCCCCCGTGGGTTCAAACTTCGTACGGCAGCATCACGGTGAGGACGGGCGCGTGGGTGTCGCCCGGTGACGGCAGCACGATTTGCCACCGGCCTGCGAACACCTTGCCGGCGGGGTCGCGCCCGTAGCGGCGATCGTCGGGGAAATATCAAAGAGTTCCCGAGGCGCCGACGCCGATTAAAAATATGGCCATGTTCCACGAGAGGGCATGCAGAAGGTCGCACTTGTCGCCGTACGTCACTGTGATTCCGTCGAGATGCGCGTCGTAGTTGGGCTCGAAATCTTCGAAGGCATCGAGTTCGCGTGAAGCGTTGATTTGACGAGCCGCCTTGGAGAGCGCCTCGGAATTGGCGTAAACGAGGTTCGTGTACCAGAATGTTGGATGGCCCCATCTAGCGCGTCTTTTGCCCGGAGGAGCATGCGCAGGGGGTGCAGCTCCTCCTCGAGTGTGAACGGTAGCGGCGCACCTGTCATGAGATGTGCGGCAACGAGATCAAAAAAATTCCGCGATGGCTCGGAGGTATCGAGCGGCAGCACCTCACTGTGCGTCACCAACCGCGTGCGTAGGCCGCCGTCGACCGATTCGATGAATCCTTTCGTGCCAAAGATACGCAACGTTTCGTGCCCGCGGGGCTGGAGGTGTGGCGGATTGAGGTAGTTGGCAATGATGGTGGCGAGACCTCCGTTCTCCAACTGCATCTGCAATGCTGCTGCCATGCGGACCGCACCAACCTCTGGATTGCCAAGACCCGTTTCGAGGCCAGAGATCGAATGTACTCGCTGGCCGGCGACGTGTACCACCATCCGCATTGCGTGGATGCCCACCTGCAGCATCAACCCGCCGTCGATCACTTCGTTCTGAGGTCGGGTGGTGCCGTAAGGATACGATTTCTGTGCCAAGACTTGAATCACCTCGCCGATGGCGCCGGCGTCTACCAGACGACGCATCTCCAAGTATGGTTGAACCAGAGCGGTTCCGGTCATTTCGTGAAACTCGCGGCCAGAGCGTTTTGCTGCGGCGAGGACTGCGTCCAGCTCCCGCTCCGTCAACGCAGCAGGCTTCTCCGCATAAACGTGTTTGCCTGCTTCGAGGCACTGGATGGCATCGCGCGCTTGATCCGCCCGGCGAGGCGAACACAGCGACACCAGTTGCACCTCGGGATCGGCAAGAATATCGTCCAATGAGGCGTAGCGCCGGACGGGGCTGCCGGGCGGCAGGAAGTGTTCGCGGACCGCGGCCACCGCGACCAGCCGCGCGTGCGGATGGTCGATCAGCGCTGCCGGACGGAGTTGGTGTCCGTTGCTGCCATAGAGCGCCACAGCAAGCCGAGCATCCGTCGATGTGGTGTCGGCGGCTTCCGTGCTGACTGCGACCGCCAAAAAGAGGGATAATAGCGAAATGATTTTCATGAGAGGAGAGCCCAAAACGACGTGAGCCGCCCTGCGAGAGATGGTGGATGGTTTGGCTGCCGTTGATCTATTCGCGTCGAGGCCAAGCTACTGACTACTGACGACGTCGACATGATACTATCGGACGGTTTCGCTTGTCGACTCAATCACTTGACGCCGTCCGGCTGAGGTAACGGCTTGGTTACCGTAGCAAAACGAAGCCGCCCTGCCGGGTTTTACCAAAGACGCGATTGCAGCGGCCGGCGCTCCCACGGACCGGATGAAGGCGTGGGCCGCTGGGCCCCCTACCTCGGATGGCCGCTGGCGGAGGCGCAACGGCGATGGTCGCAGCCGGCGGCCCGGAAGACCGGCGCGCATGGAGCCGTATGGTAACTAATCAGTTTAAGTGGCGTCGTGGCCAACGGTAGCTGCATAAAGAGCTTTCCTCATTTGCCCGTGTTCGATACGAGATCCCTCTATGGCAAAGGCGCAGTCCGTAACCCGTAATCCCGACCGAACCCGCCGCCGTTTGCTGCAGGCGGCGATTCGCCTCTTCGCGAGTCGTGGTTACCACGGGGTGGCGGTTGACCAGATCGTAGCGGCCGCCCGCGTGAATAAGCGCATGGTTTATCACTATTTTGGCAGCAAGGATGCCATCTTCGAGGCGGCGCTGCATGAGGTCTACGGCCGGATCGAATCGATCGATTTCCATGCGATCGAACGAGGCCGCAGTCCGCGCGAGAAACTGACGCGCCTGCTGGAGAGCTACTTCGAGTTTCTCGATCAGAACCCCGAGTTCACGCAGCTGCTGCAGTGGGAGAACCTCGACAGGGGGCAGCACTTGCACAAGCCCGATCTTCTCCCGACCACAAACCCGTTCTTGGAGCGCTTCCGCGAGGTGGTCAAAGAGGGCATGGCCATCGGCGAATTCCGCCCCGATCTCAACATCCCGTATCTGCTGATCCATTTCATCGGGCTGTGCTTCATATATCACTCCAACCGCTTCTCCCTTTCGCAGAGCCTGAACATGGACCTAGGCGATTCCAAGGTTCGTGCCCGGGGGCTTGATCAAGTGCTGCACTTGGTGTTCAAAGGCATCGCCTCCGGCGCTCCCAGTGAGGCCGCCAACCCGGGGCTGGCGGTGGCGGCGAGCTAGCCCGGGCCCGATGGGGTACCACGAGTTCCTTGAGACGATGTAGGCAAAGCCGGCTGGCAGCTTCGCTGCTTCGGGAGAGACGTAGTCACCGGGTAGAGGCAGAGGTCCTCGGCCAGCTCCTCGCCGCGCCTATGCGGCTCAAGTGACGGCCGGTCGCGTTAGCCGCTGGCGGCGATCTCCGCCAGAAGATCCGCCCGGCCGTCGTCCATGATCGCAGCAGTGGTGGGCGTTCGCCGAGCGTAGGCGATCGTCCTCTGGCGTCCCTGATCCGCAGGTGCATCAAACGCGGCCAACTACCGATCAGCGTCCACTCCGCAACCTTGTGCTGAATGTCATAAGGTCCCCGGACGTTCGGATGATCCTGGCCTGTTTACGGATGCTGGGGCGCTACCCGAGGCGTCGTCATGGAAAGTGAAGCTGCGGCGCCACCAAAACCGATCATCAACGGCGGCGTTCGATTCAGATCAAAAAGCTTGCACCATCTCCACCGAATAGTAACCAAATGGTTACCGACGGGTCCCTTCTCCTTCCGCGCCGTGAGGCCGCCGGCAGGTACGGGCTCGATCGTTCCGTATAGCAAGATTCAACACCTAACCCCCCAACCTATGAACGACCACGAACTGAGAAAACTTCATCATCGACCCTGCAGAACAGTCTGGGTCTTTTTCCGCATCATTGTCCTTGCCACCATCGGATCCGGTTTGCTTGCCGCCCAAGAGGCCGGTGAGACTGCCACTCCCGCTGTGGTTCTTTCCCCCTTCGTCGTGGATAGCACCGGCGACGTCGGATATGTGGCTCAAGAGTCACTCTCCGGCAGCCGGATGAAGACGAGCCTGCGGGATGTCTCGGCACCGGTCACCGTCTTCACGTCCGAGTTCTTGAACGACGTTTCCGTGACCAGCCTTGAGGACCTGCTCCTTTATGCCCCCAATGTCGCGATTGAAGGTCAAGAAACGGCGGCCGAAGCGACGGGCAATGACGAATACATCATGACCTTCACCTACCGCATTCGCGGGCTGCCGTCCGGGGGCAAGGCGCGCAATTATTTCAAATGGGCGCTCGATTCCGACATGTTCAATGTCGATCGGATCGACTTCTCCCGCGGCCCGAATTCGATTCTTTTCGGATTGGGATCGCCGGCGGGCCTGCTGAACGTTTCCACCAAGGCGGCGAGCTTCGGCGACAACCGCGGGTCTTTTGGGCTTCGTTACAGCGACTATAACGCGCTGCGCGCGACGCTGGATTACAACCACGTGCTGATTGACGACAAGCTTGCGGTGAGGCTGAACCTGTTGAAAGAAGACGGCGACACCTGGCGGGATCACGAGTTTATGGATCAAATTCGCGGGCATCTCGCCGCGACCTGGAGGGTCTCCCGCAATACGACCATTCGTGGGGAATACGAGCGTGGCTCGGTCGAGAAGTTCTCCGCGCGCAAATGGCTCGGCCGTGATCTGGACCAACCCTGGCGCGATCTGGGGCGCCCGACCTTCGACAACTTCGTTGGAGGTACCGGTGCGATCGTTCCGCCCACCGTGGCCGACAATATCTTTGGGTCGGCCCGCCCCCCGTGGCGAGAGGTCGCCACCGCCACCGGCGGATATGTCGTATTCAACACCGACAGTGGAAAGCTCTTCAACATGCGTCAGATGGCCGAGACCAATTTCACGGCCTCCAGCGACCAGTTGCTGCCGGGTGAGCTCCCCATCGGACTGAGTGCGGTTCCGCTCTCGCCTCATCAGGGGCAGGAGATTGACCTCAGCACCTACTCGGTCTATCTGGAACATCAGGTGGCGGAGAACTTGTTCGTCGAACTGGCGTTCAATAAACAGGATTCTGAATACAGCAGCATCGACGCCGAGTACACGGAGATGGGCTACATCGGGGACCCTAACAACCAGCTCCCCGATCGTACTGCCAACCCTGATGCGGGAAAGTATTATACCGAAGGCTGGTTAAAGTGGCGGGATGACGAGCGTGATTCCGATGATTTTCGCGCGACGGCGTCTTACGAATGGGACTTGACGGACAAGAACCGGTGGCTCGGTCGTCACCGGTTCGCCGGGCTGGCCCAATGGACCAGGGAACGTCAAGCGATCAATCAGTACGGGGAGTTTCTCACCAATGGAGTGTTGCTGACGGGCTCCAACATCACAAATGCCGCGAACCGGGTTTACCGGCGCAATTACGTCAGCACGAGCACGGGTGGCGGAACTGCACCGATTTTCGATGCCAAGCCACGATGGGATGCGCTGGATGATTTCCAATTGTTCAGCGGTGTCACCATGACCGATCACCTGGGCAACAGCAAGATCACAGACTCGGCGTTGTTTCACACCGGCGGAGGGATTTCGGATGAACGTCTCGATTCGATGATGTTCGTCATGCAGAACTACTGGTTGGATGACCGGCTGGTCACCACCTATGGTTACCGTACGGATCGGCGGGAGTTCGAGAGCGGAGGCAGCGTGCGTCAGGCTCCCTCCGGCCCCAGCGCGCTCTACGCCCAGGGAGACCTTCTCCTCCTTGAACCTGACGGCTCCAATATCATCCGCGCCGAAGGCCTCACTCGCACCTACGGAGCGGTCGGGCATGTGCTGCCGTGGCTCCGCTTGTTCTACAATCAGTCAACGAACTTCTCGCCGGCCAACACGGCCATCCGGGTTTTCCCCGAGTTCCAGACGGCGCCCAATCCAACGGGTGAAGGCAAGGACTACGGCATCCGCATGGACTTGTTGGAAAACCGGGTCTCTCTCGCCGTCACCATGTACGAAACGACGGCGCAGCAAGATTCGGCCTTCAGCGGGCGTTACTTCGAGCAGCGCGCCCTTCTTATCCTCGACGAACTGGCGTTGCGCGGAGACATCACTGCAGCGGAGCGCGACGAGCTCAATGTCACCAACACCAACGGCTATATTTTCAATTCGGTGTCCGAGGGCGTCGAGGTCGAGTTGACCGCAAATCCCACCCGGAACTGGCGTGTCTCGTTGACGGGGACCAAGAACGACACCGTGCGGAGCAATATTGCTCCGGGAAACTACGCGTTTTTCGATTCCGTCAAGGAACTGTACACGTCAGGCGACCGCCTGCGTTACCTGTACGGCGGGTCCGGTCTGACTGCCATGGTTCCCATTACGGTGGAGGATACGGTGCCGAATAGCATTGGGCGCAGCTGGGCCGAAATCAAGAACCGGCAGGATGAGCTTTTTGGTTCCGTGGAAGGTCTTACGCCCCGAGGCATGATCAAATACGAGGTGAAGTTATTCAATAACTACAGGTTCACGAGCGGAGTGCTTAGAGGCGTTTCCGTTGGCGGCGGGGTGCAATGGAGAGATCGAAATCTCGCCGGCTACACCACCGACGATCCGACGACGAGCGAGATCATTTGGGGTGGCAAGTACCTGAACGTCGATCTGACGCTCGGCTATGGCCGCGAGCTAAACCGTAATGTCGATTGGCGGGTGCAGCTCAACGTGAAGAATCTTCTCGATAACAACGATATCTACATCACGCAGAAGAATCAGGACGGCTCGACCCGATCCTATCGTCTGAGAGATCCGAGGCAGATCATCGTCACCAATACGTTCTCTTTCTAATCAGCCGCTTCTGCCGGCTTCACCCAAGCCCCGGCCTTTGTGCCGGGGCTTTTTCGCATAGGATCTCTGGCCGGGGTTGGCAACGCGGCGGAAACGTGGCAGGTTGGGTTCGGTCCCTTCTCGAGGAATGATTTTATTGCATCGAATCTCAACCATGGTGGTGGCTCTGACCTGGGTATTAGGCCTGGCCGTACAACCCGGCGCGGCCGCGAGGCCGAGTCCGGGTGAACGTTCCGCCCCGGCTGGCATCGATTGGCAGGTCCCCGTCGTTCTGCTGTTTCATTCAGTCGAGTGTCCGATCTCCGATCGATACGTCCCTGAGATCAAGCGGCTCCACGGGAAATACGGCGTCCCTGCCGGAATCAGCTTCTATCTGGTCTTCCCCAACCGGGGCGAAAGCGATGCAGTGGTGGAGGAATATCTGGCGGAGCGCGCGCTGGCGCTGCCCGTCCTGCGGGATCGCGACGCGGCCTTGACCCGGCGAGTGGGTGCACAGGTGACGCCCGAGGCCGTCGTGCTGCTGCCGGGATCCTCTGGTCCGGAGCTGGTTTACCGAGGAAGGTACGATGATCGTTACACCGAACTCGGGCGATCGCGACCCCGGGCGGGAGTCCACTTTCTGGACGAAGTGCTCGCCTCAGTGGCGGCGGGCCGGCGTCCGTTATTTTCGGATACGGGAGCCGTGGGCTGTTACATCGTGAGTGAAGGGTTGTCGCCATCCGCGTCCGCCGCGAAAGACTCGCGAGCCCGCGAATCGCACCGCCACGATACCCATGGTCACTAAATCCGACCTTGCGCCGTGCGGGATGTTTGCGGCGGCTCTGGTCGCCAGCTTTGTCGCGGGTCCCGCGGCCACCCTCGCCGCGGAATCCATACCGCCGGCGTTCGCCACGGACATTGCTCCCATCATCTATCAGAACTGCGTCGAGTGCCATCGCCCAGCGGGGGCCGCGCCGTTCCCGCTGACTGACTATGAATCCGTGAGAAAACGCGCCCGCCAGATCAGTGAGGTGACGGCGTCGGGCTTCATGCCTCCTTGGTTGCCGGACACGGCATATGGGCCTGAACTGGAGCACGCGCGAGGGTTGACGCCCGTCGAGGTAGGACTGCTTCAGCGCTGGTTCGAGGCGGGTGCTCCCGAAGGCGACGCGGCTCGAACGCCGCCGACCCCTACCTTCGCGAGTGGCTGGCTCCTGGGCGAGCCGGACCTGATCGTCGAGCTTGCGGAGCCCTACGCCGTGCCGGCGGAGGGTGGGGATATTATCCGAAATTTCGTCATCCCGATCCCCGTCGCCATCACGACGACCGTCCGGGCGATCGACATCCAGGGCGGCAATACGCGCGTCTTGCACCACGCGTTTCTGCAGTTGGACTGGACCTCCGCCTCCCGGAACCGCGACGACGCCGATCCCTCTCCGGGCTTCGACGGGATGGACATCAGCGACGGCATCAACCCTGACGGCCACTTCCTCGGCTGGACTCCCGGCGCCCGGCCCTACGAATCCCACCCCGGCACCGAGTGGGAAATTGAGCCGGGCACGGATCTGGTCCTGCAGCTGCATCTTCTGCCCAGCGGCAAAGAAGAGACAATTCAACCGCGGATCGGCATCTATTTCTCGCCGAGCCCGCCGACGAGGAAGCCGTTCAGCCTGCTGTTGAAGGCGAAAGACATCGACATCGGTCCCGGCGATTCGGCGTACCGCGTTGAGCGCCGTTTCACGACCCCGCTTCCGCTTGAGCTCGTCCGCTTGTATCCTCATGCCCACTACCTGGGCAGGTCCTTTGAATTGTTTGCGATCCTGCCGGAGGGGGGGCAACTGCCGCTGTTGCACATTCCTGAGTGGGACTTTAACTGGCAGGGAGACTACCGGTTTAAGCAACCCGTCCCGCTGCCCGCCGGGTCCACCCTTGTCATGACGTGGATTTTCGACAATTCGAACGACAATCCACGCAACCCGAGCGTCCCGGCGAAGCGCGTTCGTTTCGGGCCGGGCTCGTTCGACGAGATGGCGGAGGTCGCGATCCAGGCGCTTGTCCCGGAGGATGTAAGCCGCGCTCCCTTGCAGGCGGCCTATGCCAGCCTGCAGTTGTGTGAGGATGCAGGAAATTTCCATGCTTACACCAATCTGGCGCTTGCCCAGGCGCAGCAGGGAGCAGAGACCGACGCCGCGGCCAATTACCGGAAGGCGATCCAGCTTCAGCCGCGTTACGCTCCCGCCTTGAATAATTTGGGGGTCCTTTTGGCGCGACGGGGTGAATACGATCGCGCCCGGGGGTTATTCGATGAGGCCGTTGAGGCGGAACCCGACTATCTCGATGCCCTGCACAATCGAGCCTCGGAGTTGTACCGCATCGGCAACTACAGCGAAGCCGTGCGGGAGCTGCGCATGGTCGTCGCGCGAAATCCGCAGCTTGCGGAGTCGCAGTTGCTGCTTGCCCAGGCCTTGCGGGACGCGGGCGATGTCGCCGGTGCGCTGAGCCAGCTGGCCAAGGTGCTGCCACGCGTGCCCCATGATCCGCGCCTGCTCCTTCTTGCCGGCGAATGTGCCTTGCTCCTCGAGCGGTCGGGCGAAGCCCAAGTGTGGCTGGAGCGGGCGGTGGAGATCGATGGCGGCAACCTTGATGCTCACTACCGGCTCGGGCTCAGCCATCTGCAGGCCGGAGCGGCAGCAGCGGCGGCGGAGGCGTTCGAACGCTTGCTCGGCCTCGCGCCGACCCACGGCCTTGCGCACATGCGGATGGGGCAAATTCGCAGCCGTCAGGAGCGCCAGCGCGAGGCAGTGACCCATTTTGCGGCTGCATGGCAGGAGAGCGATTCTCGTCAGCGCAACGTGCTGCTCGCCGGACTCGTTCATTATCGCGATCTCGGGGCGTTGGCCCTCGCCCTGATCCGACTGGGAGAATACCAGCATGCACGTGATGCATTCGCGCAGGCGGTCGCGCGGGCGCGCGCAGCCGGCGATGTCGCGTATGTGCGCGATCTGGAGGCTAAGGACGGGGACTTGCCGGTCGAGCGATGAGGAGCCGCTTCAACTACCTGCTTTCGCCCTGCAAGAATCTTTCTACAATGCTGCCATCTTCTACGCTGACGCGGATCTTTGTTCTCAGTGGTCTTGGTGCTTTGCTGGTGGTGCCGGGGTGGGCCGCACTGGCTTTCCCGGGCGCTGAGGGTTTTGGACGGCATACCGCAGGCGGGCGTGGCGGAAGGGTGGTTGCGGTGACAAATCTGAATGATGGCGGCCCCGGTGGCTTTCGCGCGGCGGTTCACGCGGTCGGTCCGGGCACCGTTGTGTTCCAAGTGGGCGGGGTGATCAGGCTCGAAAGCCCCTGTGACATTACACAGCCCTTTCTCACCATCGTGGGTCAGACCGCCCCGGGCGATGGCATCCTCTTCACGGGTGCGGCAATCAACATCCGCACCAGCGAAGTCATCGTGCGCAATATCCGCCGGCGCTACGACGGCGATGCGCCCGCGGTTGACGGCATCGGCATCGTTGCGGGAGGGGACGAGGTGCGAAATGTCATTCTCGACCATTGCTCCATCTCATGGGGGAAATCCGGAACGCCGCGCTCCGGGATTCAGCGATCGGCTGCTCTGAGTAAACGCGCGCCGCCGCGCGACGATTAAAAGCAGGTGCCCACCTGTCCGTTGTTGGGGGGAAGTCGGGTCCTCCTGCGGTTGATCGCCGGGTCGATGTTAATCAAGCGAAGCGCGTCTTCAGCGGCCATCTTTGCGCAGGGGAAGGCGCTTCGGAGCCGAGCGCGCGGGCAAGCCACAACCCGGTGGAGCCGGGCCGTGCGCCAGGGGCCGACACGGCGCGAGAGGACGACGCTTCCGGCAGGGGCGGTGAGGATGCTTCAAAACGAGCCAGGCGAGGGGAGAGTGCGGCGCGCGCACGACGGAGAGATTGGCCGAGAGTGCGGCAAAGTCGCGTCGCTTCGTCGATAAGTTCAATGATTGAACCTGACCGGAGAAGAGCAGTAGGCGCGATCAAGCGCAGCCGGCCGCGCGTCTCTCGCAGCGCCGCCAACGCCAGGCTCAAGGCTTGCGCGGCTTGCACGTCGCTAGGCGCTGCGCTGCTATCATCGAAGCTGGGCGCGAACGAAGTGCCTATATTCTTCAATTCATCGGCAACGTGCCGGGCGAGGGAGCTTTCAGGCAGTGCGTCGACGGTTTTGACGATGCGCGCGTCCAACACCCAAAGCCGTTCCGAGAGTTCGATTCGCCGGTCACTGCTGGCGAACGGCAGCTGAGCGTCCGCCGCTTGGGCGTGGCGGACGAATTTGCCGAGAACGCGACAGAGCACTCGTGTTTCGCGAAGTAATTCAGCCGCGTGGGTCGAGGGAACGTCCTCGTCGCGGGCGATAAGACGCAGGCAGTCACGCGTCTCCCGCAGCTTTTTGAGTGCAAGGGTCAGCCTGCGGACAAATTCAACGCGATGCCGGGCGGATCCACTTTTGTCAAAATAGCGGGCGAAAGACGTGGTCGACGATTTGAATCGTTTAGCCGCTTGGCGCGCGCTGGAGGCTTGGGGCAGGGACTTCACGATGGCGGCTACCCGCGTATCGAGAATCCAAAGCTTTTCCGATAGTTCTGAATGGCTCATGGGTGATTGGTTTGAGAGAACTCCTGATTGGGGGGGCGCGTCGGCTCGGGGGCGAATGCGCGAGCCCGTCAATTAGCACGTCGTGTGCCGCCGCCGTTGAATAAGTTTTAACTGGCTATACTAAAATAGCTTAAGAATTTTAACCTCAATGTCGCCTTTCTGGATTGTATACCTATATTGGTTATGAATTTGACCGGAAGGGAGTCACCGGTATCCACATTTGCGAGATGATTGAAAATCGCGTTCTGCAGCTCTTCCGAAACAGTCCTGCTGGGAACCGGTTGATTGGCGTCGTGGCCGGTTCGGGTCAGATCGCTAAATGTGCACGTGAAGCCGGCGCCGATTTTTTGTTGGTGCTGAGCGCAGGTGCCTATCGTTCGCTCGGCGCAGGTTCGCTCGCATCATTCCTTGCATTCGGAAATGCCAACGACCAGACGGAGCAACTGCTTCGCGCCCACGTTCTGCCGGCCTGCGGGGGACTCCCGGTGATCGCAGGCGTTCTCGCCAGCGATCCCACGCGTTCCTTGGAGGCGCGATTCGAGGTGCTCGCGCGATTGGGCGTTGCTGGCGTCACCAATTGGCCGGCGGTGGGTTTTGTGGACGGCACGCTGCGACGGGTCATGGAAGAAGCCGGCGCGGGTGTCTCAAGCGAAGTGTCGATGTTGCGGGCTGCGGCCGCTTATGGCTTTGCGACGGTTGGATTTGCGCTCGATCCGGATGCCGCATGCGAGTTCGCCTTGGCCGGGGTAGATGCTCTTGTGCTGAACCTCGGGCTTACCCGCGAAGTTGAAGACGTGCACGAGCGACGCGATCAATTGCAGCAAGGCCTCGTCCGACTGCGCGAAATGCAATCGGCGGTGGCCCGGACGGGGCGGCGTCCGTTCACCATGGTGTTCGGCGGGCCGGCGACCACCCCGGGAGATCTCGAACAAATTCTCCGGCACAGCGACGTCCGTGGTTATGCGGGGGGGAGCGTCTTTGAGAGATTGCCGGTGCAGGAGAGCGTTACCGCGACAATCAGTCATTTCAAGAGTGCCGCGACGCAGCCGGCCGTGAATGACGCCACGGTTGGTTTCGGCGAAATGATTGGCCGGAGTCCGGTGATGCGCGCGGTGTTCAGACTCATCGAGCGCGTGGCACCGCGCAACGTGAACATTGTCATCCAAGGGGAATCTGGCACGGGCAAGGAGCTGATCGCGACCTCCCTGCATCGTATGAGCCCCCGTGCGCCGCGCGCTTTCGTCACACTCAATTGTGGGGCCATTGCCGAGTCTTTGCTGGAGAGCGAGCTGTTCGGACATGAGCGCGGGGCATTCACGGGCGCGCACCGCCGACGGCTCGGAAAGTTCGAACTGGCCCACCATGGCACGCTCTTTCTCGACGAGGTGGCGGACCTGAGCGCGCATGCCCAGGTGTCGCTTCTCCGTGCGCTCCAACAACGAGAGATCACGCGTGTGGGCGGGGAGGAATCAATCCGTGTCGATGTGCGGATCATTGCGGCGTCGCATCAGGATCTGGCGGAGAGCGTCGCCGCGGGACGCTTTCGGGCCGATCTCTACTATCGATTAAATGGAATGACTTTGAGGGCGCCTCCGCTGCGAGAGCGGCCTGAAGACATTTCGCTTTTAGCCGAGGCAACTCTGCATCGATTATGCCTGCAATGGAACCTGCCGAATCGCCAGCTTTCGCCCTCGTTTCTGAGCCGGCTGCGACAGCACTACTGGCCCGGCAATGTCCGTGAGCTTCAGCACACGATCGGACAGGCGCTGTTGCTGGAAGACCAG
The DNA here is from genome assembly GCA_038212175.1 of Opitutales bacterium. Classification (GTDB taxonomy): domain Bacteria; phylum Verrucomicrobiota; class Verrucomicrobiia; order Opitutales; family Opitutaceae; genus CAMAXB01. The sequence goes on along the minus strand of JBBQUU010000028.1, from coordinate 36,906 downwards.
CGCACGATCAATGGGCATCACTTCGTGCCGGCGATGGTCGCTCCCCGCTTGCGCCCATCCAAAGAAGAATCGCTGGACGCGAAACCACCTCGCTTCGAGGACGCCCGGGAAGCGGTAAGGGCTGCCCGTGGCAACAAGAGCTTGGCGGCGAAATCCTTGGGAGTGACGCGGAAGACGCTTTATCGATGGCTGGCCGAGCCGTTCGCGTAGCCCTCCCGCTTCTTTCGATTTTGCGCGCGTTGGGAACGTGAAGAGCAGGCTCAGAAAAGATGCATCCGGCAGGGGGGCGAAGTTTGAAGCGTCGGTCGCCCGCGATTTATTTTCCGTAAACCGCCGGGTGTAACTATAAAGTTTTGGACGATCGCAGTTGTGGTTCCATGAAACCTCTGCCCCGGCTATTCGGATGAAAAACGCACCGGCGGTGACTCTTCGGAGGTTCGAGTGTGCCGACATACCCTTCGCGCAGGAGTTGCGAGCGATTGCCGGTTGGAATCAAACCGAACGAGACTGGGCGGGTTATCACGCGTTTGAGCCGGAGGGATGTTTCATTGCGGACATTACCGGCATCCGGGCCGGCACGGTCACCTCGATTCGTTATGGCGATCACGTTGGATGGATTGGCATGGTCCTGGTGCACCCAGACCACCGGCGTCGCGGAGTGGGCTCAGCGTTACTGGCCCGGGCGATCGCCTATTTGAGTCAGTGTGGCGTGCACTGCATTAAGCTGGATGCGACTCCGATGGGAAAAAAAGTTTACGGGCCGCTGGGGTTTCGGGACGAATACGATGTCGTGCGATACGAAGGTCTGGCGCGAGCCGTGGGGGCGGCTTCTCCCGGTGAAGTTTTTAGGCTTCAGCCGACGGACCTGGCGAGCGTGGCGGCGTTTGATGAAGGTGCGTTTGGCGCCAAACGGGCGCGCGTACTGGGTTCCTTAAGCCAGCGCGAACCACCTCTGTGTTTCGTCGCGAAGAGAAGGCCGGGCATTGCAGGTTACCTCATTGCTCGGCCAGGTCAGAACGCCTTCCAAGTTGGACCATGGGTGGCGAACGAAGCGACCATCGCGAATCATTTGCTCACCTCGTTCCTCGCCTGCGTGCCCGGACAACAGGTGTTTGTGGATGTGCCCCGACCCAATCCGGATGCGGAGGCGCTGATGGCGAGCCATGGCTTCCGTGAGCAGCGCCCGTTTACTCGCATGTCTCTTGGTGACAACGCCCACCCCGGCGTCCCGGCTTTAATTTATGGGACCGGCGGCGCGGAGAAAGGTTGAGAGGGCGACAGCTCGAATCTCAGGGGTGAAATCCCGAACCTCAGATTCCCGAAGCGGGCGATTGCGTCTCCGAGAACCTTTTCGGATGCCGCCCCGGCGTCTCCGCTCATCCGCCCCCTTCATGGAGTCGAGGGGCACATGATGGTTTCGTGGGACGAGGCCCTCCGGTTGAAAATTCTTGCATGTAAACGGGTCAAAAGTAACCATGCAGTTACAGCAAGGTTGCGTGAGGATTCTCGAACCTCGATCAAATTGGCATCTGCTTCTGCTTCATGTCGAAACACCCGCTCAGTTCCATTTTCCTGCCACGCGTGCGCTCCCGGGCAACGACGGCGCACGCCTGGGGGCGCGGAGGTGTTGGGTGTTTTTCGGCGGATCAATGTGCGCCGGCAAGGGCCGGCTTCATGGCAAGGAGCAGGCGATAGCCATGCGGGCCTTCTGTAGTCTCTTGCTGGGCGTGTCCGCGATGTTCTCGGCCGGTCCCTTGCTCGCAGGGTTTGATGTCCGTGCGTATGGAGCCGTCGGGGATGGACGCGCGCTGGATACAGATGCGATCAACGCCGCGATCGAAGCCGCGCACGCGGCCGGCGGCGGAACCGTCTGTTTCCCGGCGGGAACATACGCCAGTTTCACCATTCGTCTGCGGAGCAACGTCACGCTCATGCTTGGCATGGGCGCGACCCTGCTTGCCGCGGAGCCGCCGCTCGATCTCAGCACTGGCTATGACGCTCCGGAACCGAATGAATGGGATCGTTATGTTGACTTTGGACACGCGCATTTTCGCAACAGTCTCATCGTGGGCGAGGATCTGGAGAATGTCGCGATCCTCGGCCCGGGCCGCATTTTCGGCCGCGGACTCAGCAAGGGCACGGGGATCCGGGATCTGCTGCGGGAGGAGCGCATGGCCGGTCGCACCGAGCCTCCGGCGTTCAGCCGGAAGCGGGACGTTATCGGAATTGAACCCGGTCCATTTGGTTTTCCGAACGTTGACAACCAGCTGCCCCCCGGAGTCGGCAACAAGGCGATCGCCCTGAAGAACTGTCGCAATGTCCTCTTGCGCGATTTCACAATCTATCATGGTGGCACGTTTGCAATATTGGCGAAAGGGATCGACAACCTGACGCTCGACAACCTGACGATCGACACCAACCGCGACGGCATCGACCTCGACACGTGCCGCAACGTCCGGATCTCGAACTGCGTCGTCAACGCACCCTTTGACGACGCGATCGTCTTGAAAAGTTCCTACGCCCTCGGCTTCGCCCGCGCGATGGAGAATGTGACAATCACAAACTGCCAGGTCAGCGGCTATGAAGAGGGTTCGCTGCTGGACGGCACCTACCGGCGTTCGGCCACCCAAGGGCCGCCGCACGGGCCGATGGGGCGCATCAAACTGGGGACGGAATCGAATGGCGGATTCAAGAACATCGTCATTTCCAACTGCACGTTCGACTATAGTCGCGGGCTTGCGCTCGAACTGGTTGACGGCGGGTCCTTCGAGGATGTCACGATCACGAACCTTACCATGCGCGACATCGGCAATGCGCCGATCTTCGTCCGTCTTGGCAACCGCGGCCGCGGGCCAGCGGGGGTCGACCCGCAAGGCCGGCCGCTCACGCCGCCGGGCCACATTCGTCGCGTAAAAATCAGCCAGGTCGTGGCGACGTGCACCGCCTCGGCTCAGGGCATCCTCATCGAGGGCATTCCGGGTCATCCGATTGAGGATCTGACGTTGAGCGACATCCTGATCTACTTTCGCGGAGGCGGAACCGCTGACCAGGCGAGCCGGGTCATGCCCGAGTTGGAGGAAATCTATCCAGAGCCCCAACGCTGGGGAGTGCTGCCTTCGTGGGGTCTGTGGGCCCGCCATGTCTCGAATTTCCAGTTGCGAAACGTGGAACTGTACACGCTTGCACCCGACGCGCGTCCGGCGCTGATGTTGGAGAGTGCCCGGGCCGTGCGTATCGACCAGGTCAGGGTGACACCCAATTCTGCCTCCTCGACACTTGTGTTGAAAGGCGTGGCGGATCTGGCCGTCCATCGATCACCGGGGCTTCCCGACCTTGCTGGCGATTCCGCCGTGGTCGACGCGGCTTATTAAATGCACCAACTGTCTTAGGCCTGCTTTTACTTCCGCCGCGCACCGCCGATCTCGGGTACCCAAAACGCCTACACTTTCTCCATGTCGATCCCTGCGATGAAATCAGCTTTTCTTGCTTTCCTTTTGCCGCTCGTGGCTGCCCCGCTCGGGGCGCAGGGGCACGCTGGCCTGGCTGAGGCGCTGACGCTCCACGCCTCGTTCGATCATGGATTGGACGCAGACTTCAGCCGCGGAGATCGAAGGATGTACTCCTACGCCACTGCCGCCGAGCGGACCGCGGGAGGCGTGGCCGGTTTGACGGACGACGCCGTGAGAATCGAGCGTGGCACCGGGCTCTCTGGTGACGCCCTGCGGTTCACTCGGAAGGTCGAGATGAAGCCTTTCTTCAAGTCACGGGGCGTGCTCGACTACAATGACGAGCACTGGAGCGGCACCGTTTCTGTCTGGTTGCGCCTTGATCCGGACGCTGATCTTGCGCCGGGCTACTGTGACCCGATCATGATCGTCGGCGACCATCGGGACAGCGGTTTCATATTCATGGAGTGGTCCAAAGATGAACGGCCGCGGCTGTTCCGCTACGCAATCCTTCCAAGGCGGGAGCTTTGGAATCCCACGGGCGTGCCGTGGGCGGAGATGCCGGCGGCAAAACGTCCCGCAGTCGAGGTCGCACGGGCGCCGTTTTCGCGAGACCGCTGGACGCATGCCGTCTTCACGTTCGAAGCGCTGAACGATTCAACGCGCGCGCCCTCCGGCAAACTGTATCTCGACGGCGCGCTGCAGGGCGTGATCGAGAACTGGAATCTCACCCTCGGCTGGACCCCGGATCAGGTCCTGCTCGTCCTTGGTTCGTCCTATGTCGGCTGGATGGACGAATTGACGGTTTTTGATCGGGCACTGATCGACGCTGAGGTCCGCGAGTTGCACCGCCGGCGCGGAACGAGCCTTCGTGCGAAGTAATCCATCCCAACCAACGATGAGAGCCCCGTTCTTAAGCACTTCGTTCGCCTTGGTGTTGACCTGTGGCGCCGCGACGCACTCGAGCGCGGGCCCCGAAGCGATCTTTCACGGAGGGAAAATCGTGACGGTGGACGGTGCGTTCAGCGTGCATGAAGCCATGGCGGTGGCGGACGGGAGGATCGTTGCGGTAGGGGGCGACGAAGAGGTGCTGAGGATGGCCGAACCGGGTGTCACCCGGCTTCATGCCTTGCATGGCCGCATGTTACTACCGGGGTTGATCGATTCGCACGTACATCCGACCGCAGCGCTTACGGAGTTCGATCACGAAATCCCGGAGATGGAAACAATTCAGGATGTTTTGGATTACTTCGCCGCCCGCGCTCGGGTGGTGCCGGAAGGGGAGTGGATTCGTCTTGAACAGGTGTTCATCACCCGTTTGCGGGAGCAGCGGTACCCGACGCGGGCGGAGCTCGACGGCGTCGCGCCGCACCACCCGGTGGTATTCCGCACCGGCCCGGATGCCATGCTCAACAGCATGGCCATGGCGAAGCGCGGGATCGACCGCGACTTCGAGATCGCGGACGGTGACGCGGGGCGGGTGGAGAAGGACGCCACCGGAGAGCCCACTGGGTTGCTGCGGGGACTTGCGCGGTATGTCGGCGTCGAATCGCATGTGCGCCAGCCGTCGGCTGCGGACGTCTCTCGGCGGACCCAGGAACTGTTCCGCTCCTACAATCAGACCGGCATCACCACCATCGCGGAACGCCGCGGCAATGCGTCTTCCGTTTCTCTCTATGAGCGCCTGCGTGCGCAGAACGACCTGACCGTGCGTATCGCGATTTCACATACGTTTCCGACGATCGGATCGATGGCGTCAGTGTTCGCCGCGATCGACCAGATCGGCGAACATCCGCTGCGGCAGGAGGACCCGTGGCTGCGGATTATCGGCACCAAAATATTCCTTGATGGAGGCATGCTGACGGGTAGCGCCTACATGCTTCAGCCGTGGGGGCGGAGCGAAATGTACGGCATCGAGGACGCGGAGTATCGAGGCGTCCTCAATGTTCCGCCGGAACGTCTCTTTCAAATGGTCGAACGCGTGGCGCAGCATGGGTTGCAGTTCACCGCCCACGCGGTCGGTGACGGCGCTGTGACGGTGATTCTTGACGCGTATCAGCGTTTAAACCGGGAGAGGCCGGTTCGTGACCTGCGTCTGGGCGTCACGCATTCAAACTTCATGACGGCCGAAGCCGTGGAAACCGCCGCGCACCTCGGTGTAGTGATGGATCTTCAGCCGGCCTGGCTCTACCTCGACACTCGAACTTTGGTGAAACAGTTTGGTTACGAGCGGCTCCGCTGGTTCCAACCGTTGCGCAGCCTTTTTCGCGCCGGCGTCGTGGCCGCCGGCGGTTCGGATCACATGCTGAAGATCGGCGATCTGCGCGCGATCAATCCCTACAATCCGTTCCTCGGCATGTGGGTGACGATGACGCGGAAGGCGAAATGGCATGAGGGCCCTCTGCATGCCGAGGAGGGACTCACGCGGGAACAGGCCATCCAATTTTACACCCGCAATGGCGCGTGGATGCTTTTCTGGGAAGACGAGGTGGGTTCACTCGAAGTTGGAAAACGCGCCGACTTCATCATCCTCGATCGCGACCTGCTTGAGTGCCCGGTCGACGACATCAAGGACACACAGGTCGTCCAAACCTGGTTGGAGGGCCGGTTGGTTTACCAGGCGAACGTCTCCCCTTAACCGGCTCATCCACGTTCATTTTGCTCCCATACGTTTCGTCCGCCTTCTTCGAAATCCGCTCATGACCACACTGCTGACTCGCCGACAAGCGCTGGGCCTCTTCGGAGCGCTGGCCTTGCCGCTCGACCGGCTTGGCGCCGTCGAGGGCACTCCGGGCGCCACAAGCGGGTCAGCCGGGGGCTCCGCGGGTGTCCCCTCCAATCCGAAAGCGGATTTGGGAAATCTCCATTCCGTGATGGACTGGATTAATCGGGAGCAGTCGCCAAACCTCTCGTTTTTGGACAGCCGATGGACGTCGATTGAAGCGTGGAAAGAGACAGCGCGCCCTCTTTTCCGTGATCGTTTGTCCTTCGATCCAGCTCCCGCCCTTGCAGAGGCCCCCATCGAACACCGGGTCGAGCGCGACGGGTTTGTCGTCGAGACGGTGCGGATACGCGCCACGCCGGCTTACGATATCCCGGCGCGGGTCCTGATTCCGCAGCGACGGAAGGGACGCCTGCCTGCGGTGGTCGCGTTGCACTGCCACAGCGGGCGTTTCGTCTGGGGGCATGAGAAGGTGCTTTCGCATCCCGACGAGTCAAAAGCGCTCACCGCATTTCGACAGGAGGTGTATGGCCGGCCCTACGCGGAGGAACTCGCGCGCCGGGGGTACGTAGTGATCGTCATCGACGCGTTCTACTTCGGTCAACGCCGGCTGCAGCTCGAAGCGCTCGATCCGGGGGTGGTTCCGGTGGAGGTCCGGACGGAATTTGCCGTGGCGATGGAGCAGCGGGTCCAATCCGAAGAATGGCTCAACGCAGTCAACCGCGTTTGCCGGCATTATGAGCATCTTACGGCGAAGACTTTGATTGTCGCAGGCGCGACGTGGCCCGGTCTTTTGGCGTGGGATGATCTCCGCACGGTCGACTATCTGGTCAATCGCCCAGAGGTGGACCCGGATCGCATCGGCTGTGTCGGGCTCTCGCTCGGAGCGATGCGGGCGGTCCATCTCAGCGGGCTGGACCCTCGCATCAAAGCCACATCGATCACAGGCTTTATGACAGAGTTTGGCGATCAACTGCGTCATCATTTGCGCCACCATACATGGATGGGCTTCGTTCCGGGGCTATACGCGTCGCTCGATCTGCCGGATGTCGCGGCGTTGCACGCGCCCGGCGCGTTGCTGGTGCAGCAATGCCTCCGTGACTCGTTGTTTCCGATGACCGGCATGCAGGCATCCGTGGACAAACTGGCCGGCATCTATGCCAAGGCCGGAATTCCTGAACGCTTCCGTGGGACGTTCCATGACGTGAAACATTCGTTCCCGCCGGAGATGCAGGACGAGGCGTTCGGGTGGCTGGATCGCTGGCTGTAAGCGGCTGCAAACATTTTTAACCTCTCACCTGCCTATCAATTGAAGACTATCGCCCTCCGGCTGGGCCTCAACTTTCTCTTACCATGAAAACTACACGGGTCGATCGTACCCAAATTCTCAACTCATTGCGCGCAAAGGTCGCGCGGGGACAGGTAATCGTTGGCGCCGGCGCCGGCACCGGCCTTTCGGCCAAATGCGAGGAGGCGGGAGGGGTCGATCTCATCGTCATCTACAACTCCGGCCGCTACCGCATGGCGGGTCACGGGTCGCTCAGCGGTCTGCTCGCGTATGGCAACGCCAACGACATCGTGAAGGAGATGGCCCGGGAGGTGATCACGGCCGTGCGCCACACGCCTGTGATCGCCGGAGTCAACGGCACCGACCCGTTCATGCTGCGGGAGCCGTTCCTGAAGGAATTGAAGGCCATGGGTTTCGCCGGTATTCAGAATTTCCCGACGGTGGGACTCATCGACGGCACGTTTCGGGCGAATCTCGAAGAGACCGGCATGAGCTATCAGCTTGAGGTCGAGTGTATCGCGGCGGCGCGGTCGCTCGACCTGCTGACGACTCCGTACGTTTTCAATCCCGACGAAGCCCGCTCCATGACCGACGCCGGCGCGGACATCGTCGTGGCGCACATGGGTTTGACCACGGGAGGGAGCATTGGGGCGGAGACGGCGAAGACCATCGAACAATGCGTGCGCGAGGTGCAGGCGATCATCGACGTCTGCAAATCCCGGCGGCCCGAGGTATTTGTGCTCTGTCACGGCGGCCCGATTTCCGGTCCGGCGGACGCCCAGTTCGTCTTGGAGCGGTGCCGTGGACTCGACGGATTTTACGGAGCGAGTTCGATGGAGCGTCTGCCGACTGAAAAGGCGCTCACCGCAGAGGTGCGTCGCTTTGTGGCATTGAAGTCCGGTCCAGCGCTGGCAGCGTCTCTCGATGGTTTGAAGCCCCCGGCTGCGGAGAAGGCGTCGCGTCAACCGTTACCTTCCTCCCGTTCATGAAGACAATCGCCATCCTTGGGACCTTCGACACCAAAGGCGCGGAACATGCCTATGTTGCCGCCAAGGTTCGTGCGCGGGGTCATCGGGTGCTGCTGATCGATGTCGGCGGGCAGGGTAAACCACAATGCACTGCGGACATCGGTCGCGACGAAGTGGCGGCGGAAGCGGGCCTCGATCTCGTCGGGTTGCGTACCCGCGCGGATCGCGGGGCCATGGTCGAGGCGATGGCGCAAGCGGCGCCGAAGGTCTTGGTTCGTTTGGCGGCCGAGGGCAGGATCGACGGGGTGATCTCGCTGGGCGGCACCGGAGGCACGGCCATCGGCACGGCCGCGATGCGTGCGCTGCCACTGGGTTTTCCGAAGGTCATGGTTTCGACGGTGGCGGGCGGAAATGTGACGTCGTATGTCGGGGTGAAAGACATCGTGATGTTTCCGAGCATCGTGGATGTGGCCGGATTGAATCGTGTTTCGCGCGGCGTCTTCGCGCGAGCGGCAGGCGCGATTTGTGGCATGGTGGAGAACGCCGTCGACCCGGCCGCCGGGACCGATGAAAAACCGATGGTGGTCGCCAGCATGTTCGGCAATACCACGGCCTGCGTTGAACGGGCGCGCCAGTTGCTGGAGGAGGCGGGGTACGAGGTGCTCGTGTTTCACGCCACCGGCAGCGGAGGGCGAGCCATGGAATCGTTGATCGAGACGGGATTGGTCGCTGGCGTGCTCGACACCACGACAACGGAGTGGGCGGATGAGCTGGTGGGTGGCGTCTTTAACGCCGGTCCCACCCGTCTTGAAGCTGCGGCGCGACACGGCGTACCCACGATCATGGCGCCGGGATGCCTCGACATGGTGAACTTTGGCGCACCGGAAACCGTGCCGGAAAGGTTCTCGGGTCGCACGTTCTATCCTCACAACCCGCAGGTCACGCTCATGCGCACGACTCCGGCGGAATGTGCGGAACTCGGCCGTATCCTCGCGGAAAAGGCCAACCTTTCCACCGGACCGGTCACAGTTCTGATTCCGCTGCGCGGCATCAGCGTGATCAGCGAGTCGGGAAAACCCTTCCACGATCCAGCCGCCGACGATGCGCTGTTCTCCGCGTTGCGCGCGAACCTACGCTCCGACATCGAAGTCATCGAGGTTGACGACACAATCAACGCGCCGGCTTTTGCGGAAGTATGTGTGCGCACGCTGCTCGCTCACATGAAGAACCAAGCGCTTCGTCCCAACGCATGAAAAATTCTGCGTCAGTCGTGGTTTTGATCCTCGCATTCTCGGTGATCGGGGACGCAGCGGTGGGCGCCGACCCGGCGACTGCTTCGGCCCCGTCCCTTCCTGATATCGATTGGCCGGTGTACCGCGGCGATCAGAAGGCCAATCAGTATTCACCGCTTGCCCAGATCCACGCGGCAAACGTTCATCGGTTGGAACCGGTGTGGGAGTATCACACGGGCGACGCCGCGGACCGGGGCTCTTCAATGTACTCGAATCCGCTCATCGTGGGCGGCTTGATGTACCTGACCACCCCGGCGTTGAAGGCGGTGGCGTTGAATCCCGTCACCGGTCGTGAGGTTTGGGTCTTTGACCCTTCGAAGTACAACGAGAACAACCGGGTCCTGCGGCTGCGTAATCGCGGCGTTGTCCATTGGGAGGGAGCGGAAGGCCGGCGGATTTTCCACTTCGTGAAAGACCGGGTATACGCCCTGGATGCCGACTCGGGCGAACTGATAGAATCCTTCGGGAAGGGTGGGTTCATCGATCTGCGCCAAAATCTGGGCGTCGACCCGGCGCGGGTTTCACTCGAAATGACGAGCCCGGGAGCCGTCTACCAAAACTTTCTCATCCTGGGTTCGCGGGTGAACGAAAGCTACAACGCCTCGCCTGGGCATATCCGCGCTTATGATACGGTGACCGGGGAGTTCAAATGGATCTTCCACACCATTCCCCAGCCCGGCGAGTACGGCCACGACACGTGGGAGTGGGTTGAAGGCGAAAACTACGGCGGAGCCAACGCCTGGGGCGGCGTCACGGTGGACGAGGAGCGCGGCTGGGTGTTTTGCGCAACGGGTTCACCGACCGAAGACTTTTACGGAGCATTTCGCAAAGGCCGGAACTTGTTCGGCAACTGTGTCCTCGCCCTTGATGCCACCACCGGCGAACGGCAATGGCACTACCAAACCGTCCGTCACGACATCTGGGACTACGATAATCCGTCCGCACCCATCCTCGTCACTCTTCGAACGGGCAACACCTCCCGGGATGCGGTCGTGCAGCTGACGAAGATGGGGCTTACGTTCGTGCTGGACCGCGACACCGGCGAGCCGCTGTTCCCGGTCGTCGAGATGCCGGTGCCGTCGTCGACTGTGCCGGGCGAAGCGACGTGGCCCACGCAACCATTTCCGCTCCGGCCGGCGCCCTTGGTCCGCCTGACGCTCACCGAAGCCGACTTGACCACGATCTCTCCCGAAGCCCACGCCCACGCGTTGAGGGAGTTTCGCCGGTACCGCTCGGGGGCGATCTATACTCCCCCGAGTTTGCAGGGGACGCTGACCACGCCGGGATTCTTCGGCGGTGTGGAATGGCACGGAGCCTCGTTCGACCCGGCGTTGAATGTGCTCTATGTCAACGCCAACGATGCGTCCACGGTCCACGGTCTCCGCGCTGTCCACGTCACGCCCGGCGACGTGAAACTCTCCCCCGCGGAGTTCGGGCGACAACTCTATGAAACGACGTGCATGGGTTGTCACGGCGGCGACCGGAGGGGCCTTGCTCCGGTGACCCCGCCGCTCTTGAACATAAAGCTGACCAAGGAGGAGATCGCGAACGTCATCCAGCAGGGTCGCAACATCATGCCGGCGTTCAGCCAATATCGTCCGCGCGAAATTGACGCCCTTGTGGAGTATATTACCAGCGCGCCCGGAGAAACGACGCGTGCACCTTCGACGGCGGCGGTTGATCGTTATACTGTCGACGGCTACAATGTCTTCACCGATGCGGAGGGTTATCCGGCCATCGCCCCGCCTTGGGGCACGCTCAACGCCATCGATCTGGTGACGGGCGAGATTCGGTGGAAGGTCCCCTTGGGCGAATATCCCGAACTGGCGGCTCGTGGCCTTCGCAACACCGGTACGATCAACTTTGGCGGCGCCGTCGCAACGGCGGGTGGCGTGATCTTTGTCGCCGCGACCGCCGACGAGAAGATCCGTGCCTTCGAAGCCCATTCCGGACGGATCCTATGGGAACATCAACTCCCAGCCGGCGGCTACGCCACGCCCAGCGTGTACCAGCGCGACGGACGCCAGTACGTCGTGATCGCGGCGGGCGGGGGAGGAAAGAACGGCACCAAGACGGGCGATTCGGTCATCGCGTTCGCGCTACCCATGCCGGGCGACGAACCACCAGAGGCGGCGGAAGCGAAGACGCTGGGGGACGGAACGGATTGGATCGAGCTCTTCAATGGCGAAACGCTCGATGGCTGGGTTCACCTCAACGGCTCGCACACCTATTCGGTGGAGGACGGGGCCATCGTGGGGCGGACGGTCGAAGGAAGCTGGAATTCCTTTCTTTGCACCTTGCAGGAATTCTGCGACTTCGAACTCGAGCTCGAGGTGACGGTCGATCGCGTCACCAATCAAGGAATACAGTTTCGCTCAAAGGTCAGGCCGGCCAGCGTTCGCGACCACTACGATTTCCGGGCGGGCAGAGTCTATGGCCCTCAAGCCGAAATCCGGCGCTACTACGAAGGGCAGCCGACCACCGGAACGCTGTACGGCGAAGCCCTCGGGACCGGGTGGTTATCCTCGAAGCAGTTGTTGGAGGAGGGGCATCGCCATTTCATCGATGAAGGGTGGAACCAGCTGCGCATCGTCGCCCGGGGGCCGCGCATTCAGACGTGGGTGAACGGCCACCTGGTTGAAGATCTTGTCAACGAGGAGGTCTACCGGACGCACCCCAAGGGGTTTATCGGTTTGCAGATTCACGGCTTGAATGGCCGCGAGCCCGGCTTCGACGCCCATCAGCTGACCACTCGCGAGCCTCTGGTGATGAAGTGGCGGAATATCCGCATCCGGCCAATCGGCGCGGCGCAGTGAGACGGGGGTGTGCGTTTGGTTTTCGATCTTTGGGTCTCAACATCATAACCTGTGAATTCTGATGGGCACCCGTTGGTGCCGATCGGGTTCGTGGGCTAGGGTTGGCGGCTGGAAGAGTCGGCCGGGAATCGCAAAGGGAACCGGGGGTCGGGTTCGCGGGCGCTGGTGAAGAGGTGGGCGAACTCGTCCCGGCGTTTGGGCTGCTCATGGGCGATATCGTTCTGTTCACCCACGTCTGTCGCGAGGTGGTATATTTCGATAGGGGCGTCGACGCCATAGCGCACCGCCTTCCAATCGCCCTGCCGGATCGCCTGCCGGCCCTCGTTCTTGAAAACAAGTTCCCAATACAAGTAGTCATGCGACGCCTGATCCTGCGTTCGACCCAGCAACTTAGGCGCATAGGAGATGCCGTCCGGCGGCAGATTGTCCGCGGTCACGCCGGCGAGATCGAGGGAAGTGGCGGCAAAGTCCCAGGACGCGGAGGGGTGGGCGCTGGTCGTGTTGGGCGCGATCTTTCCCGGCCAGCGCGCGATGAAGGGGACACGGATTCCGCCTTCGTAAAGGTCGCGCTTCATCCCGCGCAAACCGCCGCTGGCGTTGAAGTACGTGTTCGCGGCATCATCCTTGCCGCCTTCTGCGTGCGGCCCGTTGTCGCTCGTGAAGATGACGAGGGTGTCGTCATCGAGGTCGAGTTCGTTCAATTTGGCGAGCAGCCGGCCGACGTCTCGATCAAGGCGCATCACCATCGCGGCAAACACGAGCGCAGACTCAGGGGCTCCGGGGGCCGTCAGTTCCGGGTGTTTTGCGCGCGCCTGGTCGATCGAATCCTGAGGGCATTTTAAATCTGAGTGAGGTGTCGTGTAGGCCAGATAGAGGAAAAAGGGCTTCTGACTTTCGCTTTGTTGGTCAAGGAACGACTCGGCTTCCTCCGTGAAACGGTCGTTGGCGAAGACGTTCTCGAAATGACCATAATTCGGCACGAGTGGCTCCGGCTGCGCGTTGCGATAAAGAAACTCGGGATACTGGTTGTGGGCGTGCTTCTGATTCACGAACCCGTAGAACTCGTCCCAGCCCTTGTTCCAAGGTTCGGCCCCGGAGCCGTCCTCGCCAAGCCCCCATTTTCCGAACATCGCGGTCGTGTAACCGGCGGCGCGCAGACGCTCCGCAATGGTGATGTCGTCCGGCCCGAGGGGTACGCGTTCCCCCGCCTCGGCGCCGAAGACGAAGTTGTTGCGCACCGTCACGTGGCCAGTGTGCTCGCCCGTCATCAGCGTGTTCCGCGACGGTGCGCAGATGGGCGAGCCGGCGTAGTGGTGGGTGAAGATGATCCCTTCCCGGGCCATCCGGTCGAGGTGCGGTGTCGCGAAGCGAGTCTGGCCGAAGCAGGAAAGTTCGCCGTAGCCCAGATCGTCCGCCAGGATATAGATGATATTGGGCTGATTCGAGAGCGCAACGGAGGTTGTGGCCACCGCGAGCAGCGCAGCGAGAAGGGAACATATTGATCTCATGAAACGGGTGGGAAAGGGCGGAACAGGCGCGTCGACCGTTCGATGGAGCCGGTATTCACAGCGGGGTTGAATGGGCGGTGCAATGCCTTAGACTTAGTAACTTTAGAGTTACCAAACGTGGAGACGCTGCAAGCGGCATTTTTAACCCATGTGGGAGCGCTCGTTGATTAAAGCGGGCCATGCAGGATTGCATTAGTAACCAAACGGTGCAAAGGTCCGTCTCTTCATGAAGGTTTTTCGTGCGATGTCTTTCATCCTTCTGCTCTTCAGCATGGCTGTGCTGCCGGCGACACCCGCACGGTCCGAAACCGGCGAGACACCGCTGATCCCGGTCGGGGTTGCCCGGATTGATATCACTCCTGCCCTTCCGATTTGGCTCACGGGATACAATAACCGCTCCGCTGAAACTCGCGAGGTGGTGCGCCAGCTTTATGCGCGGGCCATTGCAATCGGCCGCGACGAGGACGGTCCGGCGGTGCTGATCGCCGTTGAAGCTGCCGGTCTCACCGAGCAGCTGAGTGACGCGGTGGCGGCGTCGCTGGGACACTCGCACGGGATCGAGCGCGCGCGTGTCGCCCTCTGTGCCACCCACATCCACACCGGTCCGGCCATCGACGGTTTGCTGCCTTACCTCTACGGACGGGATCTGCCGGTCGACGAGGCAAGTCGAATCAAGGAATATTCCGGTTGGTTGCAAGACCGTCTGGTCCGGGTTGCCACGGCGGCGCTGGCCGACCGCCGGGCGGGGCGGCTCGCTTGGGGTGAGGGTCGGGCCGGCTTCGCGATCAATCGCCGTAAAATTGAGGATGGTCGATGGGTCGCAATCGGCTCGGTCCCCGGGGGATCGGTGGATCACTCCCTGCCCGTTTTGCGGGTAAGTAACGAGCAGGGACACGTGCGCGCCGTCTTCGTCAGTTACGCATGCCACTGCACCACGTTGCAGAGCGCGGATAATTTCATTCACTCAGATTGGGCCGGAGAAGCCTCCGCGCAGATCGAGGCGGCATATCCGGACGCGGTCGCGCTGGTGGCGATCGGTTGCGGCGCCGACGCCAATCCTGTCTCACGCAATTCCCTCGCCTCCGTCGTCGCCCACGGCAGCGAGATCGCCGCGGAGGTCGGGCGCCTGCTTGCGGCGCCACTGCGTCCACTCGGCGCCGTGACCGGAGCGGCGTATCGTCGGATCGAGCTGCCTCTGGACCGTCCGGTGGGCCGCAGAGAACTGGAGGCACGCCTGCCGGGCGCGTCGCGCCCGCGTGAAGTCTACGCCGCGCGGAAATTCCTGGAGGAGCTCGATGCGGACCGTCCGCTGCCGACGGCCGTGCCCTATCCCGTGCAGACTTGGTCCTTCGACGACGACTTGGCCATCGTGTTCCTGGCCGGCGAGGTCGTCTCGGAGTACTCGCTTCGGCTCCGCCGGGAGCTTGACCCGGACCGGCTATGGGTGAACGCCTACGCCAACAGCGTGCCGTCCTACATCGCCTCCGCCTCGATGTATTCGGAGGGGGGGTACGAAGTGGATCACGCCATGCACTACTACGGCTGGCCGATCCGACTCGCGCGTCGGACGGAGGATCTGATCATTGGAGTGGTGCGCGATTTGTTGCCCGCCACGTTCGGTGAGACCAGAAGCCGTTAATTTCCTCATGCCCTTGCCCTTTCTTTGCTCCCGGATTCCAATCGTGATGCTGGCCGCCGCCGTGCACGTGGTGGGCTACGAGGCGGTGCCACCGCCCGAAAAAGTGGTCCTGCCCCCGCCGCTGTCGGCGGAGGATTCCCTCGCGGCGATCATGGTGCCGGAGGGCATGCGCGTGGAGCTCGTGGCGGCTGAACCGGCTGTTCGTGATCCGATCGATCTCGCCTGGGGCGCGGACGGACGCATGTGGGTCGTGGAGATGGGAGACTATCCGCTCGGCCTGGATGGCCAAGGCCAGGCCGGGGGCCGGATTGTCGTGCTGGAATCGACGAAGCGCGAGGGCGAATACGATCGCGCCATGGTCTTCGCCGAAGGCCTTCGTTTTCCAACCTCGGTCCTGCCGTGGCGAAAGGGCGTCCTCGTGACGACCGTGCCTGACGTTCTTTATCTCGAAGACACTGACGGTGACGGGCGCGCGGACCTGACGAAGGTTGTTTTCACCGGACTCGGGGAGGGCAATCAACAGCACCTGACCAACGGCCTTCAGTGGGGCCTGGACGGCTGGTTGTACATGGCAAACGGGGGCAGTCGGGGCACAATTGTTTCGCCGGCCTCCGGAGAGACTCTCGACATCGGTCAGCGCGATCTTCGCATCAAACCGGACGAGGGCCGGGTTGAGTCCCAGTCGGGCCGTTCCCAATACGGCCGCAGTCGCGATGACTGGGGCAACTGGTTCGGGGGAAACAATTCGAATCCGGTCTGGCACTACGCGTTGCAGGACCACTACCTGAGGCGCAACCCTCAGCTCGCGCCGCCGAATTCCACGGTGACCGTGCCGGAGATCCCTGGAGCCGCGCCGGTGTATCCGGTGAGCGAGACGCTGGCGCGCTTCAATAGTCCGCAGGGCTTCAACCATTTCACCTCCGCGTGCGGCGTGATGATCTATCGCGACACGCTGCTTGGCCCCGACTATGCCGGAAATGTGTTCGTTGCCGAGCCCGTGCACAACCTCGTGCATCGCGAGCTGGTGCGGCCCGCGGGGGTGACGTTCTCCAGCCGCCGTGCCCCGGAGGAGCTCAACTCGGAGTTCTTCGCATCGGCGGACAATTGGTCGCGTTTCACGAGTGTGCGGGCCGGCCCGGACGGGGCGCTCTACATCGTCGACATGTATCGCCTGGTGATCGAGCACCCGAAGTGGATTCCTGACGACTGGCAAAAACAGCTCGGCGATCTCCGCGCCGGAGCGGATCGAGGTCGCATCTATCGTGTGTATCCGCGTGACGCGGCGTTGCGTCCGGTGCCGCGCCTTGACCAAGAGGATACGACGGCCCTGGTGGTGGCCTTGGAGAGTCCCAGCGGCGTCGTGAGGGATCTGGCGCAGCAGCAGTTGCTATGGCGGGGGGCCAAGGGGGCTGTGGCCGGGCTCGAAAGACTTTCGCGCAAATCTGACCAGCCGCAAACGCGGGTGCAGGCTTTGTGCAGTCTCGATTTGATCGGAGCACTGCGGCCTGCCCTTCTCGCTGACGCCCTCGCCGACGCGCACCCGGGGGTCCGCCGGCAGGCGGTGCGGCTCAGCGAGGGTTTCGCCGGATCGAATCCCGAGCTGTTGCCGATCTTGATCGCGCTCGTCGACGACCCCGATGCGACCGTGCGCCAGCAAGTTGGCTACAGTTTGGGCGAATGGACGAAGCCGGCGGCGGGAGTAGCCCTCGCGCGGCTCGTGCAATCGGCGGAGGATCCCTTCATTGTCGCCGCAGCGATGAGTTCGGCGCGTCCGCACGCCGGCACGATCATCGCGCAATTGACGCCGGCGGATGCCATCGACCGCACGTTGATCGAGATCGCGGCGGCGACGCAGGACCTGCCGGCGCTCGTGCACCTGTTGCGCCTGATCAGCGCACCCCGCCCAGGAACGGACCGGTCGTCATCCTTCAGGACAATGGCCCAGCTGCTTGATAGCTTGAGCCGCAACGACAGCTCGCTCGAGCGGCTCGCGGCGACAGGCGGCGAAATCATGCAGAACGCGGTGGCAGGGGCGGACAAAATTTTTTCGGCGGCTCGCGACGTGGCGTCCTTGGCCGGGGGGGCGATCGAGCAACGAGTCGCGGCAGTGGCCTTGCTCGGCCGCGGCTCGCGGCGACAGGCCGAAGACCTGCATATTCTGGCGGGTCTGCTCACGCCCCAGTCGGCCGTCGACGTCCAGCTGGCCGTCGTCGCCGCCATGGCGCATCTCGATCAACCCTCGATCCCGGAGTGGGTGTTGTCAGGGTGGGATGGGCACGGAGCGAAGGTGCGGGTGGCTGTGCTGGATCTGCTCGCCAGCCGTCCGAAGTGGGCGAACGCGCTCCTCGATCACATCGCCGCGGACCCCGCGATGCTCAGCCAGATCGACACGGCGCATCAGGCCGCGTTGACGCATCACAGCGATCCCGGCGTCGCCGCCCGCGCGTCGCTGGTGCTGAGTACGAGCCTTGATCCCGATCGCCAGAAGGTCATCGACCAGTACCTCGCTGGGACCCGGCCGCTCATCGGGGATCGGGAGCGCGGCGCGGAGGTGTACCGACTCCTTTGCGCGGCGTGCCACAAGTTTGGCTCGCTTCCGGGGGGCGCGATCGGTCCGGATCTTGCGAGCCTGAACGAGCGGAGCACCGGACATCTCATCACTCACATCCTCGACCCGAATCGCGCTGTCGAAAGCCGCTACGTCCTTTACACGGCGTTGACTAACGACGGGCGCACGCTCTCCGGCATGCTGTCGGGCGAGGCGGGCAACAGCATAACGCTGCTCGGCCTCGACGGCATGGAGCAGGTGATCCTGCGGAGCGAGCTGCGCTCGCTCACGAGCACGGGGCGTTCGTTGATGCCGGACGGGTTGGAAGGCGCGATCGATGCGCAGGCGATGGTGGACCTGGTCTCGTATATTGCCCGCGCGGCGGAGAACGAGTCGAGCGACGGCGGCGAATGAGGGCGGTACGTCGGTGCTCAGCGGGTGTGGGCTACGGCGTCGCCGAAAGGTGGAGCAATGCCTCGCGGCGCGGGCGACGTAGTCTTCCGTCCGCGAGCTGCCTTCGCCGGGCGCCGCAATCGGCGGCTGCAACGTCTCCGGCCATTCGTCGAGGAGGTTGAGAAAGTTGATGGCGGCAAGGCGTACCGAAGAATCCGGGTCGCGGAGAAGGGCTTCGTGGTGAGGCCCAAGCGAGGTGTAGAGCGCGCCCATCGGCCGCCCAATAACGCATCACCCGCAGGCGGTCGATGGCAGTGAAGTGCGTCTGCATGATGGTTGCGGGCTCAAGGCTTGGTCAGCTTGCGTTTGTTCTTAAACACGTCGTAGGTCTTCTCGACCTTCCAGTGCAGAAAGTAGCGCAGCGCCACCACCCCGGGTGGCGATGTGTGCAAGTGGTTAGGAAACAAAGTGCTCCCCGGTGGCTCGCTCACGATAGCGAATGCTCCGCAAGACGGCGTTGATGTAGCCGGCCAATTCGTCGCCCTCGATGCCGAGGGTTGGCCGGATCATCCCGATCAAAGCCGTTGGGATCGTAAACCTCGGGCTTCATGTTGTCCTTCTCCGGGGTGATGATCATGGCGTGCTTTTGCGTTTTCTCCAACTGCCAGTGCAGGTTGTTGAGGTATCCGGATCGGCGGCTATGATGGACATCAAGGTGCGCGGTTCGCCAACCTGCCACCTACGCCAGTTTACCTTGAAGACGGGCCACTCGTGACGCCGCCGTGCATTGCTCTGAAAACGGGCCATGGGCGCATCAGGCCGGAGTGCAGGCACATACCATATACGATCCTATAAGCTGCAGTTTGGGAGGGCGATTTTGGATGCAAGTCCTTGATGAGAATGAGGCGTGGAGCAAATGGTGGCGTTAATGGGAGTTCACCCAGAGGGTGAAGCAGAGGAACGTTTTCGGTTTGAGTGCGCCCGGGGGCGCGATTGCGGTCACCGCCGCGCAGGACCGGCTGACGCCGTATGGTGGAGCGGCGGCGTGGAACCAATATTTGGAGAAGCTCGGGGTGATTGGGGATCTGGCGCGGGGCTTTCCGCTCGCACTGACCAGTCCGAACGTCACGCCGGTGGCGGATGTTTTGCAGGCCTTCGGCTGCAACTGAACCGTGGTGACATCGACTTCGCCCAGGAAAAGATCATGGCTTGGCATGGAACGCCCGTGGTGGGGCGCCCGCGTTGTCTGTCCAAACTGAGCTCACCGCCAACGTGCGCCGCACCATCGCCCGGGTGCCCCCTTCCCGGCACCATTTTCAGTGGGAAATGGGGATTTAAAGCGGATCTAAAGCAGGGGCCATTCGCCTCCGGCTTTTTTTATGCCTTTACCTTGGATTGTTGCCTAACAGCTCCGTCACCCACCGCCGGTGTGGTCCGGAGAGGATCACGGAATCCAGTTCTTCGAGAGCGATCCAGACCAATCCGCCGCCTGCCAACCCGGTGGGTGGGGTTACGGTATAGATCAACTCGGTGATCGCAAAGCGGGTTATTCCGCGTTTTTTCTTCGCAAGAAGGGCGCGAGGGGCGACCGACTCGCCCGTGAGGCCAATCGCTTCTAGTTGCGGCAGCTCGTGGAGATCCGCGAGGCGCTTGGCTCCGGGGGCGACACGGTGGAGCAGCAGGCGGTTATCGCTCACGCACCACGCGCGTTCCACGGTACGTTGTTCGATTTTCTTTGCGGCCAGGCTTGGATAGGCCTCCGGATCGCCGCGGCGACGGGCGGCGCAGAAGGCGCCCACGGGACAGACGGTGCAGAGGGGATTCT
Source organism: Opitutales bacterium (assembly GCA_038212175.1). Classification (GTDB taxonomy): domain Bacteria; phylum Verrucomicrobiota; class Verrucomicrobiia; order Opitutales; family Opitutaceae; genus CAMAXB01. The sequence continues at coordinate 16,461 of JBBQUU010000028.1, read as the reverse complement.
GCCGATGACATACGGTGGCCCCGAGTTCCATCATGGCTTGGTTGTGGTCGCCGGGATGGTGGTGGCTCACCAACGCGTCGCCCAGTGGCGTGAAGGCCTTGGCGGCCGAAGCCGAGTCGCGGAAGGGGGTGGCATCGCTCGTGAGCCGGGCGAGGATGCGGACAACATTTCCATCCACGCACGCGGCGGGGAAGCCAAACGCGATGCTGGTGATGGCGGCCGCCGTGTACGGTCCGACGCCGGGCAACTCCCGCCATGCCTCGGGTGTGCGCGGTGGCACGGGAAGGGTGACGAGGGTCTGCGCGAGTCGGTGGAGGTTGCGCGCGCGCGAGTAATAACCAAGGCCTTCCCAGAGTTTCAGCACCTTCTCGGAGGGCGCGGCCGCGAGTGCGACGAAGTCGGGCAAAGCCTCCATCCACCGTGCAAAGTAAGGCAGGACTGTCTTTACCTGCGTCTGCTGCAGCATGAATTCGGAGACGACCGTCTTGTAGGCGGAGGGTTGCTCACGCCAGGGCAGGGTTCGCCGGTGCGTCCGATACCATCCGAGCAGAGCCTCTTGAAAGGCGGCGCGTTGGGTAACGAGGCGAGCGGCAGAGTTGGTCACGGCGCTACCAAAACGAGCGAAGCGGGAAATCCCAAATCCCAAATCTCAAAACGCCAGATCTCGAAACTGGCCGCGTTTCGGGCGCCTAGGTACGCCTCCCGAAAGAAGCCGGGTTTTCTTTTTCGTGCGTTTCACGGGAATTTCTGACTCACCCTAGGCCCATGCCGAAGAAGCAGGACGAAGACGCCGATGCGCCCAAGAAGCTCAGCACCTATACCGCGAAGCTGCCCGACGAGCAGATGGAACGATTGCGGGCGATTTGCGCCGGGCGCGGCTGGAAACCCTTCGAGGTCGCTTACGCTCGCTTTGCGTTTAAGGGCAACGATGTGAACGTGACCGCCTACACCAGCGGCAAGGTGGTCATTGCCGGCAAGGGCACCGAAGAGTTTGTCACAATGACGCTCGAACCGGAGATCACCGGCCAGGCCAGACTGGGGTATGACGAGGTCTTGCACCCCGACTGGTTCGAGGCCCACGCAGGCTTGGACGAGAGCGGAAAGGGCGACTTTTTCGGCCCGGTGGTCGCGGCCACGGTGATCGCCGAGAAATCCGCGATCGAGGCGTGGCGCAAGGCGGGTGTGCAGGACTCGAAGAAAATCACGGAGCTGCGCATTCTCCAACTCGACAAACTCATTCGCGAAACACCCGGGGTCGTGACCAAGACGTGCTATTGCAGCATGCCGAAGTACAACGAGCTGATGGCCCGCCCGCGCGCGAACCTCAATTCGCTGCTCGCCTGGCAGCACGCAACGGCGTTGCAGCAGGCGCTGGCCGAGAAGCGCGTGCGCTGGGGACTGCTCGATCAATTCACCGAGCAGCCCCTCGTGCAGCGCGAACTCGTGCGCAAGGGAGAGACGACGTTCGAACTGCGCATGCGGACCAAGGCGGAGGAAGACCCCGTGGTGGCGGCTGCGTCCGTGGTTGCACGTGCCGAGTTCGTCCGGCTTATGCGCAAGCTCTCGGAGTCGTTCGGCGGGCCCTTGCAGAAGGGCGCGAGCGCGATGGTGAAGGCGCAGGCCCGGCAGATCATCGAGCGCTTTGGCGCCCCGGCCTTGGCGAATTTTGCCAAGCTGCATTTCCGCACGGCCTACGAAGTCGTGGCCGATATGGGCAGGCTCTACGAGTTGCCGCTGAAGCCACCGCCGCCGAAGATGGAATGGTAGACAGGGCTGAATCAACATCCCAGCCGGGGACCCTCAATCACTCGGCATAAGACCTTTCCGGTCAGATTTTTAACGGGAGGTAACAGAGTTAAGGGAGTCGAAATGGGTTCAGGTGGGACATGGCGTTACGCTCGTGCGAACGGGTTGTGTCGACAGAAGGAAGGAGCGGGCGGCTCTGTTACCTCCGTTTCCTCCTGTAAGAAGTCCGGTTCGGTTTTTCACAGGCGACAAAGGACGAAGGGGAGACATCTCTGCGTAATCTTTCTTTCCGCGGCCTCCGCGTCCTTCTGTGAGATGTCTTCGTGAATAGACGGTGGGTGGCGGGCGGACGCTTCGCTTGACGGTCGCGGGGGCCGGCGCACGCTGTTCGCCGTGCAGCTCACGATGGTCCCGTCAGTGCGAACCCCACCCACCCGATCGCCTCAGCGGGGTCGTACTGCCATTCGTTAAACCATGGCCCGCCGTCGTCAGCTTCGCGGGTTCGACCTCAAGCAGCTCGAAGGGGTTGCGCATCTGATCGGGGTCGACGAGGCCGGTCGGGGCGCCTTGGCTGGCCCGGTGGTCGCCGGCGCGGTGCTGGTGTCGCGGGAGTTTCTCGACTGCCGGTGGACGGAGGTCAATGCGCGCCGGATCAACGACTCCAAGCAGCTGATCGCGGACGAACGTGCGGCGTTGTGGACGGAGTTCGAAGGCCTCGTCGCCCAAGGGCGGATCCATGTGCACTACGGCGTGGCTGACGTGGCCGAGATCGAGCAGTTCAACATTCTGGGCGCGACCAAGCTGGCGATGCGCCGGGCGCTGGAGGGGATTTTTCCTCCCACGGCGTTTGAGCAAAGGAGGGAACCGGACCTGTTCTCGTCGGCCGAGGAGATTGCCGCCTTCCAGCCTCAGGTGTCGGCCCGCGTGTTGGTCGACGGACTGCCCTTGCGCAACTTTCCCTACCCGCACACGGCGATCGTCAACGGCGACGCGCGCTCGATGTGCGTGGCCATGGCTTCGATCGTGGCCAAGGTCATTCGGGACCGTCTCATGACGGACTTCGACGGACAGTTTCCCGGCTATGGCTTCGCCCAGCACAAGGGCTATGGCACCGAAGAGCATCGCGAAGCGGTTCTGCGTCTGGGACGTTGCGTGCAGCATCGCGAGCTCTTCCTGCGCAAGCTGCTCGCTGCCCGGATCGACCCATGGCAGATCGACTTCCTGGCCGAAAACCCGCCCGGAGGGCACGCGCCGTTGCCAACCGATCCCAATCCGTTTCCCTGACTCCATGGCCGGCAAAAAGCATACTTCGCTCGATCGCGTGCTCGGGCGGCTCGACACGCTCGACGCGGTCAATCTCACCCAGCTCGTTCAACGTCTCGCGCGCGAGCGGGGCATGTTCGAGGACATCTTCAACACCTTGCAGGAGGGTGTGCTGGTGATCGGCGTCGATGGCGAAATCGCCTATGCGAACGACGCTGCCCACCGCCTGATTGGGCTCAACGACGACGAACTGCACGGAGAGATTCTCTGGCGCCTCGTGCCGGGTCTCCGCCCGTCGCTTGGCGCGGCCTTCGATGATGAAGAGGGGACAGCGGCCCTGCCAGTGATGGCGCGCGAATTCGAACTGACCTATCCGGAGCCGCGCACGGTCCGTCTCTACATGGTGCCGTTTGCGGGCGATGCGCGCGGGGCGGAACGGCGGTTCGCAGTGATTCTTTCCGACATCACGCGTGACAAGGAGACCACCGAGGAGCGAATCGAGAACGAACGTACCTCGTCGATTCTCCTGCTCGCCGCCGGGGTGGCCCACGAACTGGGCAACCCGCTCAATTCACTCACGATCCATCTCCAGCTCATCGAACGAAAGCTGAAGAAACTGCAGGCCTCGCGCGAAGCGGAGGCTCTGGGCGATTCGATCCGGGTCTGTCGCGACGAGGTGGCCCGCCTCGATGGCATCATCAGCAACTTCCTCGAAGCCATCCGGCCGCGTGCTCCGGACCTGTCGGAGACGAATCTGCTGGAGGTGCTCGACGATGTGCTGCGCTTCCAGCACCGAGAGCTGGCCGATCGCGGCATCACCGTCGAAGCCGAGACGCCGGCCGGCGTGCCCGCCGTCATGGCCGATCGCAATCAGCTCAAACAGGTGTTCTTCAACATTCTCAAGAACGCCATCGAGGCCATGCAGCCCGGCGGACGACTCCGCATCCGCACGCGGGCGGACGACGACCAGGTGTATTTGCTCTTTGGTGACACCGGAAGCGGCATCCGGCAGGAGGACCTCGTCCGGCTGTTCCAGCCGTATCACACCACCAAGCCGGGGGGGCACGGTCTTGGCCTGATGATCGTGCAACGCATCATGCGCGAACACGGCGGCCAGGTGGGGCTTGAGAGCAAGGAAGGCGTTGGCACGGTGGTGACCCTGCAATTCCCCCGGAAGGACCGCCGCGTCCGCATGCTCAAGGAGTAGCCGGGAGCTCCGCGAATGACCGACCGCAGTCGGCGCCCGCGGCTACAGGGTTGCGGTGTAGCCACCCATGTCCTCATGGGTGTCGGGGGAGGGACGGGCGGTGGTGCCCGCACGGATGAGGACGTCCGTGGCTACAACACGGACCGCGGTCGGCGCCCGCGGCTACAACAGAAAGACCGTGCGCAGCTGTAACCGGGCTCACCGAGCCCGATGTTTGACTGCGCTCAGGAGGTGCCGGGTTTGGCCGGGAGCACGATGACGCGAATTGCACGTTCGGCGCCGAGGTAGGCCTTGGCGAGGGCGTCGATGTCGGCCTTCGGGATTGTCTCGAAGTCGGTCGTGCGCGTGCGCGACCAGTCCAGCCGTTGGGGAAACTCCTGGGCGCTCGCGGCGACTGCACCGATCCAGTAGGGGTTGGTCCGGGCTGATTCCCGGATGCTGGTCAGGATCGGCAGACGGGCGCGGTTCAACTCGTCCTCCGTCACCCCGTTGGCGGCGAGATCGGCGGCGATGGCAGTAACCACGTCGGCAATTTCGGAGGCCTTTTCGGGGTCCACCGTGACGTTGGCGATCATGTAACCATAGCCGTGATACGCATCGCTGATGCTGCTGCCTGCACCAGGGCTGTAGGCGCCGCCAAGTTCCTCGCGCACCTTGACGCGCAGGCGGTCGGCGAAGACTTCGCCGAGCAGGGAGAGACGGCGCGCGACTTTGACATCGCGCGCGTCGGTGGTGGGCCAGTAGAGCGCGATAACGCCCTTGGGAATCTCGGTGGTCACCGTATAGTCCCGCGAGAAGGGAGCGGGCAGGGACACCTGGCGTTCAGCTGCATAGGCCGGCTTGGCGGCGCGGGCGGGCAGGGCGCCGTAGGTCGCGGCGACCGCGGCGATGGCCGCGTCCCGGTCGAAATCGCCGACGAGGGCGATTTCAATCGCGCCCGTCGCAAGGTGGGGCGAAAGCCAGGTTCGAACCTCCTCGATGTCACGCGCGGCAAGCTCGGCGGCGAGCGGTGTGCCGAAGCGGGGGTCGCCGCCGGCGAGCAGCCGGCTGACCTCGAGTTGGAGCGGACCCTGCGGCGTGTGCGCGAGTCGCGCGTACATCTGTTCGAGATTTCGACGCAGCAGTCGCTCGGCCTCCGGTCGGTATCCCGGATCCGTGAGGTAGGCGGTCGAGAGTTGAAGCTGCAGGAGGAGGTCGTCGGATGTGGTTTGACCGCTGAAGACGAAGGCGTCGGGCGAGACGCTGAAACCGGTGCCCACATTGCGTCCGGCGAGGATGCGACGCAGGTCGTCGCTGCTGTGTTTTCCGAGGCCGCCCTCGATGTAGATGTTCCCGGCGAGGAAGCTCAGGCCGGGCAGGTCGCGTGGCTCGGTGAGCTGCCCGGCGCCGACGCGAACCGACATGCGAATGCGCCCGGCCTCAAAATCGGTGGGCTTGAGGTTGAGACGAACGCCGTTGGAAAACGTGATGAGCGTCATTCCGAGATCCTCAATTTCCTGACGGGCCGCCACGGTTCCGGCGGGGCCGAATTCGGCGTAGGCGAAAGCGACATCGGCGATCGCTGCGGGCGCCGCCACGGGGACGGCGAGACTCGCGGCGTAGGCGTCGCGAAGGGCGCGTTCGGCATCACCTTCGATGACGGCATTGCCGAAGACAGTGACGTAGCGATGGGGAACGTCCCACGCGGAGCGGAGGGCGGCGAGGCAGTGCTCGACTGTCACCTCGGCGAGGGCGGGTTGGAAGAGGGCTAGATCGTCGGCCGGGGAGGTGAAGACCTCGTCGTCCGCAATGCTCCGCAGCAGGCCCGAGGCCAGGCTGCCGCTTCGACGCGTCGGAGCGGTCTTCACGGCTTGCGTCAAAGAGTTGAGGTAACCGGCGACCACCTCGCGCAGCTCGGCCTCCTGGAAACCGTGCTGGAGGGCGCGGCGCAGCTCTTGCTCGCCGACGGCGAGCGCCGCGGACCATTGGGAGGGCTGGCAGGTGAGTTCGATTCCGGCGTTGCGGTAGAAATCATACCCTTCGTGCACGCCCAGACGTCCGGCGGAGAAGGAGGCGCCGTCGAGTTTTGCGAGTTCGGCAAGCCGGCGGTTGACCATGGCAACGGCGAGGTCGCGCGGGAGGTGCTTCAGGCGATTCGCCGCGGTGTCGGGCTCCGGCGAATATGGGGTGAGCGTCTGAATGCCGACCGTGGTGGCGGCGGCTTCGGGCTCGAAGTAGTATTTGACGCGCACCCCCTCGAACGAGGCGATGGTGCCCAAGTCGGGCTCGGGCCGGGCCGGGGCTCGGACGACGAGCGGGGAGAACGTCTCGATGATCTGTTGTTCAACCACGGCGACGTCGAAGTCGCCGACGGCGATGACGGCCATGCGCTCGGGCCGGTACCACGTGTTGTAGAAGTCGACAAACTCCTGCCGCGGGGCGGAGCGGATGACCTCGTCCGTGCCGATCGGCATGCGTTTGGACAGGAGCGAGTCGCCCAGCACGAATTCGAACTCGGCCACAAACGAACGGAAATCGACTGAATCACGCGTGCGCTTCTCGGCCTGAATCACGCCGCGTTCGCGCTCGATCTCGGAGTCTTGCAGAAGAAGTTCGCCCGCATAATCGTGCAGCACTTTGAAACCCTCCGCCAGGGTTTCGCTTTTGGTTTCCGGCAGCTCGAGCATGTAGATGGTGCGGTCAAAGCCGGTCGAAGCGTTGGTATCGCCGCCGAAGTTCATTCCCATGCGCTGGAAGAACTCGATCAAAGTGCCGGGCGGATATTGTTTGCTGCCGTTGAACGCCATGTGCTCGAGGAAGTGCGCCACGCCACGCTGGTTCTCGGTTTCCTGCAGCGAACCGACATCGACGAAGAGCCGCAGCGAGGCCCGCTGCCGTGGCTCGGCGTTGGCGAGGACGGCGTAGCGCAGACCGTTGGGCAGACTGCCAAAGCGAACCGCGGGATCGGGGCGGAGGTCGCTCGTATCATGAGGGAAACGCGTTTGGGCGGACGCAGCGAGCACGCCCGCAAGGAAGGCGAGCAGGACGGGAAGCAATCGGGTCATGGCAGGGAACGTGGCTGAAATTGGCGTGGCGTCAAAGACGGCTTGCAAACGAAGAGGCCCGTTGCGCCGACGGGACTGCAAATTGATTTTGTGCCCCGGCCGGGATTAGTTCCGTATCCACCGAGCCTGATGCTTCTCTGGATCTATCGCCTGCTGTTTCCGTTTCTGCTTCTCGTCTCGGCGCCGTACTACCTGCTGCGCATGCGGCGGCGTCGCGGGTATGGGGAGAATTTCGCCCATCGATTCGGCTCCGGCGAACCGCTGCCGCCCGTGCCGGCCGGACGCCGGCGGATCTGGCTGCAGGCGGTCAGCGTCGGCGAGATGCTGGCCATTGGACCGGTCTTGGAGGCGCTCGCCCATGATCCAGGGATCGAACTCTACCTCACGACGACGACCAGTACGGGTTACCGTCTGGCTCGGGAGCGCTATGCCTCGGAGGTGGTGGCCGTGGAGTATTTTCCTTTGGATTGGTTTGTTTTCTCCGCGCGGGCATGGCGGCGGGTGAATCCGGATCTGGTAATCCTTGCGGAAGGAGAACGCTGGCCTGAGCACCTGGCTCAAGCCCGCCATAGAAAGGTGCCGGTAATCTGCATCAACGCGCGGATGAGTGACCGCAGTTACCGACGGATGAGAGGAGTGCGGCCGTTTCTACGGCCCTTGTTTGCCGGGATCACGCGCCTGCTGCCCACCTCTGAATTCGATGCCCGGCGTTTTCGCGAACTTGGCTTTCCTTCCGAGCGGATGGCGATCACCGGGAACATCAAGCTGGATGTCACCATCCCCTTGCTGTCGCCTGCCGAACGAAGCGATCTGCGTGAAGCTTTCGGTTTAGGCGACACGGATCCTGTGTTGTTGGGCTCATCCACCTGGCCGGGTGAAGAGCAGGCTCTGCTCGATGCGTGGCAGCGTCTGCGCGAAGAAGGGCTTTCCTGCCGCCTGCTGTTGGTGCCGCGACATGCGGAGAGGCGCGACGAGGTTAAGGCGTTGCTCGAACGGGCGGGCGTGAGCCATCACTTCCGCTCGCGTGGACGGGCAACAGGCGAGGTGGACGTCGCGGTGGGCGACACCACGGGCGAGTTGCGTGCGTTCACTCAACTCGCCGAGGTGGTGTTTATCGGGAAGAGCCTGCCGCCGCATCACGAAGGGCAGACGCCGGTCGAGGCCGCGGCGTTGGGCAAAGCGATCGTGTTCGGTCCGCAGTTGAGCAACTTTCGCTCGATCTCCGAGGAACTGCTCGCCGCAGGGGCGGCCCGGACCGTGAACAGCGCCACAGAATTGGGCGATAGATTGGGAAAATTGCTGCGATCACCGTCCGAGCGGAGGGCGTTGGGTGAAGCGGCGCAAACGTGGCAGCGACGCAACCAAGGTGCAGTCACGCGCACCGTATCGTTAATTCATTCCGAAATATCCCGAAGTAGGAATTAAAGATTGCCCGGCCGGGTCGTGGTTCTACGTTCGACTTTTTTAGCCGGATGCAAACGCACGGACCCAAACGCGTCTATACTCCCCACTCACTCGAATTCTGGTTCGGTCGTCTGGAAAACGATTGGGCGGCGCATTTCTCCGGCTCGCAACTCGAAGAGGGACGCCGGATTTACCGCGACGGCGAGGTGCGCGAACTGGAACTGACGGCGAGCGACGCGATCATCCACCGCCGGGTCGAGAAAAAGGACGAGTATGCGGTGATCGAATGGGGGCCGGCCGGCATGTCGGTGCGTTCGTCGTCCACTGATGTCGAGGTCGCTCATGCGCTGGCGGTCGCCGGTCTCCACGAGATTGAAGAACTCGTCGCCGACGAGATTTCGCCGCTGCCGGGAGACGACGACACCGCCCATCCAGGCACCAACGGGCATGGCGCCCACGGGCACGGCAGCAATGGGCACAATGGCCACGCAAACGGCAATGGCCATGCGCCGGCGGCCCCCGTATCCGCTGGACGTGTCGCGCCATCGGCCGGCGCCGCTGGCTCCATCCGCCCGCCTGCGGCGCCTGCCCGCGGACCGTCGCGAACGCTCGTCCTCGTGTTCAAAACCAAGTCGGCCGGCCTGACCTTTCAGGCGTACTGGCAAGGTACGGATAAGAAACGCGTGGCGGCGCTCGGTGCCACGGCCCACGCCCAAGCCAACGGTCACGTGACCTCCGGCGAGCGCGCCAAGCTCATCGGACTCGCGGCCTACGCGCGCAAGGCGCACTTCCAATATCAGCAGGACACGGGGCTCTACACGCTCGACAACGTCGCCGAGATTCCGAACTTCCTCAAAGGCACGCTCTCGTCGTGGCGACGGCTGTTCGTCATCGAGCTTGACGCGAACGCGGCGCTGCTCGTCAAGGGCACGAAGACGATCGAGATCGAGGCCGTGGCGGAACGCAGGGCGGGGGGCAAGGGTGGGACGGCGATCGACCTGCGCTGGATCTTCAAGGCGGGCGAGCGTCTGCTCACCGACGAAGAGGTCGACACCCTGATCAAGCGGGGCACGACCCCGGCGATCCTTCCGAGCATCGGAATTGTCGCGCTGCCGACGGATCGTCTGGCCGCGCTCGACGCCTGGCGCCTCAACGCCGCCGAGACTCACCTCGACGGGCAGCTCTCGCCGTATCTCATTTTCTCACTTTACAACGATGCCCGCTTCAAACTGACCCTCTCGCCAGAACTCGAGACGTGGCGTCAGAGCGTGCTCACCGCCTCCGCCGTCGAGGCCGAGATGCCGTCGCTGCTTCGACCCTACCAGCGTCGCGGCGTCGAGTGGATGCACCACCTGTGTGACGTCGGCTGCCATGGCTTGCTCGCCGACGAGATGGGTCTCGGCAAGACGCTGCAGGTGATTTCGCTGCTGGCCGCGCGGCCGGCCGCGGGACGTCCGAACCTCATCGTGTGCCCTGCGAGCGTGGTGCCGGTTTGGCGCGAAGAGATCGCCCGGTTTTTCCCGAATCTCGAAATCGACGTTCTGAAGACGGGTAACGACTTCACGTTACGCAAGGATCCGGTCATCTGGCTCGCGAGCTACACGCAGCTGCGCAAGCATCGCGCCTTGCTCGACGGGGTCGACTTCGGATACGCGGTGCTCGACGAAGGACAGTTCATCAAGAATCCCGATGCCAAGGTGACGCAGACCTGCTTTGCCGTGCGCGCGCTGCATCGGCTCGTGCTCACGGGCACGCCGCTGGAGAACCGTCAGCTGGATCTTTGGTCAATCTTTCGCTTTCTCCTGCCTGGTCTGCTGGGTTCTCGTGCGTCATTCGAGGCCGCGCTCAACAGCGACCGCCCGGGAACGCTCGAGCGGCTGCGGGCGCAACTCGCGCCCTTTATTCTACGTCGCACAAAGCGAGAGGTGGCGACCGAGCTTCCGCCGAAGGTCGAAATGGAACTCATCTGCCCGCTGACTGATGTGCAGCGAGCTGAATACGCACGGATCTGCGCCGAAGGGTTGCAACGACTGGGCGACGATGTCGGAGCGGCCATCCGGGAAAAGTCCTTTGGCTTCCTCGCACTGCTCACCCGTCTCCGTCAGACCTGCTGCGATCCGGACATGCTGCCCTGGCTCAAGGCGCCCTTGACGGACTCGGGCAAACTCAACCTGCTCGTCGAGAAGCTGGCCGAGGTTGTTGGAAGCGGGCACAAGGTCGTGATCTTTTCGCAGTTCGTCATGCTGCTCGATCGCGTCCGCGCGGCGTTGCAACTGAATTTCCCCGATCTGCCGCTGCACGAGCTCACGGGCATGACGCTGGACCGGCAGAAGCCGGTGCAGGCGTTCCAGACCGCCGAGGGTGCGGCCGCCATGCTCGTTTCGCTCAAGGCGGCCGGCACGGGTATCACGCTGCATGCGGCGGACTACGTGTTCCTGCTGGATCCTTGGTGGAATCCGGCGGTGGAGGCCCAGGCGGTGGACCGCGTTCACCGCATCGGGCAAAAAAGCACGGTTTTCGTCTATCGCATGGTCACGGCCGGTACGATCGAAGAGCGCATTGAGGCCCTCAAGGCGTCGAAGAAAGACCTGTTTGACAAACTCATCGGTGGATTGGGCGGCGACTTCGATCTCAGCCAGCATTTCACGTCGCTGCGCGACTTGGTGACCTTGACCAGTGCGGCGACCGAAACCGAGCAGGGGGGGTAGCGGCCAGGTTGGCGCGGCAGGCGCTGGCGGTGAAACCAAACAGCACGCGGCATGGAGCCCTTAAGGGAAACTGCTTGCCACCCCCATGCCCTCGTGGACACTGGCCCGGCTGGCACTTCGCTTGTCAGCCTGACCACCGCACAACACCTCGCGAGCATCGCTTCGCTCGCTCTCCGTATGGACGACACGCCGACCAACGAAACTCCTGAAAAGGATTTCAACAAACTCGATCTTTCCCAGCTCCAGAGCTTCAGCTTTGGCACGCAATGGACCCAGGACAAAACCGACACGTCGGGACGTCCGTCCAACCGCGAAGGCCGTCGCGACGACCGGCGTGATGACCGGCCGCGCCGTGACGGGCCGCCGTCCGGAGGCCCCGGAGGTCCGCCGCGTCGCGATCGGCGTGATTTTCGTAAACCCGCCGGCGCACCGTCGCCCGGCGGAGGCGCGGGTGGCCCTGCGCCGGACAGTGGCCGGCGCGACTTCCGGGAGGGTGGAGATCCCCGCGGTCAACGTCGGGAGTTTCGCGGCGATCCCCGCGGACCTCGTCACGACGGCTCGCGCGAACCGATGGAACGCGGCCCGTATCTCAGCCCGTTTTTCAACGTTACATTTTATCCCGAAGACACCAGCTTCGCGGCCCTCGCCAAGACCATCCGCGCGTCGTGCCGGACCTTCGAGCTCTTCGACATTGCGAAGACGGTGATCGGCAAGAACGACCGGTTCGTCGTGGTGGTCCAACGCAAGACCGCCGGTGGCCACGGGGATGCGCCGCAGTCCGAGGCGCCGGGCGAGCAGGCGGCTCCTTTCTCGATTTCCGTTCCGGACGGGCTCCCGTTTGAGAACGACGACGCGGCCATCGCGCACGTCATGTCGGTGCATCTCGGTCATTTCTTCGACGCGAGCGAAGCCGAGGTGGAAGCGCCCAAAGGCAATTTCCAGGTGGTCAACAAGTGCGGCGTCACCGGCGTACTGCTGGGGCCGCCGAACTACCATCGCTACAACCAGATCGTCCAGCAGCACCACGCGGCCAAAGTCGCACGCATGCCGCTGGAGGCCTTCCGCTCCCGCATCGAAACGGTGCGCGACCCGGAGGTCATCAACCAGTGGCTGGAACAGATGAAGAAGGTCACCCGCTACACGTGGAAACACGGCGCCGAAGATGCGACGCCACTGACCTTCGACAACCTCGAGGATGCCCGCCTTTACCTGCTGACCCAGGCCCGCGACAAAGTCGTGCGCCATGTCGAGTCGGCCCGCTTCCCGGGCAAGCAGCTTGAAACGTTGCCGCCGGGCGAGATCCATCGCGCGATCGAGGGCACCCTCGAGCGTCAGCGTAGGTTCCCTCTGGATACAGCCAACGCCCTGCGCGGCCGCCTGCGCCGGGAGGGATTCACGATCTTCAAGAAGGGTTCAAAGGGCGTAAGCTACGTTTGCGCCGTGAAACGGAAATTCCGCATTCCTGGCCAGGTGTTTGCCGACAGCATCGGCAACCTGATCAGCTTCATTGAGGCTCATCCGATGGTGAAGGCCAGCGAGCTTTCCGATCGACTGCTCGGTATCAAGGTGCCCGCGCGCCCGGCGCCGGCAATCGAGGGTGGAAGCGCTCCGGCCCACGAGGTCGAGGCGCCCGCACCCGCCGCCACATTGTCCGTGGAGGAACAGCAAAAGGTGGGTCGCCTGCAGGGTGACCTGCGCTGGCTGGTCACCGAGGGGTACGTCACGGAGTTCATGGACGGCCGCTTGTTCTCACCTCCGCCGATGGTGGAGGCACGGAAGAAGGAAGTGGAATCCGCTGAGCACGATCCGGAGAATTTTCCCGACGCTCCCGCGGATACGCCCGCCCGAGCGCCGGCACCGGTCGACGCTGCACCCGAGCCGGCACCGGTTGACGCTGCACCCGAGCCGGCACCGGTTGATGCAGAGGTCGCCCCCGTTGCCACCGAACCGGTCGCAACCGAGGCTGACGCTCCTCCACGCACGGGACCGGAGACTGCCTGAGGCGTCGAAGCCTGCATTCCCCGTCGGCCACTTCGCAAACAACCGCGCCCCCGGGCGCTCGAACCCTTTGGTGTTCTTGGTTCCGCGATGCTGGCTGACTTGACGCCGCTTCTTCGAGGATTGAGCGGAGTCGTGTTTCCGCCTGCGTGCGTGGTGTGCGGCGATGCCTGCGAGGACTCAGGTCTGCGTCACGTTTGCCGGGCCTGCGAACCCACCGTTACGCTGGTCGGTCCTCCGCATTGCCGGACCTGCGGACATCCGTTCTTTGGCGAGGTGGAGGGTGAGCGGTTATGTCCCCACTGTGAGGGTCTGCATCCGACGTTCGGCGAGGGGCGCACGGTCACCTTGTTCAAAGGCCCCTCCCGCGGTCTGGTGCATGCGTTGAAATACCGCAGCGGTTTGCACGTGCTCGATGATCTTGAGGCGATCGTTCGCCGAAACGAGCATGTGACCTCCTTTCTGCGCGACGCGATTCTCGTGCCTGTCCCGCTGCATGCGCGGAAGGAACGTGAACGCGGATACAATCAAAGCGTCCTGCTTGCGCAGGTGTTCGCGAGGGCGGGGGGCGGACTGACGATTCAACCGCTCTTGCGACGGGTCGTGGACACGGGTTCGCAAACCGCTTTCGACCGGCGGGAGCGGCGGGAGAACCTCAAAAATGCCTTTGCACTGGCGAAGGGGGCGGCCATAACCAGCCGACACCGCTACCTTCTTGTCGATGATGTCTTTACCACCGGTTCAACGCTCAACAGCTGCGCTCGCGAACTCCGCCGCGCTGGCGCCTTGAACCTCGACGTCGTTACCTTCGGACACGGTTAATCTCCGCCGCCCGCCATGTCGCTTTTCAGCAAGCCGAAGTATTCCACGGTTGTGGTCAAAAAGAAGGACATCCCCAAGGGACTCTGGACCAAGTGTCCGCTCTCCGGGGAGATCATCTTCAACAAGGAGCTCGAGTCCAACCAGATGGTCGTGCCCAAGAGCGGCTACCACTTTCCCATCGGTGCCCGCGCCCGCATCCATCATCTGTTCGACCCGGAGACCTTCACGGAAAAGGATGCCAGCGTGCGCTCGGGCGATCCTCTGACATTCGTCGATTCGCAGCCTTATCCGGAGCGCATCAAGAAATACGAGCGGGACAGCGGCCTGCTCGAGGCGGTGGTGTGTGGCACCGGCAAGATCGATGGGATCCTGGTTTCCGTGGCGGTGATGGATTTCCGTTTCTGCGGCGGCGCCATGGGCTCGGCGGCCGGGGAGAAGATCACCCGGGCCATTGAGAACGCGCTCAAGCTCAAGGTGCCGTGCATCATCTTCAGTGCGTCAGGCGGCGCGCGCATGCAGGAGGGAATTTTCTCCCTGATGCAGATGGCCAAGACCAGCGCGGCCCTCGGCCGGCTGGCGGAAGCCCGGCTTCCCTATATTTCGGTGCTGACCCATCCGACGATGGGCGGGGTCACCGCCAGCTTCGCGGTGTTGGGTGACGTGAACATTGCCGAGCCGGGCGCGTTGATCGGCTTTGCCGGCGCCCGCGTGATCAAGGAAACCACCAAGCAAACGCTGCCTGCGGGATTTCAGAGTTCGGAGTTTCTCCTGAAGCACGGTTTGGTTGACCAGATTGTAAGCCGGCTCGAAATGCGCGACCGCCTGCGCGACCTTTTGACCGCGCTTCATCTGAAGAAGTTGCCTGCTCCAGGGCGCAGCTGACGGGATCGGCCGCGGTGTGTCATTCCAACCTCGCTCGCTGACCGCCATGGCGCCGGACTATGCTTCGCCCTCCGCCGACTATGCGGCTGTGCAGGACTACCTCTTTGGCCTGAAGGCGAAGGGCGTGAAATTCGGTATCGATCGCATGCGTCTGCTGGCCGCGGCGATCGGACATCCCGAACGTGCGGTCCCCGTAATCCATCTCGCGGGCACCAATGGCAAAGGCTCCACGGCCGCGCTGCTCGATGCGATCTGCCGGGCGGCCGGGTGGCGCACCGGCCTCTACACCTCGCCCCATCTGGTGAAGCTGGGTGAACGCGTGCAGGTTGACCGCCGCGCGCTGAGCGAGTCCGAAATCGTGAGCTACGTGCGCGAGTTGAAGCCTCTGGCTGAGCAGGTTTCGCAGGGCCATCCCGATGACCATCCCAGTTTTTTCGAGTTCATGACCGCAATGGCGTTCCTGCAATTTGCCCGATCAAAGTGCGACGTTGCGATCGTGGAGGTCGGCCTTGGCGGACGGCTGGACGCGACCAATGTAGTCGAACCAGAGATCGCTGTCGTCACGTCCATCGGGCTCGACCACTGCGAGATGTTGGGTGACCAGATCGAACTCATTGCCGCAGAAAAAGCCGGCATCATCAAACTGCGGCGCCCGGTTGTGATCGGCCGGATGCCGCCCGCGGCGGAACGTATCATGCGCGAAACCGCCGCTCGTTTGGACGCACCCTTGACGAGCGTGCGCGACGTTTTCGGCGACGATGTCGCTGCCTATCCCGAGACCAACCTTGAAGGGGAGTATCAACGGTGGAATGCCGCGACGGCGACATTGGTGGCCCGCCGGCTCGACCCGCGGTGGAAGTTGAGCGAGACCGTGATTGCGGAAGGGCTGCGGCACGCCGACTGGCCCGGGCGCTGGCAGCGTACGCGTTTGGGCGGGCGTATGCTCGTGCTCGATGCTTCTCATAACCCCGAGGGCGCCGGCGTGCTCGCCGACAACCTGAGACGTCTGGTCGAGGAAACGGGGCAATCGCCCGTCGTGGTTGTCGGCGTGCTGGGCGTTGCCCGGGCCCAACCGCTGATTGAGGTCATCTGCGCGTACGCCAAGGAAGTTCACTTCGTCGTCCCGGCTCAGGCGCGCGCCTGCACGCACGAGCAACTTGAGACGCTGGTTCCCTCGACCTACCGGGGACGCGTGATGCGTGCCTCGGTCGCGGGGTTGTTTCCGGAGCCGCACACCTGTACCGCAGGCGGCCCCGGTGACCTGTTGCTCGTCACGGGTTCCATTTACCTGCTCGGTGAAGTGCTTGCACGCATCGAACCGGAGCGCGGCGCCATCGAGTCGCGCTTGCAGGACTTCTGACGAAGCACGACCAGGCGGTTACAGAAT
>JBBQUU010000027.1:0-55732 GCA_038212175.1 Opitutales bacterium | reverse complement strand
CACCTATACGTACCGATGAGGTGAAAACCAAAATGAACGGGAGTTTTCGAAAGCCAAAAACAGGATAGCGCCCGCCGCGCGCTCTTCTTTGGGATTTGGCAGTTTGGGATCTGGGATTTTTGGCTTCGCCGGCCTAGTGATCGCCCTCGGGATCAATTCGGATCGGGCCGTGATTGAGACGGGCGGAGCTTGGCGACAAGCCCAGGTGCCGCCGGAAGAGTTTGGAGAAATGATAACGATCGGAAATGCCGACGGCCTGGCCGATTTCGGCGATCGACTTGGTGGTGCTGAGAAGCAGTTCGTTGGCGGCCTGTAACTGGCGATTGATCACGTAGTTTTTGGCCGAGGTGCCGAGGTGGTGGCGAAACAACTTCAGCACATGCGATCGGCTGCGACCGATGATCCCGGCCAGTTCCGACACGGTGATCGAGCGCATGTAAGCGGATTCGATGTGAGCGATCAGCCGGACCAACTCTTCGGGATAACTTTGTTTTTCGTCCGAGTGAGCGCCCTTCAATCGGATCAATTCGCCGAGGAGAAGATGCCCGAGGTGGCGGGCTTCGGCTTCGTCGCTGCCGCGACTTCGCAGGAAGCTTCGGATCGTGAAATCGAGCAATAAAGCGATGGTGTCGTTCGCACTGATGCGGAATTTCACGATGCCTTGCAGATCCGGCCAGTTGGCGTCGCGGCGGTCGGGCGAATTGTAAGCGGTATCGCCGGCGTGATGAGGTACGTTCGGCACCCAGGCCGAACCGGGGCGATAGTAGGGGACCAGATGAACGTGTCCCGTGTACATGGGGTCCTTCCGGTCAGGAATGTAGCGGATGGTTCGATCCCACGGCAAAAGATACAGATCGCGGGGGTCCAGCGTGTGCTCTTCGCCGTTTACGATGAAACGCCCTTTGCCACTCTTGCACCAAAAGAAGGCACGGCTCTGGACATGCGAGTTGGTGAAGACGCGATCGCTGGAAAATTGGAGATAACCGGCGCGACAGACGGCCGGGGCCAGGCCCTCGCTGCCGTTATGGCGCATGGGGTTCGCGATCGCGTGATCGGCAAGGGGCATGGCTCGCATTTATCCAAAGGCGTCGCGGTGTGGCTATTCAAATCGGAGTTCTGGGCGGCGTGGCGTCCCGCAGTCAGCGGTTCGACCGGGGGCGCGGCGCCGGCGTTTTATCAGGTGGACCTGGCAGGCTGGAACAGACCAAGGCGCGTCTGGCGGCCGGGGACCCGATGCTGCAGCCCGTCATTGAGCGGCTCCTCGGCGAAGCCATATCCAAATTGAAGTTTTCGCACTGACATCAGACCGATACATGCAACTTAATCGTTTGAATTGGGAGAGGATGGCGCCCCGCTGCCCAGGGGCCGAGGCGAGGTAGCTGCGCATCGAATATTCTGGGGCGATATACGATGAAGAACAAAATCATTGGTTCATATCAACGGCTGAGTGAACAGCCTGGATGACTTGCTTGCGTTCTGCCATTCCGCGCACCGGGGTCGGCATGGCGTCTGTCGTCCCGAACCTTCGCGGCCCTTTTACTCCGCCGAGGACAGATGACGCTTGAAGTCCATCGCGCTGTGAAGGACGCGCACCATCTGGAGTGTTGATTTGTCTACCCGGAACAGAATCACGTGTTTTCCTTCCGTTGAAATTTGGCAACCGGGGAATAGATCGGTTCGAAAGCGATACGGGGCCGGATCTTCCTGGATGATTTCGAATTTCTTCCACATCCGATCCAAATAGGCCTCCTCCTGCCCGGGTCCCCAGCGCGACAAGGTATAATCACGGATGGAGCGAAGATCGGCCAATGCCGCCGGGGTGAGCCCGAGCTTCATGTCTTACCCCGCACGAGTGCGACAAACCCCTTCTTTGACTTCACGGGGATGCCTTCGCCGGCTTCGAGCTGCGCGTATCCGATGGCTGCCTGGACCTGCAGCCAGTCATGTCCGCTCTCCCGTCGCAACGCATCCCGCAGCGCCTCGCGAATCACCTCGCTGGCGTTGTTGTAGAGGCCCGATTCCACTTTGGCGTGGACCAGCTTCTCCAGTTCCGGCGTCAGGGAAATGTTCATGATCGGTCGTACAAACTTTGCTAAGGTTTGTCAAATGCCGGACTTCCTGTGGTGGTGGTTCCGTCAAGCTTTGATGGGCGACCTTGGGCTATCTGTTCTTGGGCGGTGTGCCGTCTCGCTCGATTACCGTGGCCTCTCCTACCTCCACGTGCACGTTTCGCCGCAGGGCATCGTCGACGAAGATCGGGCGGGATTCCTCTCTGCCGAAGAAGGGGCCGGCGCTGGCGATCATAAGGCCCATGGATTCGGGGAGGGTCGTGCGGCGGGCGTCGATGCTGATGCGCGTGCGCCACAGGACCTTCTTCTGGCGCTGCCGGAGCGCCGTCGCATCGAGCGCGGCCACGAGAATGTAGAAACGCTCGCTGTTCAAAGCGTCGTTGAGATTTTCGGCTTCGGCGGCGGACATCAGCCGCTGGCGGGTTTTGGGAATGCCCAGCAGCCGTTTCATTTCGCAGTCGTTGGACGCGACGCTCGTTCTTTCGCCCGTGCTCGGGTCGTCCTGCTCGAAGGTGTCGAGTGCGGCGGTGCCCCAGGCGCAGACCAGGGCGATCTGCGGCAAGGGGCCGCCGCCCTTGGTTTCGATGAAATGATGGAGCGCGAGTTCCTCGGCGAGCACGCGGCGGAATTGTTGAGGAGAGGCGGTCGGCAGACCGGCAATCGAGCCGCCGATATCCTGCTCCACGCCACCAAGAAAAAGGTAGTACACCGGCTGGTCGACCGTGGGTCCGGTCACGTTGCCTCCGTGCGCGAAAACATCTGCGACCACGAGCACGTCGGGATCCCGCGATTTGGCGGGTCCGTTCTCTGCTTCGCCACCGCCTCCGCCATGACGACTTCGAGCCCGCCGCTTCTTGAAGCAATGTGGGTGGGTGATTGAATCAAGGCGCTGTGCAAAGGTTTGATTCGCAGCACGGATCTGGTCGAATCCGTGCCTTTCGTCGATCCCTGTTGATTGATTCGATTGGAGCCGATCAACGGTGCCCCGCCATTCTTCGGTGACAAGGGTTGTGGCCCCGCAAAAGCTGACTCCGCAAACGAACAAACTCGATTCGAGTGGAATTCAGCAAGACGTGGCTTACCCGGCTCGCTAAACTGTTACGATGGCGCATTCGTCGACGCTTTGTCCTAAAAATCTGCCTGGAAATATTTGGACGCATCGCGCCGACAAGTCTGCGGTTCGCATGGAAAGTGAACGACGCGTCTGGCCGGGCCCATCGGGCTCGCTGAATAAACGAGACTGCACGTGAGACCCCGCAGGTTTCCGCAAAATGACAAAACGTTCTGCACTTGTCCATTGAGAGGAGGCGCGGGCGAGTGGTAGGATCTATTTAACCTCCGGAGTGGTCGGCGATCCCGCCTCCTTTCCGTACCACCCTAATTCGACTGAACTCTGCCCCGGGCTCTGCTTAGCCCCCACCCTCCACCCCAAGTGTGTTGCGTCTGACCCGAATGTTCGCGGTCCGTGCAACGCCACTCCCTCCATGAAAACCAGCCACCGCGTCCTGCTCTTGCAGGCTCTGCTCTTGTCAGGCGCCTCGCTTGCCCTTGCCCAAAGTCAGCCTCAACCCGCGGCTCCTGCCGCCACTGAATCCGATCCCATTACTCTCTCTCCGTTTTTGGTTCAAGCGGAGGAGGATGAGGGCTATTCGAGTTCGATTGTCACCTCCGGGAGTCGGCTGCGTACCGATCTCAAGGACGTGGCCGCGTCGGTCACCGTGCTGACCGACGAGTTTATGAACGACCTGGCCGCGAATGACATCGCCAGCGCGCTGGCCTTCGTTTCCGGGGCGGAGAACGATTCCACCTACCATCAGGAGAACGTTGCGGGGCTCGGCGGAGGAAACCAATATGTCGGCGGCGACTTCGGCGATAATAACAACCGCTCGGGTGAGATCCGCGTCCGCGGTCTGGG
Source organism: Opitutales bacterium (assembly GCA_038212175.1). GTDB lineage: Bacteria > Verrucomicrobiota > Verrucomicrobiia > Opitutales > Opitutaceae > CAMAXB01. The sequence goes on along the minus strand of JBBQUU010000027.1, from coordinate 51,748 downwards.
CCGCGCGACGACGACCATCAACTTCATCGAAGTACTCGGATCGACGGATCGTTATAACACGGAGCGCAGCGAATTCCTGCGAGGCGCCAATTCCGTTCTCTTCGGCCTCGCCGAGCCTGCCGGGCTGGTGAACTCCTCGACCAAGGTCGCCAACCTTCGCCGCAATATCAACCGGATCGAGACCCGCTTCGACGACTTTGGATCCCACCGCGGCATGCTTGACTTCAGCCGCGTGCTCGTGCGTGACAAGCTCGCCGTTCGCGCCGTCGGTCTGTACAGTGACACGCGCTACGAAGTCGATAGCGCCTACCAACGGGACAAGCGCGTGTTCCTGACCGGCACTTATCAGCCTTTCTCCGGCACCACGCTTCGCGCCTATGCCGAGCGGATCGACGCCCGGGGCCGCCGTCCCAACTTCCGCACGGTGCAGGACAATGTCTCGGAGTGGCTGACCGCCTATAACACCTACGCGCCCCAGATGACCCAGGCGCAGATCAACCAAGCCTTCTTCTGGGATCCGGTCGTCAACAACAACGTGGCGGGACCGTCGGCTTTTACGCTCACGAACGGGCAGACGGTGAATCTCGGCACCATTCGCCGTGAGCTCAACACCAGCCCCAGCTCGGTCGTGTTGATCTATCCCGGCAACGGTCAATGGACCGATCCGCTCGACAACGTGGCGACGCTCCTTTCCAACCGTCTCGTCACTGGCGCGCTTGCCCCTGTCGCCAGTCGGGCGACGTTCATGCGCTCCGGCAACTCCAACCAGCAAAGCCCGGGTCGAATCGCCGAGAATCAGGTTGTCGATCAGGGCATTTTTCCGTTTCGCACGGTGGAGATCGGCGCGCTGTCCGGCAACTACCGCACGGAGGATAATGATCGGTTTAACCTGAGTCTGGACCAGCGCGTGACCGACAACTTGTACTTCTCCGCCAGCTTCCAGTACGAGAAACGGGAACAGGAGCAATATTTCGGGACGCTCACGCAGACCAACATGATCCAGCTGGACATCAACCAGCGGCTGCCCGATGGCCGGGTCAACCCCAACTTCCTGCGGCCCTTCATTCACGGGCGTCCACTGGGTGAATACAACGAAGCCGAGGCCCGGAGCTTCGTGCTCCAGGCCAACTACGACTTCGATTTTGCCAAGAAAACGGATCGTTTCGGGTGGCTTGGGTTTCATCGGCTCACGGGGGTTTACACCGATGCGGAGGTCGATCGCCTGGGCTACCGCTGGCACTACCATGTCGACAACGAGTCGGTTTTCACCGGCGGTGCCCTGACCAATCCGGCCAACAACAACTCGCGTTGGGGCCAGCAGCTGTGGTATGTGGGCGATCCGGTGCAATTGGGCGACACGTCGCTTCGTTTGACCGGCTTTCCAGACAACGTGGCGAACCATTGGAATCGCTCCTACAACTTCCGGTATTATAACAACCTTGCCACTCCGCCCACCTGGCAGGTCGCGCCGAACGGCGTAAATTACGGCCGCGAACTCATTCCCGGAGGCCGCAACTATACCATTCTGAACAACAACGGCATTGGCCTCTCGCTTCAGAGCTTTTTCTGGGACCGCCGCATCATCACGCTCTTCGGCTGGCGGCAGGATGAAATCGAGAGCGCCCAGGGCGTGCCCCTGCCCAATCGGAACTTTGGCACGGATAGTTTTGGCACGAACAGGACGGCAGGCTTAAACCGCTCACAATACGAGCCGGACGGCCCCACCTTCTCCAACAAGGCCAACACCACGACGCAAAGCATCGTTTACCGGGTGAACAACCGTCTGCGTCTTTTCGCCAATCGCTCGGAAAACTTCGCCGCGACCGAACCGCGACAAGACAATCTTTATCGCAACCTGGCTCCCGCCAGCGGCGAGACGAAAGACTTCGGCATCGGCTTGACGTTCATGGATGGCAAGCTCGACATTCGCGCGACCTACTTCAACTCGTCGCAGATCAATGCGACCAGTTCCACGGCTGTGGCCGGCATCCGGGTGGTCGCCTTCGAGGAGTCGGTCTACAATTCGCTCGAGGCTGCCGGTCGTCTCTCGGAGTACAGCGTGATCGATCCCTTCGGCAACACCACCAGCGATGTTTACGAACGGCCGAACAACGCCGCCACCACGGAGGACCGCGTCTCAAAGGGCGCGTCGATCGAGATCTCGTTCCGGCCGAACCGCAATTGGGACTTCGTCGCGAGCGTCGATAAACTCGACAACGTCACCACCCGGGTGGGGCGCGAGCTTTTAGAATTCCTGGAGTACCGCGCTCCCCTCTACGGGAAGCTTTTCGCCGAGGGCATGCGGAATGATGGCTCCACCGGCGCCACCACGTCGACGTCGACCCTGTTGCAGACCAGCTTTGTCAACACGATCGCCGGCAATTTCGTCAGCGAGTTGCTCCGCGAGGGCGTTTCCAACCGAGGCGTCTCGGATTACACGGCCAAGCTGGTCGGACGTTACAAGTTTAACGATGGGCGCCTCAAGGGCCTCGCGGTCGGCGCCAACCTGCGTTGGGAATCGGGCAAGGTCTTGGGTTATGGCCGCGTGGATTCGACCTTCAACTTCGGTGGTCTGAATAACTACCCGGGCCTGATCAACGACCTGGAGAACGAGTATCGCGGCGATGCGGTTGTCGCCGGGGGCATGTTCGTCAGCTACAATCGCCGTATCTTCAACAACCGGGTCAACTGGCGGGTGCAAGTCAACGCCCAGGAACTGTTCAGCGAGCAGGGATTGCGGGTCTTCGCCGCCAACGGCGATGGTTCTCCGGTCTACTCAATCGCGCCGCCCCGCACGTTCCAGCTCACCAACTCGTTCGATTTCTAGGACGGAGCCCGTCCGATAGGTGCCTCCTGTGCCCGAAGTGAGCATCGGGGGCTCCAATCTGGCCACGGACACCAGTTCCTGGGGTTTTTTGGAAGGACGCCTTTTAACCCGCGGGTCGGCGAGATGACCTTTCCTCTGCCGGGCGTCGCGCGCCCCGCAGTGGGTGCCCTCAACGGTCGATTCGCATCGCCACCACCGGGTCGAGCCGCGCGGCCTGCCACGCCGGGAAAAATCCTGCAGCGGCCCCGACCCCGAAGGCCACCGCCACGCCAAGTTCCAACGGACCGGCGGGCAATTGGAATTCCCAGTCCGCGCGCAGGGCGAGGGTCCACGCCACCAAGGTGCCCACGGCGAGGCCCAGGCTGCCCCCGACGGCACTCAGCATCAACGCTTCCTGCAGGAACTGGGAGAGAATATCCCCGCGCGTTGCGCCGAGCGCCCGTCTGAGTCCAATCTCGCGTCGCCGTTCTGCGACTGCCAGCAGCAGGCCGTTCATGATGCCCGCTCCGCCCAGCACCAAGGCGATGGTCCCGAGCGCGCCGAAAAACAGGGCAAAGAGGCGGAGCTGCCGCTCCATCTCCTCAACGAGCGTGGCGGCGCTGGTTACGTCCACCGCCAGTCCTTCCACGTTGCGACGCAGGAAATCGACGGCGGCCTCGCCCGCGGCCCGCGGGGAAGTCGCCGGCCGGTGTTGTGCATAAATGACGCCGATCTCGGCTTGGTTGAAGACGCGGGCGAAGGTTGTCGCGTGCATCAAGGCCGCCTTGTTGAGGTCGCCCTCGTGAAGCCGGATGCCCCGAGCGGGTGCCAGCACGCCCACGATGATCAGCACCTTGCCTTCGATCACCGCATGCCGGCCCACAATTTCGTCACCCGCGCTGCGCAGGGCTGCGGCTTGCTCGCTCCCGAGAACGACATGCGGGGCGTTACGATCGAGCTCGGTGAGTGTTCTCCCTTCGGCCGCCTCCAACCCGTTCATTCGCACGAACTCTTCCGTCACGCCCAGCTGCTCCATCTGGTGTTGAAGGCTGGAGACAGCCAACGGTGCGCGGCGCGTCATGATCGGCGCGACGCGTTCGATCTCGGGCACGTCTTCCGCCAGACGCTCGGCGAGAGACAGGTCGATCGACGGCGGCTGGCGGGTTACCTGCGCGCCCGCTCCGGAGGTCTTGCGCAGGGCCAGGACGTCGAGTCCGGTGCGCTCGAACTGCCGCAGGGACTCCGCGCGCACCATCAGGGCGAGCGCAAGGATGGCGACAATTGCGCCGACGCCCAGCACGAGGCCGAGCAACGCGAGGAGATTTCGCCGCCACGAATGCCGCAGCGAGGCGAGCGCGATCAGGAAGTTGAGCGGCACCGGCATCATCGCGGCAACCCGGCGGTATCCGGCGCGTGCAGGCAACCGTCGGTCAGGACGAGATGGCGCGAGGCCGCAGCGGCGTCGTCGAGTTCGTGGGTGATCATCACGACGGACGCTCCGGTATCGCGATTCAGACTGCGAAGCAGCGCGATGACCTCGTCGGCCGTCCGGACGTCCAGGGCCGCGGTCGGTTCGTCGGCGAGCACCAGCATCGGTTGTCCCACCAACGCGCGGGCGATGGCCACGCGTTGGAGCTGGCCACCTGACAGTTGCGACGGCAGTTGACGGGCGGCCCCGGCCAACCCCACGCGGGCGAGCGCGCTCAGCGCCGCGGCATTCGCAGCCGCTGCGCGCATGCCGCGGTACCGCAGCGGCACGGCGACGTTCTCCAGCGCGGTCTGGCGGGGCAGCATGGGTGGCGCCTGAAATACGAACCCCAGCTTGCGGTTGCGCAGCCACGTGCGCTCGTCGTCGCTCAGGTCCGCCACATCCCGTCCGTCGAGCCGGTAGGCGCCTTCGTCCGGGCGATCAAGCAGGCCGAGAAGATTGAGCAGCGTGGACTTGCCCGAACCCGAAGGCCCGGTGATGGCGACGAATTCTCCGGGAGCGACCTTCAGATTGACGCCGCGCAGGGCGTGTATCCGTTCCGGACCCACGCGGTAGGTCCGTGAAACGTTGGCCAGCTCGATGACCGGGGTCACGGCACCATCCTCGCATCGGCGGCGATCACGTCACCGGCCACGAGCCCTTCAAGAATCTCCACGGTCGTCGCGGTCGTCGCTCCGATGCGCACGGCGATGGACTCAAGCCGATCGTCGGGACCGCGCCGATGCACGTGGGTGGACCGCCCCTGCCGCTTCACCGCCGCCACGGGAACGACCAGGGCGGCCGGCGATTCGTACACCGTGATGTCGAGCTTGGCCGTCATGCCGAGACGCACGGCTGCCAGATCCTCCGGCGACAGGCGGGCGGTGCGCACGACGATCTCGAAGTAGGGACGCGCGCCCGTGGCGATGGCCTGGGACGAAACATAGTCCACCCGGCCGGCGAGCGTGCGACCAGGAAAGGCGTCGCCGGTGATGCGCACGGGCTGGCCGTGGCCGATGCGGGCAATCTCGACCTCGTCGGCACGCGTTTTCACCGAAATGCCCTCGAGGCTGCCCACAGCGAGGAGGATTTCGTTTTGTCCGATCGTGCTCCCGATCTCGAAAAATCCGTCGCTGCCCGCAGGCCGTCCCGCGGTGGGGCGTGCATTGGGCAGGATGACGATTCCGTCGAACGGAGCGTGCAGCACCGCGCGGGAGATGCGGTCGCGCAGATCAGCCACCCGTAGTTGAGCATTGGTGACATCATTGCGAGCGATCCCGATCCGCTCCTCGGTCGCGGTGGCGAGCACGTTGGCCAGATCCTCCTCGGCCGAGCGAAACTCCGTCTCCTGCAGGGTGAACTGCTGCCGGGCGCTTTCGAGCGACGACTGCGCGATGATCCCGAGTTCGGAAAGTTGCTCCATTTCGCGCAGGTTGCGTTGGTTTGCCTCGAAATTGAGCCGGGCGCGAAGCAGGGCGCGGCGCGCGCGGGAGACCTCGGGGCCCGACTCCCAACGCTCGAGCCGCTGTTGTTCGGCCAGGGCACGGATGTGCGCCGCCTCGGCGTTGCGGAGCTCGACCTCGACGTCGGTCGGGTCGATGCGGGCGAGCAACTGTCCCCCGGTGACAAGTTCGCCGTAGGCGAAGTTCTTCTCCGCGACGCGACCACGCAGAGGGGAGGTGACATTGCGGATCTCCAGCGGCTCGACGATGCCGAGCAGGACGAGGCCGGTGCGGATGGGTGCGACGGCCACCGTGTGCCAGATGATCGAAAGCGCTTGTGCGGTTGGGGTGGCCGATGGTTGGCCGGCACTGCTGCGCCACGCGAACAACCCGATGGCAACGAACAGCGCCACGATGGTCACCAAGGCGGCGAGCCGGACCTTTTGCACGCGCCGCCCCAGCAGCTCCTGCGCGGCGGCGCTTTCTTCGACCTGGAGAAAGGCTTTGCGCAGTTCGGTGTGGTTTGACTCGAGCTTTGTGTGCAGGGCGCGTTCCGACACGACCAGTTTGCCCAGACGCAGGGAGAGCTGTGCGTTCTCGATTGCGACGCCGGCCTGGCTGCAGAGGGCATCGAGCAAGGCTTCGTCGCGCGGCGTCAGCGGGCCATGGCGACGGTTGATCAGTTGTATCACCCCCAGGCGGCGCCCTGCGCTGTCGTACACCGGACGGCAGAAGAGATCGCGCGTGCGAAATCCCGTTTTGCGGTCGATGTCCCGGTTGAAACGAGGGTCGTCGTACGCGTTCGCGAGGCGAACGACCTCGCCCGTCTCGAACACATGGCCGGCGATGCCGCTGCCACGCGGGATGCGGATCTCGCCCGTGCCCTGGGCGACGGGCGTCCAGAGTTCGCTCTGCTCCTTGTCGTGGAGAAAAAGAGTGCTGCGCTCCACCTCGAGGAACTCCGTGACGCGCTCCATCGTCTGAATCAGGAGTCGCGACAAGTCAGGTGGGTTCGCGGAGGGAGGCTCGTTCATGCGGTCAGGGAGACGCGGCGAGTTCGGCCCGGGCGGAACCCTCGGCGCTGAAGTCTTGGAGTTGGATGCCCCAGACCCGCAGCGTGGTGCCGAGCGTCTGTTCAAGCACGGTGAGGGCGTTGAGATAGGATATCTGGGCGCTGATCTCGTTGAGGCGCGCGTTCACGAGATCGTTTTGGAAGGTGATGATGGCGAAGTTGGTGGTGCGGCCGACCTGCAGTTTGCCCTTCTCGATGTCGAGTTTGCGTTCGGCCAGCTCCCGCGCCACGGCGGCGACCTTCACCCGGCGGCTCGCAAGTTGAATGGTACGGAACGCGTCGCGCACCTCGATTTCGATATTCTCGGTGATCTCGGTGAAATCGACTCCTGCCTTGCGGTCGCGGATGCGCGCGCGGAGGTAGTTCTGGCGACGCGTGAGGTCGCCGAGCGGAACCTGCAACGTGAGGCCGACGTTCCAATCTTCATTGGTTGCGGAGAATACCCGATCGAGAGCGCGGCTGAAGGCGTCGTCACCGCCGGCGACGCGATACCGCGAGCTGAGGTTGAGCGACCAGAGTTGGTTGTTCCGCGCGGAGGTCGCGGCCAGTTCGGTGATCCGCTTGGTCTGGGCCGCCTGCTGGTAGTCGGCGCGATGGGCGTAGGCCAGCTCGAGGCAGGTCTCAAAGTCGAGGGCGAACTCGGGCAACTCCAGCGACTCGGAGGGTTGGAAGATCGTGTTGCGATCCACGTCCAACAGCTTGAGCAAGGCGAAGCGGGCCGAGTCGCGAATGGATTGGGCGGTGAGCAGATTGAACTCGCGCGTCGCGATGTCGGCCTCCGTCTGGATGATCTCCACCGGAGGCAGGGTGCCGGCGGAGACGAGCGCCCGGTTGATGCGAAGTTGTTCCTGGGCCCGGTCGAAGGCGGAGCGGCTGACCTCGACCTGCCGCTCGGCCTGGAGAAGGGACCGGTAGGCAAAGATGACGCTCGTGACCGTGTTGATCACGATGCGTTGAAACTCGAGGAAGCTCGTCGATTCGGACAGCCGGGCGATGCGCAGGCCCGCGAGGTTGGTCTGCAGCCCGGCTCCCCGGAGGAGCGGTTGATCTAGTTGGAGGAAAAGACTGGAGTCGTAGATCTTGGTTGCCTGGGTCGAGCGATCGGTGGCGATGTTGTCCCAGGCGAGACCGAAGCGGGCTCCCGTGGGAATGCGTTGCGAGATCACGGCGGAGGCGGTGCCGATGCGCGTGGTGGATTCGTTCTCGCCGGTAGTGATGGGATTGTAACGGACCGCCGACGACAGGTCCAAGTTGGGGAAGAACTCGTCTTCGGCGACCCGCAGGTCAAACCGTTGCGATTCACGGTCGAGACTCGCCTTCTCCAGCGTGCGATTGTGCGACAGGGCGAGTTGGATGGCCTCGCGCAGGCCAAGGGGAACGATGGCCGCCGCGTGGATTGATTCGGCTGACTCACGAGGGGCTTGCGTTGGCCCTTCCATGGACCACGCCGCTGCGGCAAGGCAGACGAACGCGAGCGTCTGCCCGAGCCTCCGTCGTTGTCGCAGTAGAAACGCAAACCAGCTGGAAACCATTTTGCCCCGCCCAAATAGGGGTATTCGTGCGGTTTGGGCAAACTAAAGGTCAGATATGAATGCGATTCGCGTTCAAGGAGGGGCGATCTCGTGGCACAGGCATTCTTGCCTTGGGTTCGTTTCTCCCTGAGCCGAAGGGGGCCGGAGGAATCGATGACACATCGGGTAACGTTTCCTTCCTGAACTCTTACATGAGTTCGCAGCACCGCAGAGTCGGCCGATTCTCGCAGAGCCGACCAACGAGCACGTTAACCCCGACATCACGACGTTGGTGAGCAGTTTCGCCGGATCGCTTCAAGGAGCGGCGGCACTCCTGCCGCCGGGTTTGTGCAGGAAGGGCGTGCGCGAGGCCGTCCGGCATCCAAACCGGCGGCAAGAGTGCGGCCGCTCCACCAAAGGAGGCAGCGGAAAGCGCTCGGCGTTGCCTCTTTCTGCGCTCTCCGCGTGCTCCTGTTAAATGCCTTCATTAATAGGCGCTCGTACGATGGGAGGCCCCTGCACCGCTGGCTTCCCTTTGGGCGGCGAGACCGCTTCACTCAGCGCAAGGATGCCTCCGCTGCTTTCCATCGTTATCGTTGCCTTCAGGTCGCGCGACGAGATCGGACCATGTCTCCGCTCCGTGCCGCCGACGTTGGGCGGCCGTCCGGTGGAGGTCGTGGTGGTGGACAATTCCGGCGACGTCGATGGCACCTCTGCGGTCGCCCGGGACTCGTATTCGAGCGTTGATTACGTCGTTCCGGTCCAGAACCTGGGATTTGGCCGGGGGAACAATGTGGGGCTGGCGCGGACGACCGGCGAATTTGTCCTGTTTCTCAATCCGGACACCGTGGTCAACGAAGGCGCGCTCGCGCATTGTCTGGCGCGACTGGCGGCGGAGCCTTCCATCGGGCTTATCTCGCCCCGCCTGGTGCAGGGAGACGGATCGCTGGATCTGGCCTGTCGCCGCAGCATTCCAACGGCGTGGGATGGATTTTGCCGCGCGACGGGTCTGGCGGCGTCGTTTCCCAGGACGGCGGCGTTTTCGGGTTACAATCTGACCCACCTGCCGGTCGACGGGACCTACGGCGTCGGCGCGATCAACGGCGCCTTCATGCTGGCCTCCCGGCGTGTGCTCGCGAGGGTCGCGTCGGACGGAAAGATTTTTGACGAGGCCTTTTTCATGTACGGCGACGACCTTGATTTATGCATCCGGGTCGCGCGGGCGGGGTATCGCATCATTTACGATGGCCGCGTGTCCATCGTGCATCTGAAGGGGCTGAGTGTCGCAAAGGACTTTGATCGGATGGGCCGGGCGATCTTTGACGCGAACCGCGACGTTTTTTTGAAGCACTTCGGCACAAGCGCACTCAAACGAGTGTACTACCGCGCGCTCTTTGGCGTCTGGAAGAGCGTTGCCTTGACGCGGGCGCGCCTGCGCGGGCACCGCAAGGTACGCCCGGTGTAGCTCTGCCTATTCCGCACCCTCTTGAGGAAGACCGTTGGGCCACAGAGAACACCGAGCGCCGACACAGAGTTCACCGAGGGAAATCCACCGATCCAAATCTCGAATCACATTATTCATTTTGTCTTCATTCGCCTGAAACCTTGCCAACACCTCAAGGCCTCCTGCTTCCTCTGTGTCCGAGCTCTGTGTGCTCTGTGAAACATCCTTTGTTCGTTTAGGTGTGAATTACTCGCGCGACGTCATCGGGCGTGTCGAGGTCGAGTGCGAGCTCGGGCAGGTCGAGGGCGGCGACGCTTGCAGGGGGGGCTTGGGCGATGAGCTTTCTTGCTCCCTCGTCGCCGGTGAGCGCGGTGAGCGCCGCGAAGTGGGCGCGCGTGAACAAAGCGGGAGCCCCGAGGTGGCCGCCATACCGTGCGGCGACGAGGGTGCAGCCCGTTTCGCGTTGCGCGGACAGCAGGCGGGCGATGACGTCCGTCGTGAACGCCGGCTGATCGCAGAGCGCGATCACGGCGGCGTCGACCCGGAGCGAAAAGGCATTCAGCACACCGAGTCCGGCGCGAAGCGAAGAGGCCATGCCCTCGGCCCAGGCGGGATTCTCGGCGACGAGCACCGGATGACGCGCCAGGGTGGGCCGGATCGTGTCGGCATGCGCGCCCAGCACGACCACCACGGGCCAGACCGGCGCGGCGAGGGCGGCGAGGACGGTGCGCTCGAGCAGCGGTTGACCCTGGATGGGCAGCAGTTGCTTGGGTCGCCCCATGCGCGTGGACGCACCGGCGGCGAGAATGATCAGGCCGCAGCGCAGAGTGGGCGTCGGGGGAGCGGATTCAGGCATGAATCGGGAGCGTGCGGAGGCGCAACGGGGCCGCATCGCGGCCCTGGAGGATGGCCTGCATTTCCGCGAGCATCGACAGTGCGACGGCCTCGGGCGTATCGCCGCCGAGGTCGAGGCCGACGGGTGCGTGCAAGGCGGCGTGCATGGCCGGTGTGACATCGATGCCCTCGGCCCGCAGATCGGCGAGCAGTTTTTCCGCACGCTTGCGCGGGCCCAGCAGGCCGACGTAAGGCAAGCGCAGGGGCAGCAGTCCGCGCAGGTACGGAAGGTCGTGAACGTAGTGATGCGTCATAACGACGGCGAAGGTGCGTTCGTCGAAGGAGACCAGACGGGTGAGGTCCGTCGGGGGCGCGACCACCACATTTTCGGCCGAGGGAAAGCGTTCGCGGGTCGCGAAGGCGGCGCGTGGGTCGGCCACGGTCACCGACCAGCCCAGGTCGGTCGCAAACCGCGCGAGCGGTCCGGCGTCGTCGCCCGCCCCCAGCACGACGAGTCTCGGGGGCGGGGCAATGTATTCAAAAAAAACGCACGGCCGCCCCGGCAGATCGGTGAACGTCAGCCAGTCGGAAAGGCCGCGGGCGAGGGCGGCGGCGGCGGTTTCGCGCAAGGGGTCGACCCACGCGGCCGGCTCGGCGGTGTGCCAGGAACGTCCGTCCGCCGCGAGGGCGAGGCAGGCCCCGAGCGGAATGCCGGGTTCGCCGTCATACACCGTGGCAAGCACGGCACCCATGCGCTGGACACCGGCGGCGTGGTGCACGAAGGCCAGCCCGGGCGGCGTTGTTTCAACGCGTTCAAGCAGCAAGGTGACCCTGCCGTGGCACCCGAGGCCGACGCCCCAGATGAGATCATTCTCCTCGGTCGTGTCATAAACGAGAGATCGGGCGTTGCCGTTCTCCCTGACCTGTCGGAGATGAATCAGAAGGTCCTCTTCCAGGCATCCGCCGCTGATGGAGCCGATGCGCGTGCCGTCGGGTGTCAGCACGAGCCGGGCGCCGGGTCGTCGGTACGAGGAGCCTTCGACCGCCGCGACCGTGGCGATTCCGCATCCGCCGGGCAGGCGGGCGAGGGAAGCGTGGGCTTTCAGGGCTTCAGACATGAGACGAGGACGCGGGGCGGAGCGGGCGAAACGACAGCAGACGTTCGTCCGCATTTCGCTCCCAGTCGAGTTCGGGAAATCCGAAGTGCGGCACTGGAACGCCGAGGCGCACCGGGTTGCGCCATGCGAGCAGGGTCGTGGGGCCGTTGCTCAACGTGACCTGGCTGAGGGCGACTTGTCCGAGCCCGCGGACGGCGACGCGCAGGGGCCGCTCGGGCGAGTCGACCGGGATCGAGAAGGTCCTTCGGATTCGTGTGCGCGGACGAGCGGCGTGCGCGCGAAATTCGATCGTGAACCGGGCGGCGAGGGGGTGCCAGCGTCCGGCGGGATCCTGCTGTTCGACGATCACCTTTTGCAGGGCCGGCGCGAAATTGTGCACGGTGAGATCGAGTTGCCAGACGCCGAAAACAGGCGACGCGGTCAGTACGGTCACGGGTTTGTGCCGACAGCGGTTCAACCAGCGCAGCCAATCGCGCAGTCGGGACGCGTCGGCCGTGAGAATGGCGTCGTTGGGACTGGCGCCTTGCGCATCTCGTGTGCGCGTCCACATCGCCCGCGCTGCGGTGCGACCTGTGCGCAGCGTCAGGCGAAACGCCGCCGCTTCTGATTTCAGGCGGTCGAGGGTTGGGTCGAGCGACTTTCGGGCGGCCAGCTGGCGTCTCAGCCGGGCGACGCCTTGGGCGGCACGGCGGACGAAAACATCGCGGTCGGCAAGGTAGCGACGAAAGGCGAGACTGGCGGCGAAGGGTTCGGGAAGCTTCAGACGCGCCTGCCGTGCGAACAGCCGGGCTTCGCGGGCCGCGGGGGCGACGCCGTCGCGCAGCGCGGTGGCATTCCATCGGTCGTTGCCTTCCCAGCGGGCATAGCCGGCGAAGGCATGCTCGTCCGCGCGCAGGGCGGCGCGGGCCGCCTCGCGCGCACCGGTGCGACCGAAGACGCGCTCGAAGCCTTTCGCCAGCATGCCGGTGTGGTCCTCGATTCCGGGTTCCAGCCACAGGCTCGCGGCGGCGGCGTCGACCACGGTCGTCATTTCCAAGGCCAGCCGATTCGGCTCCCACGAGGTGACGAGGAATCCCTCGGCCTGGGTGATTCGGCAACGGTCCCACCACGAGCGCAGGTTGCCGAGGCGGTCGCCAAACACGGGCAGGGGTTCATGGCGAAAGGAGCCGTTCATCGGGCAGCCCCAGTAGGCGATGCCCTGACGGCGCAGCGCGGGCGCGAGGTTGTATTCGGCGAAATTATACAGCTCCATCCGGGGGTGCCGGGCGAACGGGTGGTAGTACCAGTCGTAGGCGGCGATGCCGCGCGGCAGGAGCGGAATGGCATCGGGGATCAACGCCAGCATGTCTGCCCAGAGCCCGAGGTTCAGCCCCAGGCCGCCGGCGAGGGCTTGGAGGCGATGGACGTAGGCGGAAAAATGTCCGGCCAGGCCGATGCGCGCGATCTCGGCCCGGCTCAGCGGATGGCGACCGAGTGAGAAGGACTCGTCGAGCCCGACGTGCACCCGGCCGGCGGTGCAAAACGGGGCGACGTCCCGCAGGAGTTTCCCGGCGAGCTCCGGTGTGCGCGGGTGGACGGGGCACAACTGGCCGTGGGCGAGGGCCGAGTCGTCGGGGCCGCGCAGTTCGTTGAGGTCGCGCAGCGCGGGATGCTTGATGAGGTACTGGGTGTGGCCAAGCAGGTTGGCGATCGGCACGACTTTCAGTCCGGCACGGTCGGCGGCCGCGACCAGATTTTCCAGATCCTGGTAGGAATAGGCGTCGGCGCGGGCCACGCCAGGCAGCGAGGGATAATCGACGGCGTCCTCAAGATGGAGGTAGAGCTGCTGGTAACCCCAATCGGCATAGCGCGGGAGCTGGGCGAGGAGGAAACCGAGACGTTCCACCTGCCGCGCGAGATCCCATTGAAAGGCGCGAATCATGCGAAGGCGGGATTCAGACGGGCGAAGCGGCGGTCGCGCCCTTCAACCAGCGGCGGAAAGCGCGCAGTTCCTGGAGGGTGCCGACTGCGAGCAGGCCGTCGCCCGCTTCAAGGGTCTGGTTGCCGTCCGGATTGATGATCTTCGTAGGGCCACGTTGAATACCCACGATTCGCACGCCCGTTTCGCTGGCGACCTTCAGCCCGGCGAGGCTTTTGCCGGTGTAGATGCCGTCCGGCAGAACGAAACTCTCGAGGATCGATCCGCCGAACTCGTCGCCGGCGTCGGGCTCCCTCCGGGTCTTGATCAGGGACCCGCGGGCGGCGGTCAGACCCTCGGGTTTTCCCAGCAGGAGTAGTTTGTCGCCGGGATAAACCCGCAGATCCGGACCGGTGCGGGTGATGACGTGTCCATTTCGTTCCACCTCAATCACCGAGCAAGCGAAGCGGGCGGGGATCGCGAGCTGCGCGAGGTCGCACCCGGCGTAGTCGGCGTCGTCGGGCACAACATAATCCTGGAGGTGGAGGTCCCATGCTTCCAGTCGCTGACCCATCGCCGCCCGGGCCGTTACGCGGGCGGCGGCCGGGCGGCCGGGTTCGTCATTGAAGACGTCCTGGACGGAGGACTGCCAGCTGCTGTGCCAGTAGATGAGGCGGTTGGAGAACACCGTGACCGTGGCGACCGCGGCGAAGGCGATGACGATCCATCCCCAGCCCGGCAAGGCTTGGAACGGAAGGCTGGCGTACAGCCAGTAACCCACCGCAACGCCAGCGAGGGCCTTGAGGCTGTTGTCGATCATGCGCGTGGGCAGGCGCGTGTCCGTTCCGAGGCTCTCGGCGAGAATCATGGTGACGGTGGTGACGTTGCGCCAGATTGCGACGAGGAGGATGAGCACGACCAGACCGATCAAGGACCAGAAGACGTAGCTGAGAATCGCGTCCTCCATCCCGGAGGCAGCGATGAGATTCTCGAAGCCTGAGAGCATCTGCCCCGAGAAAATGAGCAGGCCGGTGACGATCAACATCTCGAGGCCGATCTGGATCAAGCGTCCCCGCACGAGCTTCCAGACGATCGGCGAAGTCTGCCGGCCCGTGGCTTGTTGAAGCCAGCCGTGGTAGGCCTCGAAGGCGCGGGACAGCCAGCCCGGTTCCAGGCGTTCGGCGACGTGGGTGATCGCAGTGGCGTGGCGGTTGATCAACGGAGTGGCGAGCACCGTGAGGATGGAGACGCCCACGGCGAGCGGGTAGTATTCCGGTGGAAGCACGGCGCTGCCGACGCCGAGCTGGGCGATGATGAACGTGAATTCGCCGAGCGGCATGAGCAACAGGCCGGCCCGGCGGGCCTCGCGCGGCGACGTGCCGCAGAGCATCATGGCAAAGCCAAGGGCGAGCGGACGGCCGACAATCACGAAAACGAACAGGCCGAGGACGAGCGGCCAGACGGCGGCGAGCAGGCGAAGGTCGATCATCATGCCGATGGATACGAAGAACACGCTGCTGAAGAGGTCGCGCATGCCGGCGAAGGACTTCTCCACGCCGCCTCGCTGCGGCATCTCGGCGACGATTGCGCCCAGCAGAAAGGCGCCCAGCGCCAGGGAGTAGCCGGCCTTCGCGGCGCTCAGCGCGAGCATGAAGAGCACGCCGGCGACCATGATGGTCTGCAATTCCGGGTCGGCGCGCGCCTCCAGCCGGCGCAGCAGCCGCGGCACGAGCAGCAACCCGGCGCCCACCAGCAAGACCACGAACGCGCTCATCGTGGCCAGAAGGCTGCCCACGTTGGCTCCGGCTGCGCCTTGGGTCTGGCTGGCGAGAACGGTGAGCATCACCACGGCGACCACGTCCTCCATCACCGTGATGCCCAGCGCCCGTTGAGCGGAGCCCTCGTGGCTGAGTTTGAGTTCGCTCACGATCTTCGCAATGACCGCCGAGCTCGATACGACGAACATCCCCGCGATGAACAGACCTTGAAGCGAGCTCCACCCGACGGCTAGGCCGAGCAGCTGGGTCAAATTAAGCATGAAGAACGCGCCCAGCCCCGTGGCGAGAAGCGTCGGCAGGCCAAGGCTGCGCAGTTTCGTGAGGCTGAGGCCCAGGCCGATCGCGAACATCAGGAAGACGAGGCCCAGTTGGGAAAGCGTCTGAATGCGCGCGACGTCGGTGATGAACGAGACGGGCGGCGTGAACGGGCCGATGAGAATGCCGGCGGCGAGATAACCGACGATCACCGAGAGCCCGACGCGCTTGCACAGCACGCCGGCGACACCGGCGGCCAGCAGCACAATGGCGAGGTCTTGGATGAAATTGAGGCCGTCCATGAAATGAGGTGAGCAGCGCCGGGCGTCAGCGGTGGCACCAGCATTGCCCGGTGTCACCGACGCTTTGGCCGCTCGGCTGAAGGCACGACCGCCGGGCGGCCTTGTCAAACGCGCTTAAACCCACGCGGGCAAAAAAAAGCCCGTCGCTTGGAAGCGACGGGCGGCGGGAACGCGAGCGTGCCTGACTCAACCGCGCTTCTTGGCGATGAGCTGTTCGAGTTTCACGATGTCGGCGGAGAAGTTGCGGATGCCTTCGGCGGTCTTCTCCGTGGCCATGGCGTCCTCGTTGAGGGCAAAGCGGAAGGTCTTCTCGTCGAAGGTGACTTTCTCGATGTCGGCGGCGGCGGCCTTGGCGGGGTCGAGTTTGCGTTCGACCGGGTCGGAGGAAGCCTTGAGTTCGGCCAGAAGCGCGGGGGCGATGGTGAGCAGGTCGCAACCCGCGAGTTCGAGCAATTCACCCTTGTTGCGGAAGCTGGCTCCCATGACCTCGGTCTTGTATCCAAACTTCTTGTAGTAGGTGTAGATCTCGGTGACGGAGATCACGCCCGGATCCTCGGCGCCAACGAATTCGCGGCCGGCGTTTTTCTTGTGCCAGTCGAGAATGCGTCCGACGAAGGGCGAGATGAGCTGGATGCCGGCCTCCGCACAGGCCACGGCCTGGGCAAAGGAGAAGAGCAGGGTCAGGTTGCAGTGGATGCCTTCCTTCTCGAGTTGCTCGGCCGCCTTGATGCCTTCCCACGTTGAGGCGATCTTGATGAGCACGCGTTTGCGATCGATGCCCGCCTTTTCGTAGAGCGCGATGATCTCGCGCGCCTTGGTGAGGGTGCCTTCGGTGTCGAACGAGAGGCGTGCATCCACCTCGCTCGAGACGCGTCCGGGCACGATCTTGAGGATCTCAAGACCAAAGACGGCGAGCAGCCGATCAATCACTTGATCGAGACGGTCGCTGGAGGGCGAATCCTTGATGGCCTGGTCGACCAGCGCGGCGTAGGCGGGCATCGTCGCGGCTTTGAGGATCAGCGAAGGGTTGGTGGTCGCGTCCTGTGGCGCGTACTCCTTCATGCTGACGAAGTCGCCGGTATCGGCGACCACCTTCGTGTACTGTTTCAGTTGATCGAGCTGAGTTGCCATGGGAATGAGCCTGTCACAGTAGGTCCGGATAACGGTAGCGCAAATGGTTTTGCAGCCAGGCTTCGCCCGCAGCGTCGTCGGTGAAAACGCCGTCCAATTGCGCTTCGAAGGCTGCATCGAGGATCGTGCGAAATTCAGGCCCAGGCTTCAGGCCGCGTTTGACGAGATGGCGGCCCAGAATCAGGGGGCGCGGAGCCGCGTGTTGAAGGGAGAGTTGGTGGGCGCGCTGACGGAGGCGTTCGATGTACGCGAGCGTGTCCGGAGAGTGCAGGGGAGGGCGGCCGCGGGAATCGGCGATCATCACCGCGCAAATATCGTCGATGGTGGCCGGCTCGAGCCGACGGGCGAGGCGGCGCACCTGCGTGTCGGTGAAGAGACCATTGCGACCGTGGTGATGAGCATGATGGTTGAGGACGAGCGGGCAGACGAGTTCAGGCAGGTCCAAGGGTGCACCGATGCGTTGGAGGAACTGACGGGCTGGAACCGCGCCGGCTGCTTCGTGGCCGAGGCTGGTCCAGCGCTCGACGCCGCGACGTTCAAGGCGGGCGGTTGTGGCCGGTTTGCCGAAATCATGGGTCAACACCCCGAAAGTGAGTTGGCGGCGCTTGGCGGGGCTTGCCTTCTGCCAGTCAGGATTGGCCACCAAGGCGTCAAGGCAGTGCTGGGTGTGAACGTAGACGTCGCCTTCCGGATGCCAATCGGGCTCCTGCGGGCAGCCATCCAGGGCGGCGAGTTCCGGAAAGTGAGCGAGCCAGCCGGTCTCCTTCAGCACAACCAGACCGCGTGAGGGCCGTGCGCTTTTGCAGGCCCATTTGTCCCACTCGCCCCAAATGCGCTCCACCGGAAGTTCGGCAAAGGTGCCCGACATGGACCGGCACAACGCGACGGTTTCCGGGGCGAGGGCGAAATCGAAGCGGGCGGCGAGTTGAAAGGCGCGAAGCACGCGCAAGGGATCCTCGGCGAAGGCCGGGCCGGTGTGACGAAGCAGGCGAGCGTTCAGGTCGGCCTGACCGCCCAGCGGATCGATCACGGTCGTGTGAAAGGGATCGTAGGCGATGGCGTTGACCGTGAAGTCACGTCGGGCGGCGGCGTCGGCGTCGGTCAACGAGGGTTCCGGAGTGATCGCGAAGCCACGGTGACCGGAGCCGGTTTTCGATTCGCGCCGGGGCAGGCTGAAATCGTAGTCGCCGGAGTGCAGCCGGAGTTTGATCACCCCGAAGCTTCGACCCACGATGTCGGTGGCGCCAAACGGAGCGAGCACCTCGTGCAGGCGTTCGAAGGTGATGCCGGCCACTTCGACGTCGAAGTCGTTGGCTTGCAGCCCCACGAGCCAGTCGCGAACGCAGCCGCCCACAAGGCGCGGGCGACCGTGAGGGCGGAGGGCGCTCAAGACGGACAGAAGGTCGGGCGGGAGTCGCATCAGGACGCAACTTTCTTGCGCAAGGCGTCACTGATCACAAGGGCCCAGCCAGCAATTAAAAATAGCCCGCCCACGGGGGTTATTGGGCCCAGCCAACGCGGCCCGCCCAAGGCGATTGCGTACAACGATCCGCTGAACAGAACCACGCCCAAGCCCCAACACCCCGCGAGACGGGAGTTTTGGTGCCACGATTCAACAGGACTCCGAATTAAGGCGAACAATGCGACCGCATGCAGGAGGTGATAGAGCACCGCCTTCTCCCACGTGGAGGTGTAACCCATTCCGGCGAGGTGATCTTTGAGGGCGTGAGCTCCGAATGCACCCAAGGCGACGCCCGTCAACCCCAGTATTCCGGCGATTAAGGTAATTTTTTTCATGTCACGCTGAATATGGCCCATGGATTGCTGGAACAGTCTTCGTTTGTCTTGGTCTCGGTCCCGTCGGGGGTCCTCCGCGCATAAGTGCGTATAACCTTGTGTTTTACAATCCTGTGCGCTGAGATCTTTGGCGCCGATGACCAACGGCAACTTAACAAACTACAGACCAACAACACTATGAAGAAAATTGCACTCACGATCGCGGCCCTTGCCGCGTGCGTTTCGCTCCAGGCCCAGGCGCCGACCTCGTCTTACTCGATCACAGTCGATTTCCCGTATACGAGCAAGTACGTGTTCCGCGGGGTGGAACTCGCCAAGGACTCCTTCCAGCCCTCTATTGAAGTTGCTTCAGGCAACTGGTATGCAGGCCTTTGGACGAATCAGCCGATCACCAAGCGCTTCGAGAACGAAATCGATTTCTACGCGGGTTATGGTATCCCATTGAGTGACACGTGGTCGCTCGATACCGGCGCTACGCTCTATTACTATCCGGAAGCGAACAAGAACGTTGCCGATGAGCACACCACCGAATTCTTCGCGGGTATCACCGGTACGCTCGGCGGCTTCAGCCCCAGCTTCTACACCTATTACGACATCGATCTGAAGGCTTGGACCTTCCAGACGGCCGTTGGCTATAGCGTCGCTTTGTCTGATCAGGCTTCGCTCGACTTCAGTGCCAACCTTGGTCGTGTCGACACCGACCGCGGCAGCGACTACACCTACTACGGTGCGGGCGTGACCCTCCCGTACAAGCTGTCCGACAGCGCCACGCTGAACCTGGGTGTGCAGTACGCCTCGACCAACGGGAGCGGTTCTGACGAATACTTCTGGTTCACGGCCGGCGTGACCGTCGGTTTCTAAGCTGAGGCAGCTCGAAACCATCCCTTGATTGCCCGTCCCCGCGCGAGCGGGGACGGGTTTTTTATTTATCCTCCAAAATGCGGGTTGACACCCCCTCGCCAAACCCTACCTCTTGGCCCCTTTTCTCATGAAAACGTTCCTCGCCAAAAAGGAGACCATCCAGCCCAAGTGGCATCTCATCGATGCCGAGGGACAGGTCCTTGGCCGCCTTGCGGTGAAAGCCGCCAATCTGATCCGCGGCCGTCATAAAGCTTCCTACACTCCCAGTGTCGACACGGGCGACTACGTGGTGGTCATCAACGCCGAGAAGGTGGTTCTGACCGGCAAAAAAGAGGAGCAGAATGAGTATATGTTCTTCTCGGGCTTCGTCGGCGGCGAAAGCTACCGCAAGCTGAAGGACCAGCGCGTGCGTCACCCCGAGTTCATTATTGAACACGCAGTGAAGGGCATGCTCCCGAAGAATCGCATCGCCGCCAAGATGCTGACCAAGCTGCGTGTGTTTGCCGGTCCGAACCACACCCACGAGGCCCAGAACCCGGTCAAAGTTTCCGTCTGATCCCCATGAGCTCCGACAAAGTTATTTTCCTCGCCACGGGCCGCCGCAAGACCTCCACCGCCCGCATCCGCCTCTCCGAAGGCACGGGCAAGTTCGTGGCCAATGGTCGTGAATTCGACAGCTATTTCTCCCACGAGAATTTCTCGCGCAAGGCCTCCGCTCCTCTCGCCACCGTCGATCTCTTCGAGAAAATCGATGTCGACGCGAATGTGACCGGCGGTGGTGTCACCGGCCAGGCGGGTGCGGTTGCCCATGGCATCGCCCGTGCCCTCCAGAAGATGAATGCCGAGCTTCGTGCTCCTCTGAAGAAGGCCGGCCACCTGAAGCGCGATCCGCGCGACAAGGAACGTAAGAAGCCCGGCCAGCCCGGTGCCCGCAAGCGCTATCAGTTCTCCAAGCGCTGATCCGCGAGCCCCGCGAACTTTCCAGCCGCCTTCTTCGCCGAAGGCGGCTTTTTTTGTGCCGCAGTCTTGGGTTCCTGTTTCCAATCTGTCTTCCTCTTTTCCCATATGAAAGTCGGTATTGTTGGCGCGGCCGGTTACTCCGGCGAACTGTTGGTCAAACTCCTCCTCGGTCACCCCCATGTGGCCCTCGCGGCGGTCACCTCGCGCACGCACGCGGGCAAGCCTCTGGCGTCGGTAATCCCCTCCTTGCGCGGACAGGACCAGGGCTTGTGCTTCGTCGAGTCGGATGCCGCCGCGCTCGCGGCGGGCGACCTCGATCTTGTGTTTCTCGCGCTTCCTCATGGGGCCGCGGCGGATTTCGCCAAGGTGCTCGTGCCCGCGGGTAAACGCGTCATCGATCTCAGCGCCGACTTTCGCATCGCCGATCTCGCGACCTACGAAAAATACTACGGCAAGCACCACGCACCGGAGCTGCTGCCGTCGGCGAGGTTTGTGTTGCCTGAACTCACTCCGCCCGCGTGGAAGACCGAGGCAAAGCTCGTCGCCGCGCCCGGATGTTACCCGACCAGCATCCTCGTTCCGCTCACCCCTCTGCTGCGCGAGGGTGTGGTCTCTCGGGAGCACATCGTGGTCAATTCCTTCTCCGGCGTCAGCGGTGCCGGCAGGAAGGCCGAGGAAATGTTCCTCTACGTCGAGCGGGCTGAAAGTGCCAAGGCCTACGGTCTCGTGAAACATCGACACCTGGCCGAAGTCGAGGAGCAGCTCGGCCTGCACACGGGCGCGCCCACCGTCATCCAGTTTAATCCCCATCTGGCCCCGATGCGGCGCGGTATCGCCACCACCATTACCGTCCCGGCCGTGAGGGCCTCGATCGAGGCTTTGTATGCTTCATGGCGCGCGGCCTACGGCGCGTCGCCCTTCGTTCAATTGCTGGCCTCCGGCGACACGCCGGACACCGCCCACGTCGTGGGCACCAATCGCATCGACATGTCGGCGGTGCTTGACCCGCGCACGGGGAATTTCGTGATCACCTCGGCCGAGGACAACCTCTTCAAGGGCGCCAGTGGCCAGGCGGTGCAGATCATGAACCTGTGGTTCGGTTTTCCGGAGACGGCCGGACTGGTCTGAGCCATTCGGTTCGAGCGCCCGGTCGGCCTTGCCCGCTTTTGGCAGGGACCGGGCTTGCAGCGGGCCATGACACGAACCGCCCGGTCAGGGGACCGGGCCTGCAGGAATCCGGACTTGTCGGCCGCGTGCCCCGCCAAAAGCTGAGCCTCACGCGGCGGTTCGGACTGTATGGATGGGGCTTGGTAAAAGTCCCCGCGTTCAGCTGCGATAATCTGCGTTTTCGCTGACGTATTCGTGGGTGAGGTCGCCACCGAACACGATCGCCGCGCCCGGGCCCCCGCCTAGAGTGACGCCAATCTCCACGCAGCGTTCGTGGGGTGGATAGTCGACGGGCGGACTGAAGATGCCGGCGGCATCGGGTTTGCTC
This sequence comes from Opitutales bacterium, assembly GCA_038212175.1. Taxonomy (GTDB): domain Bacteria; phylum Verrucomicrobiota; class Verrucomicrobiia; order Opitutales; family Opitutaceae; genus CAMAXB01. Next base: position 29,577 of record JBBQUU010000027.1, on the reverse strand, counting down.
GCGTAGAGTTCCGCGGCCTGCAAATGGTTCACCAAGGCGGTTTCCTTGGCGGGATCGAGGCGGAAAACCCCGTCGGAAAAAATTTGGATGCCGCCCAGCGTGAGCGTCAGGGCGCCTAGATCCACCGTGGTCGCGTGAGCACCCACGTATTTACCGATGGCCTGGACGAGCCGGCCTACATTCGGGTCGTTGCCTGCAACCGCGCACTTGAACAAGGGAGCGTTGACAATTGCCTTGCCCAGAGCGGAAGCGATTTTCTCGTCGGGAGCCCCTGAGACCGTGACGCGCATCACGTGGCGCACGCCTTCTCCATTGCGCACGACGTCCTCCGCCAGGTCGTTGCAGACCGTGTGAAGTGCACGGGCGAAGGCCTCGAGATCAGGGCAGGGGACGAGTCCGGACGAAAGCAGGACGACCGTGTCGGAGGTGCTCGTGTCACTGTCGATGCTGATGCGATTGAACGTCGCATTCACCGTGCGCGTGAGCAAGGTGCGCAGAACCTCGCGCGGAACGGCGAGATCGGTGATCACGTAAACGAGCATTGTCGCCAGGTTCGGCTCGATCATGCCGGCGCCCTTGGCAATGCCGACGATCCGTCCGTCCCCGACGGTGGTGCAACGGATTTTTGGATACAGGTCGGTCGTGACAATCCCTTCCGCGGCCGGCATGATCGAACCGGCGGACAGGGCGTCAACCGCCTGGGGCAACGCAGCGATCATTGCGTCGGCGGGCAGACTCCAGCCGATGACGCCGGTCGAGCTTGGCAGAACCTGACCGGGGTCGACGCCCAGCAACCGGCCGGTCTCGGCGCAGATGCGCTCGGCGGTCTCGACCCCGCCGGGCGCGCATACGTTGGAGATCTTGTTGTTCACGATGATGGCGCTGAGGTTGTCTTCGTTCAGCCGTTGACGGCCGACGATCACGGGCGCGCCGGGCAGGGCGTTGCGGGTGAAGACTGCCGCGAAGTCCGGCGTCGGACGGTCGAGCGCGATCAACGTGAGCGTCATCTTCGCTGGCTTCGGGGCCTCGCGGGGAGTGAACTCGAAACGCGTCGAGCCGACGCGGAACCCGCGGGGCAGGGTGGCCTGGCCGGCGAGCCAGGCGCGATGTTCGTCGCGCGACGTGAAGGTGAGGGCGGTGCTGGGCACGCAGGGAGAACTGGGCCGAAGCGCCCTGCGAGTGAAGCTGATTTTATGGGGCAACCCCGGGGCGCGCCCCGATTTTACACAGAGGGTCCAAAATGTGATGGAAAAGCGCGCCGGGTGTGCTTTATCCAATCCTCAATCGTACCTCTTGTGAGCATTTCTCTTCTTGCCGACTCCCTTCCTTGTTCCGCCTGCCGTCGCCGTTCCCTGCCGTCGAAGCCAGCGTGGATGCGCCTTCCGGTTGCGTCGGCTCTAAGCTGAAATGAACGTCGCCGACATCACCGCAAAGGCGAAGGTCCTCCTCGAGGCCTTGCCTTACATCCAGGACTTTCGTGGTTCGACGTTCGTCGTCAAATACGGCGGCAGCTTCATGGACGATCCCGATCCGGTTGCGCGCACCCGCGTGGCCTACGATATCGCTTTTCTTGCGGCCTGCGGCATCAACGTCGTGGTCGTCCACGGGGGCGGGAAGGCGATCACCAAGGCGATGGAGCAATCCGGACTCAAGGCGACCTTCGTCAACGGCATGCGCGTGACCGACGAAGCCACGGTGGCGATCGTCAAGAAGACGCTCGACGAGGTGGTGAACAAGGATGTCTGCGACGCCATTGTCATCGCAAAAGGCAGGCCCAAGGGATTGGCCGGAGACACGGTGTTGGTCTGCCAGAAGCTCGCGGTTGACGACGACGGCAATGCGGTCGACCTCGGTTACGTGGGCGAAGTCACCGAGGTAAAGGTGAAGCTCATCAAGAAAGAGATCGCCGACGGGTTCATTCCGGTCATCTCGCCCGTCGCCGAAGGGTACGACGGCAAGCCCTACAACGTAAACGCCGACCTTGTGGCCGGCCGTGTCGCGAGCGCCTTGCGCGCGCGGCGCCTGGTTTACATGAGCGATGTGCCGGGCCTGCTCTCGAATCCGCCCGATGCCAGCTCACTCATTTCGACGCTGAAAATTTCACAGGTCGACGACCTCAAGCGAAAGGGCGTCATCGACAAGGGCATGCGCCCGAAGGTCCTCAGCGCCATGCGCGCCTTGCAGGAGGGGGTGCAACGCGTCCATTTCGTCGATGGCCGCCTGCCGCACAGTCTCCTCCTTGAGATCTTCACCGATAAAGGCATCGGTACGGAGATCGTGCACGGTTGAGGTTGGCCTGACCGGTTTTTCTCCTGTCGCCTTTGGCGCGGTGGAGAGTAAGAGTCAAAGGAACGAGAAAGAGCACCCATGATCCCGCCGTCCATCGTCCGTACCAGTACCGCTGATCTCTATGATGCGCACGTGATGAAGAATTACGCGCGTGCCCCCCTCACGTTGGTGCGCGGATCGGGCTCGCGGGTGTGGGATGACGCCGGCAATGCCTACCTCGATTTTACGTCGGGCATCGCGGTGAGCACGCTCGGGCATTGCCACCCGCATTGGGTCGCGGCGGTGCAGCGGCAGGCCGCCGAGCTCATTCACACCAGCAACCTCTTTCGCAATCCCAACCAGGCCGAGCTCGCGCGTCGGTTGGTGGGGAAGGCCGGGCCGGGTCGCGTCTTCTTCTGCAACAGCGGCGCCGAGGCCAACGAGGCCTTGATCAAACTCTCTCGTCTCCACGGCGTGAAGAAAGCCGGTGGCGAAGAAGGCAAGTGCTACAAGGTGATCGCCGCGAAGAATGCCTTCCATGGCCGCACGTTCGGCGGCATGAGCGCCACGCCGCAGGAGAAAATTCAAAAGGGCTTTCGGCCGCTCGTGCCGGGCTTCGCCTTTGGCGAGTTGAACAATCTTCAGAGCTTCGTGGACCTGATCGACGACGCCACCGCGGCGATCTTCGTGGAGACGATCCAGGGCGAAGGCGGGATCAATCCGTGCACGGATGAATTCCTGCTGGGCCTGCGCCGGCTCTGCGATCAGCACAATCTGCTGTTGCTGATCGACGAGGTGCAATGCGGCGTGGGTCGAACTGGTAAGTTTTTTGCCTATGAACATGCAGGCGTGCGCCCGGATGCCATCGGCATGGCCAAGGGATTGGGCGGCGGTTTTCCCATCGGAGCGATGTGGGTGGGTGAAGGCGCTGCGGAATTGTTCCAGCCCGGCTCACACGGCACGACTTACGGCGGCACGCCGCTGGCGTGTGCCGCCGCGCTTGCCGTGCTCGATGTCGTCGAACGCGACCGGCTGATCGAACATGTCAGCAAGACCAGCGGGCCATGGCTCGAGGCGCTGCGTGGATTCGCCGCGGAATTTCCACGGCAGGTGATCGGCGTGCGCGGCCGCGGTTTTCTTGTCGGTGTGCAACTCACCAACGAGCCGCCACCCTACGTCACCGCCCTCCGCGAAGCCGGCCTGCTCGTTTCTCAGGCCGGTGGCAATGTCGTCCGCCTGCTGCCGCCGCTCACGGCCACCGCTGACGAGCTGGCGAAGTCGGTCGAGATTCTCCGCTCGGTCCTCACGGCCAAGGGCTAGCCCGAATAAATCCGTATTTGGTATTGAAATACCACGATTTACAGGAGGTAACGGAGGTAACGGAGGAGAACGTTGTGAGACCGAATATCCAACATCGAACGCCCAACGCCGAACATCCAATGGTACGATCCCCCGAACGGTCCGAAGTCTCCTGTGATTCGTGCTGCCGTCCGGCGATTTTTCACTCGTGCGACGCTCCTTCGCGCCTTAGATATTTTCGTTTCCCATGAAGCACTTCCTCAAAGAAACGGACTTCAAGCTGCACGAAGTGGCTGAAGTGTTCGCGCTGGCCCGGGACCTCAAGCAGAAGCGCGGCCGGCATACGCCCCCGGTGCTGGCCCAGCAGACGTGGGCGATGATTTTCTCGAAATCGAGCACCCGAACCCGCGTTTCCTTTGAGGTCGGGGTGCATGAGCTCGGTGGCAATCCGCTCTTCCTCAACAAGAACGATATTCAGCTCGGTCGCGGTGAATCGATCGAGGACACGGCCCGGGTGTTGTCCCGCTTCGTCCACGGCCTGATCGTGCGCACCTACGAACACAGCGAGGTCGAGCGTCTGGCCGCAGCCGGAACGATTCCGGTCATCAACGCGCTGACGGATTTTCTCCATCCCTGCCAGATCTACGCGGATACCTTCACCGCGGCGGAACGCTGGGCGCCGAAGGGTGGCGACATGGTGGGATCCCTCAAGGGCCGCAAAATCGCCTTCCTCGGCGACACGGCCTGCAACATGGCCAACTCCTGGATCCTCGGGGCGAATCTTTTCGGAATGACCCTCTCGCTCGCGGGCCCCGAAGGTTTTGCGCCCGGCGCTGAGATCAACGCGTTGCTTGAGAAGGAGGGCTTCAAGGGCGGCTATCATTTTACGACCGATCCCTTCGAGGCCGTGAAGGACGCCGACATCGTCTATACGGATGTCTGGGTCAGCATGGGCAAAGAGGAGGAAACAAAAAAGCGCATCCGCCTGATGTCGCCTTACGCGGTCACTGGAAAACTCTTCGCCGCAGCAAAGCCGGATGCGTTGTTCATGCACTGTCTGCCGGCCCATGCGGGCGAGGAGGTCATGCAGGAGGTCCTCGACAATCCTCGTTCCATCATCCTCGACCAGGCCGAGAATCGGCTGCACGTTCAAAAGGCCATCATGGCCGTCCTCGCGCAGACGCCGCGCGGCTGATTTTCGGCTGCGAACGGGCGCAAATCCGTTCAGAGGTCGACGTGTGGGTCCCTCCGCGCGTTGTTCGCGCCTGCCCCGGGTGGATGCGCGGGTCCCTCCGCGCATGGATTGAACGTCATCCCGCCGTACGGCGTAGGGCTGCCGTCCGCCGTCGTAGCGGGCGCAGGGACGCGCCCGCCCACCCTCCGGCGCACCTGCGAAATAGCCGGGCCTCCTTCCAAATTTCAAGCGTGCCAAACTGGAGTGGGAACGCATCGTACGGTCTTCTCCTTCGCGTCCATTCGCGGTTAAAATCACTTCCTATTCTCCCATGAAAATCGTTCTCGCGTACTCCGGTGGCCTCGACACCTCCGTCATCGTCAAGTGGCTCAAGGAAACTTATGATGCCGACATCATCACCTTCGCGGCCGACGTCGGCCAGGAGGAAGAACTCAAGGGCCTCGATAAGAAAGCCCGAAAGACCGGCGCTTCGAAGCACTATACCCTGGACCTCGTCGAGGAGTTCGCGAGCGACTTCATCTATCCGATGATCCGCGCCAACGCGATCTACGAAGGTCAGTACTACCTCGGCACCTCCATCGCCCGACCTCTCATCGCCAAGGCGCAGGTGGACATCGCGAAAAAGGAGAAAGCCGACACCGTCGCGCATGGTGCCACCGGCAAAGGCAACGACCAGTGCCGCTTCGAGCTCACCTACATGGCACTCGCGCCGCACCTGGACATCATCGCCCCGTGGAAAATGGAGGAGTATCGGGCCCTGTTTCCCGGCCGCGCCGAGATGATCGCGTATTGCCAGAAGCACAACATTCCCATCGAGGCGTCGCTTAAGAAGCCGTATTCGATGGACCGCAACCTCCTCCACATTTCGTATGAGGCCGGCATCCTCGAGGATCCTTGGTTTGACCCGACGACCGAGGAGAACAAGGGCATGTTCAAGCTCTCCGTTTCTCCCGAGGACGCCCCCGACAAGGCTGAGTACGTCGAACTCGATTTTGAAAAAGGCGACTGTGTCGCCGTCAACGGCAGGAAACTCACGCCCGGCAAGGTGCTGAAGGCGCTCAACAAGCTCGGCGGCAAGCACGGCATCGGCCGCGTCGATCTCGTCGAAAACCGTTTCGTCGGCATGAAGTCCCGCGGCGTCTACGAGACTCCCGGCGGCACGATCCTCATGCACGCCCATCGTCAGGTCGAGTCTCTCACGATGGACCGCGAGGTCCTCCACCTGCGCGACGGCCTGATTCCAAAGTACGCCGAACTTGTCTACAACGGCTTCTGGTTCGCGCCCGAACGCGAGGCACTGCAGGCGCTCGTCGACGAGAGCCAGCGCTACGTCAGCGGCACCGTCCGCCTCAAGCTCTACAAGGGCAACGTCATCACCTGCGGCCGCAAGTCGAAGTATTCACTCTACGACGACAAGATTGCCTCCATGGAAGGCGTGAAGAGCTGGTACAACCAGAGCGACGCGACCGGTTTCATCCGCCTCAACGGCCTGCGGCTGCGTGCCCGCAACCTCGCCCAAGGCGGACCTAAAATCTAAGACTTCGGCGTCATCTCCGCACTTCGAATGCCCCCGGTTCCGCCCGGGGGCGTTTTCGTTTCAGCCATGCCGTGTCGGCGACCGCCTGTAGCCGAGGGCGCCGACCTCGGTCTGTCGGGCCATTCGACACCCTTAGGCTCCGCCAAGCCGCCAAAACCTTCCGCCAGCCTGGCCCGTCCGGTCAAATATTTAACGTTTACACTGCCTAACCTTGCCACTGCCGGCCGGAGGCTGCTGTTGTGCAGGGGAGTCGTCACCCCTTCACCTCCCTTCATTTGTGAAAAAGAGCAACGTTCGCATCGGCATCCTCGGTTTGGGCAACATGGGCACCGCCCACGCCAAGAGTATTCAGGCCGGCAAGATCAGCCGCCTTGAACTCGCGGCGGTGGCGGATGTCGTCCCCGCAAGCCATTCGCGCGTGTCCGGCGTTCCAGCCTTCAACAGCGCGGAGGAGATGATCAATTCCGGGCTGATCGACGCGATCATCATCGCCACCCCGCACTTCGATCACACCACGGCCGGCATCGCCGCCCTCAAGGCCGGTCTGCACGTTCTCGTCGAGAAACCGATCTCCGTGCACCGCGCCGATGCAGAGAAGCTGCTCGCCGCCCACACGTCGAAGAAGCAGGTCTTCGGAGCGATGTTCAACCAGCGCACCGACGATTACTACCGCAAGATCCGCCAGCTCATCCAGGATGGCGAACTCGGCGAGGTTCGCCGGGTGAATTGGATCATCACCAATTGGTTCCGCACCTACGCCTACTACGGTTCCGGTGGCTGGCGGGCGACGTGGGCGGGCGAGGGCGGCGGCGTGCTGCTCAACCAGTGCCCGCACAACCTCGACCTCCTGCAATGGCTCTTTGGCCAGCCGGTCCGTCTGCGCGCCCATTGCAAATTCGGTCGCTACCACGACATCGAGGTTGAGGACGACGTCACCGCGTACCTCGAATTCCGCAACGGCGCCACCGGCGTGTTCATCACCTCCACCGGCGAAGCTCCAGGCACCAACCGCCTTGAGATCACCGGCGAGCGCGGAAAGCTGGTCTACGAGAACGACAAGATCACGTTCCAGCGCAACGAGGTGCCAATGACGGAGTTTTCGAAGACGACAAAGCAGGCCTTTGCCGCGCCGGACACGTGGGATGTCGCCATCTCCGCCAAGAGTCACGGAGGCCAGCACAACGAGATTCTCCAGAACTTCGTCGACGCCATCCTCGACGGCGTCCCGCTCATCGCCCCTGCTTCCGAAGGCATTTACTCCGTCGAACTCGCCAATGCGATGCTGATGTCGGCCTGGAGCGACAAGACCGTCGATCTTCCGATCGATGGCCGCAAGTACCAGCGCATGCTCAACGCCAAGATCGAGGAGTCGAAAACGAAGAAAAAGAAGAAGGTGGTCGTCGCCGTTTCCGGCGACGATTTCTCCAAGTCTTTCGGCAAGTAATCGCAACTCACGCCGCGCCCTTCGCCGGCGCAGTGCGAGCCGTCCCGTTCCTCGAACCCCGATGAAGCTCTCCCAAGTCGCCCTCCAGCTCTACACCCTCCGGGATTTCTGCAAGACGGCCGCCGAGGTCGCCGAGACCGCCAGGAAAGTCCGCGCCATCGGCTACCCGTCGGTGCAGATTTCCGGGGTGGGCCCGGTTCCGGAGGACGAGTTGGTGGCGATCTTCAAGGGCGAGGGCTTGTCCATCTGTGCGACCCATGAACCTGCGTTGAAGATCCTCGACGAAACCGAGTCGGTCATCGAGCGCCTGCACAAGCTCGGCACGGGTTTGTCGGCGTATCCGTATCCGCAAGACATCGACTTCAACAACCCCGGGCACCTCGACACGCTCCTGCGCAAGCTGGATGCGGCCGGCGCAAAATTCCGCGCCGCCGGCCTCAAGCTCGGTTATCACAATCATGCCAACGAATTCTTTCGTCCGGGCGGTGGCGCCACGTTTCTGGAACGCGTGTATGCGGAGACCTCGCCCGACAACATTGTCGCCGAACTCGACACCTATTGGGTGCAGCGCGGGGGCGGCGACGTGGTCGATTGGGTGCGCCGGTTGAAGGGTCGCCAGCCGTTCATTCACTTGAAGGACTACAAGGTAAACCCGGCCGGGGAAGGCACCTTCTGCGAAATCGGCGCCGGCACGCTGCCCTTCGATCGCATCATCGCCGAGGCCGAGGCCGGGGGCTGCGAATGGTTTATCGTCGAACAAGACAGCTGTCCCGGGGATCCGTTTGTATCGATCACCCAGAGTTTCGACTACATAAAAGCCCACCTCGTGGGATGAGTCCTGCCCGCGCCGGGGAAAAACTTATCAGACCCGACTTTTAACGATCACCCTCCACCCTTAGCAACGGCCGCAAACGCCCTGTCTGCACCTTCGATGTTGGACGTTCGATGTTCGATGTTGGACGTTCGGCTGCGGGCATGGCGGCACCCCTCCATGCCCAAAGCCGCTCCTTTTCTCCACGAAGATTTCCTCCTCACCACCGAGTGGGCCCAGCTGCTCTATCATGAGCACGCCAAGTCGCAGCCGATCTTCGACTATCACTGCCACCTTCCCCCCGATCAGATCGCGGCCAACCACCGCTTTGAAAACCTGACCCAAATCTGGCTGGCGGGCGACCATTACAAGTGGCGCGGTCTCCGCTCCAACGGCGTTCCCGAACGCCTCATCACGGGCAAGGACACCTCCGATTACGAGAAATTCCTCGCCTATGCCCAGGCCGTGCCGCAGCTCGTGCGCAACCCGCTGCACCACTGGTCGCACCTTGAGCTTCGCCGCTACTTCGGCATCGACCTGCTCATCAACGAGGCCAACGCGCCGAAGATTTGGGAGGAGGCCAACGCGCGACTCGCCGCGCCCGAGATGTCCGTTCACGGCATTCTCGATCAGTTCAAGGTCCGCGTGGTCTGCACCACCGACGATCCGGCCGACGATCTCGCGCACCACCTGGCGATTGCCAAAAGCGGGCTGCCGACGCGCGTCTACCCGACGTTCCGTCCCGACAAGGCCCTCGTCGTCAACCAGCCGGCAGTCTTCAACGCCTGGTGCTCCCTGCTCGGCGAACGGTCGAACATCGAGGTGAAGGATTTCGCGACCTGCCTCGCCGCCATCAAGCAGCGCCACGATTTCTTCCACTCGGTCGGCGGCCGGCTCTCCGACCACGGACTTGAGGCGATTCCGGATGTGGATTGCACCGAACGTGAGGCCACCGCGATCTTCAACGCCGCCCGTAGTGGCGTGGCGGCGACACCGGAGCAGACGGCGAAGTTCACCTGGTACATGATGGTGTACTTTGGCCAGCTCGATGCCGCCCGCGGCTGGACGAAGCAGATGCACCTCGGCGCGCTGCGCAACAACAACAGCCGCCTGCTCAAGCATCTCGGGACGGATGCCGGCGTCGATTCCATCGGCGACTTCCCGCAGGCCCGCGCGCTTTCGCGCTACCTCGACACGCTCGACCGCGAGAACCAGCTGCCGAAGTTCGTGCTTTATAATCTGAATCCAGCCGACAACTACGTCTTTGCGGCGATGATCGGCAATTTCCAGGATGGCTCCCTTGCCGGCAAACTGCAGTTCGGTTCCGGCTGGTGGTTCCTCGATCAGAAGGAAGCCATGGAGTGGCAGATCAACGCCCTCTCCCAGATCGGGCTGCTTTCCCGCTTCGTCGGCATGCTCACGGATTCGCGCAGCTTCCTCAGCTACGTGCGCCACGAATACTTCCGCCGTCTGCTCTGCGGCATGATCGGCGCCGATGTCGAGGCCGGCCTCATCCCCGCGGACCGCGCCGAAGTCGGGAAGCTCATCGAGAACATCTGCTACGGCAACGCGGCGGGATTCTTCGGACTCGAGGTTGCGCAGGGCTGAGGCGTCCGCTTCCCTCCTCCCATGGAAATCGGAATCTGCGCCACTCCGGCGGACATCGACGGCATCGTCGCTCCTCCGTTCACGTTTATCGAAGCCCACGTGGTCAACTTCCTGCGCCCCGAGGCGCCGGAGGCCGATTTCGAGGCGCATCGCACGGCCACCCTGGCATGCCCCTTGCCCACGCCGGCGGCGAACGTGCTGTTCCCGCCTGATCTGAAGGTGACAGGCCCTTCGGTCGACTACGCCCGCATGGAGCGTTACGCCGAGCAGGCCTTTGCCCGGGCGAAGGCGATTCGCATGCACACCATCGTCTTCGGATCGGCGGGGGCCCGCATGATGCCCGACGGGTGGTCGGCTGCGCGCGGTTTCCAGCAGTATGTCGACGCCGTGAAGCTCATCGCCCCCCTCGCGGCAAAGCACGGCGTCACGATCGTCGTGGAGGCGCTCAATCGCGGCGAGTGCAACCTCATCAACACGCTCGACGAGGGGGCAGACGCAGCGCGGCAGGTCAACCATCCGAATGTAAAGCTCGTGGCGGACATCTTCCACATGCTGCGCAATGGCGAGTCCCCCGATGCGATCTCACGTCACGCCGATCTTATCTCTCATTCGCACGTCGCCGAGAATGAAGGCCGGGCTGAACCGGGCGTGCACGGGGACGACTTTCGGCCGTTTTTTAAGGCGTTGCGCGCCGCGAAGGCCTGCAGCCGATTGACCATCGAGTGCGTGTGGAGCACCGGCGACATGAAGAAGAGCGTGGTCGGCGCGGTGAATGAGCTGCGCCGCCAGCTGACCGACTCCGGCTACTGATCCCTTTCGCACCGCGGCCGGCGCCTCACCTGTAGCTGCGGCCGTCGACCGCGGTCCGAAATGGGCCGCGTGCGAGAATCTGTCATGCCGAGGTCGCTGACCTCGGGGCTGATGTCTTGCGGTCGCCCCTGCTCAGAACAGCGCGTTCGCCGCCGCCCCCACCGCCGTGATCGGGCCCTGGTCGGCGAGACCGTCGACGGCGCGGTCGACTTTTCGCAGCGTGCTTTGGGCGTCGAGGAAAAGCGTCTCGTCGTTGATGAGTTTGCCGAGCGTGCCTTGCCCCTGGTTCAGCTTGTCCGAAATCTCACGGAGATTTTTCGCGACGACCTTGATGTTCGCACCTGACTCGCCGTCGTAGAGCAGCGTGCCAAGCGTGCCTTCGCCGCTTTTCACCTGATCGATGATGCCTTGGGCGCTGCTGATGAAGGTCTTCGTTTCGGCGGCGGCAGCCTTGATTTCGTCGACGGCCAAGACCAGTCGCTCGTAACCCGCCTCGTCGTTGATGAGCTTGCCGAGGGTGCCTTCGCCGCGATTCACCTTGCCGGTGATGTCCTGCAGGTTGGCCGTGATCTCGCCGATTCGGGCGCGATTTTCATCCACCAACTCGTCGACCTTGGCGAGCAGTCCGCCACCGTTCTCGCCGCCAAGGGCGCCGGAGAATTGGCCGAGGGCGCCATCGATCTTCTTTCCGATCTCGCCCATCTGGGCGATGACCGCGTTGAGATCGGGCGAATCGACCGCGTTGAGCGTCTCGCCGTCGTTGAAGAAGCCGGCGCTTTCGTTGCCGAGATCGAGCGACACATAGTTGCTTCCGAGCAGCCCGGCCATCGCGATGGTGGCGTTGGAATCGCGCGCAATCTGCACGGTCTCTTCAATCAGCAAAACAGCCTCCGCCTTACGGCCGGTCAGGCGAGTCGCCGAGACGACACCGATCTTTACGCCGGCCATGCGAACGTCATCGCCGGCCTTCAGTTCCTTCAGGTTCCTGAAAGGGGCGATCAGCGTGTAGGCGTTCTTGCTGTTGAGCGAACTGCTGCCGAGCGATTCGTAGGTCACCCAAATCAGGGCGAGTCCGATCAGTAGGAAAAGGCCGACGCGGGCCGACATTTGTGCGTTATTCATGGTTTGCCTCCAGTGATTTGAAACGGGGATTGCGGACGTCGATCCGCGGGTTGAGGAATTCGGTGATGGTCGGATCGGTGTTCTCGCGCAGTTCTGCCGGCGTTTGCAGCGCGATGAGCTTGCCTTGGTGAAGGATGGCGATGCGGTCCGCGATCGTCAGCGCGAGGTCGCGATCATGGGAGACGACGATGCTGGTCACGGTGAATTCGTCCTTCAACGTGGCGATGATCTCGGCGATGGTGGCGCCCATCACGGGATCAAGCTCGCTCGTCGGCTCGTCGTAGAGCAGCAATTGCGGCTCCATCACCAGAGCGCGCGCGATGGACACGCGCTTCTTCATGCCGCCGGAGAGTTCGGCCGGCAGCTTCTGGGCGGCCTTTTCGATCGAGAGAATCCGAAGGGCCCGCATCACCCGCTCTTTGATCTCCGTCTTGGGGCAGATGCGGTGCTCCATGGGGTAAAGCGCGAGGTTGTCGTAAACCGAAAGGGAGTTGAACAGCGCGCCCGACTGGAAGACCAGCGCGAGGGCAAAACGATCCCGCGTATCGGGCTCGCGTGGATCGAGGTCGTTGATCGTGACCGACCCGCTGGTAGGCGCTTCCAAGCCGGCGATCTGCCGCAGGAGCACGCTCTTGCCTGAGCCGCTGGGGCCCATGATCACGAAGATCTCGCCGGGTTTGACGTCGAAGGTGATGTCGGTGAGCACGACCTGCTTGCCATACGCTTTCGAGAGGCCGTCCACCTTGACGTTGACCGCGCTGCGGTCGTCGCGCGCGAGGCAGGCTTTGGATTTCTTGGGCATGGCGGTCACGCGAGGGCCTTGGTGATGAAGTAGTCGAGGGTGAGAATGCTGATGAGCGAGTAGACCACCGAGCGCGTCACCGCGAAACCGATCTCTCGCGGACCTCCGCGCGTGCGCAGGCCCGTGTTGCACGCGATCACCATGATCACGAAGCCGAAGATTTCCGCCTTGATGAGGCCGTCCATCACGTCGCCGAAGGTCAGGCTCATCTTCATGCTCTGAAAGTAAAGCTCAGGGCTCACGCCGATGAAGGGCACGTAGTGGCAGACCACCGCGCCGCCCAGCCAGCCGACGATGTTGCCGATGATGGTGAGGATGGGCATGACGATGAGCACGGCCAGCAGGCGGGGCAGCACGAGCATGCGTTCGGGCGGGATGTTCATCGTCACGAGGGCGTCGACTTCATGGTACACCTTCATCGAAGCGAGCTCGGCGGTGACGGCGCTGCCCACGCGCCCGGCGAGGAGGATGGCCACCATCACGGGTCCGAGTTCGCGGGCCATGGCCTCGCCCACGAGTACGCCGATGAACTGTTTCGCTCCAAAGTCGCGCATGCTGATGCCGGTCTGGAGCGCGAGCACGCTGCCGATGAAGAAGCACAGAATCGTGACGATCGGCAGCGAGTTGTAGCCTGTGAGGTAGGCGTGCTCCGCCGTTCGCTTGAGAATGCGCGGGGCGGTGGGCAGGCTCGCGAAGGCGCGGACAGTGAGGATCAACCCGCTGCCAAGACCCTCGAGATAGTCGGTGATGCGTTTCATGGAGAAGAGGAGGCAGCCGGTCGGGCGCGGGGTTTGAACTCGCCGAAAAAGAGGCGCCATCCGCCGGTGCCGGCGGTGCGCTTGAGACCGAGCAAACCGTTGCCGAGCGCGATGCGTTTCCCTTCCGGACCGGACTCGTTGCTAAACAGCGGGCCGAGGTGAAACGCGCTCCGCCGGCCTTCGTCCTGGCGGTGGTAAGTGACGCCGTCCCAGAGTAGGGAGTGGCGGCTCTCGCCGGGACCGCGGCGATCATAACGGTAGAGGGCGAAGAACGGAGACCACGCGAGACGCACGGGTTCGTTGTGGGGAAAGAAGACTTCGAACGGACTCAACACCTGCCACTGGCGGCGGCCGGCGCCGTTATTCCAGTAGGTGAGCAGCGGCCAGACGTGGGTCTTGCGCGCTCCAGCGAGGTCGGCGCGTGTGGCGCTTCGCTGGAGGTTGTCGTTGTAGAGGAAGTACAAAAACTGCCGGCGCTCGTGGTCGAGTCCCGCGTCCGTCCAGGTAACCCGGCGCCAGAGCGGCCACATGATCCAGGTTTTGTCCGTTCCCTTGATCTCGGAACGCGAATAAAAGGGCGCCCAGCGATTCACGTACCGCTGGTCGCCGCGCCCCTGCACCAAGAGCGGCCAGAAATAGTTCGTCGCGCGGTAGCGGTAGGGTTCGGTGCGATCGACGTATCCAAAAAATGGCCACCCGAACGTCTCGCTCCGGTAGCCCGGCTGGAGGTCGCGGGCGTAGAAGGGCAGCACGCCCAAGTTCTCGGACGTCTTTTCCAGTCCCTCGTAGCGTTCATTCTTGTAGATCAGCGGCCAGAGATAGAATTGCTCGCGGTAGCTGCCGGCTTTCTCGCGCCGTCCGCCGAGCGGCCACAGCTCGAAACCCTTGTGGCCGTCGCCCCGGAGGACCTTGACGAAGGGCCAGGGAGTGGTGGTCGTGACCGTGCCTTGCTTCTCGAAACGCCCGTAGAGGGGAAAGAGGATCCAGGAGAAGCGATCCTGACCGAACCGTTGCTTCACTGCGCCATACAGGGGAAAGACCGCGCGGTAGGACGTCGCGGGATCGCCGGTCTGACGCGAAAAGTAGAAGGGCCAGACATCAAAGGTGGTCAGCCCGTCGGTCCGGCCGGTGGAGCGGTTGATCAGATTAAGCACACTCCAGCGCCGGCCGCCGGCCGATTCACGGTAGGTAAAAAACGGATACAGAACATGGGCTTCCCTCTCGGAAACCGCCGTCGCGCGCTTCTCGATGTAAAACGGGCGCACGCCGCGCACCTCCGGGTTTCGCTCGCCGCCCGCGCGATAAAAGCCGAACGGACCGGCCGCAGCGAAGGATACGGTGCGCTCGGGCTGGGCGGTCTCGACCTGCACGACCCAAACGGGCCAGACATTTCGTTCAACGACGGTTCCCCCGCCCGTCGGCACGAGGCCAACGGCGCTTATCAGCGCGGCGGAGAGGGTTCGGAAGTTCATGAATGCGAGTCGAAAACCAGCCACGGCGATCCGTGCCGAAGGACCGGTGAAGAAGTCGGGAACCACCGTCCGTCAGATAATTAGGGGCCTAACCAAGTAAGGGAAGGTCTGCTATGCAACGCATTATTAAGAGAAGAGGAGGGCGATGTGGTTCCCCACCAACTACGCTTCGTTTCCTATGACAGACGCAATTGGACGTCAGGATCAGTGCGGAAACGCCGTGCGCGGCGTCGTTGTTGAACAGCCCGAAGCAGGATCGCCGACCTTTCTGGGCTGCGTATGTGCGATTGTGCGCACGCGAAGCGTTCACGGTCTTTCGCATTTGCCACGAATGATCCGCGTCCTTGTGTCACACCATGCGCATCAGTGGAGGACAGGCGCGCGGCATTCCGCTGCGTGTACCCAAGGGCGACGCCGTCCGTCCGGCGACGGACGGGATGCGGCAGGCTGTGTTCTCGAGTCTGGCGGCGTGGTTGCCGGGCGCCCGGTTTGCCGACCTCTTCGCGGGCAGCGGGGGTTACGGCCTGGAGGCGTTCAGTCGCGGCGCGGAGGGGGGTGTGTTTGTGGAAAAGAACGCCAAGGCGATCGCTTGCCTGCGCGCCAATATTGAGGCGGTGAGCAAGAGCACCGGTCGCCTGGAAACGGAGCTGGAGGTGTTGCCCGTCGACGCCCTGACGTGGGCGCCCGACCCCGAAAACGTGCCCGACCTCATCTTCATCGATCCTCCCTACGAGATCATTCCGGAGGTGGCGTCCGTGTTGTTCAGCCGGCTCGCCGGCTTCCTTGCGGCCAAACCCGATGCGCTGGTGATCTTCGAGGCGCCGGGGGAATTGACCCTCGCTTCGCCCGGCTGGACCTGCCGCAAGCGCCTCGGCAAGGGCGCCCATCAGCCGACCGTCAGCTTCTTTGTGCGGCACGCCCAACCCTGACTGGAGGGGCGGTCCTCATTCGAGAGGTTCGGTGGCCGGCCGGTCCCGCGCGATCGCTCCGACAATCGAAAGCGCCGCCACCACCGCCGTCTCCGTCCGCAGCACCCGGCCGCCCAGATGCACGAGGGTAAAACCGGCCGCGCGCAACGCCTCCCGATCCGCCGCATCCCACCCCCGCTCCGGCCCCAGCGCCATGACCACGGCCCCGATGTCATCCATTAGATGACATCGGGCGAGGGGGGCGCGGCCCTCGTAGACGTCGAGCGCGAGACGGGTGGCCGGGGAGGGCAGGGTGGCGAGCGATTCGGTCAGCGATTGCGTCCATGTTACCTCGGGCAGGCGCGTGTCGAAGGCCTGTTCGGCTCCGATCACGAGATGGCGTCGCCATTCGCCGCTGCTCCAGAGCGAGCTGGTAGCGTAGTTGGGGTCGCTGCGGGCCGTGCGCACGAAGTGGATCGCGCTTGCGCCCAGGGTGGTCGCGTCGCGGAGGATGTCGCGCGCGGTCTGCGGACGCGGCAGACCCACCAGCAGGATCCGCCGAGGAAGGGGCGGCGGCGCCTCGCCCCATGTGAAGGACAGGTCGAGCGCGTCGTCGCCGATGGCACCCAGCGTGCCTTTCCCGCGCGGACCGTTGATGCGCCCGACATCGAAGGTGTCGCCAACCTTGCGTCCGAGCACGCGTAACAGGTGATGGGCGCGTGGATCGGACCGCGGCAGCGGGCGCGCGGTTTCTTCGGCGGAGAAGAGGATCAGGTTCACGGACTTCGGCTTGGATCGAGCAGTCCGCGGACCTTGGCGCAATGGTTCAGCAGCCCCACGGAGCCCGCCTCTTCGAGAATGGGGGCGGCGGCGGTGAGTTCGATCAACGCCGCTTCGCGATCGCCTTGGTCGGCCAGCAGGCCGGCGAGGCGGCAGCGGATTTGCGAGGCGGGCAACGGTGCCTGGATCGTCTGGCTGATCCGGATCGCGGTGCGAAACTGGTTGAGCACGTCGGCGGTCCGTCCCTCGGCGGCGGCGAGTTCGCCGCGGGCGCGTCCAAGCAAGGCCTGAAGTGCGGGCGTCGACGTCAGGTCCGGGTCGGCTCCGCTGAAATCTCCGCGCACCACCAGAATGTCTCCGAGCACCTTCCACGCCTCGCCCTCGGCCCACGGCGCCTGACGCGCCAGGGTGGCGATCGTGGAGCGGATCACTTTTTCCGCTTCCTGCAATTTGCCCCGCAGGATGAGCACCTCTGCGCGGTGCATCTGGCAAAGCCCCGGATAGCCGGCCGCCCCCTTGTCTGCGGACCAGCGGGTGAACTGGTCCGTCCATTGCGTCGTGCGCTGCCAGTCGGCGCGGGTCATGCAGCTGAAGATCACACCGCAGTAGATGAGGCCGCCTGCCCATGGACTCAGTTTGCTCCCCGCGACCGCGGCGCCGGCTTCATCGAGTGCGGCCAGACCTTCGCGGATGTTGCCGAGGTAGAGGCTCGCTTCTCCACAATGCATGAGACCCAGCCCCTCCAGATCAGGGTCATTGAACTGCTCCCCTGCATCTCGTGCGCAGCGACTAAGGGCGAGCGCGCCTTCGATGTCGTTTTCCATGAGAGCCATCCGTCCGCCGAGAAAATCAAGGTAGCCTCTTTCGCGGCACGGAGGCTCATGTTCGAGCAGCCGCGATGCGCGGTGGTACCACCCTTTTGCGAGAGCGAACTCGCGCCATTCGACCCGCAGCATGGTAATCAGCACGGCCACCCAGCCGGCGCGACGGCGGTCGCCACGAACCGTGAAGGCGACGACGGCGCGCTCCAGCGGCGGGATGGCCTCGTGGGGTTTGCCGGCGCACCGCGCGGCGTGGGCCCAGCGTTGCAGATCTTCGCCTTCCAGCCCGTCCACGCGATCAATCGCTTCGTAACGCGCCACCACCCCGGGCCAGTCGCCGGCAGCGTAGGCGGTGCGGGCCGCGACGAGCGCCGGGAGGGGCGGTGTCGTCGCCGTCGCCTCCGGGTTTGTCGCGACGGAGGCCTCGGCACAGAAGCGGTAACCTTGGCGTGAATACGTGCGGATAGCGTTCTCTGCCCCCGCCGCCTCCAGCGCGTTACGGGCGAGGCTCACGGCGCGTTGCAGGGAACCGTCCGCGACCGTCACCTCCGGCCACACGGCGTCGAGCAACTCGTCTTTCGGGACCACGCGATCGCGGTTTCTCGCGAGAAATACCAGCAGGTCGAATACGCGCGGCTGCAAGGTGAGCACGCGTTCGCCGGCGCGCACCTCACGGGTGGCTTCATCGATCTCGAAATGGGCGAAGCGGTGGATCACGGAAGCGGAAAGTAGAAAGGCGTCTGAGACTGATAAGGAAATGTTCAGCCGGGGAAAAGGAGTTTTACCAGCGGTTTTCGATACATTTATACTGCAATCGGCCGCGGCGCCCCGGCGCCTTCGGGCTGCGCTCAATCGGCATTGAGCCTCGCGCGAGCGCCCGCCTGACTCGCGCGATGCTTCCTCTCTGGGATTCACAGCCACGCCGCGGTGCACCGGTGCTTACGCTATTTCTGGTTGCGACCAACCTCGTCGTCTTTGGCTACGAGGTGTGGCTGGATTTCCAGGGAGGGCGGGCCTTGGAGGCATTCATCGGCGACTACGCGCTTATCCCGGCGCGGATTGTCGCGCAGTGGCGCGAGCCCGAAGCCTGGCTGAGCGTCCTGACGTCGATGTTTCTCCATGGCAGCGGAGCCCATGTGCTGGGCAACGGCTGGTTCCTTTGGATCTTCGGCGCCAGTGTCGAGGCGCGCCTTGGGGCCGGGCGTTTTCTTCTGCTCTATCTGGGCACAGGCGTAGGGGCGGCCACACTACAAGGCGCGATCAATCCCTTCTCCACCATTCCCATGCTCGGGGCGAGCGGAGCGATCTCGGGCGTGCTTGGGGCGTACTTCGTGATGTTCCCCCGCGGTTGGGTTGTGACCCTCGTCCCGTGGATCGTGCCGATCATTCCGGTCCCGGCCTTCCTGTTTCTGATCCTGTGGTTCTTGCTGCAAACGACGAGCGGTGTCGGCGCTCTGCTGGATGCCCCTTCGGCGGGCGGTGTTGCGTGGTGGGCGCACATCGGGGGCTTCCTCGCCGGCGTGGTCATGATCCGCTGGCTCGGCCGCCCCCGAAAACGCGGACGTTGACTGCGCCGGCCGCGGTCCGCCCTCAAACGGCGCCGGGCGCCTGCGCGTAGGCTTCCATCCCGACGCACGAACAGACGAGGTTGCGGTCGCCGTAGACGTTGTCGACGCGACCGACGGCCGGCCAGAATTTGTGTTCGCGGACGAACGGCGAGGGGAACGCGGCCAGTTCGCGCGAGTAGGCGCGGTCCCACGTTTCACCGCAGACGACTTTCGCCGTATGAGGAGCATGCTTCAAGGGATTCGAGGCCTTGTCGGCCTCGCCGTTCACCACGGCCTGCATCTCGCCGTGGATCGAGATCATCGCGTCGCAGAAGCGGTCGAGCTCCACCTTGGTCTCGCTCTCCGTCGGTTCGATCATGAACGTGCCGGGCACGGGGAACGACATCGTCGGGGCGTGATAGCCGTAGTCCATCAAGCGCTTCGCCGCGTCCTCGACTTCGAGTCCGTGTTTCTTCCAGTCGCGCAGGTCGACGATGCATTCGTGGGCGACGAGTCCGGCGTTGCCGCGATAGAGGACGGGGAAGAAGCTCTCGAGACGCCTGGCGACGTAGTTGGCGTTGAGGATGGCGATCTTCGTCGCGGCGGTGAGGCCGTCGGCACCCATCATGCGGATGTACATCCACGAGATGACGAGGATCGATGCGCTGCCCCAGGGAGCCGCGGAGACGGCGCCGAGCTGAGAGGGGGAAAGTGTGCTCCCGGATCCCGATCGGGTTTGCACGACGGGATGGCCGGGCAGGTAGGGAGCGAGGTGCGCCGCCACGCCGATCGGGCCCATGCCGGGGCCGCCGCCGCCATGGGGGATGCAGAAGGTCTTGTGCAGGTTGAGATGGCAGACGTCGGCGCCGATGTGACCGGGCGAGGTGAGGCCCACCTGCGCGTTCATGTTGGCGCCGTCCATGTAAACCTGTCCGCCGTGCGCATGGATGGTTGCGCAGATGTCCTTGATCGCCGTTTCAAACACGCCGTGGGTCGACGGGTAGGTGATCATGAGCGCGGCGAGATCCTGCGCGTGCGCGGCGGCCTTGGCGTTCAGATCGGCAACGTCGATGTTGCCGTTGGCGTCACAGGCGACGGGCACGACCTTGAAGCCGCACATCGCGGCGCTGGCCGGATTGGTGCCGTGGGCGCTAGTGGGGATGAGGCACGCGTTGCGGTGACCTTCGCCTCGTGCCTGATGGTAGGCACGGATCGCGAGCAGGCCGGCGTATTCGCCTTGCGAGCCGGCGTTGGGCTGAAGCGACACGGCCGTGAAGCCGGTGATCTCGCTGAGCCAGGTTTCGAGGTCTTGGAAAAGTTTGCGGTAACCGCGCGTCTGCTCGGAGGGGGCGAAGGGATGCAGCCTGCCGAACTCGGGCCACGAGACGGGGAACATCTCGCTCGTCGCGTTGAGCTTCATCGTGCACGAACCGAGCGAGATCATCGAATGGCACAGCGAGAGGTCCTTTGCC
This sequence comes from Opitutales bacterium, assembly GCA_038212175.1. Lineage (GTDB taxonomy): Bacteria > Verrucomicrobiota > Verrucomicrobiia > Opitutales > Opitutaceae > CAMAXB01. The sequence continues at coordinate 8,923 of JBBQUU010000027.1, read as the reverse complement.
TCCAGCCGCTTGATGTAACGCAGCATCTCGTGCTCCGTGTGGTGGCGATTGAAGACCGGCGCGGTGAGGAAGGCGGACGTGCGTGCGAACGGCGCGGGGTAGTTGGACTCGAGTTCTGCGGCGGTGGGTTTGGGCAACGGTACCGCTTCGCTGAAGCAGGCGAGCAACGTCCGCACCTCGTCGAGCGTGGTGGTCTCGTCGAAGGCGACGCCGACGGTGTACGCGTCGATCGGGCGAAGGTTGATCTTGCGCGCGTGGGCGCTGGCGTGAACCCGGGCGGCGGAGACCTTTCCGACGGTGAGCGTGTCGAAGACCGGCTCCTCGTTGACCGTCGCCCCGGCCGCGCGCAGGCCGGCGGCGAGCAACGACGTGAGGGCGCGCACGCGGCGGGCGATGCGCCGCAGGCCGTCGGGTCCGTGGTAAACGGCGTACATCGAGGCCATCACGGCGAGCAACACCTGGGCGGTGCAAATGTTGGACGTGGCCTTGTCCCGCCGGATGTGCTGCTCGCGCGTGCCGAGGGCGAGGCGCATCGCGGGGTCGCCTTGGGCGTCCTTGGACACGCCCACGAGACGGCCCGGCATCTGACGCTTGAAGGCGTCTTTCGTGGCGAGGAAGCCCGCGTGCGGACCGCCGAAGCCGAGTGGCACGCCGAAGCGTTGCGCGGATCCGACGGCGACATCGGCGCCGAGCTCGCCAGGCGCGCGCAGGAGGGTGAGGGCGAGCAGGTCGGTTGCGACGATGGTGAAGGCGCCTGCCGCATGGGCGGTGGCGAAAAACGGGGAGAAATCGTGGATCGAGCCGGTGGTGTCGGGGTATTGCACGAGCACGCCGAAGCAGTCCGCGCCCGGCTGGAAGGTGCGATGATCGCCGGTGACGACGGCGATGCCGAGCGGTTCGGCCCGGGTCTTCACGATGTCGATCGTCTGGGGGTGGCAGCGGTCGGAGACGAAGAACGTCCGGTGGCCGGAGGCATCGCCTTCTTTGAGGCGGTGGCACATCATCATGGCTTCGGCGGCGGCCGTGCCCTCGTCGAGCATGGAGGCGTTGGCGATTTCGAGACCGGTGAGGTCGATCACCAGCGTTTGGAAGTTCAACAGCGCTTCGAGGCGCCCTTGGGAGATTTCCGCCTGGTAGGGGGTGTAGGCGGTGTACCAGCCGGGGTTCTCAAGAATGGTCCGTTGGATGACGCCCGGTGTGACGGTGTCGTGATAGCCCAGGCCGATGAAGCTGCGGAAGATCTGGTTCAGGCGGGCGAGGCTGCGCAATTCGGCGAGCGCGGCGGATTCGCCGAGGGCGGGAGGGAGGGTCATTGCACTGCGGCGGATATGGCCTGGCACGGCGGCATCGACCAAGGCATCGAGCGACGGCTGCCCGAGCAGGCGCAGCATGGCGGCCTCTTCGGCGGCGTCAGGTCCGAGATGGCGACGGGCAAAGGAGTCGGTCGGTGCGAGCAGGTCGCGATGCGAGGACATATGCGCGCACGCTACGCGGCGGCGGGAGGCGCGCAATCGCGATTTGGCGCCACCGGTGCGGCGGTGCGGCCTCGGAGCCGGCAGCGTTGATCGAAGGGGGGGCCGCAGCCGGGATTTTTAACCACGGACCCGGGCCCGATCCTTTTTAACCACGGATTGCACGGATAGCGCGGATTCCATGCATAGAGGCAGGACGGCGGAGAGGGTGGTAGCGAGTAGCGGGTAGCGAATGCCTTATCCGTGATATCCGCGTAATCCGTGGTTAAATACCCGGTGGTTTGTTGGCTCTGTGACCTCTGCGACCTCATGTGAAAAGTCTGAATACGTATTTGGTATTAAATACAGTATTTTACAGGAGGTAACAGAGGTAACGGAGGAATCCGTGAACATCCAGCATCGAACGCCCAACGCCGAACATCCAATGGTTCGATCTCCCAGACGTCCCGAAGGAGTCGGGTATCAGGGTCAAGGCATTACAGGATTCATTGTAGCCGGGCGCGTTGAGCCCGGTGGCTGAGGTCTACGTCTGTGCGGTTAAAGACCGCGGTCACCGCCCGCGGCTACAACAAAAACTTAAGTGCGCTCATCGGCGCTAAGGGCCGGAGCTTGATCTCTGCGCCCTCTGCGAGCTCCTGTGAGAATTCAGAATCCGGATGGGCGACGACGAACAACAGCAGACTGGTTTACAGGAGGTAACAGAGGCAACGGAGGAATCCGTGAACATCCAGCATCGAACGCCCAACGCCGAACATCCAATGGTTCGATCCCCCAAACGTCGCGGTACTATCCACCATCCTTTACCTACCATCCTCTACCCTCCACGTTCTGTCTCCCACCTTCTGCCGTCCCGACTCCGCCTTCTATCCTCTGCCCGCCACGGGGCGATCATGGGTTATTTTCTGAACAAGGCGATATAGTCGTGAAAGGCGAAGAGCCGGTCGCGCTGGCGCCCCGTCACCTCCACCAGCACGCCCTGAGCGATCAATTCATTGATCAACGAAGAGGCGGTATTGCTCGTGCCGTTGATAATCTCTGCGGCGCGCTTTATTGAGACGATGGGCTGCCCGTAAAGCGCACGAATCAGGACCCGCACATTGGCCAGGCGGCGTGCGCTGAAGTGGGGGAGCACGTCACCATCGATTCGCTGCTTGATGTCGAGGATGGACCGGAAGACCGACGCCGAGTTGCGTGCCGTTTCCTCCACCCCGTGGAGGAAAAACACCAGCCAGGCTCGCAGGTGGTTGCCTTCCCGAACCGCCATCAAGTGATCCACATACGCGGTCTTGTGCCGTTCAAAGTAGTCGGACAAATAGAGCGCCGGCTTTTTCAGCAAGCCAGTGGAAGTCAGATACAAGGAAATCATCAGCCGCCCCAGCCGACCGTTGCCATCCAGAAATGGATGGATGGTCTCAAATTGATAATGGGCGATGCCGATGCGGACCAGCGGATGGGCGAAAATAGCGTCGTTATTGAGCAGCTTTTCCAGATCACTCATCAGTTCCGGCACATGGTCGTGATGCGGGGGGACAAAGGCCGCATTTTTCAAGCTCACCCCGATCCAGTTCTGGCTCACGCGAAACGCCCCGGGTTGCTTGTATTTACCGCGCACGCCGGATAACAGCACCGCGTGCGTCTGGCACAGCAGCCGGTTGCATAGTGGCAGCGTTTCCAGCGCGCCGACCGCAAAATGGACGGCGCGGATGTAGTTTTGCACCTCCGCCCAATCGTCGCGTTCTTCCGGCTTAAGATCGTCGGCTTCCTTCAACGCATCATCGATGTTCGTCTGCGTGCCTTCGATGCGGCTCGATTGCGTCGCCTCTTTGGCCACATACATGCGGATGAAGAAATCAATGTCCGGGATCAACTGGGCGAAGGCGTTTAGCTCCCCCAGAGCTCGGTCCGCCCTTCCCAGAAGATCTGTCAGTTCCGCATCGGCGACGATCCATTCATGGCACACCGCTTCGGGCAAAAACGCGCGGTATTCTTGCCTCTGTTCGTAGCGACCCGATTTGAACTGAACGATGTCCATAAATCACTAAATGATGATTTCTTGAGATAAAGGCCTCCCGAATGACGAAAATCGAGGCTCGGCGCAAGAGCTATGTCAAAAAGGTGGTCATTTCTCATTTAATCAAGGGGCTTAAATCAAGAGATTGTAGGATCGGTTAGGGCGCATCGCGCTTTCCGAAGGAGAGAGATGGAGGAGAAAGATTCGAGCCACGACCCTTTGCCGCTGAACTCGGTATTTTTTAACCACGGATAGCGCGGATTCCATGCATAGAGGCAGGACGGCGGAGAGGGTGGTAGCGGGTAGACATTAGAGAATGCCTTATCCGTGATATCCGCGTAATCCGTGGTTAAAAGTGCCTTGGTATTGACGGTCTCTGCGCCCTTTGCGACCTCCTGTGAAAAGTCTGAATCCGTATTTGGTATTAAAATACAGTATTTTACAGGAGGTAACAGAGGCAACAGAGGACGGCGTTGGATGCCGCACCCCGCTTTCACCATCCAAGGCCTTGAACATCCAACGCCCAACATCCCATTGTTTTATCGCAAAATGGCGCGGAGGAGAAAGATTAAGATTAAGAAGGAAGAGAAAGATTCAGGCCACTACCCACGATCTCCTATCCACCCACTACCATGCCGCACCCGAGGTCCGCCGCCCCTCCTTTTCGCACTGCCGCCGGCCGGGCGGCGTTTGTCGCCGGGCGGCTGGCCGAGCTTTATCCGGAGACGCCCGTGCCCCTCGATCATCGCGACCCCTACACGTTGCTGGTGGCGGTCTTGTTGTCGGCCCAGTGCACGGACAAACGCGTCAACCTCATCACGCCCACGCTCTTTGAGCGCGCGGCGACGCCGGCCGCCATGGCGGCGTTGTCGGTGGAGGAGATCGATGGCTACGTGCGTTCCTGCGGGCTGGCGCCGCGCAAGGCGCAGGCGATTCAGGGGCTTTCGCGCATTTTGATGGAGAAGTACGGCGGCGCGGTGCCGCAGACGTTCGAGGCGCTGGAGGAGTTGCCCGGGGTGGGGCACAAGACGGCCTCGGTGGTGATGGCGCAGGCCTTCGGTGTGCCGGCGTTTCCGGTCGACACGCACATCCATCGCCTGGCGCAGCGGTGGAAGTTGTCGAACGGCCGCAGTGTCGAGCAGACCGAGCGCGATCTGAAGAGACTCTTCCCGCGGGAGCAGTGGAACCGGCTGCACCTTCGCATCATTTTCTACGGACGCGAACACTGCCCGGCCCGCAGCTGCGATGGCACCGTCTGCGAAATCTGCCGCACGCTCCGCAGTCGTTGAACATCCAACTTCGAACACTTCCCAAAAGGGGCAATTGTGCGCATAATATCCGCGAGGCGGGCAGGAACCAAGGAACAACAACCTTATTGGGAGATTAAATCATGAGATCAGAATACGACTTCACCAAAGCCATCAGGAGGTAACAGAGGCAACGGAGTTCGGGAACTTCTGACCAGCACGGATGGTGTCACCGTTCTCCCGGTGGTACCGGTTAAGCCGGTTGGCCAGCGTACTCTGAAAACACTGCATCCCCTCCTCCAACGTCGGCCCGGGCGTCTCGATCCCTCAAAGTCAAAAGGTAAGTAATGACCCCTTGGCCCCCTGCGGTATGTAAATTGTTCGCTGGCTGCAAGATCCGACTCCTCCCTCGTAGCGATATATACCAGTGTAAAAGCCGAGGAGATCTCCGAGAGAATACTTTAGGGAGGTCCTAAAATCGTTTTCCCGGTTTGATTCCGGCCGGTCGAGGATTGCCGAACGGGATGCGAGTCAGTTTGCAGCGCGAGCGTCCGCTCTAAGGTTATGTTTTCAAGGTGTTTGAAGGGGTCAGGGAGTCGTCAGGCCGTCCGGCCCGCCCGGCCGGTGACCAACTGGGCGCAGCGGCACAGGTTGTAGCAGAGGTTCATCAACCCGATTTGATATTCGTTTCTCACCTGCCCGATACATCGATGATAAATGCGGCCGAGCGATTTCTCCATGAACGCAAAGGGATGCTCTACCCGGGCCCGGGTCTTGGACTTTCGTCGGTTCGACCGCTTTTGCTCTTCGCTCAGGGCGCTGGCGGCACTGCCTTTTTCGTGGATGTAATTGTGCACGCCTTTTTCCAGAAGATCGGCTGCGATCGTTTCACCGGTGTAGGCCGAATCTGCATGCACGGCGCTGTCGCCCGGGGCGATCAAGTCGGGCATCGGCTGACTGTCGTGGGTGGAGGCCGGCGTCACGGTGTAGGCGAGGATCAACTTGGTTTTCGCCCCCACCTTCACGTGATCCTTGTAGCCGTAGAAGGTCTGGTTGTTTTTCTTCGTCCACCGCGCATCCACATCTTTCTGCGCGAGTTTGCGCGGCTGCTTCAGCCACTCCTCCGGGGTCTCGCCCTGCTTGATCTTCGCGTTGTCCTCCCGGCAGTTGCGCTGACGGGGCACCTCCACGAACGTGGCGTCCACCATGACCCCCTCCTTCACCAGCAGGCCGCGCTCCGCCAGCTGCCGGTTGAACGCCTCGAACAGTTCGCGCGCGCCGTCGGCCTTCGCCAGTTGATCCGCATACAGCCAGATCGTGCGACTATCCGGGACCGCGTCGCCCAGACCGAGCCGGACGAAGCGCAGAAACGACAACCGGTCCCGCAATTGATACTCCATCTGCTCGTCGGAGAGATTGTACAGGCGCTTGAGCACCAGCACCCGTAGCATCACCTCCGCATCCCAAGGCTTGGGTCCGCACGCCGCCTTCTTGTCTGCTCCGGTCCGCCAAACTTTCTCCGCCACCGCCACCAATGGTGCCCATTGTATATGGCGATCCAATTCCACCAACCGGTCCCCGTGCTGCGTCAATGACTCCAGCGCCGTGTGATCACCGAAGAACGTATATTGATTCATGCTCATCGAGATACAAGATACGCACATTTTATCACGTTGTCCAGCAATTAGTTGTAAAATTTAGGAGTTCCCTTTACCTCGGGAATGGGGTTTATAGTGCCCACGGAACTTTCGCGAGCTTTGGCCCTTGTTTGTCCACTCAGTGAATATCTTGCCCTACTACCTATCGTTCTCGGGGACGGGATGAGACAGGGGGAGATAAAAGGCGAGTGCACGGACCCTTGCCAAGGGAGAAGGGCGGGTGTCCATTTGGCTACACGAATGTTATGGCTGGGCCGAACCCATTCGTATCGAGCCACCGTCGGATTTCCTCTGGTGCATACTCCGGCCACTTTGATTGAGAGAAGCTGACTCGCCGCAATTCAGTCCGAATGGCGGGGTGACCACTCACCAATTCTCGCACCTGATGCATGCGCCGCATGACGGCGCTCGGAGTTTCACGAAGGCGAGCATAGTATTTGCGCAGAACCTTACTATCTGTGACCCACGGATTTTCCATGATAGCTTTCGGCAAATGTGATCGGCTAGTATCTATGGCATCAATAATCATTTCGTCTATCCGTTGATCGCGAGCTGCAGAATGAAAATTCTGTAAGACGGTCAATTGCCCTGGGTGAATTCTCCAAGACGCCCATGTGGATGGTACATGGACCATCGAGGCGACGAGGCCGGCCTTCATGCCCCAGTTAAAATCGCTAATAGGGCCCCAACGAGACGAAAAAAAGCCCGTCTTATCGAATAGTGTCCGTCGAATAAGCAATTGAGTTATCGAGAGGAACACATGTCGTCCTGTAAGATGGAGCAAGCCGTCGTAAGGCGCGCGTCGGACGTGAGCACGGTGTGCAAGTTCCATACAACTGTGATCGAAGACGGTTACATCCGGCCATTTAGGTTGCTCAACGCAAACCCCGCTTTCGTTGATGATGTGTAGCGGGCAGTGAGCGAGATCGCACTCGGGATGGCGATCAAGCGCGGCAACGAGCTTCTCCAAGCAATCGGTTGCCATAGTGTCGTCACTCGTGGCGATGTAAATATATTCTCCTCTGGCTCTATTGATGCATTCGTTCCACGCGGGATAAGGGCCTTGTCGAGGGCCTTGCTTTAGGCACAGCCGTTTATCGGAGGCAGCAATAGCTTGGATGAATTCCCACGCGCCGTCATCCGAGTAGCCGTCGTGAACTATGGCTTCCCAAGTTTGAAGGGTCTGGTTCAGTATGCTATCGAACCTGGCCTTCAAAAAAGGTAGCATGTTCAGATTTGGCACACAGATGGAGACGCGGGGACTGCGGTTGCTCGCCGGATCGCTGGGAGCGCGCGTGCGGCCCTCCGTGCCTTCGACGTTGTCCAACGTGGAATTGAGAAGACACTGGGCGCGGAGTGCGGCGCAACTGCTGGCGCGCTCTTCGTCTGTCACGGCTTCGGGCGCGCGTCCGTCGAAATTGCCCAGCTCGCGGGGCCGGCCGGCGATGACCTCATCGGTGAACTCTGAAGGAGATCTTCCGTGGCCACGGCCCTGGCCCGTTTGATGCTTTTTCATTTGGCAGTTTAGACTTGTGCGAGTGACCAATGGATCAGGCCACACTCCGAATCGCCCGGCCGGGGTGATGAACTGCCATATCGACGATTGGACACTCAATTCGGCGACTGGATCCGGCGTTCTGTGAGGAGCACCCTCCGAACTGGCCCGTCTATCCAATGAGCCAAGGAAGGTGAAGGGTCCACCTGGCAGGTATGTGTGCTACGAACCCTTGGTCGCCACTTCTCTGACCTTGGGTACTCGAGGGTCATAAAAGCCAAAATCTGCTGGAATCCGAGATTGCTCATGTCCCCGGAAAGGCGGTGTCATTTTGGATACATCTGTCCGCTCCGTGAATCCGGCGCCCCACATTCTCAGAAATGGGGTAGATACTGCGGAGATAAGGAGCGATTGCGCGGAAGGGCGGTTGGTGCGTCATCGTGGTTGCCTTAAAGGAGGGTTATCGCGGGACTGAATCCTTGTTTGTCCAGCCAGGCTCGCATGTCGGCGGGTCCTGAGTTGGGCCACTTCGGCCGGCGGAGGGCGACTCGGAGCAATTCATCGTGAAAGGCGGAAGGTCCGGCGAAAGACAGTCCGTAGTTGCAGGAGCCTACGATCGAGCATGTTGGGAAGCTCACTCAATTGCTTGTAATAATTCCGGAGAGACTCACTGCGGTCGAGCCACGGCGTCAAAACCAAATTGGCGGGGGGGGCAGAAATACACGTTGCGATGGCCTCGGCAATCATCTTCCGTTTCCCATTCGCGGGTTGTGGAGTGGAGATCTTGCGATGTCGTAAGTTGTTCGGCGCGAATCCGCCACCACGCCCATGTCGTGTGAACATGAATAACAGAGGCTGCAAGTCCCGCCTTCATGCCCCAATTGAAATCACCCCGAGAACCGATCGGTGTCCGGTAGTGCGTCTATAAATACATGGCGGTGCGGCGTTGGAAGAGAGGCAGGGCGCCTTCCCACGGGATTTTATAGCGCAGGCAGTGCCTGACCAGCCGGATGAACTGGCAGGTCAATGTGAGGGCGTGG